>JAJPIP010000091.1 GCA_021324655.1 Pseudomonadota bacterium
GGCAGCAGAGCAACGACTGGTCAATCAGCTGCGCGCCCGCGGCTACACCGTCACCCCGCAGGAAGCAGCCTAACCTCGTCCCCCGATATTTTCATACCAGCCCTACTTCTCCCCTTCCCCTCGTTGACGTAACATTCGCCCGCATGGTAGAAACATCCCACAAGGCTGACGGGAAAGAGTACGCGGCCACGTTCGTCGCAGAGAGCCGGCGGGTGGTGCAAGCCGGTGACGGATGGCTGCGGAATGGATCCCTGAGCCGCCGGCTGAGCGCCGCAGGGCGGGTAGGCCGTGCCGGGCATGCCGCCCGTTATCAGGGCATAAAGTGAGGCCTTCGCCTAAGTAGGGTGGCACCGCGGGTTCCCCTCGTCCCTATGAGAGGACGAGGGTTTTTTGTTTTTCGGAGGGAGACATGGCGAGGGAACTACTTCATCGGCTCGTACAGGGCGTCTCGCTGGACGCCGACGAGGCGGCCGCCCTGATGGCCAGGATGATGGATGAGGAACTGACGCCGATCCAGCTGGCCGGCATCATGATTGCGCTGCGCGCCAAAGGGGAGACGCCGGATGAGGTGGTCGGCTTTGCTCGCACCATGCGGGCGCGCGCGCGTCAGCTCGACGTGGTCGGCGACCTGGCGGATACCTGCGGGACCGGCGGCGACTTCTCCGGGACCTTCAACATCTCGACGGCCGCGGCGATCATCGTCGCCGCCTGCGGCCAGCCCGTCGCCAAGCACGGCAATCGCGCCGCCAGCGGCCGCTGCGGCAGCGCCGACGTGCTGGAGGCGCTGGGCGTGGACATCACTCTCCCGCCGGACGGTGTCGCCGAGTGCGTCCGGGAGGCGGGCATCGGATTCCTCTTTGCCCCCGCCTTCCATCCGGCCATGAAATTTGCCGCCGTCCCGCGTCGTGAGCTGGGCGTGCGCACCGTCTTCAATCTGCTCGGCCCGCTCACCAATCCAGCACATCCCACCTATCAGCTACTGGGTGTCAGCAGCGGCAATCTCCTCTATCTGATGGCCGAGGCCCTCCTCAAGCTCGGTGTCCGCCGCGCACTGGTCGTCCACAGCGCGGACGGCATGGACGAGATCAGCGTCAGTGGGCCGACCATGGTGCGTGAGGTCGGCAACGGAGCGATCCGCTCCTACGAGATCACGCCGGAGGAGTTCGGGGTGGAGCGCGCCCCGCGCGACGCGGTGAAGGGGGGGGACGCTGAGACCAACGCCGCCATCCTGCGGGCGGTCCTCGACGGAGAATCGGGGCCGGCACGCGACGCCGCCGTGATCAATGCCGCGGCGGCCCTCTATGTCGCGGGGCGAGCACCCTCGCTCCCCGCCGGCGCCGATCTGGCCCAGGAGGCGATCGATTCCGGCCGCGCGGCCGCGACTTTAGAGTCCTTCCGGGCCGCCTCGCAGCGTGCTCGCGCCCACGTCAACAGCGCCGCATGATCCTGGATGAGATTGTTGCCCACAAGCGCGACGAGGTGGCGGCGCGGCGAGCGGCCCGTCCCCTGGATGAGGTGCACGCCGCGGCGGAAGCGGCCGATCCGGCCCGCCCCTTCAAAATTGGTGACGGCATGTCGCTCATCGCCGAGGTGAAGCGGCGCTCGCCGAGCGCGGGTCGTTTCGTGGCCGAGCTCGATCCGGTGGCGCAGGCGCAGAGGTACGAGCGCGGCGGGGCCTCGGCGATCTCGGTCCTGGCCGACGACCGCTATTTCGGTGGCAGTCTCGCCGATCTCCTCACCGTGCGCGCCGCGGTCTCCCTGCCTGTGCTCTGCAAGGACTTCATCCTGACTCCGTATCAGGTGTACGAGGCGCGTGCCCACGGTGCCGACCTGCTGCTGCTCATCGCGTGCGTCTTGAGTGATGAGGAACTGCACGATCTCGCCGATCTGGCGATCCGGCTGGGCATGACGCCGCTGGTCGAGGTGCACGATCAGCACGATCTGGCCCGGGCCATCGCCGCCGGTGCCGGTCTGATCGGCATCAACAATCGTGATCTCACCGACTTCTCGGTCGATCTTCTGACGACCGAGTATCTGGCGCCGCTGGTGCCGGATGATGCGATTGCCGTCAGCGAGAGCGGCATCGCGACCCACGAGGATGTCGAGCGAGCGCGGCGGGCCGGCGCGCGGGCCGTGTTGGTCGGAGAGACGCTGATGCGCTCGGCGGATCCGGCCGCAACCATTCAGGGATTGCTGGCATGAACGGCGGGGATGTAGGCGCAGGGCTTGTCCCTGCGTGTGGATTCGGGCAGGGACAAGCCCTGCGCCTACAGATGGCCTGCGACGGGCAGGGACAAGACCTGCGGTTACAGATGGCCCGCGACGCGCAGGGGCAAGACCTGCGTTTACAGATGGCCCGCGATGCGCACATAACGGCCCGCGACGCGCAGATAGAGGGCGTGCATCGCCAGACGGATGCGAGTTCTCCACAGGTTGCCGTCAAAATCTGTGGCATCCGCCGTCCCGCGGATGCTGTGGTGGCTGCCGAGAGCGGTGCCGATTTTCTGGGGCTGATGTTCTGGGAGGGGAGCCGGCGGCGGGTGACCGAAGACCAGGCGCGAGCGATCCTCGATGCGGTCAGAGGACGGGTAAAGGTGGTGGGCGTCTTTGTCAACGAGGCGCCGGCCGAGATGAATCGTCTGGCCCGTGATTTGGGGTTGGATTACGTCCAGCTCAGTGGGGACGAGCCCGATACGATCGTCTCGGTGCTCGACGTGCCGGCGATTCAGGTCATCCATGTGCGGGGACCGGTGGCGGCCGAGCGGATCGACGGCTGCCCGGCCGATCTCGTCATGCTTGATGCCGGCCGGCGGGGGAGCTACGGCGGGACGGGACAGGCGTTCGACTGGTCGCTCGCGCCGGCGGTTGAGCGGCGGGTGTTCCTGGCCGGCGGTTTGCACGCCGGCAACGTGGGAGAAGCGGTGGCGCGTGTCCGGCCCTGGGGTGTGGATGTGAGTAGCGGTGTGGAGATGGCCGGGGAGAAAGACCCGGCGCTGATTCGTGAGTTTATTCGGGTGGTACGAGGATGAAGATTGCACTGACGGGGATCAAGCCGACCGGCACCCCGCATCTTGGAAACTATCTGGGCATGATCCGTCCGGCCCTCAACCTGGCACGCGACTATGAAGCGTATTACTTCATAGCCGATTACCATGCCATGACCACCGTCAAAGACGGGGCGGAGTTGCGGGCCCTGTCGTACGACGTCGCCGCGGTCTGGCTGGCGCTCGGCCTCGATCCCGCGCGTGTCACGCTCTACCGCCAGTCGGACATCCCAGAGGTGACCGAGCTGACCTGGATCCTCGCCTGCATCACGCCGAAGGGGCTGATGAATCGGGCGCATGCCTACAAGGCGTCGGTGGATGAGAATCGCGAGCGGGACCGTGATCCGGATGCCGGTGTCAATATGGGCCTCTTCAACTACCCCATCTTGATGGCGGCCGATATCCTTCTGCCGGCCGCCAATGTCGTGCCGGTCGGCGCCGACCAGCGCCAGCACCTGGAGATGACGCAGGACATGGCGGAGGCGTTCAACGCCACGTACGGGCCGATCCTCACGGTGCCCGAGGCAATCATCCCGGACGATGTGGCGACGATCGTCGGTCTGGACGGCCGGAAGATGAGCAAGAGCTACGGTAATGTCATTCCCATCTTCGACGACCCAAAGCAGCTGCGGAAGACGGTGATGCGGATCGTCACCGACTCCCGTCCGCCGGACGAACCAAAGAACCCGGAAGAGGACACCATCTATCAGCTCTACCGGCACGTCGCCCCACCCGAGGCGGCATCGTCCATGGCGGAGCGCTATCTGGCCGGTGGCCTGGGATACGGCACGGCGAAAGGTGAGCTGTACGAGGCGCTGGAGAGTACCTTCGGTCCGGCGCGAGAGCGCTACCAGGAGATCGTCGGCGACCGCGCCGAGATCGATCGCATCCTGGCAGGCGGCGCGGACAGAGTGCGTGCCCGGGCCGTCCCTCTCCTGGAAAAGATCCGAGACGCCGTCGGCGTCTGTCCGTTGCCGGCGCGCTGATCAATCACGCGGCCTGGTCGCCCGGGGGCGATCACGGCCAGACGCTACTCGTCGAGCCGGCCCATGGCGGTCCGGAACTCTGCTTCCATGCGCTGCTTTTCGTCCTGCGGCAGGAAGGAAGCTCTGATGCCGTTGAGGGCAATCTCCGCGATCTGCGCCCGCTCCAGACCAAGATCCTCGGCCAGTGCTCGATACTCGTTGGCGATGCTGGTGCCGAACATGGGCGGATCGTCGGAGTTGACAGTCACCAACAAGCCATCCTCCAGGTACCGGCGGATGGGATGGGCGTGCAGCGTCGGGATGGCACCGGTGCGCACGTTGCTCACGGGGCACATGTCGAGTGCGACCCGCCGGGAGCGTAACTCGGCGTAGAGTGTTGGGTCATCGTGGGCGTGTACGCCGTGCCCCAGACGCTCCGCGCCCAGGGCAATCGCTCCCCACATGCTGTCGGCGCCCGCTACCTCACCAGCATGACAGGTCAGCCGCAGACCGGCCTCCCGCGCCGCCGCGAACTCGTCCGTGAAGAGTTCCGGCGGGAAATTCGCTTCGTCACCGCCGATGCCGAATCCGATGACACCGCGGCCGGCGTAGCGCGCCGCGACCTGCTGCACCTGCGGTACCAGGTCCGGCCATTGCCGCCCGGCATCGAGGATGACGGCCATCCGGGTTTTGAAGTCGTGTTCTCCCCGCCGCTGCCCTTCCAGAATCCCCTGCATGACCGTCTCGGCGTCGATCCCGCGAATGAGGTGGTCGGAGAGCGAGACCATCACCTCGCTGTAGCGAACATTCTGGGCCGCCTGGTTGCGCAGAAACTCGTACGTGATAAGCGCAAAGTCCTCCGCGTCACGCAGCACCTGGGTGGACATCTGATAGACCTCGAGGAAGTGCAGGAAGTCGGTATAGCCGTAGAGGCTCTCCACGTCATGGACCGTGTCCGCTCCGATGTCGACATGGTGCTTCCGCGCCAGACGTAGCAGCGTGTCCGGCTGCATCGAGCCTTCGAGGTGGACGTGCATCTCAACTTTGGGGATGCGTCGCGCAAATGCGGCGGTGGATTCCGTCATCATCTCCCCATCACGACGTCTCGCTCCGCTGCTGAGGGCCTTGAACGGCATCTTCCAGCAGGTACTTTACCTGGATGCCGTGTGATTCCATGCCGAAGGCTTCGGCAACCCGGTTGTAGTACTCGAACATGCCGACGATGTGGGCCGCCTCGATCGCCTGCTGCTCCGTCCAGCCGGCGGCGAGCAGCGCTTCCCAGTCGGCCCGCGTTATCTCGGCGGGAGTCTGGCTCAGCTTGTAGGTGAAGTCGAGCAAGGCGGTTGTCTTCTCGGTGATGGGCGCGCCGCGGAAGTCGTGGGCAATGCCGGTGACGATCTCGTCCTCGGCACCTTGCTGACGGAGAAACTCTCCGTGTGATGTCATTCAGTACTGGCAGCCGTTGAGACTGGAGACGAGCGTCGCGATCATCTCCTTGTTCGCGCGGGGCAGAGCGGTCTCACTGAAGTGGAGCCGCCGGATGAAGCGCACCAGGTGCTCGCCGCCCGGCGCCGTCAGCATGGCGGCGCGCATGCTCATCTCCCCCGGATTCTCCTCGATGGCGGTTTGCAGCATCTCCGCCGCTTCCGGCGTCTCCATATTGTCCGGCGTCGGGTGCTCGATCCAGCTCATGATTGCCTCCTGCTCGGTATCATCTCTCGTGTCTGACCGTACCATGCTGACCGTACCCCGAGCTCCCGAGATCGTGATGCACGACGGCGAGCGTTCGGCTTGGGGACACCTAGCCGAATCCGTGAGAATGAGCCACGGAAATGGGGACGGCATGACGGAGACGATGGGGAGTCTGGCGAGGTTCGGTCCGTACGGCGGGCAGTACGCGCCGGAGACGCTGATGAGCGCGCTTCAGGAGGTAGAGGAGGCGTACGAGGAGGCACGTCGCGATGCCGCGTTCGCCAGGGAGCTGGCCGAGCTGCAGCGCCACTACGTGGGGCGCCCTACCCCGATCTTTCATGCGCGCAATCTGAGCCGCCGCCTCGGCGCGGAGATCTACCTCAAGCGGGAGGATCTGGCTCATACCGGCGCCCACAAGATCAACAACGCGCTCGGTCAGGGGTTGCTGGCCAGGCGGATGGGGAAGCGGCGCATCATCGCCGAGACGGGGGCCGGACAGCACGGCGTGGCGACGGCGACGGTCTGCGCCATGCTCGGCCTGGATGGCGTCGTCTATATGGGGCAGGTGGACATCGAGCGGCAGGAGCTGAACGTGTTCCGCATGCGGCTGCTCGGTAGCGAGGTCCACGCCGTCACCGCCGGCACCCAGACCTTGAAGGACGCCATCAACGAGGCGTTCCGTGATTGGGTCGGCCATGTCGACGATTCCTTCTATCTGATCGGCTCGGTGGTCGGTCCGCACCCGTATCCCACCATCGTGCGGGATTTTCAGTCCGTTATCGGACGCGAGGCGGTCGTGCAGATGGAGGAGGAGGTCGGCCGCCTGCCTGATTACGTCGTGGCCTGTGTCGGCGGCGGCAGCAACGCCATGGGCATCTTTCATCCCTTCGCCCCGCACACGTCGGTGAAACTGGTGGGAGTGGAAGCGGGTGGCCGTGGCGACGCCCTGGGCGAGCACGCGGCGACGCTGGTGCACGGCGTGCAGGGGGTGCTGCACGGCGCCCGGACGTACGTACTGCAGGACGAGCACGGTCAGATCGCCGGGACGCACAGCATCAGCGCCGGACTGGACTACCCCGGAGTGGGCCCGGAGCACAGCTGGTACAAGGACTCGGGCCGCGCCTCCTATGTCTCGATTGACGACGAGGAAGCGCTGGCAGCATTCCGTACGCTCTCGGAGACGGAGGGAATCATCCCTGCCCTGGAGTCGGCGCACGCGGTGGCCTACGCCGCGACCATTGCACGTGAGAATCCCGGGAGCACGATCCTCATCAATCTGTCGGGACGTGGCGATAAGGATGTGGCGCAGGTCATCCCCTTGCTCGAAGGGGAGCTGTGAACGCGCTGGATGCCGCCTTCACGGCGGCGCGGCGGGAGGGGCGCGGCGTCCTCATGCCCTACCTTACTGCCGGCTATCCGGCCCGCGAGGGCTTCGTGGACCTGGCCGTCGCCATCCTGGATGCGGGCGGGGACGCCCTGGAGATCGGCATTCCCTTCTCCGACCCGCTGCTGGATGGCGTCTCTATTCAGGGCTCGAACCAGGCGGCGCTGGAACAAGGAGTGACGCCCGCGGATTGCCTGGCCTACGCGCGCGCTATCCACCAGCGCAGTAACAAACCGCTGCTCTTGATGGGCGCCTACAACCCCATCTATGCGTACGGCGTCGCGCGCTTCTACCGTGAGGCGGCGGAGGCAGGTGTCTCCGCCCTGATCGTGCCGGATGTGCCGCTGGAGGAGCAGGAGGATCTGGCGACGGGAGCGGCCGAGACCGGCCTGCACCTGATCCAGTTGGTTGCCCCCACCTCCAGCGATGAGCGCCTCGCGCGCGTGGCCGCGCGGGCCTCCGGTTTCCTGTACTGCATCAGCGTGGCCGGGGTGACCGGGGCGCGCAGCGGCGGCGTGGCGGAGACGGCGCGCCCGCTGGTGGCGCGGGTGCGGGCCCTCACCGAGGTGCCGCTCGCTGTCGGGTTCGGTATCGCCGGTCCAGCCCAGGCACAGGAAGTTGCCGGCTTCGCCGACGGGGTGATCGTCGCCAGTCGCCTCGTCGACCTGCTGCGGGAGACGCCGGCGGGTGACAGAATGCGGGTCGCGACGGACTTCATCCGCTCCCTGCGTGATGCCCTCCAGCATCCTGCGGTCGCCGGTTGATCCTGCCCGAATGCGGCCCCTTTGCTAAGAATGGAGATGAAGGAGCCCTAGCATGTCTGAGAAGCTGCGCGAAGATCTTATTGCCTGGTTCTTTATCCTGGTTTTTATTGTCGTGATGCTGACGTTGGGCATCACGCACCATTAAGTGCTCCGCCGGCACGGGAGTGTTGACGAGGAGATCGAGGCCCAGGCAGCGAGCGGGCGCGCCGGGCATCCCTGCCCTGCGGCAGTCCTGGAATCTGCCTTCTCGGTCCGGGGCGCGAATGCAGGTATGCGACGACCGGTTGTTCCCCCGCCACCCCCTGCTCAAGGCGCATGCCAGGTCCGACCGCGCCCCGCAGGACATGGAGATCCCCCGCGTCCTACGGGGAACAAGCGTCGCCCTCACCCCGGAGGAGTGGTCTGCCGTCGAGGCATGGCTGGCAGGCGTGCCCGATTGACGCCCCAACCGCCAGCGGGAGGATCGGCGCAGCCGGCCGCCCATCTCATAAGCGCGTCAGTTGTTCCATCGGGACATCCGGCACATACGTTCCCGTTGTGAGGTCGGAGACGGAGGGTCACGACGACTTCGTGGTCAGCCGGGCCCTGGAGGCGCGAGCAGCGGAGGGCCCCATGCCCTCCTAATTTCCGCCCCTGACTGGAGTTAGTGGTAGCAGGCGTTTATAATGGACCTGCAATTAATGCAGGAGGTGGCGACTTGCCGTCGGTGACTGTGGGGTTCTCCATTCCTGAGGAAGACCAGGGACGCCTGGATCATCTCGTAGAGCACTTTGCCGGCGGTAATCGCAGTGCCTTCCTCCGTCTTGCCATGAAGCAGATGGCGGTCCTGGAGCGCGCAGAGCAGCTGCGCGATCTGCAGGCTTTCGGCGTCCGGCAACGGGCTGCGGCCGGACATGCGGACGTTCCAGCCGAGGAGATCGTGCATCGGGTGCTGGCGCAGAAGCGGCGAGAGTGAGGGATCGGCCACAGCCGATTACCTTCGACGTCAACGTGCTCATTCGAGCGGTGGTCGAAGGCAACTCTCTTTTCTCGTCCTGGCCCAGTCCACCTCCCGCCGGTCCCTATCCTGCTTCCGAGTGCGTCGGGATCGTCAACGATGCGCGGGAGTTCGCACTGTACCTGAGTCCCCATGTGCTGACGAACGTCGTTCGGGTTCTCATTGATCCCGAGGGGTACGGATGGCCGGCGGACCGGGCGGAAGAGTATGCCTCTATCCTGCGAGAGATCGTCGAGGCATCGGGCGGGGAGATCATCGACCCTGCAATCCGGGTAAGCGACTGTCCAGATTACGAAGACAACCGCATTCTGGAGCTCGCCCTGGCGAGTAGTTCGGTCTTGATCGTCTCCAGCGATGCCCACTTGCTCGAGATGTCTCCGTGGCACGGTATCCCGGTCATTCGTCCTGAAGAGTTTGTCTCCCGCGTCGACGCGATGCGTCGAGCGACCAGGCGGCGGCCGTAAGCCCTTTCGGCCGAGCGATGAGATCGGCCGGCGTCGGCATGGGTTCTCCATAGGCTCTGGTATCTCCGCGAGGACTGGCTCCAGTTCGCCTTTGATCTGCCCATCCGCCGCGTGCCTTCGGACCCGGTCGCCCGTTCTCCTGCTATGCGGCGGGCGTGGTGGTGCTGGACGCCCTGCTGGAACCAGCGAGGGGGATCTCCGTTCCTGCCTTCGCCCAGTGGGTCTTCCCGGAGTTCGATCTCGCCGTTATCATCGCGAGTACGCATGACGGCACGGGCGGCAGGCACGAGCAGACGGGTCGTGTGCTCACCGACTTCGTCCTCCCGGGCGTGTGAGGTCGATCGAGTCCTCCCTTTCAGGTATCTGCGCTGAGTTTCCCGATCTCCGTAAACCTGCGCGACGCCGACCCACCTGTGCCGACCTCTCCGCACGGTCGCGATCCTGTCGATTCCGTGTGGAACTGATGCTGTCGGGCCGTCACAACCGGTATCAGGAAGCCGCTCATCACGACCGATCCGGCGGCGCTGCCGAAGCACAGGACCTGGTAGAAGTAGAGGACTTCGCCATTCGAGGCAATCTGCTCCAGGAGCTAGACGGCGTATTGCACCATGGGAAGATCCGAGGTTCATCACCGGCGAGCTGATCACTCTAGCGCTTATGTCCGTGACCGAGGTTCATCGCCGGCAAGGATCCTCGCCCGATTCGCACCCAGGAGAGTCAGACAGACGGATTCTCCCCGGAGCGCCACCAGTCCCTGTGAGGGCAGGACCAGGACGGAGCTGCGACCAGGCTCGCTCCATCTACAGGTGGCGCAGAAATGCGTCGGGGTGCTCGAGGAAGCTCTTGAGCAGCGTCACCTGCTCGACATCCTCATAGGGGACATCGGCGATCGGGATGCGGTCGAAGCTGAGGATGGCGGCGCCGGGAAAGGCGAGCAGGATGGGAGAGTGGGTGGCGATGAGAAACTGCGCCCCCTGTGCCACCATCTCCTTCAACAGTGCGATGAGACCGATGGTGCTCTGGGTGGACAGGGCGGTATCCGGCTCGTCGAGGAGATAGAGGCCCGGGCCGGTGAAGCGCGCGCCAAAGAACTGGAGGAAGCTCTCACCGTGGGAGCGGGCGTTGGGGTCCTCGCCGTAGCGGGTCTCGAGGGCATGCCGCTGTCCGAGGGCTGAACCGCGAGCCAGCTGCCGTCCGTAGCCGGAGAAGCGGCGATCGGCGTCGGACGCCAGATCATCAAGCTCCCGCATCGCGGCCGTGATGCCCTTCTTGTACTCGAAGAAATCCTCGGCCCGCAGGAAGAAGCCCTGCCGCGTCTTGACCGACCAGGCGAAGCGCAAGCGTTTCCCCAGCTCCTCGGCGTGGCGCAGCGACTCTGACGTGAGCGGATCGTCGGCGCGGACCGGGATGGAGTGAATGCCGGTGGCGATTCCTTCCAGCAGCGTCGACTTGCCCGACGCGTTTTCGCCAGCGAAGAAGGTGACGGGGACGCGTAGCTCGATCTCATCAAGCGTGGCGATAGCCGGGACGGAGAAAGGATAGCCGTCCGGCAGCGCGTCCGAGCGGTCCAATCGGATCGAGCGGAGAAACATGGGCTAGATCTCCTTCTCCATCTCGATCTCTTCCGGCAGGGGCTGGTAGCCGAGGTCCGTGTTGATGGCGAGCATGGGAGCGTTCGCCACGTTGTTCGCGGTGTGGATGTAGTGGATCCCGTTGTCCCGCGCCCAGTGGACCGTCCGCCCTTTGAGAGCGCGGGCGACGCCACGCCCGCGGTGAGAGCGGGCAACGCCGGTGAGGCCGTTGTCGGCATGCTCGCCGGCGATGGCGCCGAGCCAGGCCACGCCGACCGGCTGATCCCCCTCGAAGGCGATCCAGAAGCGGTCCGGCGACTTGTTCGGGTTGGTCGTCAGGTCGGCCAGCCAGCGATCGAAGTCAGGAGAGGGCCGCGGCGGTGATCCGGGGATATCGCTCCCCGCTTCGTGGGCGAGCAGCATGATGCGCCGCAGCATCTCCTGGTCCGTGAATCCGGTCTCGGCCAGGGTCCTGATGAGGATGCCCTCGGTGGCAAGCGCCCTTTCCCGCTCGTCTGATCTGGCCAGGTTCGCCCGGGACACGTCGAGGCGCGAGGGACGATCGATACGCGCGGTGGGCCGCATCCCGCGATGCGCGGCGAAGGAGATGGACTCGGAGTGGTGGGCGCGGACGAGGGCGCGAAGGGCCCGGGCGCCCTGCTCCCGGGCGCGTCTCTCTGCCAGTTCGAACAGCGCGCCGCCGATCCCGCGCCCGCGATGGTCAGGCGCGACATCGAGGTAGGCCTGGTAGACGCCCGGCTCGGCGTACTCATGCCGCTCCGCCAGATCCAGACTGCCCACAATCTCGTCACCGGCGACGGCGACGTAGCGCTCCAGAAATGTGCCGGGGGGACGTGTCCGGTACCAGTGCCGGTAAAACTCGACCGACATCGGCACGAAATCGGATTGGATCGTGTTGTAGACGCGCAGAATCGCCTCGTCATCCTCGGGACGGCTCCGTCTGATCAGGGGTGACGTCATGATATGAGTATGCGCCGTGGTGATCGCGCGAAGAGAGTGGCAGAATACAGCGTGCGTGACACGTCACCATCCGGAACGGGCGAATCGCTGACGGAAGCAGCTATTCTGTCGGTCCTTGATGCCGCCGGGCTCCGGCATACGCGGCCGCGGGCCACCATCATCCGGCGGGTGGCCGAGTACGCGGCAGTGCGGGGAGACTTCGCCATTGAGGATCTGTGGCAGACGCTGCAGGATGAGCAAGCACAGATCGGGCGCGCCACGCTCTTTCGGGCGGTGGAGACGATGGTGTCCCTGGGCGTCCTCGACCGCATTGAGCTGGCCGACGGCAGTCCCCGCTATCGCGTGTGCAGCCGGAGCCACCACCATCACCTGATCTGCGTCAGCTGTCGCAGCATCGAGGAGATCGATGTCTGTCTCCCGGAAGCCGAGATTGCGGCGGCGGCGGCGGCGGCGGGTTTTGCTGTGGAGCGCCACTCCCTGGAGCTGTATGGCCGCTGTGCCGAGTGCCGCACGCACGAGACATCGGCGCCAGGAGCCGATGTAGAGCGGATGGCAGAACGCTAGCCTACCAAGGTAGGGACTGTACCTCCGTGTCTGTCCTCCTGGAGGCCAATCTCCCCTCCACATCGCTACTGGGCGCCACAATCCTCGAACCCCGGGCCATCCCGCATCTGTCCC
>JAJPIP010000111.1 GCA_021324655.1 Pseudomonadota bacterium
CCACGACGCAGCGCCCAGATGCTCGGCAGGAAGGAGATCGAGACCACAAGCACGTCGAGCGGGATACTGAACTCCCGGTAGCCGGCGACCACGATGGCACCAACGATGGTCAGGGCGAAGGCGAGCCAGAGCAGACCCAGCGCCACCCGGACGGCCGTACCTCGGGAAGACGTATTCATCGGTTCGGCCCTCCACTTTGTCCTCGCTCTACGGTCATCAGTGTACGCGACCGGCCCCAAGGGGGCCTCCGGGGAAACACGTAGGGGAACTCATCGGCACGGTGGTGGTCGACGGTCGAGTCACCGAGAGGGTTCCCATCATACGGAGCGGGACATCGCTGTCGCTCTTGAGCCGACTGACCTCAGTGATGAGTTCGGCGACATCTCAGCGGTCGAACCGCCGGCGCGTCGCGCCGTATGGCTCCTCACGAGCGATCCCGAAGGCGATATGGAATGTGCAGCGATAGCGGTACCGGGGAGGTGGTCCGGCGCTCGGCGCGCTATACGGGGCGGTGCACGCGTCGCCCTCGACTGCGGCCGGCCACCCCTGCTCGCGATACAGCGGGGCCAGCCGCTCTAACGTTGCCCCGTTGAGGACCTGGCGGCTAACGTCCGCGACTTCATCGCCTACTACAACCGCACCATGGCCAAGCCCTTCAAATGGACCTATCAGGGAAGGGCCCCGGCCGCGTGACCCGTGGACGTACCGTGGTCCAGCCGTACTACTACGGCTTTGTGACGAGATTCCGCGCGCTGGGTTGGTCGCCGGATAACCGGCGTATCACGTCTTCAAAACGTGTTGGCGTGATAGCCGGGTGGCGGCGGGCGGTCTCCGAGCCGTCAAAGGTCACGTCAGTCGTGTCCATGACCACACCGGCGCCAATTTGCCGCGCGACCTGGGCATTTATCGGGGCCATCACGCGCGCCATGACGCGCATCATCGGCAGCGGGATGTGACTGATCCGCCCCGCCGTCCCGGATTCCCGCTGGAAGGCCTCTGCGACCTCGTTCATGGTGAGATTCTCCGGTCCACCGACCTCAACGATTTCGCCACGCATGGTCTCGGTGGTCACCGCAAGCTCGACGAAGCGAGCGACGTCCTGAATCGACACAAAGTTGATTGGGTTGTTACCCCGGCCAAACACGCGCGTCTTGCCCGTCTTCAGGAGCGGCTCTCCAATCATCGACGCCCAGAGCTCCATGTATGCCGTCGGACGGATGATGGTCCAGGCGAGACCGCTCCGTTGAAGCGCCGTCTCAGCCTGGTACTTCATACGAAAGAGCTCCATGGGGTGGTCTGCCGACGCCCCCGATATGGAGACAAGAATGAAATGCGAGACCCCCGCGCCCTCTGCTGCGCGGATCAGATTCCTGTTTCCCTCCCAATCGATGCTCCGCGGGCTGACCTTGCCTTCACCGGCGAATCCGTGGATCGCCGAAATGACCGTCTCTACGCCCTGCGCTGCCCGCGCGAGGATCACGGGATCGCGCACATCCCCCTGGACGATCTCAACTTCGTCGTCCCACCGCTGCTGAGCTCGCGCCGGGTTCCGCGTCAGTATCCGGAGGCGTAAACCGTGCTCGAGCAATCGTGGAACCATGCTCGTGCCTAGCCGGCTGGTTCCCCCTGCTACCAAGATCATGCTCTGCCTTCTTTCGCGCATCGATGGCCCGGACGCCTATGATCGGTCCGCAGGAGCCAGTGCTTCCCGGACGGAGGCATCCACACCGCGCCCGACTTCGACCGGCTCCATGTAGAGCCGCGCCCAGGCCAATTGGTCCCCGCTGGTCCCCTGTATAGTCACACCCCGCTGATGAAACGGCACGCCGTCCCGGCGCATCCCCTTCCACTCCCACTCGGCCCACACTGTGTCTCCCTGCACACTGGCTCCGAGCAGCGCGGCGGTGAGGTCGGGCACACCATCAAAGATCCGCGCCCAGTTCGTGCGCACCTGCTCGGAGCCTTGGAACGCCCGGTCCGGGTGAGCGGGGAACGAGCTCTCGTACTCGGAGGTGAAGCAGGCGACCATCGCCTCCAGGTCATGCGAGTTGATCGCGTCACGTAGACGCTCCACCGCGATCACGGGGCTGGCTAAGTCCGTCATCTTGTCCTCCCGACGTGTGGTTCTCCGAGATCGGCCGTGCGAAGCACTGCCTGTAATTGCTACAATAGAGCAATATTCAATATGAGTCAATAGTAGCTATTTTGAAAGAGCGGGAGAGCAAGCGTTCTTACCACTCGCCGCGACGGCAGGAAGCGGCGGAGCGAACGCGCCAGGCGATCCTTACCGCCGCACGGCACCTCTTTGCCGTCTATGGCTACATGGCCACGACGCTCCCCGCCATCGCCCGTGAGGCGCGAGTCTCCGCAGCGACGGTCACCGCGGTCTTCGGTACCAAATCGGCTCTCCTGGAAGCGCTTATCAATGAGGTCCTGGGCCCGGACTCAGCAACCGCGTCCGCCGAGGAGCGGCCGGTTGGGCGCTACATTCTGGGGCTGCCGGACGCTGCATCACAGATCCGCGCTCTGGCCGCCGGCGCCAAGCGCGTTCACGGGCGAGGAGCCGACGTCTACCATATCGTTCGCGGCGCTGCTGCCGCCGATGAGGCCTTCGCTGCGGTCATGCACCGACGTCAGGGTCAACTCTGGGCGGACATGCGATCCGTTGCTGCGGACATGGCCCAGCGAGGAGAGCTTGCTCCGGACGTCACAGTGGAACGAGCGGCGGATATCTTCTGGGCACTCTGCGGGCCGGAGACCTATCGGTTGTTCGTGGTCGATCGCGGCTGGCCACCCGACGAGTATGAGCACTGGCTGGTCGGGGCGCTCACGCACGCCGTCCTGCATCGGCGTGGCGAATCGTCCTGAGGGAGACCGTGACCTCCAGCAATTAGTCTCACAATCGGTGGCATGTTGGGTAAAGGACTCCTTCATCTTCTGCTAGGTGGACGGTGGGACCGGCGCTCCGCTTGATGCGGTGCTTGTGGTGGACATGATGACTCCCGCGGGACCGGGGGCTGGGTTCCCAACCAAAGAGATGATGGGATCCGGCTCCTGGAGACTGCAGAAAGCATTCCTTAGCCTCGGAGCTGCTCCCCACCTCACCTAGATATCGAACACGGAGCGGTCCGGTTGACAAACGCCCCGGTTCTGGGGTCTCTATCCCTCGCGCCCTTCGTGGAGGGCACGGCTGACAGCGGAATGCCAGTGTTGGGCCATGAACCGCACAATCACGTCTCCAGCATCAAACTGACTGCTCGTTCGTCCCAAGAGTCCTAACCCGAAGCGCGGCGGACCTCCGGGCCATGTATGTCCACCGCCTTCAACAGTCCAACTCTCGACCTCGGTCCCCCCCTGCCCACCCACCCATGTGACGCGCTCCACGCTCGTTGGATCAAGGGCAGACGCCGCTAGCGATTCGCCAGTCCTCCTGTCGGCACACCGATCGATCGCTCGCCATCGATCCGCTGTCTCCTTCAGGGAGAGAATCGGACCGGCCGGCGCGCGAACGCCGTGGAGGGCCAGCAGGACTCTCCCCAGGCCATGAGCCCTCCCGCCTGCGATCGGCGTCACCCGATCCCGAGTTCCATGGACCTGCAGCACCGACACAGCATAGGGTGGTGTTACGTGTGCCAACGCGACGGGCATCGTCCCGGCGACCGGAGCGATGACACTGATTCTGTCCCCCAGCTCGAGCCCCAGCCGGTGGCACATCACGGCGCCGTTCGATAGGCCTGTTGCCCCGACACAGGCCGGGTCAATGCCGTACTGGTCGATGAGCCGATCGATGAGGCACTGGATGAAGCGCACGTCATCAACGTCGTCCCGCTCCGCCGGCGTGTTCCCACGACCATCGTTCCAGCTGCGCCGGTGGCCCTCGGGATAGGTAACTAGGACGTCATAGCGGTCCGCGATCGCGTCCAAATGGGTAACCAGCCGCATCTCGTCCACGCTCAAATTGCGGCCATGCAGTGCAATGACAAGGGCATCCGGTGCCGCATCATCTCCGGGGAGATGGCAGCGGTAGCTGCGATGGTGTCCGCCGATGATCAGCTCATCGCTCCAATCAGACATCACTCATTGTGCGCTGCCTCTTGCGAGTCCCGAGACACTGCTCAGTTCTTGCTCACGTCCGGCTCCGGGACGGGATAGAGCTTTCCACGGTGATCGAAGGGATAGCCGAAAGCGCGAAACTCCGGTTTGTACGAGCCCGCGACCACACCGAGAATGAACCGGCTGCCGCTGATCTCGTCGAGGCCGTCTGCCATCTTTACCAGTAGCGCCGGATTCCGAAGTGACGTGCCCGCGACTAACGACCCAAGCCGGATGCGTAACGTGACCGCGGCAAGAGCGCTCAGGAAAGTGAACGCCTCCCACAGCCAACGTTCTTCCTTGCCTGGTGTGCCGGTCAGAAAATGATCTGCCTGCCACACGGAGTCGAAGCCCACCGCTTCTGCTGGCTGGGCCATGGCCCGGATGTCTCTGAACCGTGGGACGGGACCACCGCCGCGTGGCTCGCTAGTTGGCTACGATCAGGCCGATCTTCATGTGGGTTGTGAGCGGCCCGGATCGACGCCTTGCCGCGGCCACGTACGCCCACAAACGCCTCCGTGTCTGGCCGCCGGCTACGGTCCTCGATACTCAAAGGGTGCGTACGCGGCGTAGCGACCCGAGTGATCATAGCTCACCGTCGAGTCCTGGACGGTGAAGACGCCGGAGCGCGCGGTACCGCCATCCTGCCATACGAATCCCTCGGGAAGGACAATCCGCGGGTGAGTCTCCGCTCCCGATACCGGGTTCTTTATCGGCTCCAGCTCCAGTTGGAGTCTGTCGCCCGCATGGACGCTCGAATGGAAGTCTTGAACGGAGACGTGGTACGGCACATAGTGCGGCCCCTCGTACCGGCTGATCGTGTTCCGCAAAATTGCCCAGGGACCACCCACGCCACCCCGCAGGAGCGTATCGAGTGCAGCACGTTGCCTGCCGTCAGCACGCTCGTCGATGAAGGTTACGGCCTGCCCATTTCCTTCGTGGATAGCGCCCGGCCAATCGGCACAGAGCGCGAAGCTCAGTCCGCCCAGCTGCACACCGCCGTACTCACCCTCCTCTATCGTCCAGCTCCACCCGCCCTCGCAATCGCCGTGCGTTGGCAGGGCGTTGAAGTTGCACGGACACCCGGGCTCGCAGTTGCACGCCAGCACAACGGTGCCCTTCAGACTCCAGGTAGTTGCGGTCTCTGTTGTCATCATGCCCTCCTGTGTTTTGTCCTGCGCGAGGTGGGTGGGGTACCAACGAGCCGAGATCTGACTTCAGGTGGACGAGAGGACGGTGGAAAACGTGGGGTGGAGCAGGACTGCAGCGCCCAGCGCCAGGAGAAGGACACCGGCGGCCCCGCCGGTGAGTCGGCCCCGCGGTAACAGCTTCTCGGCAAACACGAGCAGAGCAATTGTGCTGGCCCACACGATACCCATTGCTCCAGCCACGACCAGGACGGCCATCAGCCCCCAACAGCAGCCGACGCAATAGAGTGCGTGCTCGACGGACAGGGGCAGCGCGCCACGGGCTCCCGCCCGCCAGTGCTCCATCAGAAAGGCGAGGGGGCTCCGGCACGTCCTGAGACAGGCCGCTTTGAGCCGCGTGAATTGATACAGGGCCGCCATCACCAGGATCACCCCAACCCCATACGGTGCCAGGGCGCCCAGACGCGGATCATGGTTGAACTCCCGCGCCAGAGCCTGTTTCCCCAAATAGAGCGGGACGCCGAGTGCCGTCCAGACAATGAGGTAACCGAGGACGAAGAGCCCGGTTGTCGGTATGCTTGCCCCTTGATTCGTGCCCCCGCTTACTCTGCGGTAGAGAAGCATCATCGGCAGCGCTGATGGGAGCATCATCGCTGCCATCATGACCCCCCAGGCACCGACATACCCCAGCAGACCCGGTACCGTGACCAGACCAGGCTTCCCCATCCCCATATCGGCCATTGCACGGGCCCGATCTGCGGTCATCGCACCCATTGTGTGCGCTTGCCCGATAACGACCATCCACGCGATACCGGCTACGAGTAACAATGCTCCGGCCATGGCCAGATCCGTGCGGGAGACGGGGAAGCTTCGTTTCACCACAATGCTCATGGTTCGCTCCTGTTAACAGCCTAGTACGGGCACCATAGACTGAACAGAGAAGAATCGAGCGCCGCTCGTATAGTACGACAAGTTTCACCATCTTTGCAATGGTTTTATCGGCAGAGAAGCGGGCTTTTCCCGCTCGCTGAATGAAATTCGGAACGTCATGGGATTCTGTACAGATGCATCGTGGAGGAGTGTACTATAAGTGGATTTGCCCTTCCTTGCGTAAATAGATCCTTTTGCGTGTAAATGTCAACTAGTTCACGACCACTGGGAAGATAATGTGCGCCTTCACACGAGCGGACGACCGACTCATTCGGTGAGTGTCTGCTCCACGTCGTAGCTCCAGACTGAATCAAAGCGAGCGATGGGGGCCTCTGGGTTTTCAGCCAGACTTCGGTTGCGGACTGCCACCTCTGCCGGATTACCGAGCTGCACCAGGTACGCTGCCTGGCGGGACGCTTCCTGGACGGCGGCTGCACGCTCGCGACGCCGATCGCTGTATCGGTGCTCAAGCACTGGTCGTCCGGGAGTGATCGGCCCGGCGGCGGCACGACGCACCAACAACTCCAGGGACTGAATAGAGCGCGCGACCGGTCAGGCAAGGGTGGAACGCCGCCAGGAAGGAAGGGTTGCAGGACCCTGCTCACCGATCCTGAATTCGCTGCGCATAATAGTCGAGGACGTCCGGTGCCTGGACGTTAGCCCGGGCTTGTCGAATCCGCAGGAGCGTGCGAATGCCCGAGAATCAGCGTGAGGACCACGAGGACCGGCTGCTGCTCGCCTTCCTTCGTGCCCAGCGGGACGCGGTCCTTGCCATCGTGGCGGGGCTGGACGAGGCGGCCTGGCAGCGGTCAGTGGTGCCCTCGGGCTGGACGCCGGCTGGGCTCGTCGAGCACCTCAGTGGCGCCGAGTGGCACTGGTTCCAGGGGGTCGTGGCCGGGTCACCTCCCGAGTTGCCCCCGGACGAGGACCGGCCGCCCTATGACCCAGAGGCGGCGTTCGTCTGTGACCGGCCCTCTGCCGACATCGTCGCCGAGTACCGCGACCAGTGCGCGGCCTCGGATGCGGTCCTGGCCGTGACGCCATTATCGGCGTCGCCGCGTGGGAGGCACGGCGACCCGGAGATGGACGAACCGCCAAACGTGCGCTGGGTCGTCCTGCACATGATCGAGGAGACCGCGCGCCATGCCGGCCATCTGGACATCGCCCGGGAGCTGATCGACGGCCGCACCGGACTCGGGCCCCGCTGACCGGCCCCACAGCATCCCGCCGGCCGAGGTCGATGCGTGGACGGGTCGGTACTGTTCCACCGGGGAACAGCGGCCGGCTGCCCTACACACCGAGGTGGCCCGGGGAACACGTGAACGAAGGAGGACCTGGGGACCTCAACGTGGCGCAGATGGTCCGGGACATGGTGACGGAAGGTGGTGTCCAGGACGTCCACGACCTCCACGTCTGGTCCATCGCGGGCGGCATGCGCTGCCTCTCCGCGCATCTCCAGGTCGAGGGCGACGAGCCGATCAGCCAGGGAGACCTCCTCATCGGCAAGCTGAATCACATGCTGGAGCGGAAGTACCGCATCGGCCATACCACCATCCAGCTGGAGTGTGCCGGCTGCGACCCGAACCATCTGTACTCTGAGATGGCACGAAGCCAGGGCCACGACCCCGAGGAGCATCCGCATGGCCATGAGGAGACCGAGGAGGGGCTGGACGTGCAGCGTCAGCATGTGAGGAGCAGGCAGGCATGACAGCGGAAGCACGCGCTGCCGACATTCGCCGGGGCGTCCACATTGAGGTGGTCACGGTCATCTGGATGGTCATCGAGGCGGCCGTGTCGCTCGGTGCGGGGATCGTCGCGGGAAGCATCCTGCTGACCGCCTTCGGGCTCGATTCCGTGATCGAACTGATCAGCGGCTCCGTTCTCCTCTGGCGACTCTCCATCGAGGCAGGAAGCGGGGACACGGAGCGGGCGGAACGGGTCGAGCATGTTGCCACCTGGGTAGTAGTGGTAACCCTCGCCCTGCTCTGCGTCTATGTCCTGGTCTCCTCAATCTACGGGCTTGCCACGCACGCCAAGCCAGAAAGCTCGCCCGTTGGGATTGCCGTCTCCATCGCGGCGGTCATCGTCATGCCGTACCTTGCCTTTCGGAAACGGACGATCGCGGGGAGGATCGACAGTGAGGCGCTCGAGGGAGATGCGGCGGAGAGCATCACCTGCGCCTACATGGCCGGGACCGTCCTGGTCGGCTTGGCGCTCAACGCGCTGTTTGGGTGGTGGTGGGCCGAGGACATCGCCGCACTCGTCTTCCTCTTCTGGTTGGGGAGAGAAACGTGGGAAGCGTTCGAGGAAGCCCGAAAGGGCGGCGATGAGCGCGACTGAAGTCGTGGAGGGGCTGGTGGCTCCGACTGTCGAGGGGGAAGACGTGTTCCTGGTAACAGATCAAGTCGTAGGGAGTTTCACACGGGGATAATATCGGGCTCGGGTATAGGTGCCGTCCAAAATGACCCGCATCGGCGACTCGCGAGGACGACCGCCGGGCTTCTCGGGTAGGATCAGCGGTTCCAGGATGGCCCATTCGGCGTTGGAGAGGTCAGTAGCGCAGACAGGGGAGACGAGGACATCTGCGACTGCGGAGCGGTGATACTCCCACAATCTCACCCTGTCACTCCCCTTCTCAGACCGCGTATGGTGGTCTGTCCAGAAAGGTTTGCGGGGCACGAGAGCCTCGCATAACCAGGATGTTTGAGAGCGGGCCGTGTCCTCGGCGAGCTACCTGCGGCTGGTCTGGATGACTTTGCCACCGATCTGGCGCAGCGGCAGAGCACCGAGAAGGTGACTGTCCTCGCTATTGTTTCGGTTGTCTCCGAGGAGAAAGTAGGAGTCCGCCGAGGTTCGCTCAGCTGGGTAGAAGTAGCGCGCCGGGTTCTGGACGTAAGGCTCTGATAGCTTCTTTCCGTCGATGAACACCTGCCCATTTCGTATGAGCACTTCTTCCCCGGGAAGCCCAATGACACGCTTGACAAGGAAGAAGCGCCCGCCGGTGCGTGTCACCGGTGACGGAAAGATCACGATGTCCCCTCGTTGTGGCGTCGCACGGCTGTATGCCAGTCTGTCGACCTTCAGCTTTTCGCCATCGTGTAACGCGGGAAGCATCGAAACACCTTGCATGGTGAGCCACGTATAACGCCCGCTAAGCCCGGCCGCGGAGGTGCGTGTTCGCGGAGAGGCTACGAGCCCGAGGGCAGCAAGCAAGGTTTGGAGCAGGAATCGCGACCGGGAAATCGGTTGCCACATAGACGTATACCTACCCCCTAATTGTTAGGGGAATGGAAGTCGAGCTGGAAGTTGCGCGTTCCATTCCAGGTTTCACTTCACCCCCTCAGAGCTTGCTGGACACGCCACTGGCGGCGTGTCCAGCGAGCCTGGAGGGGTCGCTGGAACTCAGCAGAAGAACCTACTGAGACAGGGCGCTGTCACATAGTTCGCGCCGTGCCGTTGGTAATCTGGAACCACACGAATGGTGAGGCTGCGCATGGCCAATAGCCGCAGACTGGTAACCCTGATTCTCTGTTTGGCGCTCGAGGTCGCAACGCTCACGGTCAACGGCAACACGTCTGCTGCTGCCCGCACTGGACTTGCCGCCCAACCACCCTCGCGAGTGCATGAGAGTACAAACGTGATGCGCCCAACCAGTTACCGGGTAACGCTGGTCCGTGAATCGAAACCCGGTGCGATACGAGACCCGAACCTGCATATGTACCCGCCGTACCCTCTCTTCCCTGGCTTATCCCTGCTACAAGTGACTGTGCAGTGGCAGGGAGGGAAATGGCAGGAGTCGGACCGCTGGCTGGTCGCGCCGCCTCATCACACGAGCAGCCTGGCCCGTCTCACGACCGTGCCATTACCCAGCACATCGGCGAGCGACGGACACCGCATCTGGATTCGGGACCCGATCGCTCGTACCATCACGGTCTATCCATCGGACGCGGCCGGGACGTGGCCTGGTACGGAAGGCGATCTCAAGCAATTCACGGTGTGGCCCAGTGTCTCGGCGTTGCTCCAGAGCAACTTTCATTGCACGAAGCCGATCAGGCATGCCGATCGCCGTATTGCGGGGCGGTCGGTATATGTCCTGGAGTTCGGCCAGGACCAGTGCCGGCATCTCAGTGGTGGGCGCTACGCCAATCAGTCACGCCTGCTCGATGGGCGGATAGTCGTCTGGGTTGATCGGGCGACCCACTTCACTTTACGGGCAAATCAGTATGCGTTCGATCACCCGGAGCACCTGATCCTGAGTTGGCACGTGACCTCCATCCGATACAACCTGCGGCTCAGTCCCAGGCTTTTTCAGTTGGTAGTGCCGACGGGCTATAAGCTCGTGCACGGGAAGTAGGCTGCGACCGGGTTTGGCCCGATGGTGCATGGACCTTCCCTCAACGTCTCCCAGATGACCGCCTTCTGCTCCGGCAAGCAGGAGTGCGCGGACCCAGAGAAGGCTCATCCCGCAAAGGGTGCGTCGCGAGTTGCTAACCCCCGTGAGAATCGAGAGGACGGCATCCGTGAGCGTCGAAGCTTTCTGGACTAACCATCGTCGGCCTCGTGCGATGTGCATGCGCCAGGCTGTTGGTATCGCGGGAGCTCATCCCCCTCAGACACCCTTTAACTGTCGAAGAGGACGGTTGGTTCCGTGTAGGTGCGCGGATGCAGCGCCGCCACGTGAGAGCCCAGCGTCTCGTTCGCTCGGTCGAGATCGCCGCTGCTGAGAACCTCCAGCGGTAGGTTCACGCGCAGGGCACGGCCGCCCGTAATCATGTGGCGAGTGATGCCGGCCGGAATCAGATCGCCCGTGACCGCAATCTGCACCACCTGCCCGCGTGTGAAGCGCGGGAAGGCGACCAGCGTTGCTGCCTCGCCCAGCGGCGCGAGCAGATCACCCGCGCGCTCCTCAATCGCGTCGGGATCGCATTCCACACGCACCATGGACTCCTCGTAGAGGTCGACGACGGCACGCAGCTGCTGAGAGCGCGCGGCGCCCTCGGGCTCCCGCTCGATCGCATACGTGTGTCTCCCATCGGTTGTCACGGCGAGAGTCGCGCGGTCGGCAAGCGCGTCGGCGGCGCCGAGAGGTGTAATTGGAGTCGGACGGACTCCCGGGATGCGCGACGCGCCCTCTATGATCTGCTCCATCGGCAACGTGACGGCATGGCACCAGGTACGAAGATCCACGGCGTGTGGGTCGGCGTAGTCGATGACCTGGACGAGGACAAACGGAACCTCGAGACGTTGCAGAGCACGGCGCCGGTTGGTTCCGTCGAGCAGGACATAGTCCTCCAGGTTCGGGATGGCGCCAACCAGCAGGGGATCGCGCAGCATGCCGTCGTGCGTCAGGCGGCCCTCGATCCGGCGCTCGCGGGCGGGGTCTTCGACCTCATGCGGCCGAACCGCTGCGACCGGCACAATCCGCATCTGGACGCCGGTCAGCACTTCTCGAAGCGTTCGACGTCAAGCACGAAGATCGTGGCCCCGCCGACTTCGACCTCCATGGGATACGGCATATACACTTCACCCGGCTCGACGACCGGCGGGAGCGGACTGACTTGCTCGGTGCGGCTGCGACACCGCTCGCGAATGATGCCGATCACTCGATCGACGTCCCGCGCCGCGACCCCGGCAAAGATCATGGCGTTCTGCTTGCGGAGGAATCCGCCTGCACTCTTCGCCTGGGTCACTCCGAATCCCGCCTGGGACAGCGCCTTGACGAGACCGCCCGCGTCGTCCATGTGGACGACCGCGACGACCATTTTCATGAGGCTTCCTCCAACGTGGGAAGTCGAGGCTCCAGCTGCCGGACGATTTCGGCGTGAACCTCCGCCGGGGAGCCGGAGCCGTTGACGACGATCCACCGTTGCGGCTCGGTCTCCGCCAGTGCCAGATAGCCGTCGCGCACCCGGCGGTGAAACGTCGCAGACTCAGCGTCGAACCGGTTTGGGCCGCCGCGCCTTTCCGTCCGGCTCATCGCCACCTCCGGTTCGATATCCACCACCACGGTGATGCTCGGCATCAGTCCCCCGGTTGCGATGTCGTTGATGGCGCGGAGCAGTCCCCGATCGAGACCCAATCCATGTCCCTGATAGGCGAGCGTGGAGTCGATGTAGCGGTCGGCGATGACGATGGCGCCCGCGTCGAGAGCGGGGCGTATCACGGCATCGACCAACTGGGCACGCGAGGCAGAGTAGAGGAGAGTCATCGCCAGAGGAGTGGCGTCGGGGGCGGCGGGTCCCAGGATGAGCTCGCGTATCCCCTCGCCCAGATCGGTCCCGCCCGGTTCCCGCGTCTCGACGACCCGGTGACCGCGGCGGCGCAGGGCGTCGGCCAATAGCCGGGCCTGCGTGCTTTTGCCGCTCCCGTCCGTCCCCTCAAAGGTAATGAAGAGGGACATCAGTACAGTTCGTCAGCCTCCCGCGGGAAGAACTTGACGCGGCGGTTCGGTTCTTTTCCCCGGCTGCGCGAGCCGACGTTGTACCGCTCCGCGAGCTGGTGTTGCAGACGCCGGATCTGGGCGCCTTGCGGGGCGACCTCGACGGTCCGTGAGCGGTCGATCACCTCGGCGATCGCTTGCTCGGCTTCTTCCAGGGCCAGCGTCGTCGGGTCGCGCTGTTCGGCGCCGATGTTGAAGATGCCGGCGAGCGCGCTCTGCATCTGGCTCACGGTGTTGCTCTTCAGGACGTACACCGGAATGCCCTGGGACTCCGCCACGCGGATGGGTTCCGGCTTCTGGCGGTAATAGTTCTTGAGCGTCATCACCATGTCGGCATCGAGGACGTTGTTGGCGATCTGCACCGGAACGTGCAACTCGCGCCCGGCTTGCTCGAGGCGATTACGTCCCACACCGAACGGAAAGACACGCAGCGTCTGGGCCGTTTCGGCGGGACGCGGCCGCCGGCTGGGGCGGGTCGGCTCGGCGGAGCCGCTCTCGCGATGGGCTTCGATGTGGACTTTGCCGTCGTCGTCGCGGGTTCGCACCTCTCCCGACAGCGGGAACCCCCGCAGAATGCTGTCGACCGTCTCGGCGACATCGTGATGCACCACGACGTGGCTCCAGTCCTGGATCTCGACCACGACGTCAAAGGTGGGCGGCGCTTTGCGCTCCAGGACGGTCTTTTGCGTGCCGCGACGCCGCGCCTCCTCATCACCAAGCGTGACGGCCTGGATCCCGCCGATCAGGTCGGACAGTGTGGGATTCTGCATCAGGTTTTCCAGCTCGTTGCCATGGGCGGTGCCGATGAGCTGGACGCCGCGCTCGGCAATGGTGCGCGCTGCTTGCGCCTCCAGCTCGGTTCCGATCTCGTCGATGACAATGACCTGCGGCATGTGATTCTCCACGGCCTCGATCATCACGGCGTGCTGCCGGGCCGGGCTCACCACTTGCATGCGGCGGGAACGGCCGATCGCCGGGTGCGGGATGTCTCCGTCGCCGCCGATCTCGTTCGACGTGTCGACGATCACGACGCGCTTCCGGAAGTCGTCGGCCAGCACGCGCGCCATCTCGCGGAGCATGGTCGTCTTGCCCACGCCGGGACGTCCCAAAAGCAGCACGCTGCGCCCCGACTCGACGATGTCCTGAATGATGGCGATCGTTCCGTAGATCGCTCGTCCGAAGCGGAGAGTCAGGCCGACGATGATGCCTGAACGGTTGCGGATCGCCGAGATGCGGTGAAGCGTGCGCTCGATTCCGGCGCGGTTGTCCTCGCCGAAGGCCCCGATGCGCGAGATGATGTGCTCGATATCTTCGAAGGCGACCGGCCGGTTGCTGAGAACCAATTCCGCGTCGGGAAAGCGCGCTTCGGGCTCGCGTCCCAGATCCATCACGATCTCGAGCACGTCGTTGACCCGTTCGGAACGGCGCAGCCCTTGATAGATGTGGGGGGGAAGGACCTCGAGGAGGGCCTCGACGTCGTCCACAAATTCCTGTCTCAGTGCGGTCACGTGATTTTGTCCTTTAGCGGTCCGGCAATCTCTGGACCAAATATGCCTGATGCAAGGTGGAAAGGAAAGGCCTGGATGCCCGGCACATGCGCGATGCGCATCCGGGCGCTCTCACTGCGGGCCGGCTGCACGTTCGCGTGTCGAAGCATCAGCATCTCTTCCGCCGCGACGTGGAATCCGGACTCCTCGAAGAGCGACAGGACCTCCTGCTGGTAGCCGCGCACACGCGCGACAAAGGAGACGGCGGGGGGTGTGCGCTCCAGGACGTACGCGAGCAGGTCACTGCCCAGCTCGCGATAATCGGGGCGCACCAGGAGCCCGAGTCTCTTGCGCCGTCCGGTGCCCGGTTCCCAGCCGACCCAGGCCACGATCTCTCCGTCCCTCTCGACGACGATCTCTTCCATGCCTCGTGATCCCTGCGCCCAGTCGAGGCTGGTCAGTCCCTCCAGCTGGCGGATCTCGGCCGGCGTCGTGTCGCTCTCCAGTTGGTGGAGCGGCCACGCGTCAGGCGGCATTCGATACCGGCTGTCCTCGGGGAGGCCGGCCGGATGCGGCGACAAGGCGCCACTTCCCAGCAGAACGTACTCTTTGCCGAGCGATCGGAAACCGCACCGCTCGAGCAGACCTCGATAGCGTTCGAGACAGCGGGCGAAGAGGCGCGGGACCCCGTGTCGCTGCACGTGTTCCAGCGCCGTGCCCACGGCGGGACTGAGAATGCGCTCCGGGTCGCCCCGGACGGCCAGGCGCGTGATATCCCAGCCGATGACGTATCGCCGCGGCTGCGCCTCGAGGAGCGCCGTGCTCTCCCCGTCGCGGACGATCCACAGGCGGCCCTTGGAGGCGAAGGGGACGAGAGCTCGCGAGACGGACCGCACGGAGGGCCGCGAGTCAGACCATGCCCCGCTATTGACGATGTGGGCATGCTCGTCGAGGATGAGCGCTACGATATGCGGTACATCCGTGGGCCTCGCCAGCCGGATGTCCATTCCCCTCCTTCGGTGGGCGTCGGGGTTGCCCCTTGACACCGGTCCATTGTACCCCGAAGCGGCGACGCGGGGTTGACTTCTTTTCCGGTTCGCCCCTAAGCTGGATGCGGATTCGCATGCCGTTGGCCGTGCGGCTCGGCTGCCCATCGCTCGGGACAAGCGATGGAGGGGACAAATCCAGGAGAAGTGGGAGACCGCCGTGAGCGACCTTGGGGAGACCCTGCGCGACGCGCGTCATCGGATGAACCTGACCCTCGACGACGTCGCCCGCGCGACGCGCATCAAGGTGTCGTATCTGTCCGCCATCGAAGACGGGGAGTACTCGACTCTCCCCGGCCCTGCGTACGTCACCGGCTTCCTGCGCAATTACGCCCGCTTCCTTGGGCTGCAGCCCGATGACCTGGTGCAGAAGTATCGGTCGCTGCAGCCGGCCCCCCCGCCGAGTGTCAGGGCGGCCACGCGCGTCCTGGCAAACGGCCACCAGCGCGCCCATCGTGCCCGACTTTTCTGGTTTCTGGCGGTTGTCGTCATGTTCGTCATCGGCGCCTACATCGTCAAGCAGTACAGCCAGGCGTCGGCCCACGCCTCCTATCAGCCCCCGAACGTGACTGCCTCGCTCGCCGGAACCATTCAACCGACGGCCGCGCCGGCGGCACATCCGATCCGCGTCTACCTCCGGGCACAGGCACCTGTCTGGATTCGAGTGACCGTCGACGGCCGGCGCGCCTTTCAGGGCTATCTCGATCCCGCGCATCCACGCCGCTGGGTCGGCGTGCACAGCGTCTACATCACGACGTTCAACGGCCCCCGCATTCGGGCCTGGTACGATGGCCACCCCGAAGGGCGCCTGTCTTCGGCCGGCGGAATCCTCGTGCAGCTGGCCGGCCCGTCGGGATGGCATCGCGTCTCATAGGGCCCGTGCATTATCCCGTCGTGGTCCCCCGGGGTGGCGACCAGCCCGGTGTGGTCTACGCCGGCGTCAGGCTGGCCGGCACTCGGGCCGGCCACTACGATCCGGCGATGCCGATACTGCACGAGCCCTGTCGCGTCTCCTGACTCTCTTTGTTCCCTCGATCGTCAGCCGGTAACATGAGTGGAGTGAGGAGAGCGGGAAAAGTGCGCCTCCCGACCGGGGTGAAATGAAGGAGATCTTTAAGCGCCATCCGCGGTACGCGCATGCTCCGGAGGCGTTCGAGGGGATGCCCGACAATCTCTGGGTGCGCTGCCCGCAGTGCCGCGAATTGCTGTACGCCAAGGAGCAGGAGAGCACCCTGCGCGTCTGCTCTAAGTGCAAGTATCACTTCCCGGTCAGCGCCCACGAGCGGATCGCCATGACCGTGGACGAGGACTCCTTTCGGGAGTACGGGCAGGGGGTGCGAGCCGCCGATCCGCTCGGCTTCCGTAGTCCGAGCCAGAATTATTCGGAGAAACTCACCGAGTACGCCCAAGAGGCCGGAACGAACGAAGCGTTCATTTATGGGACGGCCCGTATTGAGGGCCAGGATGTCGTCATTGGCGCGGTCGAGTTCAAGTTCTGTGGCGGCAGCATGGGCGCCGCGGCCGGCGAGAAGATCGCCCGAGCCATGGATCTGGCCGTGGAGAAGCGATATCCGCTGGTCATTTTCGCGGCGGGGGGAGGGGCTCGCATGCAGGAGGGCGTCATCTCCCTCATGCAGATGGCCAAGACGCTGGCGGCCCTCGATCGCCTTCGCGATGCGGGCCTCCCCTTCTTCTCCGTCATGGTCGACCCCTGTCTGGGCGGGACGACGGCGAGCTACGCCATGATGGGCGACGTGACCATCGCCGAGCCCGGCGCCTATATCGGTTTCGCCGGCAAGCGCGTCATCGAACAGACGATCCGGCAGAAGCTGCCCCAGAACGCGGCGCGCGCCGAGTTTCTGCAGGAACACGGCATGGTGGACCTGGTCGTGCCGCGGGCAGAACTGCCCGCGACCCTGGGCCGGCTGGTCCGGCTGTTTGTCAGTTGCAATCGGGAGGAGAGACGGCCGGTTGGTGAGCCTGCTCGAGTTTGAGACGACGCTGCGGCCGCTCGAAAGCGAGCTGGAAGAGGCGCGACGTGTCGGAGGCAATGGTCACGTCGATTCCGCGCAGGAGCGCTTGACAGACCAGCTGCGCCGAATCTATTCCGATCTCACGCCGTGGCAGAAGGTTCAGGTCGCGAGACACCGCGAGCGCCCGTACACGCTGGACTATCTCCAGTGGGGCTTCACGGACTTTGTCGAGCTGCATGGCGACCGCAGCTTTGCCGAGGACCGCGCGATCATCGGCGGGCCGGCGCTGCTGAACGGACGCTCGGTGATGGTGATCGGACATCAGAAGGGCCGCGATACCCGTGAAAACATCAGCCGCAACTTCGGCATGCCTCATCCCGAGGGATACCGCAAAGCGGAGAGGCTGATGCGTCAGGCCGAGCACTTCGGCATGCCCGTGGTGACCATGGTCGATACCCCCGGCGCCAACGCCGGCCTGAGCGATGAAGAGCGCGGCCAGGCCGAAGCGATCGCCTCCTCCATCGCGACCATGCTCGCCCTGCGCGTGCCCACCGTCGCCGTCGTCATCGGCGAAGGAGGAAGCGGTGGCGCGCTGGCCATCGCGGTTGCCGACCGGATCCTTATGCTGGAGCACGCCGTTTTCACCGTCGCCTCTCCGGAAGCAGCCGCGTCGATCCTGTGGAGAGATGCCGGCAAGGCGTCAGAGGCGGCGAACAACATGCGGATCACCGCGCAAGATCTGAAGTATTTCGGTCTCGTGGACGATATCATTCCCGAGCCCGTCGGCGGCGCGCATCGGGATCACGCGGCCGCCGCGTCCTCCGTCGCCTCGGCAATCAACTCCTGCCTCCAGGGTCTGTCGGAACTGCCCATCGACGAGCTCCTGGCCGCGCGCTACGCCAAGTACCGCAACATCGCCTTCTTCAGCGAGTAACGCGTGGTTCGCGACGGCGTCAAGGTGATGGCGACGAACCGCCGTGCCTTCCATGATTACTTCATCGACGAGAAGCTGGAGGCCGGTTTAGTCCTCACCGGGACCGAGATCAAGTCGATCCGCGAGGGCCGCGTCAACCTGCGCGAAGGCTACGCGAGGATCGGGAACGGAGAAGCGTGGCTCTCGAACGTCCACATCGCGCCGTACGAGCAGGGCAATCGCTACAACCACGAGCCCTTGCGCGAGCGGAAGCTGCTTTTGCACCGTTCCGAAATCAATCGCCTCGTCGGCCAGCTGCGCCAGCGCGGATATACGCTCGTCCCCCTGCAGTTGTACCTCAGCCATGGCGTCGCGAAGGTGGAGCTGGGTCTGGCACGGGGGAAGAAGCAGTTTGACAAGCGGCACGCGATTGCCGAGCGCGAGGCCCGGCGCGAGATCGAGAGGGGTATTCGCGAGCGCGCTCGGCAATAAAAAAGACGGAGCGGCCGCATGGCCGCTCCGCCGTACCGGACCTCTTAGCTCTGATTTTCCTGCGTCTTCTGGGCCGCGTCCTGGGCCACTTGCTCCGCCTGCTGGGTCACGCTCGACTGGGCCGTGTCCGTGGCTTCGTTGGCCTGCGTCTGGGCTTCGTCAACCGTCTGGTTCACAGCCTGCGTGGCCTGATTGACGGCCGGACGTATGGACTGGATCGGTCCGCTGGCGCCGGTCAGCCGGTCCAGCAGCTCGTCACGGCGCTGCTGATTCAACGTGAAGTAGGCGATGGCGGCCCCGATGGCGAGCCCGATGATGAACCTCAGTCGGCCGCCGCCCCCGGACTTACCTGCCTGCTTTTCGGCACGATGCTTCGCCTCGTCGACCGCGTCCACCGCGCTGTCGCGCAGGGTGTCGATCGCGGTGTCGACCTTTTCTTTGCTCACCAGAGCCGCGTCGTCAATGGCCCTGATCAGCGCTTTGGCGGCGCTGTCGTAATCGATGTTCTGCATGGCCTCACGCAACTGCCCGGCTGCTTCGGTGCGGCTACCCGGATTGGTGAGATATTCCACGGCCGCCTTCGCCGTGGAGAGCAGCAGAAGCGCCAGGAGCTGCCGGTACCAGTTCTGGTTCTCTCCCATAGAACCGCGTCCTTTCTCCGAGGGATTTCCGCGGATTTAACCCGTCTTCCTTACGATTGTGCCACAGCCCGCCCTTGCCGAACGCCGCGAGGGGCGGAGCGGCGAGATACGGCCGTGCCCGGGAAGCCATCGGCACGAAGCATGCCATCTCTGCCGTTCGGTGCAGGCGCTGCGATGCGCGATAATCTGGTACACGGCAGGGACGCACTGTTCGGGCGCACGAGAGGTGCGCCCGTTCCTTTTGCTCTGGGACAGGTATGGATCGCCAGCACATCCGAAATTTTTGCATCATCGCGCACATCGATCACGGCAAGTCCACGCTGGCGGATCGCCTGCTGGAATACACCCATACCGTCGAGCAGCGGGACATGACGGCACAGCTTCTGGATCAGATGGACCTGGAACGGGAGCGGGGTATCACCATCAAGCTGCAGGCGGTGCGCATGCAGTATCGAGCCGGCGACGGCGAAGAGTACGAGCTCAACCTCATCGACACGCCGGGACACGTCGACTTCACGTACGAAGTGTCGCGCTCGCTGGCCGCCTGCGAAGGAGCGCTGCTGGTCATCGACGCGGCGCAGGGCGTCGAGGCGCAGACCCTCGCCAATGTCTACCTCGCGCTGGAGCACGACCTGACGCTGATCCCCGTTATCAATAAGATCGACCTGCCGGCCGCCGATCCCGACGAGGTGCGGCGCGAGATCGAGGACGTGATTGGTCTGGACAGCGCGGATGCCATTCCCGCGAGCGCGAAGGAGGGCATCGGCGTCGAAGAGATTCTGGAGGCGGCGGTCCAGCGGATCCCACCGCCGGGTGGTGACGCCGATGCGCCGCTGCGTGCCCTCATCTTTGACTCCCATTACGACGCGTACAAGGGGGTGATCGCCTACGTCCGGGTCGTCGACGGCGCGGTCCGCAGCGGTGAGCCGCTTCTCCTGATGTCGAACGGCAAGCGGATCGAGGCGCTCGAGGTGGGCGTCTTCCGGCCGGGCATGCAGCCGGTCGCCGCGCTACAGACGGGCGAAGTCGGGTATATCGCGACCGGGCTGAAGTCGGTGCGCGAGTCTCGCGTCGGCGACACCGTCACCCTGGCAGACCGTCCGGCGGCTCAGCCTCTTCCCGGCTATCGGCCGGCAAACCCCATGGTCTTTGCCGGGCTGTATCCTCTCAACAGCGAAGATTACCCGGTGTTGCGTGAGGCGCTGGACCGCCTCAAGCTGAACGACGCCAGCCTGGTGTATGAACCCGAAAGCTCGGCCGCGCTGGGTTTCGGGTTCCGTAGCGGGTTCCTGGGACTGCTGCACATGGAGATCATTCGGGAGCGCCTCGAGCGCGAGTACAAGATCGATCTCCTGACGACCGCCCCGAGCGTCGAGTATCACGTGACGAAGACAAACGGCGAGGAGCTGGTGGTGGACAGCCCATCCCAGCTGCCCCCCGCGGTCGAGATCGCCGAGATTCAGGAACCCTGGGTGTCGGCGACGCTCTTCGTCCCGCCGAACTACGTGGGCGCCATCATGGAGCTGGTGCAGGGACGCCGCGGAAGCCTGGCCGAGATGGATTACGTGTCCGACCAGCGGGTGATGTTGAAGTACGATATGCCGCTTTCGGAATTGATCGTGGATTTCTACGACGAGCTCAAGTCACGGACGCAGGGCTACGGATCGCTCGACTACACCTTCAACGGCTACCGGCCGGCGGACGTGGTGAAGGTCGATCTCCTGGTCGCCGGCACCCCCGTGGATGCGCTCTCGGTGATTGCGCACCGTGACAAGGCACAGAGCCTGGGCCGCGAGCTGGTGGACCGGCTCCGGGAGGTGATCCCCCGTCAGCTCTTCGAGGTGGCGATCCAGGCGGCCATCGGGAACAAGGTCATCGCGCGCGAAACGATCCGCGCCATGCGAAAAAACGTGCTCGCCAAGTGCTACGGCGGCGACGTGACCCGCAAACGCAAGCTGCTGGAGAAGCAGAAGGCGGGAAAGGCGCGCATGAAGAGCGTCGGCGGGGTGGACATTCCGCCGGAGGCCTTCATGGCCGTACTCCGCCTGGAGTCGTAACCACGCGGGCGGGCCGGAAGGTCACAGCGGCCCGCACAGCCTCGCCGTCTTGGCGGCACCGATGCTGAAGACACGAAGCGGGCCCAAGGGCCCCCAGCTCAGTGTCAGCCGCCGTTCTCGAACGTATAGGAGTGGATGATCGACGCGAAGAGCGCCACGATCAGCAGCGCGAGGACGAGCCGCAGGTGTCCGTGCCGCAGAAACCATGCTGCCAGAGCCAGGAGTAAGAACAGGGCGCCTACCATGCCTGTGATCCGGCTCACCCAGACCGACCCCGGACTCCCTTCGGCTATGACGGCGTCGTCGACGACCTCTTCATCATCCTTCGTGGCGTCCACCTCGGTCAGTCTGACTTCCGGAGCGGGCAAGTTCTGCACAGACATCTCCCCAGCACGCAATTTCTGGACAATTATGGCAAAGCCGGAAGGGTGCGTGCGGAGGAGAATATACTCAGGCGCACGGGGGTGTAGCTCAGCCGGTAGAGCATCGGACTTTTAATCCGTGTGTCGTGGGTTCGAGTCCCACCGCCCTCACCAGATTTCCCACTTTGGGTGCCCGTTCTCCGCGGCGGCCTGCGATAATGGAGCTGTAGAGAGACACACGTAATGGCACAAGAGCGCATCCA
>JAJPIP010000019.1 GCA_021324655.1 Pseudomonadota bacterium
AGGTAACGCGGAAAATCGCCGCTGTCGTAGATGACGGGGGCATCGTTCAGGCGCAGGCCGGTGTCGTGCGGGAAGACGTCCGCCGGGAGAAAGTTGCGGCGGCGGATTTCGGCGGGATCGAGCCCGAGGCGCCCCGCCGCCTTGTCGAGCAGCCGCTCCATGACGTAGACACCCTCCGGACGGCCACCACCGCGGAGCGCGGCTCCCGGACACTTGTTGGTGTAGACAGCCGTCACGTGGGCATGGAGCGCCGGGAGGTGGTACGGACCGATAAGATGGCGCACCGTGTTGGCGGCAATGCCGGCGCCGGACCCGAAGGCGCCGGCGTCGTAGACGATGCGGTCGTCCAGGCCGAGCAGCGTCCCATCACGCCGCAGGGCGAGGCGTGCCCGGTGGATCTGGCCGCGCCCCTGTCCGGTCGCCTGCAGATCCTCGGTGCGGGTCGCGACCCAGCGAACGGGGTGGTTGAGACGCCGCGCCAGGGCGGCCAGCACGATCTCTTCCGGATAAGAACGCCCCTTGGGACCGAACCCGCCCCCGACATGCGGAGCGATGACACGCACGTGATCTTCGCCAAGGTCAAAGTATTCGGCCACCGCGCTCCGCACGTTGTGCGGGGATTGCGTCGAATCCCAGAGTGTCAGGGTGCCGCCTTCCATCGCGGCGGCCACGCCACGCGGCTCCAGCGAGGCGCCGGCCGCCCGAGGAAAAGCGTACCGGCCTTCCACGACAAGATCGGCAGCGGAGAAGGCGGCCGCGGCATCCCCGTAACCGGCCGACATCTCATCCAGGATGTTCTGCGGGGCGTCGTCCCAGACGAGCGCCTCCCCATCGAGCGCATGCTCCGGATCGACCACCGGCGGCAACGGCTCGTACTCGATCTCGGCCGCCGCGACCGCGTCGGCCATCGCCTCCCGGTTCCGGGCGACGACCACCGCGACCGGCTCACCGACGTAGCGCACGATGCGCGGGGCGAGGGGATAGAAGCCGTGGGCTCTGGCGTGCGGCGAGGTGGGAGTCACCGGCGTGGGTTCGCGCGTTTCCGGCAGGTCGTCCGCCGCATACACACCAATCACATCGGGGAGTGAGCGGGCCGTGGATAGGTCGAGGTGGGAGACGCGGGCGTGTGCGTACAGGCTGCGGACGAAGCCCACGTGCCAGGCGTCGAGCGGCAGGTCGTCGACGAAGTGCGCCTCCCCACGCAGCAGCGGAGGATCGTCGAGACGGCGAACGCGTTCCCCGATGACGCTCATACGCGCGTCTCATGGGGGCGGGCGAAGAGGGTGGTGAGCTCCGTTTGGTCCGCGATCTGTCCGTCGATGGCGTGGAGAAAGTCGTCGATATCGGCTCCCGGCTGGAGGGTAGGCGCCTGCTTGAGAGCGTACAGAGTGAAGATATAGCGGTGCGCCGGGCCGGCCGGCGGACACGGGCCGCCGTAGCCGATCTTACCGAAGCTGTTTGTCCCCTGATAGGCCCCGTTGGGCAACTGGCGATCGGAAGGGATGCCCTCCATGAGTCCGGAGGAATCGGCCGGGAGGTTGTAGACGAGCCAGTGGGTGAACGTGCCGCGCGGAGCATCGGGATCGCGCAGGGTGAGCGCGAGCGAGTGGGTGCTGGACGGCGCGCCGTCCCAATCGAGAGGCGGCGAGATATCCTCCCCGAGGCAGGTGAAGCGCTCCGGCACCTCACCGCCAACGGTGAGCATCGGGCTGGAAAGCGTGAGAGCCATGGCCTCCTCCACAGATGGTGCTGGACCCCTTGCCGCACGACACGTGCCGCCGTCCCTGTGGCACTGGCCACTGCTCGCCGCCTAACCTCACTGCAGAAAAGCGCAGAACTCGTTCCCTTCCGGATCGGCCATGATGAACCATTCCTCGCGCCTGGCCCCGTCCGGCGGGCGCAGGATCCGTGCTCCCAGACTCACCAGTCGCTCGACGTCTTCGAGACCGTCGAGCTTGATGTCGATGTGGACACGATTCTTACCGGCCTTCGGCTCCGGCACGCGATTGAACCAGATGGTGGGCCCGGGACCGGGCGGATCGAGCACGACGTTGGGATCGGTCTCCGGCGTGAGTCCGAGAGACCGCAGGCGCGCGAGCTCGGCGTCGTCGTAGGGGCGTAGCGTGAAACCGAGCACCGCGGCCCAGAAGCGGGCGAGCGCGGCCGGATGGGCACAATCGAACACGACGGAGCGCAGTCGGGAGTCGAGTGTTGACATAAAATCCCGCTTCGTTAGAGTTGATCATGGACAGACCCATCCTCATCGACGTTCCCACCGTCATCACGGGGGACCGCATTATCCTGCGTCTGCGGCGTGACGAGGATGCGGCGTCCATGCACGCGGCGATCGACGCCTCGCGCGACCATATCCGGCGCTATCTGCCCTGGGCGGACTTTCATCAGGAGGTCGGCGATGCCCTCGCGTACATCCGCCGCACCCAGGGCCAGTTTTCGCTCCGGGAGCACTTCGATTACGGCATTTTCGCCCGCGAGGATGACAGAGTCCTGGGTGGCATCGGCCTGGGCCCGCGCAGCTGGCGCGTGCCGTCTTTCGAGATCGGCTACTGGCTGACGGCGGAGGCGGAAGGGCACGGGTATATGACGGAGGCGGTCAAGTTGCTGACGGCGCTCGCCTTTGAGACGCTGGGCGCACAGCGGGTCATGATCCGCTGCGATGTGGAGAACGAGCGCAGTGCGGCCATCCCGCGCCGCCTTGGCTTCAGCCACGAGGGAACGCTCCGCAATACGGAGGTCCATGCCGACGGCCGCCTCCACAGCGAGCACTATTTCTCGATGATTCCCGAGGAGTTCGAACGCGCGCCGTGGCGCCCGCCGAAATCCGATCGCTAGATATGCTCGGCGGCGCGCCAGGCAGCGAGGGCTGCGATGCGCTGCATGATGGCCTGTTCCGGCGTTGCACCCTGCAAGGCCGACGCACACTCGGGACAGAGGCGTTGCAGGTCGGCCTCCGTCAAAGAGCCGGAGCGCGCCTCTTCCAGCAGGCCCTGCAGGGCTGCGATGCGCTTCTGCAAGAGATCAGGGTCGTGCCGGGAGGCGCTCTCGTCGGCCAGTTGCTCGAGCGGCCGGTCGCAGAGGTCGCAGGTCACGCCGTCGAGCCGCCCTGGTCGTCGGCCGTTCCCATGTCATTTCCCGTCGTCAGGACGGTTCCGAGATCGTCGTCCGCACTCTGCGGGCCAACCGGCGTTCTGACGCCTGCCTTCTGGAGCCGCTCGGTCTCGGTATCGACTTTCGGCCCGCCCGTCACATCAAACTCACCGTCGACCGGCTTCAGCTGGCCGTCGTCATAGTTTTCGTGTTGTTCCTGGCTCATTGCTGACCTCCGTGTTCTGCACCCAGGTGCGTGCAGAATCCGTGCCGATATCAGCGTCGGGTCAGCTTGACGAGAGGACGCAGCAGCAGTCCGCTGGGGTCGATGCGTAACACGATGCGGCGGAGCGCTTCGGTTATCGCCATCAGCCGGGCGCGGGGGGACCGACGATAGCGGTCGATCCACCGGGCATGGTGGGGAGAGCGCCCGGCGACGACCTGTTCGGCGCAGTAGGTCGCCGTGATCGGGAAACCGGCGCGGGCGAAGAGGTGCGCCGAGGCCGGGCCGTGGGATGCTGTCGTCACCAGAGAGATGGGGGGTGTGCCGAGCAGGGCGCAGCAGTACGTCGCGTTGCCCGCGGTGTCGATCGAGTCGTCTTCCAGCAAAAGTTCGGGCGCGTTGACCCGATGCCGCAGGTAGTCCGCCATCACGGCGGCTTCCGAGGGATGATCTTTGCCGGCGGTGTGCCCACCACTCAGGACGATCAGGTGAGGCGCCGAGCGGAGTATCTCGGCGGCGGCCAGGACATTGAGGCGCGACTCCGCGCTCAACCGGCCGTGCTGCCAGTTCTTGCCGAGGACGATCAGGATGGGACGCACGGCGGACTCATGCGTCGCCGCGTGATCTCTGCTGCATCTCCTGGAGGCGCACCAGCGCGTCGAGCGGCGTCAATCGAGTGAGATCGAGCGCGAGGAGCTCGTCGAGGAGGCGGCCGGCATGACCATCCCCGTCGCCGAAGAGGGATATCTGCCGGCCCCGGGTCCTCTTGGCCTTTCCGTTGCTGCCGGCACTCTCAAGCTCGGCGAGCGCCTGCTCCGCCCGGGCCGTGACGTCGGCCGGCAGCCCAGCCAGGCGGCCGACGTGGATGCCGTACGACCGGTCGGCGCCGCCGGGGACGACGCGGTGGAGGAAGATCACGTCGCCGCCTTCTTCCGCCACCGCGACGCAGGCGTTATGGATCCGCGGCAGCCGGTCGGCCAGGGCCGTTAGCTCGTGGTAATGCGTGGCGAAGAGGGTCCGCGCCCCGATGCGGTCGTGGATGTATTCGAGGACGGCCCGCGCGATGGCCAGTCCGTCGTATGTGCTGGTGCCGCGTCCCACCTCATCGAGCAGCAAGAGGGATCGATCCGTCGCGTGGTTGAGAATGTTGGCCGTTTCCACCATCTCGACCATGAAGGTCGACTGTCCGGCGGCAATGTCGTCCTGGGCGCCGACGCGGGTAAAGATGCGGTCGACCAGGCCGATATGGGCGGTGTCGGCGGGAACGAAGCTGCCGATCTGGGCGAGCAGCACGATGAGCGCGACCTGGCGCAGATAGGTGCTCTTGCCGCCCATGTTGGGGCCGGTGATCACCAGAATCTGGCGGTCGGCACAATCCAGCAGGGCGTCGTTGGGAATGAAGCCCTCGTCCTCCATGGTGACTTCCACCACCGGATGTCGCCCGCCCTCGATTCGCAACGTGTCCGAGTCGGACAGCTCGGGACGAACGTAGCCCCGCTGTGCGGCCACGTCGGCCAGCGAGCGGTAGACGTCGAGCGTGGCCAGCGCATCGGCCGTGGCGAGAATACGGTCCGCCGCCGCGCCGACCGTCTCGAGAAGCATGCCGAACAACTTGGTCTCGAGCGACGTGATGCGCTCTTCCGCCTGGAGGATGCGCGCTTCGTACTCTTTCAACTCCGGCGTGATGTAGCGCTCGGCGTTGACGAGTGTCTGCTTGCGGACGTACTCAGTGGGGACTAGATCGCGGTTGGCGTTGGAGACCTCGATGTAATACCCGAAGACCTTGTTGTACCCGACCCTGAGCGATTTGATGCCGGTGCGCTCGCGCTCCACCGGCTCCAGATGGGCGATCCAGTCACGGGAGGAGCGGATCGCCTCGACCATCCCGTCCAGCTCCTCGCTGAAGCCGGGTTTGATGGTGCGATCACCTGCCACCTGCACGGCCCGCGCGATCAGCTCGCTGATGTCGACGCAGGGATCCATCCCGTCGCGCACTGTCTGCAGCTCGCCGCATCGCGCGTCGCCGAGCAGATGCGCGACGTTCGGAACGGCGCGGAGTGAGTCACGTAGCGCCATCAGATCGGCCGGAGAGGCTCCGCCCTGGCGCACGCGGCTGGTTATACGCTCCAGGTCGGCGACGCCGTTGAGCGCCGAGCGCAACTGCGTCCGCCACGTCGGTAGCTGGGCTAACTCATCTACTGCGTCCAGCCGGCGCTGCAGCGGCTCGACCGAGAGGAGCGGCCTCCCGATCATGCGGCGCAGCAGGCGCCCGCCCATCGCGGTCTCGGTGCGGTCCAGCACCCAGAGCAGGCTCCCGCGACCGCCACCGGAGCGCGCCGTTTCGGTGAGTTCGAGATTGCGCCGCGTATAGCGGTCGAGCGACATGTACGCCGTGGTGTCGTCGGTGCGGAGATGGGTGAGCAAGCCCAGCAGGGAGCGGTTGGTTCTCTCCAGGTAGGAGAGGATGGCGCCGGCCGCCCCAACCGCCGCCGGCAGGTCGTCACAGCCGAAGCCTTCCAGGGTCCGAACACCGAAATGGCGGCAGAGGGCGTCCTCCGCCGCATCCGGATCAAAGCGGTACTCCTCGTGGACCGTGATGGTGCCGGGCAGCTGGATGGTGATCTCGCCCGGCCGGACCAGGGTCTCGGCCGGCATCAGGCGGAGCAATTCGACTTCGATACGTCCCGGAGCATCGGGTCCGACCATCTCCGTGACGGCGAACTCGCCCGTCGTCACGTCCACATACGCCAATCCCCAGCCGGTGCGGGTCGGATTGAGCGCCGCCAGATAGTTGTTGGCGCGTTCGTCCAACAGAGAAGGCTCGACCAACGTGCCGGGGGTCACGACGCGCACCACATCACGCTCGACCAGTCCCTTGCCCGGTTCCGAGAGTTGCTCGCAGATGGCGACCTTGATGCCCTCCGCCACGAAACGTTTCAGGTAACTCTGCAGCGCGTGGTGCGGAATCCCGCACATCGCCACCCGCTCTCCCTTGGCAAACTCACGCGAGGTCAGGGTGATACCCAGCGCCTGCGCGCCCAGGCGGGCATCGTCCTCGAACATCTCGTAGAAATCGCCAAGGCGAAAGAGCACGATGGTGTCGGGGTAGCGCTGTTTGATCGCGAGATATTGCCGGTGAGCAGGTGAGGGCACGGGGGAATTGTAGGGCAGCCGGCTCCGGGCTGCATCCGTTACGCCAGCCCTGCTACTGTCAGCTACAGGACGGTCTGCGGATCTCTGAATGACGACGCACAGGAGAACATCATGAGCGGGTTCAAGGCGTTCTTGCTACGCGGCAATGTCGTTGATCTGGCCATCGGCGTTGTGATTGGTGTTGCCTTCGCGGCGGTCGTGACTGCCCTCGTGGCTGATCTCATCACGCCACTCATCGCGGCCATCGGCGGCCAACCCAATTTCGGTGGGCTCACCTTCACGGTCAATCACAGCATCTTCAAGTACGGCCTCTTCCTCAATGCGCTGATCTCGTTTCTCGTGATCGCGGCGGTGATCTACTTCCTGGTCGTGGTGCCGTACAACCATCTGATGGATCGGTTCCGCCCGCAGCCGGAGCCGGCACCGACACGTGAATGCCCGTACTGCCTCAGCAGTATTCCGGCAGCCGCCAGCCGCTGTCCCTTCTGCACGGCGGAGGTCACTCCGGAACCGAGCGTCGTTCCTGCCGGCTGAGGAGACCTCACTCCGAGCGGTACTCGATGAGCCGGGGCGCGACACCGTCCGGCACCCTGGGCTTAGTCGAGGCCGGTCAGGGCGCGCAGAAAAGCGCGCACGTTGATCTGGTCGTAACTCGCCAGCGCCTGCCGGCTTCGTGCCAGCGCTTGCCGGCAGGCGGCCTCGCGGGCGCTGAGTGAGGCCGTTTCCGCCTCCAGGAGCGCAGTTGCATCGCGATGTCGGGTGAGCGACGCGTTGATGCGGCGATCGACGCGGGCCACACGCCAGGAGCGGTAGCGCGCGGGGAAGCGAGAGCGGTGCAGCGCCGAGCGCCGCCGCGCCGCGCGCACGAGCTCGCCCTCCTGCTGCGCCTCGAGCCGGTGACGGACCGTTTCCAGCCGCTCGAGGCGGGCCGTGACCTGCAGGTGCCGGCGCTGCCGGACATACACCCGCATGAGGAGGCGGACGCGGGACAGCATGGCGGGGTCCAGGGTGTAGAAGGCGAGCAGCGCGAGAAGGGTTGACACGGCCGCCAGGAGCGCGGCGGCGGGCGGCCCGAGTGCCGCCAGGATCACGGTGAGCAGGACGAGCCCGGCGACGGCCAGACGGTGCGGGGTTCGCACGCTGAAGGTGGGAGGGCGGGGCAGGTAGTCGTTCAGCCAGGTGGGAACGGGCGGTGGTGCCGGTGGGATGGCGAGGTCGGCGAGCGGCGGCAGACGATCCGGCGGGAGCGAGAGGAGATGCTCGATCTGGACAGCCAGCGCCCGGCACGTGCCGGCCGGATGGCGGCGCAGGCGGGCCAGGGTCGCCGACTGGGCCGGGTTTCGCAGATCGCCGCCTTTCAAGATGAGGCACTCATCGCCGTCCCACAGGTCGGGCGCGTCGGCGAGCGCCAGCAACGACATGTAAATGAGCCAGCTCGAGAAGCGGTCGAGTGCCGGGCCGGTGTGCGTGGCGTCGCGCCGCGGGTGCTGAAAGTTGGGATGGCCGATCTCCCGATTGGGATAGGTCGCGCCCGGAACCTGCATGCCGTCGTAGTCGACGAGGCGAATCTCGCCGCGCACGATCAGGACATTGCCGTGCTGCAGGTCGCCGTGTGCGATGCCCGCTGCTTCCAGCGCGTCCATCATCGCGCGCCAACGTTTCGCCAGGTCGCGCAGGGCGCGCCCATCTGCCAGGCGTCCGGCGATCCACTCCGAGAGCAGTTCGCCCTCGACCCATTCCATCTTCAGGACGGGGAACCAGTTGCCCCGTACCTGGATTCCCCGCTCGAGGTACGAGAAGCCGACGGTGTAGGCGAGCCCGGCGCGATCCAGAGCGGCTCCGATCGAGGCATAGCGGGTGGCCAGATCGTCGGCGGGACGGAAGAAGCAGCGCACGGCCCAATCGGTCGACCCGCAGTGCATCCGGTAGACACTGGCGAAGTTGCCGGTGACGGGACGCGGCAGTCCCAGGGGAGTCAGCTCCGGCGTCCCGCCCGCCAGCACCGAATCGGCGAAGGCGCGTCTGGGGTGCTGGATCGCTTCGTTATAGTCTTGCGGTGTCGGCCACGGCATCGATTCGTATGAGTGTCGTATCGTCGTTGCGGATGGTCCCGGCATCCCGCTGGGCGTCGAGCCAGGCGGGGAAACCGGCAGGACGGAGCGCCGCCAGCTCGTTATGGCACGCGCCGTCGGCGAGACGGCGGAGCAGCCAGCCGGCCATGGCGTCGGTGGCCAGATACAGAACGTCGCCGTCCCGCAGCTCACCGCAGGCGGTGCGGAGATGGGCCGGCAGGGCGGCGTTGTGACGCGGCAGGCTGGAGACAAGATGCGGCGCCGCCGCCAGATCCTCGGCCCGCTCGATGGGGAAGGCGGCCAGGAGCTCACCCTCCCTGATATGAAACAGGCAGCTGTCGCCGACCGCCACTGCGTCCCAGCGGCCGCCCGTGACGGTCACGCCGAGGAGGGCCGAGAACGCGCCCAGGCGGGCCTTCTCCTCCGCATACCAGGGCAGCGGGATTCCCGCAACCGCTGCCTGCCACTGCTCCTGGAGCGCGGGCAGTGCCGTCAGCGCGGCGTCAAGCCGGCCGTGGCGGAACGCCTCGACCAGGAGGCGCGCCCAGAGGCCGGAAAAAGATGCCTCGGTCGCCCCGTCGGCCACGGCGCAGCGCAAGGAGCGGTGCACGCCGGACCGCACGGGCCACCGGGCGTCTTCGTACTCCTCCGGCGTGCTTCCACGTTTGGGGGCCACCAGAGGACGGACGCGGAGCCGCATCAGCGCAGGTTGGCGGGACGCGTGCCGATATCGAGGAAACGGATGACCGATACCATGTCGGCATTGAAGACGAAGCCACGGGCGCCGTCACCGACGGAATAGCCGTCCTGCCGTGCCGCGTCCCGGATATGGTCCGGCAGGGGGCTGGACATGCCGAAGAGGAGTCGGGCGTGCTGATCCGGAAGACCGCTCTCCTCGCTGGGAAACTCGACGGGGGCGGCGCGCTGCGACGAGAGATGCAGGTTGAAGAGGAGCGGCGAGCCGTCGGCGCTCTGTAGGGAGCGGATGCGGTCGGCAGCCCCGGTTGGGTTGCCGTCCGTCGACTCACCGTCGGTGATGTTGATGACGATGGGCGGAAACGAGTCGGGATGCTGGGCCGTCCACCCGCTCACCAGACGTTCTGCCTGCGAGAGGGCCTCGCACATGGGTGTTCCACCCCTGGCAACCGCATCAAACCAGACCGGGAACTTGACGCTTTGCTCGACGAGCCCGCCGGCGCCGTCATCCATCTTGCGCGAGCGCTCCTCGATGCGCTCCGGCTTCTCCGCCAGCTCGCTGATGGGAACCAGGTCACGGCCGGCCAGCTCGCCACCGAAGGCGGGCCCGACCGTCGAGCCGCCATAGCCGATGACACCGACGTGGTAGTAGTCGCGCACGCCCTCGGACTTGGCGCACTTGATGACCAGGTTCTGGAGCAGCCGGTTGATGGCATCCGCCACTCCATCCGCCTTGCTCTTGCCGTCCCCGGCACCGAAGGGATCCTCCATGGAGCCGGATCGATCGATGAGGAAGAGGAGGCAGGAAGGGTTGCTACGGCTGATTTCCGCGGTATAGGGCACGTGGAACTCCTTAGAGCGTGAGATAGATCAGTCGATGCTTCGGACATCGCGGCTGGCGCCGGCGAAGATGGCGGTGGCCAGAATGAGAGCGCCGCCTCCGACAAAGAGTGCATAGAGGTTAGCAGTCGCGACCCAACCGGCGACAGCATACGACAGCGGGGTCAGCCCGATCGACGCCAACATCACGATGCTCATGACGCGGCCGAACATGGCGGGATCCGTGCGGTTCTGGAGCCAGGGAATGAGCATGACGTTGATGAGGCCGCTGCCGATCGAGGCGAGTACCATGACGACCAGCGCCGCCGGCAGGTTGGGCAGGAACGGCATCAGCAAGCTGGCCAGACCGAAGCCGGTGGTGACGCCGATGACGACAAGGCCCTTCTTGCGCGGCTGCGCAATGGACCCGGCGATGGCGATGCCGATCAGCGCCCCGGCGCCGAACGCCGCATCCATTGCTCCCAGCGCCGCGACGCCTCCGGTGAAGTGATGGCGCGCCAGGAGGGGAAGACCAACGCCGAAGACCCCGTTCGCCGTCACGTCGATGCCGGCGATAATGACAAGCAAGGCACGCAGGACCGGGTCCGTCCACGCATAGCGCAGGCCCGCGACGATCGAGCCGAGGATGCCGTCATCACCGGGCGCTTCTCCCGGGGCCGTCGCGTCGGACTCCCCGCGAGATGACGGCGCGCGCATGCCGGCCCGAATCAGCACCAAGGAGACGGCCGAGCAGGCGAAGGAGACGGCGTCAACGGCAAAGGCGACGCCGTCGCCGGTGGTGCGGCCGACCGAGGCGATGAGGAGACCGGCGATGGCCGGTCCGATAAAGATGGAGCCGCGTCCCGTGATCTGATCAAGCGCCGCGGCCGAGGGGCGCAGCTCCTCCGGCACCATCATGGGAACCATGGCGCCACCAGCCGGGTAGAAGATGGCGTCGACGGCGCCGAAGATGACGGCCAGGACGTAGAGCTGCCAGAGCTGCGCCACGCCGGCGAGCACCAGGATCGCCTGCGCGGCGACCACCACACCGCGGAACAGATCCGAGCCGAGCATCAAGAGGCGCGGCGAGAGGCGATCGGAGATGGCCCCGCCGAACAGCATGAGGACGCCGCGGGGAACGGCGGCCGCCGTCAGCACGCCGCCGAGGGCCAGCGCCGAGTTGGTGAGCTGGAGGGTGAGCCAGGAGAGGGCGATGTAGTAGAACTGATCGCCGATCAGCGAGATTCCCTGACCGACCCACAGCAGGCGATAGTCACGCAGCGTCAGGGCGCGGAGCATCGGAAGCCGGGAAGGGGTGGCTGCCACCACCCCTTCCTCGGTCGTCACAGCCATCGCCGGTTTCCCGTGATCCAGCGCATCCGCTCGCGCTCGAGCTCCTCGCGCAGCCGCCGGCCGCGCAGGCGGCGCTCCGCGTTGCTCAGCGGAAGCTCAGGGGGTGCCAGGGCGACAGTGATGTGGAGACGTCCAACCGACAGGGTCATGTCACTCAACTCCGATGTAAACGGTATCCTCTCCGTCCTCGATCTGCAGGATCGGGCCTTTGTCGACGCCGCCGGCCACTCCCTCGATGAGAGAGTTGAGGTCGATGCCGTGTTCGCCAAGATCATGCTGAGCGCGGCGCGGGATGAACTTACCGGCGGCGCGCGCGAGGCCAAGCGGGATACGCAGGTTGACTCTGCTCTCGTCCCCCTCGGTGACCCGGATGATCAGCGAGCGGCCGGCAGTACCGGGCGCCGGCGGAACCGGCGGCACGGGAGGGATGGGTAGTGTGGGCGAGGGAGCGTTCTCGGCGCCGCGGCGCTCTGACTGGAGCGCATCCAGCAGCTCGGCTCCCTCCTCGGCGGAGACCTTCCCTTCCGCCACCAATCGCAGGATGCGCCTGCGCTCGTCGTCGTTCATTTATGACCTCCTGTTCAGCTCGCGAAGTTGCGCAGTGGCGTCACTGGCCGTGATCTCACCACGCTCCAGGGCATCCAGAATCGCGGCGCGGCGGTCGCCCTGGTCGCTGTCCGCTTCGCGTCCGAAACCCGCTGCCGTCAGCGCTTCCTCCAGGCGCGCGCGCACCGTGGGGTACGAGAGCCCGAGCGCCCGCTCCATTTCCTTGACGTTCCCGCGAACGCGCAGAAAGAGCTCGAGGAGCGAGGCATGAGGCTCCGGCAAGCCGGCCAGACGATGCAGCGGGAAGGTCCCCGCGATCTCCGCGTGGCAGGCCGGGCACTGCAGCCGCGTCACCTGAAGGGGACCGCGGCAGACGGGGCAATGTGTGGGAAACTCTGAGTTCTCCATGCCCCTATACTGCCATGATCTTTACAATTTGTAAAGACTGAATTTTCTAAATAGTAAAAAATACTATCAGAGTGGGAAGAGAGCGGTGATCGGCAGGACGGCCGATCACCGCTCTTTCTGCGCGTTGGCCGCTCGCTCGTGCTCCTTCAGCACGCGCCGCCAGTACGCCAGCTGGCGTCGGGCGTCTTCCAGCGACATCCAGCTCTGCCCGGAGGTCTGGAGCGCGCGCTGCCAGTATGCGATCCACTCGCGGGCTGCCTGGGCCTCACGATCTGTCATGCCGTCCTCCCTGGTCTTCCTCTATGGTGGCATCTCCCGACCCTGCCGTGGTGGACGGCTATGCTGACGGGGATGGTTGAGATACACGCGATGCCGGCCGGCTGGCAGGCGGAATGGGTCGTACCGCAGTATGGCGGCTTCTGCTTTTCCGAGATTCCGCAGGCCCTGCCGTCACTCTTTTCGGAACCCAATGAGGCGGCGCAGCGGCTGCTCGGTCCGCTCGCCGCTCGGTACGACCGTGTCATCCTCGTGTTCATCGACGGATTCGGGCGGCGCTTCTTCCAGCGATACGCCGAGCAGTATCCGTTTTTGCGCCGCTTTCTCACCGACGGGATCGTGACGCCGCTGACCTCCCAGTTTCCATCGACCACGGCGGCGCACGTGACCGCGATCCATACCGGGGAGACGCCGGGCGCCAGCGGCGTGTACGAGTGGTTTGTCTACGATCCGGGGCTCGACGCAACGGTGTCGCCGCTGACCTACGCCTTTCCGGCCGGCACGCCCGGTGAACTGGCCGGCACACTCGATCCGACAACTCTCTTTCCGCCGCGCACCATGTACCAGCGTCTGGGCGAGCGCGGGATCGCCTCGACGCTCTTCCACCACCGGTCGATCGCCACGGGGCCCGCGACGGAGAGCCTGTCGGCGGGGGCTCGCGTCATGCCTTTCGCCACGCCAAAAGAGGGTATTCGCACCCTGGCCGCGGCGGCGCAGGATCCGACCGCTTCCTCCTACCTGTATCTGTATCACGGCGCTATCGATACGGCGGCGCATTACCAGGGAATCCATTCGGATCGCTTCGAGCGCGAGGTCGCACGGTGCCTCATGGCCCTGGAAACGATCCTCCATCGCGGTCTCCACGGCGCGCGCCGCATCCTGCTGCTGCTGACGGCGGATCATGGGGAGACGGAAATCACCGGGAGGATCGCGCTCGACCGGGAGGTGCGGCAGCTGCCGCGCTGGCTCAAAGGGACCTCGCGTGGCCTCCCGCGCATTTCGGGTAACGTGCGAGACGCGGTCCTGCACGTCCGCGAGGAGGACCTGGACGAGGCAGAGTCGGAGCTACGCCGTGCGCTGGACGGCCGTGCCTCCGTCTTCCGCATCGACGATCTGATAGGCGCCGGCCTCTTTGGACCGAGCGTGTCCGACCGGTTCCGCGCTCGCATCGGCAATCTCATGGTCATTCCGCACGGCCGCGACCAAATCTGGCTCGAGAGCCTCGGCTTCAAGGATTTCAAAGGACTGCACGGCGGCCCGACCGCCGACGAGATGGAGACGCAGCTGGCCGCCCTGGCCTACGGTTGATCCGTGGGTTGCGTGACCGGGCCCTCCAGCCGGAGGGGCGGCAGATACTCAGCCACCAGGGTTCGGTCCCACCACGCGCCGGTCCCGCGGCGCTCCTGCCCCGTCGTGAAGCGGTAGCGATAGAACTGCGCGCGGATGAACCTCGGCGGCCGGTCCGGGAAAGGATTGTGGCGCAGCAGCTTGAGGGTGGGCCGATCGTTGGCGAGGAGTTTCTCGACAAAGGTCAGCAGCCAGGGATGCTCAAACGGCGACGCCATCGCGGCGAACCACATCAACCAGTCGAGGCGCAAATGGTAGGGGGCGATCTGCGGTGGCCGGCGATGGGGATCTCCCGGCTTGCCCTTGAACTCGTACGCCTTCCAGTCGGCATCCGGAAGCGGCAACTCTGCCCCGGTCCCCTCGAGGATGATCTCGTACCGCACCTTGGTGATGGAGCCGAAGGCCCCGTAGCTGTTGACGAAGTGGTAGCGGTTGAAGCTGAAGTTCATGCGCTGCCGCCGCGACAACATATTGCGCACCGGCCAGTAGCTCAGTACCACCACCATCAGCGTCAACGCGACCGAGAGGATCTGCCACCAGAGAGGAAGCGGGGCAAGAGACGCCGGCGTGACGGGAAGCACGTGCCCCAGCACGTGATCGTCGAAGGTGGTCAGCGCCAGAAGAATGGCCATGAAATTGAGCCAGGAGAAGTTGCCGCTGGCGACGAGCCAGGCCTGGCTGAGGATGATGATCGCGCCCGCCAGCGACGCGACGGGCTGTGGCGCAAAGAGGCCGAAGGGCACGACCAGCTGGGCAAAGTGATTCCCCAGGACTTCGAGCTTGTGGACAGACCGCGGAAGGTGGTGGAAATACCAGCTCAACGGGTTCGGCATGGGTTGGGTCTCGTGGTGGTAGTTGAGACAGGTGAGGTCGCGCCAGCAGGGGTCACCGCGCAGCTTGATCAAGCCCGCCCCGAACTCCAGTCGGAAGAGAACCCAGCGGAGGAGGAAGATCACCAGCAGCGGTGGCGCCGGCCGGCCGTCCCCGAAAAACGCTGCCAGCAGGCCGACTTCCAGCAGGAGCGACTCCCAGCCGAACGCATAGAAGATCTGGCCGACGTTGACGATGGACAGGTAGATCACCCAGAGAATCAGCCAGACGGGGATGGAGACCCAGGGAGGCGCGATATCCGGCACTCCGACGGCGACGGCAGCCGAGAGGATGAGACCCGTCCAGGAGAGCGCTGCCAGGAAGCGGTCCGAGTAGTGCAGGTGGAAGAGGCTCGGCGCTTGCCGGAAGCCGGCCAGCCGCAAGAAATAGGGGACGGGCAGGAGGCCCCGCTCTCCCAGCAGGGGCCGAAATTGATTGATGGCGACGGCGAAGGCCACGAGATAGATGAGCGCCAACGCCCTCTCGAAGACAAGCCGCGTCAGCCAGTAGTCAGGGGCCTGCAGCCACTCCACGCTCGCGCCGCTCCTTCTGTGACTGGAAGACGATGAATCCTTTCTTGCGCTCGACCTGCTCGACGTTGCCGAAGGTTTCATCCATCATGGCCTTGATGGAGAGCAGACGGTTCACCACCACGAAGAGAGAGCCGCCCGGGCGCAGCGTCTCATAGGCTTCTCCCACGAAGCTTTGCAGGACGTCTTTGCCCCCATGCGTCGGTGGGTTGGACAGGGCGAGATCGAAGCGCAGCTTGTGAGGGAGATCGAGGGTGACGTCGGAGAGCACGACGTGCGCGTTCTCGATGTGATTGCGGCGGACGTTCTCTTCGGAGAGACGGGCCGCCCGGATATCGGTGTCAACCATCCAGACTTCCCCGCGGGTCAGGGCGCCGGCGACGGCGATGCCGATAATCCCGATCCCCGCGCCCAGATCCAGCACCGTTTCGTGCGGCTTCAGGCGCGGAAGAATCACGTCGAGTAGAAGTAGCGTCCCTTCGTCCGGTCCGTACTGGGAGAACACGCCCGGTTGCGTCTGGAAGTGAAGGGTGCGGCCGCCGATGTCGAGGGTGAAATGGCCGTACTGGCGGGTACGATCGCGGGGGCGCCGTTCCGTCACTGTCCCTCGGGCGAGCGGAGGGAGAAAGCGACCGACAGATGATCATCTTCCTCGATCCAGATCCGGCCGCCGTGCGCCTCCACGATGGCGCGGGTGATATAGAGGCCGATGCCGAGCCCTGACTGCCTGGGTGCGGGGCGTAAGCGGTAGAAACGCTCGAAGACCCGTTCGCGTTCCTCCGAGGGCAGTGGAGGCCCTTCGTCGCAGACAAAGGTCTGCACGGCACCGTCACTCAGCTGAATGGTCACCGTCACGGCCGTGCCCGGCGGCCCATACTTGAGCGCATTGTCGATCAGGTTGATCAGCACCTGGCGAAGGCGGACGGCATCACCCGCGACGTCCACACGGTCAGGGCTGTGGATGCGGAAGTCATGGTCGGGATGGAGCAGGCTGATCTCATCGACCACCTGCCGGACCAGGTCAAGGTAGTCGAGCGGCTCCGGGGAGCAGAGAAGAAGACCGCTGCCGATGCGCGAGAGATCGAGCAGGTCGTGGACGAGATCCACCAACTGGTCCGTCTGGCGCCGCATCGCCTTGAGGGGGCGCGCGATCGACTCGTCGGCGGTCCGGCGTTCGAGAAGCTGCAAGTATCCATGGAGGACGGTTAGAGGCGTTCTCAGCTCGTGCCCCACGAGGGAGAGGAACTCGTCCTTCTGACGATCCAGCTCGCGCTGCGCCGTAATATCCCGGAAGGTCAGGACGGCTCCCAATGGCCGGCCTGCGTCGTCGTGAACCGGCGTCGCGCTCCCCTGAATCACGACATCCTGTCCGTCGGCGCGCCGTGAGATCCATTCTTCTCCCGAGACGGTTTCCCCGCGTAAGGCACGCGCCAGCGGCAATTCCTCACGCGTGAAGTAGGTGCCGTCGCGCCGCCGCACCGCATAGGGCTCGATATACTCACCGATGTCGTGTCCCGGTTCCCACGCCTGCATGATGCGGGCGGCTGCCTCGTTGACGAAGAGAATTCGGCCATCCGGGCCGGCGCGGACCACGCCTTCTCCCATCTGGCGCAGAATCGCTGCCATCTCGGTGGCCGAGTGCGACGCTTGCGCATACAGGAGAGCGTTGTCGATGGCCAGCGCGGCTCGCCGCCCCAGTTCCTCGGCCAGCGAGAGATCATCGTCCGTGTACGGGTCCGGACCGCTACTGAGGAACGTGATAGCGCCGCGTATGCGGTCCCGGGCGGTCAAGGGGACGATCATGCCGGAGCGGATGTTCATGGAGCGCATGGCGTCGAGGGACTCGTCGTTTCGGGCGACCGACGTGAGCATGTCGTCGCTGATCACCGCAACGAGGCGAGACGCGCCCGTCCGCAACGCTGCGGCGGCGCCGCTCCGTTCGTCCGGCGGGTACCGGGACGCGAGCGTTCGAATTTGCGCTTCCAGTTCGCGATCGTTGCCCACGATCGTGACACGCTCAAAGCGCCCGTCGTCCGACACGGTGTCCACGATGCACCAGTCCGCGATGACCGAAACCGCCAATCGGGCGACGGTGTCAAGCGTCGTTTCGTAATCGAGCGAATTGGCGAGGGCTCTTCCCACTTCGGCGAGGAAGGCAGCGCGCTGGGCGGTACGTTCCTCGCCGGCCAGTCGCAGAGCCCGTTCTCGCTCCGCGTCCTTACGGGCCGTGATATCCAGCAGGACATTGACGGCGGCGGTCACGTGTCCGTCCGCATCCCTGACCGGGCGTGCCCGCGCCCGCATCCAGCGCACGGGCGTTCCCGGGCGCCGGAAACCGAGGATCGTCTCGGCAGGCTCGTCGCCCAGCAAGACGCGCCGGCCGGGCAGATCGTCCGGAGGGAATGGCGAACAATCCTCCGTCAGAATTTCGAACTGCGTGGTGATGTCCTCCACGGGCAGATCGAGGAGAACATCCGGTGGCAGACCTACCAGCGCCGCGAAGCGGGCATTGACGTACAGGTACCGGCCGTCGGCCCCCTGGACCGCCACGGCATCGTCGATGCTGTCGAGGATAATGTCGAACGGGTGCGCCCGCTCGCTTCCCATCGACATCGTCCGATGCACCCGAGCCTCCCCACTGTCACACGTTTGCCGTCATCCGGAATGTGATCCAGTCTACCGCCGCCGCGCCTTACTGACAGATTTGGCAGGGACGGACGCGTTCAGTCCGGATCGCTGAGCGAATTCGTGATAAAGCCGGTAAAAGGTCAGGCGATCGTCGGTGGTGAGGACGGCCGCGGCATCGGCGGTTTCCAGCGCGTACGGGTACCCCGTCCCGACCACGATCTCCGCGCGGATGATGTCCACCACCTCGTCCACGCGCCCGGACTCGACGACCCAGCGCGGAAGGTCGAGCCGAACCGGCAGGGTGTCATGGCCGATCTGAAGGTAGGTGAAGCACAGATCGCCCGAGCGATCGCTGTCGTCGCGGCGATAGTACGGTAGAACGTCGCCACGCGCACACTGGAACACGGCCGTCCGATCGAAGGGCCGCATGGACCGGGCCAGAATCTGCCCGTCAAACACCGATCCGGCCGGAAGGTCGCAGGCCTGGGCCAGCAGGCCGGCAAGATCGGAGGCCAGCGACAGGTCGACGTAGCCGACCACCGGGACCTGCACACGCTCCGACGTGTCCAGGAGATCGAAGAGCGCGTCGAGGTAGCCGGTGCGGGCCTCGGGAGCGAGCCGGCCGGCAAAAGAGAGAACAAAGGTCCCGTCGACAAAGAGGAGCGCGTGTTCCCGCCCGGCCAGGGAGTGTAGCTGCTCGACGGCGGCCGTCATCTCGAGGGCAAAGCGTCGCCGGCTGAGCGCGGCGTCGGCATACAGGTAATCGTCGTTCTCCGGCGTCACGACCTCATCACGCACATCTTTGATGTACGGCCGGCCGGCGTCGTGTTCGTTGACGAACCAGGCGACCTGGATCAGAGAGACCGGCACGCCGAACTCTTTGGACGCCGGTATCTGGCTGCCGTCCACGGCCGCCGTGGGGATTCCGGACAGGGCGGCGAGCGCCCAGCGGCGCGCCTCCTCGGCCGACTGCCAGGTGATGCCGAACGGGATGATAAGGCCGCGCCGGTCCAGCTCAACCGTCGGCCGCGCTCCCGGCCACGGCACACCACCCAACCGGTCGTCAATCTGCACCGCTGTCATGCGGGCGAGCGCCCGGAGCGCGGCCTCATAGCGGCTCAACAGCTGCGCCGACTCATCGGCCACCCGCCGGAACGCGTCAGCCTGGGCGGCCAGAGCCTGTCCGGCGCGTTCGGGGACGAACATCAGGCGACGACCTGGGTCTCGTCCTCGTTCTTGACCAGCCGAATCAGATGATCGGTCTCGTGCTCGAAGGTGTCGTCGTGTGAAATGACGATGAGCTGGCGGAAGCCGCGCACCGCGCGGATCTGATCGGCGAGATTGCTGCGCCGGTCGGCATCCATGTTCTGGGTCGGTTCGTCGAAAAAGGCGAGATCCACCTCGCTCATCTCCTTCAGTAACGCCAGCCGCACCGCGAGGGCAGCGCTCATCTGCTCTCCGCCCGAGAGCTGGGCAAACGTGCGATCCTCCGGGCCGTGGCGCACCACGACCTCGTACTCGGGATCCCAGCGCAGCTCGATCGCGTGGTTGTCCATGATTTCGGCATAGATGTCGTTGGCGATTTGGGAGATATTGGCCAGCAGAGTGCGCGTGACCTCCGGGCCGGCGGTCTTGATAGTCTCGCGAATAAAGCGTAGATGGGTCTCCGTTCGGCCCAACTCGTCGCAGTCCGCCTGCTGAGCGACCAGTTTCTCTTCCTGACGCCGGTAATACGCGACATCGTCCTCGATGTCCGCGACGCGTTGCTCCAGATGACGCATGTTCTCCTCGGCCCGCGCGACCTCCTGGCTCAACTCGGTGTACCGGGTGGTCGCCGTCCGGTGGATCGCCGGGTCGTACGACTCGTCCAGCCGCGTATGTCTTTCACGCGCCACCTCCAGCGCTTCCTCGGCGCCGGCCAGTAGTGCCTCAGCTGCCTGCAGGGCGGCCGTTCGCTCCTCCACGCGTCCCGCTTCCTCACGGTGGGCGATGTAGCGCTCGTAGCCGGGGCGGTGCCGTTCGGCCCGCTCCTTTCGGTCCGCGATCTTCTCATCCAGACCCACGAAGCGCTGGAGAGCGGCGCTCAGAGCGCGCAAATGGTCACTTTCCTCCTGCAGCCGCTGCTGCGCGGTCCGCAAGCGGCCCTCGATCTCTGCCTGGCGAGCCGCCGTGCCCATCAGTTGCTGTTGGGTCGCTCGCGGATCTCCCAGTGCGTCCAGCTCGGCCCGCGCCGCTTTCCCATCGTCGGCGGCACCGGCCAGCCCCTCGATGCGCTCGTGCAGAGCGGCTCGCTGCCCGACCCGCTCGTCCAGGTCGTGTCTGTCGTGGTCCTGCTGCTGTTGTAGAACGGACAGCGAACCGGCGATCTGCTCCGCGCGCTGAATCGCTCTCAGCTCAGCGTCGCGCTCCGCCTTCTCGTCCAGCAGTTGCGATTTGCCGGCCAGCGTCGTCTGCAGCCCGGCGTACTCCTGACGGCACGCGGCGAGACGCTCTTGCAAGGTGGGGAGCCGCGTCTCACTGCCTTCCACACGCGCCAGTTCGACCCGCCACTCGTGCACCCGGCTCGCGGCGGCATCGGCCGCCCCCATCTGCGGCAGGAGGGCGGCGTGCTCTGCTTCCAGCGTGGCCAGCCGCGCCGCGTCGGCGGCGACGCGGTCATCGAAATGCTGGAGCGAGGTGGCATCCGAGGCGACGACCGGGCAGGTCAGATCGAGCAGGGGACAGTGGCTGCGCGTCAGCTCCGCGCGCGCAATTTCCTGGTAGTCGAGACCTGCGCGGAGACGGATCAGTCCCTCGTGCATCTCGCGTTCCCGGGCATGCAGCATCTCCGCCTGGCCGGCGACGGGTTCATCACCTGCCATCAGCGTGCGAATGTCCTGCGCGCGCTTGACCTCGGCCAGCACGGCATCGTGCTCCTGGCGGAGCGCGCTCCCCTCTTGATGGAGCTGCTTCGCTTGCTGCTCGAGACCCGCCATCTCAGTCAGAGTTGCGGTGATCGTGGCCAGGGCCGCTTCGACGTCGGCGCGGCGGGCAGCTTCCCGCTCCGCGGCGCGGGCGCTCTCAATGGTCTTGAGCCGGCCGGCGATGCGGTCACGCAGCGCCTCGATGCCCGCATCCGCCGCCTGCATCTCCGCCACCAGCTGCTGGCGCTCCTTGAGGGCCGCCGCGGCGGCTCGTATGCGCTCCTCCAGCGCGGCCTGACGTTCCACCTGCGGAACCAGAGCCGCCGCGGCCTGCCCATCGGCCAGGGCTTGCGCGCGCTCCACATCGAGACTCTCAATCGTCTCCTGAACGGCAGCCAGGCGCGCCGCGACTTGTCCTGATTCACTCTGCAAACGATCGCGCTCTGCCCGAATCTCGTCCAGTTCGGCCAGCTCGCGGTGGATCCGCTCCAGGGCATAAAAGTCCGTCTCGGTCACGGCCACCACGGCCTGCGCCTGCATCGCCGCCGTCAGGGCCGTCGCCGCGTCGTCACGCCGATTGCGAGCAAGCCCGGCGGCGTAGTCGCCCTCGCGAAGCGCCGCCGCGGCGGCCGCCACGTCGCCGGCGAGGGTATCGAGGGCCGTCTTCATCGCCTCGCATTCGCCGCGTTCGGCCCGGAGGCGATCGAGTTGTTCCCCGCTCGTCCGGACCCTGTCGCGCAGCTCGCCGGCCTCCCGTTCGGTCTCGGGAATCTTGTCGACATCCGCGCGCAGCCGCGCGATCTCTTCCCGCACGCCGGCAACGCGGTCGCGGACATAGCGCTCGGTGTCGCGTAGTTTCTCCCAGGCTCGCTGATACTCCTCGACGCGCAGTAACGGATCGAAGATCGCTTTGCGGGTCGCGGCGGTACCCAGGAAATCGGCGGTCATCAAGCCTTGCGGCACGCCAATCGCGTTCTTGAAGAGGGATGAGAGGTCAGCCTCACCGTCGATACCGAGGGCGTTGGCCCGGATCCACTCCTGCACGTTGGCCGAGCGCTCGGCGAGACGCGTTCCGGTTTCAAGATCGGCGACATAATAGTTGCCGCTCGCGCCCACCTTGCGCACGACCTCATAGATGCGGCCGTCGAGCGCTTCGAGCTGGACGCGGATGGTTCCTGTTTTCTCGCCTTCGCGCAGGAAGTCCTGCTGGTTGTACGGAAGATGATCAAAGAGGGCAAAGCCGATGGCTTCGAGGATCGTGGTCTTGCCGGATCCGTTGTGCCCGCAGACGGCATTGATACCGGGCGAAAAGTCCAGGCGGGTGTGGCGATAACTCTTGATGTTGTCAAGCTCGAGGGAGAGGATCTGCATGCCGGCTTACTCGGTGACCGACGCCTCCGGCGCCGGGAGGGGAGCATCGCCCTCGGACACGCGCCGTGCCGTCTCGGCGATGTGGTCGGCGATGGTGGCCGGAACCGTGTTCTCGACGGCCATGCCCTTGATATCCAGAATGAGCTTGGCCCAGGCCGCCGCCGAATCGGCGTATTCCGGCCGGGAGTACACGAGGCGCTCCACCACGGTTCGCTCCACGTCGACCCGATCCATACGCTCGCGGCTCGAGACCGGCAGGATGCCGTCCTTCACGATGCTGTTGCGGACGCGGACCGCCAGCGGATTGAAGCGCTCTTCGACCGCCGCCTTGAGCCGCTCGATCGGGACTTCCTGGCGCCCGAAGGACGCCACGCCGCCCAGATCCAGCTCGATAATCGCTCGCTCCGGGATGCCGGTCGTTGCCGCAATGCGTTCCTCCGCTTTCACGGCGAAAACCTCGGAGGTGTCGTCGTCCGACACAGCAGCGATGATGCGATGGAACGGACGCAGGTGCGGGGACGGGATGAACTCGGCCTGGTGCTTCACCTCGGCGTCGGTATCCACCGTGACATCGAAGAAACCGTGCGGCCAGTCGATCTCCTCAAAGGAGTTGACCTCGGTCGAGCCGGGATTATGGATCCAGTCGGTCTTGAGCTGCTTGTGGACATGCCCGAGGGCAAGATAGTCCACGGCGCCGTGGAGTGGGTTGATCTGGCCCATGGTGAGGCCACCGTGCATATGCGGCACCTGGCCCTCCATGCCGGCGTGCAGCATCAGAATCGTGAAGGGTGCGGCCTCAATCTGATCTTCCACCTCCTCGAGAATGCGAGGCAGGGCGGCGCCGTAGTACTTGATGCCGTAGATGCGCGCGCCCGCCACATCGAGCCAGGAACCGTGCCCCGAGTTCGGATCAAATGGGCGGAGCTCGGCGCGGCCATGGGCGTCGCGGTCGACGTTCAGGAGGGAGAGCAGGCCGTGGTCGCCCAGAAACTCCATCCACGACAGGTGCTTGTGGTAGTGCGGAGCATCGTGGTTCCCTTCGATCGCCACCACCGGGATGCTGCTCTCCCGCAGCAGCTGCAGGCCGTGCATGGCCTGACGGAGCGTCCAGGCGTCGGCGTTCGCCTTATGGAACAGATCACCGGCAATGAGGACGAAGTCGGCGCGCACGGTGATGGCGTGTTCGACCATGTCGAGATAGGCGCGGGCGAAGTCATCGGCGCGCTCGGCGAGGTTGTACTGCTCGTAGCCGAGGTGAATATCGGAGACGTGGATGAAGCGGAACGTGGTCATGCGGGCCTCAGTTCAAGCGTCACTATACCGGAGGTCGGAGGCCGCGGTCACGGCGATCCGCTCAGGCGTGAGCCGCGCTCCTGACCAGAGCGGGCGCCGCCGCCTGCAGCCGGGTCACGTCTTCCTGGTTCTTGAGGAGGACACCCAGCGTGTCGCGCACGGCCCGCTCATCCAGGGCGTCCTGCCCTAACGAGACCAGGGCGCGCGTCCAGTCCAGTGTCTCGGCGACGCCCGGCACCTTGTACAGATCCATCTCACGTAGATCCTGAATGAAGCGCACCACCTGCTGCCGCAGGATCTCCGGCGCTTCCGGCACCCGCGTGCTGACGATGGCGTACTCCTTCTCGAGAGTCGGGTAGTCGATCCAGTGATAGAGGCAGCGGCGCTTCAGGGCGTCGTGCAGCTCACGCGTCCGGTTGGAGGTGATGATGACGGCCGGCCGCTGCACCGCGGTGACCGTTCCGATTTCGGGAATCGTGACCTGAAAGTCGGAGAGCACTTCCAGGAGGAAGGCCTCGAACTCGTCATCCACCCGGTCGAGCTCGTCGAGCAGCAAGACGGGCGGCGCGCCGTGACTCTCGAGGGCGCGCAGGATGGGACGCTTGACCAGGAAGTCCGGACCGAAGACATCGGGAAGCGATTCGCGCTCGCCCTGGGCCTCGGCGAGGCGAATCGCCATGATCTGCCGCGCATAATTCCACTCATACACCGCATGTCCGATGTCGATGCCTTCGTAGCCTTGCAGGCGAATGAGCTCCCCGTTCAGGATGTCGGCCAGCACCTTGGCCACCTCCGTCTTCCCCACGCCGGCTTCCCCTTCCAGCAGGAGGGGCTTCCCCAGGCGCACGGAAAGAAAGAGAGCGGTCGCCAGAGAGCGATCCGCAATATAGCCGCGCTCCTGGAGCGCGGCTTCGAGAGCGTCGATGGAATCGAACGGGGAGTCAGGCATGCGCAAATTCCGCCCCATTATCGCGGATTTGGGCCATTTGACCTAGCCGGATGGGGGGACAGTGAGCAGGGGCCCGGCTCCTCCAAGGGAGAGCCGGGCCCCTGCTGCCTACGCTGTCATCTCACCGCCGTCGCGCTGATTGCGGAGGCGTTCTTTGCGCTTGCGGTCGTACTTTTTGAGGAGTTCCCGCCAGTGGGCGTACTTCTCGGGATCGGCTTTGATCGCTCGGTAGCGCCGCTTGTGCTTCTCCTTGCGGTGCGTCTCACAGTACAGGGCGTGACTGCTGTTCACCTGCGCCCCGCACTCCTTGCACAACCGCTCCGGCTTCTCCGG
>JAJPIP010000028.1 GCA_021324655.1 Pseudomonadota bacterium
CCCGAGCTCGCGCCTGCTCGTACTCTTCCAGGAGCAGGACACCGGCGCCCTCCGCCATGACAAAGCCGTCCCGGTCGACATCGAAGGGACGGCTGGCGCGCTCCGGCTCGTCGTTCCGCGTCGAGAGCGCGCGCATATTGCAAAAGCCTGCCATCGCCAGTTCGATAATCCCGGCCTCCGATCCACCGGCCAGCATGGCATCGGCCTGCCCACGTCGGATGATCTCGGCGGCTTCTCCGACGGCATGGGCTCCGGTCGCGCAGGCCGAGACGGTACTCAGATTCGGTCCCTTCGCTCCCAGCAGGATCGAGATCTGTCCCGGCGCGAGGTCGATTGCCATCATGGTGATAAAGAACGGGCTAACGGCCCGCGGTCCGCGCTCCAACAGGCCGGAATGACCGTCAAGAATCGTCTGGAGTCCGCCGATTCCTGACCCGATGACGACGCCGATTCGGTCCGCGTTGCTCTCGGTGATCTGGAAGTCCGCGCCCTTCAGGGCCTCGACCGCGCATGCGTACGCGAAATGCTGGAAGCGATCCATGCGCCGCGCCTGGCGCGCGTCGAGCACCGTGGTCGCATCGAATCCCTTCACCTCTCCCGCTATGCGGCTGGTCAAGCGGGAGGCATCGAATCGCGTGATGAGACCGATACCTGACTGGCCTGCTTTGATGCTGTCCCAAGTTTCGGACAGACTGTTACCGAGCGGCGTCACGGCACCCATGCCCGTGACGACAACGCGCCTCTCCATGCCTTCTCCGTCGTCTTGCGCCAGTTATTGTCCTGCACTGATGGCAGGTGACACAAAACGGCGGATGCGGCAGCTACGCCGGCGTGCGCGGCCTCACGGTACCGGGCTGGACGGGCTCGGCGACATTCACCTTCACGCGCTTGCCTCTGACTCCGGAACGCAGCAACGCGTCGATGACGCGGTGCGCGTCGGATTTGGGGACGTCGACAAAGCTGAAGTTGTTCTGGATCTCGATGGCGCCGATGTCGCGACCCGGAATGTCCGCCTCGTTGGCAATTGCGCCCACGAGGTCGCGCGCCGTGACTCCCTGATTGCGCCCGGCTCGAATAAAAAGGCGCTGCATCCCTTGCTCACCCACCGGCACCTCTTCGGTCACCGTCTCGACCAGGTCCTCTTCGTACGCGAGTTTGATCGCGCCCGCCGCGATGGCCGCCAGGTCGAATTCCTGCCCGAGCTCGTCCACCATGAGGAGGTACGGCTCGAGCTGGTCGCCGACGATGGCGTCCCGAAGCGAATTACGAAATAGCTGAGCGCGACGTTCGGCGACGTCGGCGGCCGTGGGAACTTGCATCCGCTGGATACGCATATTGATCAGGCGCTCGATCGTGCGGAGAAGCCCTCGCTCCCGGGGTGTGACGAAGGTGATAGCCGTTCCCTCCTTCCCGGCACGCGCCGTGCGGCCGATTCGGTGCACGTACGCCTCGGGGTCGAGAGGGATGTCGTAGTTGATGACGTGGCTCACGTCCGGGATGTCGAGGCCGCGGGCCGCCACGTCGGTGGCGACGAGGATGTCGGCCTTGCCCACGCGGAAGCCGGCTATGGCCCGCTCGCGTTGCGCCTGGCTCAGGTCGCCGTGGATAACCTCCGCCAGGTAGCCGCGTCCGATGAGGGTCTCTCCAAGTTCGTCGGTCTCGCGCTTCGTCCGCACGAAGATCATGGCGGACTCGGGCACCTCCATGTCGAGAATGCGCGTCAGAGCTTCCAGCTTGCCCTGCCGCGTCACTTCCACGTAGAACTGCCGGACCTCAGGCACCGTGACCTGCTGCCGCGCGACGGAAATGGTGGCCGGATCGGTCAGGTAGCGCGCGGCGAGTTGTCGGATGCGGGGCGGCATGGTTGCAGAAAACAGCCCGATCTGAACATTCTCCGGGAGGTCATCCAGGATGACCTCGATGTCTTCGATGAACCCCATATCCAGCATTTGGTCGGCTTCGTCGAGAATCACCATCTTCACGTGGCTGAGGTCGAGCGACCCCCGACGCATGTGATCCATAATCCGGCCGGGAGTTCCGACGACGATCTGAACGCCGTGCCGGAGGGCGCGCAATTGACGGTCGATCGGCTGCCCGCCGTAAATGGGCAGGTCAGAGATCCCGAGATGTTTCCCCAACTTGTGGATCGTCCCCGCCACCTGCATGGCCAGCTCGCGCGTCGGGACCAGGATCAGTCCCTGCACCTCATTGCTGTTCCGATTCATGCGCTCGATCATGGGGAGCGCGAATGCCGCAGTCTTGCCCGTTCCGGTCTGTGACTGGGCGATGACGTCTCGTCCCTCCAGGAGCAGGGGGATCGTCTCGCTTTGCACCTGGGTGGGCTGCTCGTAGCCCACGTCGTGCACGGCGCGGAGCACGTTTTCGTTGAGTCCCAGGGTGTCAAATCCGTCGGCCATTGCATCCTCCACCGGTCACTGGGGATCGCAATGCAATATATGTTCCCCGGCGAACTACGAGTCGAATCCCAGCTTCTTCCGGCGGAGTGACACGTACCGGCCGTGCCCGATGACGAGGTGGTCCAGCACCTCGATGTCGAGCAGCTTCCCGGCCGCCACGAGATCGCGCGTGACCCGAATGTCTTCGGGCGAGGGCGTCGGGTCCCCCGAGGGGTGGTTGTGCGCCACGATCACCGCGGCGCAATTCTCCTTGACGGCATCGCGGAAGACTTCAGACACCCGAATCTGGGAGGAATTCAGGCTGCCCTTGTACACATCCCGCACGCCCACGACGTGATTCTTGGTGTTCAACAAAACGACCTTCAGGTGCTCCTGCTCGAGAAGACGCATGTCCACCATAAGCATGGCGGCGGCGTCCTCCGGTGATCGGATCTGGGCACGACTGTCGGGCGCTTCGAGCAGCAGGCGCTTCCCCAGCTCAATGGCTGCCTTGATGGTGACGGCTTTCGCCGGACCGATACCATGCATGCCGGCGAGGTCCGCGACGGCGGCCCGCGAAAGACCCTCCAGGCCGCCGTAGGCGACCAACAGATCGCGCGACAGAGTGACGACATCACGTCCCGTGACGCCAACCCGCATCAAGATCGCCAGCAGCTCGTCGTTAGAGAGGCGTTCCGGTCCGTGCTGTACCAGCTTCTCGCGTGGCTGCTCGCTGGCCGGCCACTCACGCACCGCGCGATGATACCCCGCTGCGTCGACCACGCCTCACCCCCTCCCGGCACTGTAGCACGGGTCGCCACAGAAATGTAGGGTCAGGCGAGCCGGCTGTAGGGCTCGTGCATTATCCCGTCGTGGTCGCCTCGAGTGGCGACCAGCCCGGTGTGGTCGACGCCGGCGTCAGGCTGGCCGGCACTCGGGCCGGCCACAACGACCCGCCGATGCCGATCATGCACCAGCCCTGGAGCCGGCTGGGACGCGTATTACGTGCCGTCGGTGCCGGTGGCCGGTTGCAGGACCGGCATGGAGGTGGTCTGCTGCGTCTCGAAGGCGAGGGGCGCCTTGCGCTCGGTTGTGCAATAGGGGCAGACCGCCCAGTCAAGCTCCACGAGCTTGTTGCAATGCGCGCACACGTCCCTCAGTTTGGTGAGACAGTGCGGGCACACCCGATAGTCGGCCTCGACCCGGTGCCGGCAGTTCGGGCAGATCGGCCGCTCCTCGATCTCCTGCAGCAGGGCTTCTTCCTCCAGCGACCGCTCGTACGCCTGCATCAGCGTCTCGTGCGGACGTAGGATCAGATAGACCACGAGGCCGAACACGTTGAAAAAGAGGACGAGCGCAATCGCGAAGACCCAGACCAGCTTGTCCCTGGAGCGCGACCGGATATCTATAAAGGTCCAGACGATGATGCTGAACCAGACCGCGAGACCGAAGGCCACGAACCCGGCAACGACGATGGGGCCGATGGCTTTAAGAGTCGAGAGCATGCGCCTTTCGATATCCTTTCCGACTAGCCGAGGCGTACGTATGGTAGACCATGGGTGGTAGGTTGTCAAAGCCGGGCGCGAGTGTCCGGACTTTTATTGCCGTTCCGATACCTCGCTCTGTGCAGGATGAACTGGGTCGTGTGCAGGATAACTTCGTCGGCCACGCGTCCGTTCTGAAGTGGGTGAATCCTGACTTGCTCCATATTACCTTGCGCTTTCTCGGCGCCACACCCGCCGAGCGTCTCCAGGCGGTTCGCACCGCGGTCTGCAACGCTGCGGCGGAGCTCGCCCCGTTTACGCTCCGGCTGTCAGGACTCGGCGCGTTTCCGTCGATCTCGCGGCCGCGCGTGGTCTGGGCGGGACTCGCCGGCGGCGCCGGCCTCCTCGAACTCGAGCACCTGTACGACCTCGTGGAACGCGGTCTGGAAGCCCACGGCTTCGCGGCGGAGGAACGCGCCTTCTCGCCTCACATCACCCTGGCACGCACCCGTGACACGATGACCCGCGACGATCGGGCCGGGCTCGCCGCGACTCTCGACAACGTTAAGGCGCGGACCAGGCTCGAGCAGACATTTGACGTCGACCGCGTTCATGTCATGCGCAGCGATCCGCGTCCGGCGGGGCCCGTCTACACACCGATTGCGACCCTCGCCCTCGACGGGAAAGGAGCGTCCTGAGATGACCAACATTGCTGTGACGGGCGCGGGTGGCTTTGTCGGCCGCTACCTCGTGCCCGAGCTGCTCCGGCACAACCATCAGGTTCGCGCGCTCACCCGCTTCGGAACGGACGCGCCGTGGTTGAGAGACGGCGTGGACTGGGTGCGGGGAGACGTGCGCAATCGGAACACAGTGGAAACCCTTCTGGACGGATCGTCTGTCGTGGTGCATCTTGGCGCGTGGTCATTTCGAGACCCCGAGCCGGATGTCATCGTGGACGGCACGGCGGCCGTCCTGGCGGCGGCCAGGGCGCGCGGCATCGAGAGGATCGTGTTCGTCAGCTGTCTGGCGTCGTCGGCCGACAATCCATCGCCGTTCCTCCAGGAAAAGTGGAAGGCCGAGCAGATGATACGAGGCTCGGGGTTGACCTACGTGATCCTGCGCCCGTCCGTGATCCTGGGCCGTGGTGACGGCCTCACTCGCCCCCTGGCCGACCTCGTGCGGCGGGCGCCCCTGATTCCTTTGCCGTCACGGTCCGATGCGCGGCTGCAGCCGGTGGATGTCGAGGATGTCGTCCGATGCATTGTGGACGCTGTCTCGCGCGATGACGTGGCGAACCTTGAGATCTCGGTTGGCGGGCCGACGTTCCTGACGTTCCGCAATCTCGTCGATCTCATCGCGGGAGAGATTGGTGTCGTGCGTCCAAAAGTCCAGCTCCCGACCTCCCTGCTGGTCGGGCTCGCCGGCCGCCTGCCTGCCGCGGCAAGATCCCTTTTTTCGCCCTCACGACTCGCGCTCCTGACGGAGGCCAGCACGACATCACCCGGCAACGTGCAGCGTCTCTTCGAGTTTGAGCCGCGGTCGGTGGTCGGACGCCTGACCGACTACCTGGACGGCGATCCTGGTACACTCTCCTAGTCCGGCGACCTCCGCCCCGGACGAGACCGGACGAGGTGGACAATGGCACTTTCTGCCCAGGACGCAGAGCTCTCTCCGGCGCAGCGTGCCGAGCAGCTGCGCCATGAGATCGAGCAGGCAAATTACAACTATCACGTACTGGACAATCCGACCATCTCGGATGGCGAGTACGATGCGCTGGTCCGCGAGCTGAGGGCACTCGAGGAGCGTTTTCCCGAGCTGCGCTCCGACGAGTCGCCGACGCAGCGTGTCGGCGGTGACGTCGCCCGTGGCTTCAAGCCGGTCCGCCATCCGCGCCCCATGCTCAGCCTGGCTAACGCGTTCAACCGGGACGAGTTGCAGGCCTGGTACGACAGGGTGCTCCGGCTCGTTCCTAACGCCGCGCTCACCTTCGTCGTCGAGCCCAAGATCGATGGACTGGCCATCGCCCTCACCTATCGGGACGGCGACTTCGTGCTGGGAGCGACGCGGGGCAGCGGAATCGAAGGGGAGGATGTCACCGAGAACCTGCGGACCGTCAAGGAGGTGCCGCAGCACCTTCATGGAGAGCCTCTCCCGCGTCTCCTCGAGGTCCGTGGCGAGATTTACATGCCGACGGAGGGATTCGAGGCGCTCAACGCGCGGCGCGCGGAGGAGGGTCAGACGCTGTTCGCCAATCCCCGCAATTCCGCCGCGGGATCGCTGCGGCAACTGGATCCTCAGGTGACGGCGGGCCGGCCCCTGTGCTTATTCGCGTACGCCGTCGGCCAGGTCGATGGCGTTCGGCTCGAGAGCCAATGGGATATCCTGCAACACCTGCGGCAGTGGGGATTCCCGGTCAACGGTCTGGATCAAGAGGTTCAGACGCTCGATGAGGTGTGGGCGTTCTGCCAGGACCTTCAGGAGCGCCGCGACCGGCTTCCGTACGAGATCGACGGCTGCGTGGTCAAGATCAACTCCCTGGCTATTCAGGACGAGTTGGGAGCAGTGGGGCGGGAGCCACGCTGGGCGATTGCCTACAAGTTCCCGCCGCGTCAGAGCACGACCCGACTTCTCGACATCCGGGTGAACGTGGGGCGGACCGGCACGATCAATCCCTATGCCGTGCTGGAACCGGTCGTCATCGGCGGCACGACGGTTCAGCTGGCGACTCTTCACAACGAGGACGATATTCACCGCAAGGACATCCGCATCGGGGATCGCGTCATCGTGCAGCGCGCCGGTGATGTTATTCCTCAGGTTGTCAAGCCCATCGTGGAAGACCGCACGGGGAGCGAGGAGATTTACCGGCTGCCCGAATTCTGCCCGTCGTGCGGAGCCCGCATCGTGCGGCCCGAGGGCGAAGCGATGGCCCGCTGCCCCAATGGCGCATGCCCTGCCCAACTGGTGCGAACCCTCGAGCACTTCGTCTCGGAACCGGCGATGGACATCCGGGGACTCGGGATCCGGGTGGGGGAGGAGCTGTTAAACCACGGCCTCATCCGCTCGCCGGCAGATCTCTATCGCCTGACACGCCAGGATCTCATAACCCTGCCCGGTATCCAGGAGAAGAGTGCCGACAATCTGGTACGCGCGATCGCCACCAGCACCGGCCGTCCGCTGGCGAACGTCATCTTCGCCCTTGGAATCCGCTACGTCGGACTTCAGACCGCGGAGCTGCTCGCTCACGCCTTCGGTTCGATGGAGGAGCTTCGACAAGCGTCGCGGGAGCAGCTGGAAGCCGTTGAGGGCATCGGCTCCAAGACTGCAGCCAGCATCGCCGAGTGGATGGCCCAGCCTCAGAACGCCGCGTACCTGGATGCGTTGCGTGATGCCGGTGTGACGTGGGAAGACCAGCCGGACGGCGGTGAGGCCGGTCCACTCTCGGGAACGACCTTCCTGCTGACGGGCCGCCTGGAGAGTCTCACGCGCGGGCAGGCCGAAGCCCGTCTGCGCGACCTCGGCGCGACGATCGCCCCGGGGATGAGCAAAGGCGTGGATTATCTGGTCGCGGGTGCCGATGCCGGCTCGAAGCTCGACAAGGCTCGCAAGATGGGAACGCCCGTGAAGGACGAGGACTGGCTGCTGTCGGTGATCGAGACCGGAAAGCTGCCCGCATAGTCCAGCCCGGGTCAGCGAAACAGATCGCGCTCGCGGGGACGCAGGAGATCCCGCGCCTTCCCCTCGCCGGGAGGCCGCGCCAGGCCGCGAACGGCCACCGCCGGAACACCCTCCGCCGCCGGCCCCATGAGAAGCGAGGCAGCCGCGGCGACCTCATCCGCCCAGCCGATGACGGTTGCGTGGAGCGTGTAGCCGGTCAGATCCAGCTCACCACGCCGGTCCCACAGCGCCGGGAGGCCGGAGACGCCGATGGCCACTCCCACCGTCCCCTCCCGGAATGCCCGGCCATGGCTATCGTTGACAATGACAGCGACGTGGCGCCCAGTTCGTGCTTCGATCTGCCGCCGGATCTCGTCCGCCGACCGATCGGGATTTTCCGGTAGCAGCAGAACGCGCTCTCCGGCTCCGTCTTGCTGGACGTTGGAGCGGTCGATTCCGGCATTGGCACATATGAAGCCGCGCACGTCTTCGACGATCAGGACACCCGGCCGTGCTCGCAGCACCTCCCGACTCTCCCGCAGGACGAGCTCGACCATGCGGGGATCTTTGTCCGTAATCCGCGCCAGCTCGGCGGCGCGAGGCGACGGGTCGACATCGTCGAGGCGAACCCAGCGTCCCTCGGCCTTGGAGACGATCTTCTGCGCGATGACCACGATGTCGCCGTCTTGCCAGTCGAAGGCATCGGCCAGCAGGTCACCCAGGCACATCCCGGGCTCAATCAACGGCAGCCCGTCTATGGCAATGAGCGAGGGCACTTACTCTTGCTGGGGAATCTTGACGGCCCCTATATCGTAGATGGAGCGCCAGAAGTCGGTCTCGATCGGCTCAAAACGCAACCGCGGGTAAAACGCTTGAAACGCGCGATCCCCGTTCTCGTCGCGAATCAGCAACACGACGCGGGGCTCGTCGGGATCGAGCTTGATCATCCGGGCGACGTTACCGGCGGCCGGCAAATCAGGGCGGTAGATGGTGCTCGTGTGAGTGATTCCGATGTCGAACTGTTCGCCGGGGCCCAGCACGCGGGCGATTTCACGGGCAATCGTGCGCATGTTGGCATCGGACCAGTTCGCCGGCTCGACAAAGATGCGGACCATCGAGAGAACCGGAACGCCGGGGACGGAGTTGGTGTACTCCGGGCCCGTGGCAAACGGAATCGGGCTCAGACGGCCGATATAGGCGAGCTTGTGTGACAGGTCGTAGGAGTCCATCGAGAAACGGAGCCTATCTGTTCGAGGTGGACGGAATCTTGACCTTTTTCCCGAGCTGACTGAGAACTTGCTCGAGGCTCACGGAGATGCCCTGTGTCGCGTCGTCGATGGTGACTTTGTACCCGACGGGCAGCGTCGTCGCGCCCTGGGTCACCCAGTAGTCCAGCAAGGCGGTCGTCGTGGTGCCGCTGGTGTCCGTCGACACATCGGTGGCCTGGATGTGCCAGACCTTCTGACCGTGATAGGTGGTGGGGCCCAGGTTGACGATATCCTTCAGGGTGTCCGTTCCTCCCGAGCCGCCGGACGAGGTGGCACCGCAGGCCAGAGGGTTGTCGAAGCTGAAGCCGAAGGCCTCCGTCTTCGATTCCGTCACCTTTTTCCAGACGTGCTTTCCCTTCCCGGTCAGGTTCTTCTTCCAGTACGTGTTCTTGCGCTGGACCATCTCATACTTCACGGTGGCGCGCTGTGCCGTCCCGGGAATGCTGGCCACGCCCTTGACCTTGACATAATCGGACGGTGTGCAGTTGGCGACGCCGGTGCCCGTGGCGTTGACCTGCAGCGGCTGAGAGCCGGTCTGGGTGCCGACGTAAATGTCGGAGAAATGGATGTTCTTGATCGACGTGTACAGATTGATGGCGTTCGTGAGGAGCGCCACCGGATCCGGATAGGGGGAAGTCGTGGGTGTGGGCGACGGTGGTTGCGGGGTGCCGGTCGCGGTGGCGGTTGGCGTCCCTCCGTTGTCCTGCGGAGCGGCGAGAGGGAGCGCCACACGATGGACCCCGCTTCCTTGCAGGCCGGGCATGAGCAATCGAAAAGTGACGTGCGGAGACGTCCCAGCTCGCGTCTCCTGGGTCGAGACCAGGGCGCCGGCCAGAACGATGCTGAGAATTGCGGCGGCAAGTGCTACGAGCTTCACGGACGAGCCTTTCTAACGCAGACGCGGTTGCAGGCCATGGTAGCACTTCAGTTTTCCGCCCCTGGCACGGCATCTGCCGCGTTTCCCGCTGTAAGGAGGAGACCGTGTCAACGCAATCCCTTATCGAGGTCCTGCGCCGAGCCGGCGACGATCCGGCGTACCGGCAACTGCTCGAGTCAGACCCGGATGCCGCCCTGCACGGGTACGATCTCATGCCGAATCAGCGAGACGCGCTGATCGCCGGCGATGTCGCGGAGCTGGAACAGATGGGCGTGCCCCCGGAACTCAGCACGGCGGCCGGGCTCTACAATCGCGAAGGAGAGCGACTCACGTGAGTCGCGGCAGAGGAGGACGTTCCTGACCGAGCAGAGGATTCTCTCGCTGCTGCCGAGCGCGACGGAGATCGTCTATGCCCTCGGTCTCGGCGACCGCCTGGTGGCCGTGACCCATGAGTGCGACTTTCCCCCCGAGGCCCGGACCAAGCCGCAGATCACCGCGAGCGTCATCGATTCCGACGGTTTGACGGCTGCCGAGATCGACGCTGCCGTGCGCGAGAGCCTGGCCGAACGGCGCACCATCTACAGTCTGGACGCTGATCTCCTGGCCGATCTGCGGCCCGATTTGATCCTCACGCAGGAGCTCTGCGAGGTCTGCGCCATCGGGCCGGACCTCGTGCTCCAGGCGGTTCGCGCGCTTCCCGCCGCGCCGCAGGTCGTGTCCCTTGAGCCGCATACGCTGCGCGCGGTCCTTGACAGCATCCGCACCGTCGGCGCTCTGACCGGAACCGACGATCGGGCGGCACGTGTCATGTCCGATCTGGAAGCGCGGCTGTCGTCGGTGGCGGCCGCCGTCTCGGGCCGGCCGGTGCAGCGCGTCTTGACCATGGAATGGGTCGATCCGGTCTTCGTGGGCGGACATTGGGTGCCGGACATGGTGGCCGCCGCGGGTGGGGAGGACGTGCTGGGGCGGTCCGGCGAGCCCTCGCGCGAGGTGACGTGGCAGGACATCGTGGACGCCGATCCGGATATCATCATCGCCATGCCCTGCGGCTTCGGTCTGGAGAGGTCGGCCATGGAGCTGCAAAGGGCGGCCCTTCCTGCCGAATGGCACGGGCTTCGGGCCGTCCGTGAGGGGAGAGTCTACGTGGTCGATGGGTCCTCGTACTTCAATCGTCCCGGCCCCCGTCTGGTCGACGGTGTCGAGATCACGGCGACGATCCTCCACCCCGAGGCCAATTCAGGGGGCCGGCCGGGGGCGTTCGGCCGCTTTGAAGGCCGCGTCGGCGCGGTGTAGGCACTTTACTCATCCTCCACCGGTCGTCATCGCCCGGATCGAGATGCCGGCCAGGAAGAGTCCTGCCAGGCCGAAGATGAGGGAATCCTTCCGTTCGTGGCCGCCCTGCCCGTAGAAGTATGCGGCCGGAATCGCGGCCACCGCGACAAACCCGTACAGGTAATGGAGTGGGTCATGGGGGTGATGACCCTGGGCAAGGAGACCAACACCCACCAGCCCCTGGACGGCCGCCAGCGCTTCGTCGAGGATCAGCGCTCCCAGATATCCTCCCGACGGATTGCCTCCCCGCGCGTACAGCAGCAAGCCCCACAGCCCCAGTACCAGACTGTAGAGAAGGAACGTGCTGGCGAGCCCCTGGTGCACGGCGAGCACGAGGTTGTGGTGAGCGACGTGTGTCACGAGGCCCGTCCCAGCAGGGCGGCCGTTTCGGACGCGGCGGGCATGCTCGTCTGCGCCCCGCTCCTCCCGACACTTAAAGCGGCCGCCGCCCCTGCCCAGTGAGCGGCTTCAATGAGTGTCTCCCCCGCGGCCAGAGCATGCGCGAGATTGCCGACAAAGGCATCCCCGGCCCCCACGGTGTCGACAGCACGAACCGGATACGGGGGGATGCTGGCCTGCCTGTCGGCCGTCACGACCACGGCTCCGTCTGCACCGAGGGTCACCACCACCGCTCGCACGCCGGCATCGACCAGCAGGCGCGCCCCGGCAACGGGGTCATTGGGAGACCCGATGCCACTGAGCCGCCCCAGTTCCTCGGCGTTCGGGACGACCACATCGAAGAGGCGCAGTTGCTCCAGGCTCAGTTCGCGGGCCGGTGCCGGATTGAGGATGGCAAGGCTCCCGGCCGCCCGACCGACCTGGGCCGTCCGTATGACCGTGGGAAGGGGAATCTCCAGTTGCGTCAACACCACCGATCCGCGCGTGATCTCCCCCGCGACGTCCTCCACATCCTCGGGCGAGACCTGGCCATTGGCGCCGGGCAGGACGCCGATCATGTTCTGGCCGGCATCGTCGACCATGATGAGCGCGACTCCCGTGGGTTGCGTGCGGTCCCGTGTGAGATGACCGATGCCGACTCCGGCTCCCGCCAGGCTGCGAATCAAGTCGTCGGCGTAGGCGTCATCACCGACGTGTCCGACAAAGGTGACCCGGCTGCCGGCTCGCGCCGCCGCCACCGCCTGGTTTGCTCCCTTGCCGCCGGGAGTGTGGGTGAGCGTCGAGCCGAGGACGGTCTCCCCCGGGACAGGCAGATGCGGCACGCGCCCCACCACGTCCATGTTGGCGCTCCCCACGACGACAACGGACCCGTCAGACATGGACCGACGTCCCGCTCTCTTCCGCCAGCTCGCGTAACCGGGTGAGGCTTGGCGTTGCCCCGCTCTCGCGCTCTCCGAGATCCGGAGTCTCCATGATCCACGGCACCCGGCGTAGCGGTTCCTCGGCCAGTAGCCGTCGGAATCCCTCCAGACCGATGGAGCCCTCGCCGATGTTGGCGTGGCGATCCTTGCGGCTCCCCACTGGAACGGCCGCGTCGTTGGCATGCACCGCCCACAGACGCGATAGGCCGACGTGACCCTCCACCGCACTGACCAGTCGCGTTGCCTCACCGGGCGTCGCGAAATCCCAGCCGGCACCCGCGAGATGGGCCGTGTCAAGCGCGACCCCGAGCTGCGGATGCCGGTCTGCCTTCTCAATCAGTTCTCCCAGCTCATGGAGATCGGCCCCGAGTGTCCCGCCGGCTCCCGCGCTGTTTTCGAGCAACAGGTGAATCTCCGGAGGAATCTCGGCGAGAATCTCGCGCAAGCCGGCGGCGACCTGGTCGGAGACCGCGTCGAAGCCGCGGCCGGAGTGGCTGCCGATGTGCGTGATCACGCCCCGTGCTCCCATGGCCGCGCCGGCGCCCAGCGTGGCGATCAGGGATCCGATGCTCTTTCGCACCAGGGCCCCGTTCTCCGAGGCAAGATTGATCAGATAGATGGCGTGAATGACGAGAGGACAGACGCCATACTCCCGGCGAGCGGCGATGAACGATGCCAGGCGAGCCGGATCTTCCGCCGGCGGGCGCCAGGCTCCGGGGCTGGAAGCGAATATCTGCATGCTACGAAAGCCGTCAGCCGCCGCCTGCCGCACCGTGTCGGCCGGTTTCCTGCCCAGGGAGAGATGGCCGCCGATGTTCAACGCTGCCATCATCCCTCCTTCCCGGCGCGGGGGCATTCGGACTATCCTAGCGAACATGACGGACGACAAATCGCCACCACCCGACCGGCCCCCGGTTGCACCGTGCCCGCAATGCGGTTTCCCCATGACGGCGATCCGCGGGAGTAAGGACGCCGTCTGTCCCAATTGCGGCTTCAAGGACAGCTGCTGCTACTGAGCTGCGATTTCGTGAAATGCGTCGGCCGCGGCGGCGATCGTCCTGTCGATGATCCCGAAATCGTGCCGGCTGGAGAGCATCCAGGCCTCGAATTGGGACGGGGGGAGATAAAACCCCCGCCGTAACATGGCGCGGAAGAACGCGGCGTAGCGCGCTGTGTCTGAGCCCTCGGCCTCGCCCAGCGTCTGTATCGGGCCGTCCCTGAAAAACGGCGTCAGCATGCCGGTCACGGCATTGACGGTCAGTGGGACACCGGCCCGGGTGGCGCCCTCGGATAGCCCGTCCGCCAGGCGCCCCGTTGCCGCATCCAGTGCCTCGTAGTAACCGGGGTCGCCGAGCGGCGTCAGGTTGGCAAGGCCGGCCCGCATCGCAAGCGGATTCCCGGACAGGGTGCCTGCCTCGTAGACGGGACCATCCGGCGCCATCTGCTCCATGAGGTCGCGCCGGCCGCCGAACGCGCCCACCGGTAGACCGCCGCCGATGATCTTGCCCAACGTCGTGAGGTCGGGCGTCAGCCCAAACCGAGACTGCGCCCCGCCGTGAGCGACGCGAAAGCCCGTAATCACCTCATCCATGATGAAGAGGCTGCCGGTGCGCTCCGTCTGCCGGCGGATCTCCTCGAGAAAACCCGGGGCGGGCGGCACGACGCCCATGTTCCCCGCAATCGGCTCCACGATCACGGCCGCGATCGCCTCCCCGTCTTTCCGGAAGGCCTCCCGCAGCAAGCCGACGTCGTTGTACGGCAGAACAAGCGTCTGAGAGACAACAGTCTCGGGCACGCCCGGGCTGGTCGGCACGCCCAGGGTGAGGCTGCCGCTCCCGGCCCGCGCCAGCAACGCGTCCCCGTGGCCGTGATAATTGCCGGCAAACTTGACCAGCATGGTGCGCCCGGTCGCGGCGCGGGCGAGGCGCACGGCCGACATCGTGGCCTCGGTGCCGCTGCTCACGAATCGCACCATCTCGACCGACGGCATGGCCGCGACCATCGCCTCGGCAAGCTCTACTTCGCTCTCGGTCGGCGCGCCGTAACTCGTGCCGTATGCCGCCGAGCTGGTCAGAGCAAAGACGATCGGCCCGAAGGCGTGCCCGTTGATGAGCGGACCCCAGCTCATCACGTAGTCCACGTAGTCGTTGCCGTCGACGTCCACCAGGGTGCAGCCCGCCGCACGGGCGATGAAGCGCGGCGTGGCGCCGACCGCTTTGAAGGCCCGCACCGGGCTGCTGACACCCCCCGGGATCACACGCCGCGCGCGAGCATACAGATCGTCGGACCGCGCGGTCTCGGCGGTCACGATTTCTTCCGCAGGTCGTCCATCTCGACCAACCAGTGGGCGTAGGAGCGCGCGCGCCGCAGGAGCATGAAGGCGACAGGAGTGGAAATGCGCCACCACGGGGCCGAATACGGGAGGGCAGGATAGTACACGCCAAACGTCTCAAGACGGAAACGCAATTGGCCGGTGCGCCACAACAACAGGGCGTGCCGCGTCAGCGTGATCCACGCCCGGAGCTCTCTCATGCGGGCGCGGTCGCGGCGACTTCCGCGTTGTAGGCAAATAGCGCGGGTGCGCCGCCCGTGTGGAGAAAGACGACGACGTCGTCGGAACCGACTCGACCTTCACGGGCGTGGGCAAGAAGACCCGCCATCGCTTTGCCGGTGTACACGGGATCGAGCACGATGCCTTCGTCAAGAGCCAGTGTTTCGATGGCAGCCATCGTCTCATCGGTCGGATATCCGTAACCCGGCCCCACGAATCGGTCGTCGACCCGGGATGCGCTCTCGGGCACGTCGGCATTGAGGCCCAGATGCGCCAGCGTCCGCCGCGTCAGATCGAGCACCTGCTCCTGCTGCATCCGGCTGGGCCGGCTCACGCTGATGCCCTGGATCGGAAAGGGGAAACCGAGCGCGGCCAGTCCCGCCAGCGTGCCGGAATGGGTTCCGGTCGACCCCGTCGCCAGGTAGAGGATCGAGGGGTGTATCTGCATCGCGTCGAGCTGGGCCATCAGCTCCGGGATCATCGCCGCGTAGCCGGTCGCGCCCGTCGGGACGCTCCCACCCCGCGGAATCAGATAGGGTTTTCCGCCGTCGGCACGCGCCTGGGCTGCCGCCGCCTCCAGCGCCGGCACGGCATCGGCAGGATTCTCCGAGTCAATCACCGTCACATCGGCGCCGAACATGTGATCGAGCAGGAGATTGCCCTGCAACTCGTTGTGAGGGCCGCGGTTGAGGATCAGCCGGCAGGCCAGACCGAGCTTGCGACACGCCGCTGCCGTCATCCGCGCATGATTCGACTGCGTTCCACCGGTCGTGATCACCAGATCGGCGCCCTCGGCAAGCGCTTGTCCCAGCAAGAACTCGAGCTTCCGTGCTTTATTGCCGCCCAGGGCGAGGCCCGTCTGATCGTCGCGCTTGATCAGGACGCGCAGCCCGAGCCGCTCCGACAGCCGCGGGGCGTCTTCAAGGGGAGTAGGAAGTTGGGCAAGGGGGACGCGGGGGTGAGGCAGAAGAGCGCAGACCAGCGCCTCCGCGGCGCTCGCATCAATCATGCGATGTCCTTGAGTCCAGCATGCAGATCCTCCATGAGATCGTCGACGTCTTCGAGTCCCAGTGACAGGCGAACGAATCCCGGCACCACACCCAGTTCCTTCGCATCGGGAGTCTCGCAGGGATCGATGGGGAGGGCGAGACTCTCGAAGCCGCCCCAGCTAACGCCGATCCCGAAGAGTTGCAGCGCATCCACAAAACGGATGGCGGCGTCCTGACCTCCCCGGACCACGATGGAGAACATGCTACTGAAGCCGCGCATCTGCCGGGCCGCCAGTTCGTGCTGAGGATGCGAGTCGAGCCCCGCGTAGAGGACCCGCTCGACTTGCGGCTGGTCCTCGAGCCAGCGCGCGATTTTCATGCCCGCGGCGTTGTGGGCCTGCATCCGGAGGCCGAGCGTGCGGATGCCGCGCAAGATGAGCCAGGCTTCGAACGGGCCGATGATTCCGCCCAGATCGCGATGCTCCGAACCGGTAATCGTCTCGATGCCCTCGCGGTTCCCGATCAGCACTCCGGCCACGACGTCGCTGTGGCCGGACAGATACTTGCTCGCGCTGTGCACGACGAGGTCGATGCCGCTCTCTAGCGGACGCTGGTTGTAGGGCGTGGCAAGGGTGTTGTCGATCAGCGTGACAAGTCCATGCCGGCGGGCCAGAGCGGCGACGGCCTCCAGATCCACGATGTGCATGGCCGGATTCCCCGGCGACTCGAGATAGAGCAATCGGGTGTTCGGACGGATGGCCGCCTCCACGGCGCCGAGGTCGGTGAAATCGGCGAAGGTTGTCTCGATGCCGACGCGCGGGAGGTAGCCGTGGAGGAGGCGGTGGGCGTTGCCGTAAATGCTCCGCACCGCGACGACGTGATCCCCGGCCCGCGCCACGCTGAGCACGCCGGCCGCAATGGCCGCCATGCCGGATCCGAAGGCCCGCGCGTCCTCCCCGTGCTCGAGGGTGGCGACTTTCCTCTCGAGGACACGCACGGTCGGGTTGTCACCCCGGGTGTAGAGGGGACGTGATCGCGTGCGTCCGGCGTTTCGGAAGTCGCCGTACGTCGGAAAAACGAAAGTGGAGGACTCGTAGATCGGGGGTGGGATCGAGCCCAGGTACGCCTGGCGGTCCTCCCCGGTCACGGTGCAGTCGGTCTGGAATCCCAGCTGGATCTCCTTCGGCCGGACCGATGGCGCCCGGCGGGTCACGTATAGTGGGATGAGACGAGGTTTGCCGGGAGACGCATGAGCATCTGGCTTCTCATCATCATCGAGTGGCTCATGGTCGTCGTGGGGGTTGTGCTGGCGGAGTATGCCCTGCGGCGCCGCCTACGAAGTTAGCCCCGCGGCGTCTCATTATATTGAGCGGAGGGATTCGCGATGCCGGACTCCGACGTGACGATCACCTGGCTGGGTCATGCCACGACGCGATTTGACCATGGAGACACCACCATCCTGGTGGATCCGTTCCTGAAGGACAATCCCGCCGTCCCCGACGACATGAAGTCGGCATCCAGGGTCGATCTGATCCTGATCACGCACGGACATTACGACCACTTCGCCGACGCCGTCCCCATCGCTCAACAGACGGGCGCCCACGTTATCTGCATCTTCGAGATCGGTCAGTATCTGCGTTCCAAAGGCGTGGACAACGTGACCGACATGAACAAGGGCGGGACCGTCCACTGGAACGGCTTCGACGTCACCATGGTGGACGCGATCCACTCCTCGGACATCGTGGACGGCGATCGTATGGTCCCCGGTGGCAGCGCGGCCGGCTTCGTCGTGCGCTTTCCCAACGGATTCGTCGCCTACCATGCCGGCGATACCGACGTCTATGAGGGCTTCAAGCTCACCGGTCAGCGCTACAACCCGGATGTCGCCCTCCTGCCTATCGGCGGCCACTACACCATGGATCCGCAGGGCGCGGCGGAGGCTGCCCGTATGCTGGGCGCGCCGAGCATCATCCCCATCCATTACGGCACCTGGCCGCCGCTGGCCGGCACGCCCGACCAGCTGAAGCAGGCGCTGGGCGACGCCGGCGGCATCAAGGTCGTCGCGCTCAAGCCGGGAGAGACCGTCAAGCAGTCCGATCTGGTGTGACGTCATTGGCCATGGCGGTGTCCTCCATCAGTTGGGTTGTGTCTTCTGATTGGAACCACACGATGGCCGCTTCGTTCAACTGATCCTGGTACACGTGAGACGATCGTCCGCGGCTGGATCGCCTGGAGCAGATCGGCGTAGTCCCGGATGTCTTCCACGCGCAATAGACACCTCCCTGAGGTCAAAGGCCATCAGCCTCCCGACGCGAGGACGCGCCGCCGGCTGCGCCACTGAACAGCGCCGGCGAGCGCATCGTTGACAAACTGATTCAGGCTCACCCCCTCCTGCTCGGCAGCGGCGACCAGCGCGGCGTGGAGGCTCTTCGGGACACGGGTCAGGAACCGTCCACTGAAATCCACCTCGGCCGGTCGCGGCTCCGGGATCTCCTTCCCGTCCTCCAGTCCCACGGAGATCCAGCCAAGCATGGCATCGCGCACCCGCTCGATGGCCTCGTCCGGGGTCCTGCCCTGGCTCATGCAGCCGGGTAGCTCTGCCACCTGCGCGAACCATCCCAGATCACCCTGGTCATCTCGATCCGGTGTCAGCGTGACACTGTACGGCAGGGACATGTAGTACTCAAGCGTGTGACTCATTGGAGAACCTCCTCGATGGCCTTGATCGACTGCCGCACGTAAATGGGCAGCAACGGGTTGCGCGGATCGACCGTGACGCGGTAGGCGAGGTCCGGGTGGCTATAGACCCAGTGATCACCCTTGCCGAATCGCCGCTCGAAGCCTGCATCGATCAGGAGTGCGTGGAGTTCGGACGGACGGACGTTGGCCGTGCGCCGCTTCAGCGCCTCCACCTGCTCCCGCACCGTCTTCACACCGGTATGGTACCATATGCGGTATCACCATGCAAGGGGAGACTGTGCAGGCAGGAGCATCGCCTTCAGGGCTCGTGAATTAACCCGTCGTGGTCGCCTGAGTGGCGACCAGCCCGGTGTGGTCTACGCCTGCGTTAGGCTGGCCGGCACTCGGGCCGGCCACTACGACCCGGCTACGATCCGGTGATGCCGATAATTCATGAGCCCTGTCTGGTGTAGCCGGGCAGCTCGGAGCCGCGGGGAAAGGAAGCGCCGGCCGTGCTGGCCGCCTCCGTCGAGGCGTGATCCGGAACCATCAAGCAGCCGCTCACCGACCGGACTCCGCGCGGAGCTGGTTTGCCCGGTACACCAGCCAGGCCCAGAGCATGTCTTCGATCTCTCGATCCTCACGCTCCTCCGCCCACAACTCATTCTCGGGGTACAGGACCTCGTCGGGCTCCCGCCACAGTTCATCCAGGTCATCCCACCACGCATCGGTCAGATCGTCGTCCATGTTGGCGCCTCCAGGCTGACTTTGTTCGTTTGCTCGTTCCGTGGCGTTCGCCGGCCGTCTGCTCGCCGGACGGACGAACAAACGAACAAACTAGCGGACACGGAACACCTCCTTGGGACGGCCGCCGGTGCTCTCGACCGTGCGGCTGGTCCTCCCGGCGCGGTCCAGCGCGTCCAGGGCCGCGTCGATGCGGTCCGCGGGCACGTTGCGTCCCAGCGCGTTGTGAATGTCCCGCCGCCCGACGCCGGCCTCGCCCGCGCCGCCGATTGTCGTCAGGATCCGGTCGGCCAGATGGTCGCCGCGCCTGCTCCCGAAGACGTAGGCCGCCGACTCGTCGGCATAGCGCCAGAGGGCGAGGGCCGCCTTCAGATGCGGCAGCCGGACCTGCGGGGACTGGTCCAGCATGGCGTAGAGCACCGAGAGCCGCAGGCATTGCGCCTCGGCCCGTCCCGTCACCGCCCCGATCAGCCCGTCCCGCTCGCCGGAGAGCGCCGGGTAGACCTCGTGCCACAGCTCTCGGGCCGCCTCGTCACGCTGCACCGGCTCCTGCCACGCGCGGGCAAAGCGCACCGCCTCGGACAGCCGAGGGACGATGCCCGAGAGATCGGGCGTTCCGCCGCCATCGGGGAGCAACCGCGCCCGCCGGGCACAGATCCAGAGGAACCGGTTGGCAAAGCCGTTGCCGTACTCGGTGAGATTGAGGTAGCGCAGGAGCTCTTCCTGCGTGACATGCCCCAGGATGGAGACATGGGCGCCCGAGGCCCGCAGGGGATTGGTGCGCGTCATCACCCGCAGCTCTCCCCGGTCCCAGGCCTGGCGCAGGATGGCGGACAGGGTGTTGCCGTCCCGGGTCGCGATCTTGAGGGTGCCGGCAAACTCTTCCTCGACCACCAGGAGGCGCTTGTCGCTCACCCCCGCGTCCCGCAACTCCCCGTCGGCGCCCTGCACCGAGTCGCGGACGGCGGCGATCAGCCCCTCCCCGCTCGCCAGGCCGCTGGAGAGGCAGCTCGTCGCCCAGCCCGCGTCGATGCGCTCGAAGATCTCGCGCACGCGTGACCAGGCGGTGCCCTTGCGCCCCTTGGCTGAACGGGCGACGGTGACCGCGTAGAGGTTCAGGGGATGCCGGGAGCCCTCGGCCCGGGCGTGGGCGGTGCGGCCCACGACATTGCCGAAGGCGACCAGGGTATTGACCAGCAGCGCCACCGGATCGGACTCCGTGTGAGGCGCGATGGCGTCCACGATCTCGCCGGCCAGACCATAGAGGGCCTCGGGGGCAAGAACCGGCCAGGGGAGATCCTGCTCCTCCCCGCTGGGGTAGCGGGCGAGGCCGCGGGCGATGGCCCGGATCTCGGACGCGCCGAGCGGTGGCCGGCAGCGCCGGGCGTTCTCGGCGGACAGCGCCGCCAGGATCGCCTCTTCCCCCAGCCCATCCCGCCGCAGCTTGCCGCCCAGACGAAAGAGAGCCGCGTTCCGCTGCCCTTCCGGGATCGTGTCCTCCGCGTCGGGGCGCGCACGTCCGGGCACGACATCCGGTGCGGACATGCTCGCGGAACGGCTGCCGGCGAGGCGCCGGCGCAGGGCGGATGGAAGCGGGGCCGGTGCCTCCCCGGCCGGTGTCTCCACCCGATACGCCGCTCCCGAGACGTGCCGGCTGGGGGGAGCGACGACATAGCCGCCCGCGGCCCGAATGTCGAGGCCGGGACCGAGGATCCCCACCCCGGAACGGATCGGCTCGTCCGGGGCGCGGAAGTAGAGATGCATCCCGGTGCCGGTGCGGACTCGAAGCGTGGCGTGGAGCGCGGGGCCGTGGTCCCGCAGCAGCCGGTTCCAGCTCTGCTCTCCGCCATGGTCCGGGTCGACATCCACCACCACCAGCCCGGCGCCTTCGGTCTCGATGCCGATGTTGGCCTCCGGCCACTGGGTCCACCAGCGTCGGATGACGGCGGGATCGGTCGTGGCGTCGAGGAGGCCGCAGGGGGTGCGGGGGTGCTTGCCGATCGAGCGGCAGTCGGCCCGCCGGCAGGAGCATCCGGCGTCGAGGGGCGTGTGCAGCGGGAGCACCGGCCAGCCGCGGGCGGCGTAGGTGAGGGCGTGATCGAGCGGTAACGAATCCATGCCGCCCAGCATGGAACGTGCGTTCTAGAAAGACAAGTGTCGGATCGCCCTCGAGACGGGACAGTTGTCCCCCCCCCCCGCGCCGCTCAGCAGGGGATTGTGAGACGGACGCTACACTGAGATCGCCGATCTCTCAGTCAAGTCGGAGGGCCCCCTCCTGTCCCCCGCATCCACGATCGCGGCCCTGGAACGATCGATCCCGCGTTTGATGCGCGAGGCGATGATCCCCGGCCTGTCCATCGCCCTGGTCAGAGATGGAGCCGTGGTCTGGAGCCACGGCTTCGGCGTGAAAGAGGCCGGTGGACGGATGCCCGTCGACACGTCCACGGTCTTCGAGGGAGCCTCGTTCAGCAAGCCTGTGTTTGCGTATGGGGTCATGCTCACAGCGCTCCACCCGCGGGCCGTCGCACGGCCGC
>JAJPIP010000090.1 GCA_021324655.1 Pseudomonadota bacterium
CCCGAGCTCGCGCCTGCTCGTACTCTTCCAGGAGCAGGACACCGGCGCCCTCCGCCATGACAAAGCCGTCCCGGTCGACATCGAAGGGACGGCTGGCGCGCTCCGGCGCGTCGTTCCGTGTCGAGAGCGCGCGCATGCTGCAGAAGCCCGCCATCCCAATCGGCACCAGCCCCGCTTCCGATCCTCCTGCCAGCATGGCGTCGGCCTGCCCACGTCGGATGATCTCGGCGGCTTCTCCGACGGCATGGGCTCCGGTCGCGCAGGCCGACACGGTACTCAGATTCGGTCCCTTCGCTCCCAGCAGGATCGAGATCTGTCCCGGCGCGAGGTCGACCACCATCATCGTGATCAGGAAAGGACTCACGCGGGACGGGCCGCGCTCCTCCATGACCTTGAACTGGTCGGAGAGCGTTTGCAATCCTCCAATACCCGAACCGATGACGACACCGATTCGGTCCGCATTGTCCGGCGTGATGCGGAATCCGGCGCTGTCCAGTGCCTCGACAGATGCCGCGTAGGCCAGGTGCTGGAAACGATCCATTCGGCGCGCCTGCTTGGGTTCAAGGACTGACGTCGCGTCGAACCCTTTCACCTCGCCGCCAATTCTGCTCGACAGCTGCGACGCGTCGAAACGTGTCAAGGGCCCGATTCCGGATCTCCCGGCCCTTATCGCCTCCCACGTGTCCCTGACGTTGTTTCCGAGCGGTGTCACGGCACCCATGCCCGTGACGACCACACGCCTCTCCATGCACTCCGCCCCATACAGTGATGCCGCCACGCGGGCGGCTGCGGCCGGTTGACCGTCTTTCGATTGTGCCCTACCGGCGGCGGCGCCACCAAAGTACCCCGACACCATGAGGGTGGCGCGGGCGACGGTTCCGGCACCCATGCCTCCTAGCATCTCCCCGTACCCTGAGGATCCGGCGTGCAACACCGTTGGGGAAGAGGCGATGCACGGCATCAACCCCGTCGCCGGGGCGAAGATGACGACGCCGCAATCGCCGTGACGAAGAACCTCCAGGCGGCCGACAGCCGGCGTCACGGAACCAGTGCCGCATTGCACCTAGCGCTGCCTCACCGGTACACTGTGGAGCGATTCGGCGCGCACGCGCCGATGTAGCTCAGTTGGTAGAGCAGGCGCTTCGTAAGCGTCATGTCGCCGGTTCGAGTCCGGCCATCGGCTCCAGGTGGGCGCCTCTTCGGAGGCGCCCTTTTTCTGTGCCTACAATCATGCGCCAATGGGCCCACGTGTTCTCGTCGTCTTCCTGATGGTTCTGGCTGGGGCGCTCTCTGCCTGTGGAGCGCCGTCCCAGCATCCCGGCGTACTCCGTCTCCCGCTCGGGCACCTCACCGAGCCTCCGGACCCCGCACTCGGCGACACCGCCGAAGACCTCTTCGTCGACTCCATGCTGTTCTCCGGCCTCATGAAATTCGGCCCTGACCTGCACGTTATCCCGGATCTGGCCGTCTCCATCCCCACGATTTCCCCGGACGGCCGCAGCTATACTTTCACCATCCGGCACGACGCCCGCTTCGCCGATGGGACACATGTGACGGCGCAGGATGTGGCGTACTCGCTGCAGCGAGCGCTCCATCTAGACTCTTCGGCCGCGCGGTTCGCACTCGGAAACATCGTCGGCGCCCGGGCAGTCGAGCGTGGCGCCGCCCTCCTCTCGGGCGTGCGTGTCATTGACGACTTGAGTCTGCGCATCCGGCTCGCTACCCCCGACGCGGACTTCCTGCAGAGGTTGTCCCTCCCGCCGGGGCTTGTCGTCAACCCTCGGGCCGTCGGTCTGCGACGGCTCCGCTCATGGACCACGGCTCCAGCCGGCGCCGGACCTTTCCGCTACGTGGAGACGCATCGCGGGAGCATAGTGCTTCAGCCCCGCTCCCATGGGTACGAGGGCGTGCTCGCGCTCCGTTCAGTCGTGCTGGTGCCGGGCGCCGCAGACAATCTGTCGCTCTACAAACGGGGCGCGGTTGATGCCGTGCAGGTACCGTTCTCCGATACCCATGATGTGTCGCGGCCCGACTTTCACCAGAGCCCCGGCCTTACTGGCTACTACGCGGAGTCGGCCGGAGGCAACGCCTCACCGGTGGAGGCGCGGGTGGACCGCGCCGCGCTCGTCGCACACACTCTCCTCACGCCCCTCTCCTCGATCGTCCCTGCTGCCGTTCCGGACTATGTCGGGAACACGATTGAGGTCGCGTCGCCGGACGATCCGCCGGTCGCTCTCTTCGGGGGACGGCGGCCGCCGCTGTCCGACCTTCGGTCCCGGCTCTCGCATCAGTTCACCACTGCCCGCACGGGGTCGGTGCGCCTGCGCCTGGTGGCCTTTTCCTCGATCCTCCCGGACCCGGCGGCCTGGCTTGACCGCGTTCCCACACGTAATGCCTGGTATCACTGGTCGCTACGGCGGGCTCGGGGCCTGACTGACGATCCGGTCACGCGCATGTCCATCTACAGCGCGCTCGAAACCTGGGCGCTGCAACGTGCCCTCCTCGTTCCACTAGCCGAGAGCACCCAGAGCTACCTTATCAGGAGCACCGTCCAGGGGTTACAGGTGACGCCGCTGGGACTGATGCCCGACAACAATGGTTGGGCGTCTACAGCCGTCACGTAGCCCCCCGGAGAAGATCGCTCGCCTCCACCACCGCCCGGAGATCGGGGGGAATACGCACCGGCCGGCCATCCTGAGACACGAAGGCAAAGGTCGCATGTCCCACGCTGATGCCCTCGCCGTCCCGGCGGCAGTCATACCGCAGAGTTAGAGTCGCGGTCGTCATGCGAACGACGGTCACCGATACGGTCAGCAGCTCATCCATGAACGCTGGGGTGAGATAGTCCGACTCGATGCGGCGGATGACCGGCCGGATTCCAGTCGCCGACATCCTGGCATAGTCATAGCCCAGCCGCCGAAAGGTCTCGATGCGTGCATCATCGTAGAGGTCGAGGTACGCTGCGTGATACATCGCCCCATTGACGTCCGTCTGGTGGGCGCGGACGCGCGACTCATAGATGTTGAAACCATCCATTACCCGGTCCTCCGCACCTCGAGCGAGCGTAGGCGATTGAGAGCCGCTCCGATCTCGTGCTTTCGCGGGAGTGCGAGATCGCCGGGCGGCACCCGCTCCCGCAGCGAGGTGATGACACCTAGCCCGCGACGGCCGATGTCGGCGTCGAGAAGCTCCAGGGCCGCGCGCAGGTCTCGCCGGCCGTCCAGATAACCACGTCCCACGAGGTAGAGGAGTGCGCTTCCAATCGCCCGTGTCTGTGCCGGATCGACGAGTTGATCGAGCGTCCACAGCTCGATCTCTTCGTTCCCGAAGCGGATCTCATCAACATCGCGCGCTCGTACCCGGGTACGACCTTGCCGAGTCTCGGCGTTGATGGATTGCGGCAGTGGAATGCGTGGAGCGGGCGGCCGAAATTGGTCGGCAGCCTCCGGCCGGCGAGTGTTGTGGCGGGACGACGCGATGCGGCACGCGTCATCGGTTACATCGCGCGGGCGATACGATTCCATCATGATGACGCGGTCGGCGACCTCGAAGTAGTCGCCGCTGCCGCCCACCACCAGAATCGTGGAGACTCCCTGATCCGCCACTTGACGGACGCGATCGATGTACGGCGTGATCGGCTCAGCTGCTTTGGGAACAAGCCGCTGCATGAGCTCGTCGCGGACCATAAAGTTCGTGGCACACGTGTCCTCGTCCATGAGGAGCAGCGCCGTGCCCAACTCGAGGGCCTCCATAATCGCTGCCGCCTGCGACGTGCTGCCGCTGGCGTCGTCCGTCGAGAAGTGCGCCGTGTCGACGCCGGAGGGCAGATTGGTCAGAAACGGACTGATATCCACGCGTTCGACATGTCGACCGTCTTCGGCTCGGATCTTGACGGCATCTCGAACCGTCACCACGCGCTCGCGGCCGTCTCCCGGGATGTGATCGTAGACACCCGCCTGGATCGCCTGGAGCAGGGTCGTCTTGCCGTGATAGCCGCCGCCAACAATCAAGGTCACCCCGGCCGGGATGCCCATTCCCACAACCGGACCGGCGTTCGGTGCACGCAACGTCACCTGCAAGGAGGGAGGAGACTCAAAGCGAACCACTCGATCCGCGAGCGGTGCATCGCTCGCGCCGGATAGGCGCGGCAGGACGGAACCGTCGGCGACGAAGGCCACCAGTCCCTCCTGCGTCAGCCGGCCGCGCAACGCCTGGGCGTCTTCAACGGTCTCCACGTGGCGCCGGAGGCCGGCGGCGTCGTGCGCCTCGTAGGGCAGTGCCGCTTGCAGGGTTCGAGGCAGGACGTCGGTGAGTAGGTGGGCCGCCTGCCGGCCAAGAATCGTTCGCCCCGCACCGGGCAGACGTGCCGTGAAGCGCAGTTCAATGCATCCGTCCCGGATCTCGCAGGACGTGCGCTCAAGAACCACCTGGCCACCGGCATCCACTCCGAGATCGCGTGCGCCGGCGGCGTCAATCGCCCGACGAAACGCGCGCGCGATAAAGTCACCCACCGCAACCCGCCGGGAATGGGTCGATAGGAGATCACCGGGATAGTGGGCCTCGGCGACACGGATCGCCGCGCGCAAGCGGGAAGGCGGAGCGAACGGATCGGACTGGGCCCGGTCGACGAACAGCGTAAGATGGGTCAGGTGGTACTCGCCCTGGATGCTACGGTAGCCCCGATAGCCTGAGCCATCCAGCTGGAGCAACCGGCGACGCAGCTCGTCCAGGGCGGCCATGCCTCATTCTAGGTGGGTCGGGTGGCGGGAACGCGGCCCGGAGGGAGCGTTATGTACCGGCAGGTGCAGCATGTCCGTAACACGCTCGGACAACTCGACAGTGTGCTGCGGGAAGCGATTCTTGCCGATGACTTGCCGGCCATGGTCCGGCTCGGCACTGATGGTATGGCGATGATCGACCAGGTGATCCAGGCGTTGCGACGTGGGGCCGGGGAGCACGATCCGGGTGAGCCACGGGTCAACCAGTCGATGGTGGACGCCGCCCAGCGCCAGCTGAGTCTGGCCTGGAACCGTATCGAGGCCCTCGCCCTCGCGTCGGATGCACGGGGCGCTCGCGCTGCTCTTCTCGACAGCAAGACCAGCGTCGACCTGGCTGCGGCCTACGTCGCCGGCGCTCTGGGAGAAGAGTTTCAGATATGATCGTGCACATCGTGCTCTTCAAAGCGAGGTCGAACTTGAGCGCCTACGACGAGGCGCTCCTGGGCGAGGCGATCGGCAGCCTCGCTGGTATTTCGTCGGTGGAGAGCATGACGTGGGGTCCGGACTTCAGCGGACGCGCGCAGGGTTTCACGCACGCCGCTATCCTGCACTTCGCCGACCGTGAGTCGCTCCAGAGATACCTTGACGACGACGTGCACAAGAAGGCGGTTGAATCCTTCAATCAACTGGCGCCGGAGCGACTGATCCTCGACTATGAGGCGGCGCCGGAGCTGACGTAGGGAACCAGCGGAATCTCGGGTACTGCGGGCTCCGCCCAGAGGCCGTCACGGAATGGATGCGTTAGCTCGACCACAGATAGGGCCGGTCCGCACGCGGTCCCATATGTTCGCACGTTCGTGTCGGTCAGGCCGCGGCGTACACCATCCGTCTCGGCTTCCCATGCCACCTGTACGCGTTTCCCGAGGTGACGATCCAGGAGCCGCCGGACTCCAGATTCGGCCTCCGTGCGGAGTACGGCGCTGCGCGCCGCCTTCACCTCTTCCGGCACCTGCCCCTCCATTGCTGCCGCCCGCGTGCCGGAACGCCGGGAGTAGCGGAACACGTGCATCCCGTCAAACTGTACTTCACGGATAAAGGCAACGCCCTCGTCAAACTGGCTGTCCGTTTCGCCCGGGAAGCCAACCATCACGTCAGTTGTTATGGCCACGCCCGGGATGTGCCGGCGACACAGTGAAACCATGGCCGCGAAATCGGCTGTGGTGTACGAGCGGCCCATGCGTCGCAGGACCGCGGTGCTCCCTGCTTGCAGGGGAACATGCAGGTGCCGGCAGAGGCGGGGGTCATCCCACAGACTCAACCAGTCAGGATCGAAGTCGCCCGGTTCCAGGGAACTGACACGGACGCGGGGTACAGACGTCTCGTCCAGCACCCGCCGCAGGAGGCCGCCCAGGTCGGGGGCATCATCGCGATCCTCGCCATAGCTCCCGAGATCGACGCCCGTGATGACGACTTCGGGATGCCCTTCAGAGCAGAGCGCGCGCACCCGGCGCACCACGTCGTCCGCATGGACGCTGCGCGAACGGCCGCGCGCTCGCGGAATGATGCAATAAGCGCAATGAGAGTCGCAGCCATCCTGCGCCTTCACCGTGGCACGCGCTCGAACGTCCGTGGACGGGGCGTCCAGATACTTCTCGGTGTCGGCGAAGGTGCCTATTGCCGGAGTGGCGCCAAGCGCACCCGTGACCAACTCGACCAGCCGGTCCTTGTCCCGATTCCTCACCACGAGGCGGTGCTCTCCGCTCAGGGCCGGACCGACGATACTTGCATAACAGCCGGTCGCAACGACCAATGCCTCTGGGTTGAGGCGTCCCGCCTGGGACAGAAGTTGCCGTGACTTTCGATCCGCGACGTGCGTCACCGTGCACGTGTTGACGACATAGACATCGGCTTCCGCGTCGAAGGGGACGCAGTCATATCCCGCCGCCGCGAAGCGACGAGCGAGCAGATCGGTCTCGCTCTGATTAACCTTGCAGCCGAGTGTGGTGAGGGCGACTCTGGTCACGGTTCCAAACGATTCACATCCCGCGGAAACAGCGTCGTCTCGCGAATGTTGTCGGCGCCGACGAGACGCATGAGGAGGCGCTCGGAGCCGATGGCGAAGCCGCCCTCGGGAGGCATGCCGTACTTGAACGCCTCGAGAAAACCGCTGAAGGACGCGGGATTCATATTGCGGGCCTCCATGACCCGCAGATACTCCTCGTACTCATTGATACGCTGGGCACCCGACACAAGTTCCTGACCTTTGAAAATGAGGTCAAAGCTCAGAGAATACTCGGGGTCCGCTGGATCCGGCTTGCTGTACCAGGCGCGCTTGGCCGTCGGGTAATGGGTCACGAAGACGAAATCGCTATCGTGCTCCTGCGAGGCCCATTCTCCGAGCCAGCGCTCGTCCTGCGGCGAGAGATCCGGCTCGGCAGTGTGGTCCTCGCCGTAGCGATCGAGGATGAGTCGCTGGGCGTCACGCAGCGTGAGACGCGGGACGGTCGCGAAACGCGGAACTGTCATGCCCACCATCTCCGCCTCGCGCGGATACCGCTCGGCCGTCGAGGTAACCATGTGCTGAATGAGGGCGACGAGGAGATCCATGACGTCGTCCATGCCGGAGATGAAGCCCATCTCGACATCCAGGCTCGTGTACTCGTTGAGATGGCGAACCGTATAGTGCTCCTCCGCCCGGAAGGCCGGCCCGATTTCGAAGACGCGCTCGAACACGCCGACCATGATCTGTTTGTAAAGTTGCGGGCTCTGCGCCAGGAAGGCAGGCTTGCCGAAGTAGTCCATGGCGAACACGTTGGCGCCGCCCTCCGACGCCGATCCCATCAGCTTTGGCGTATGGATCTCGACGAAATCGTTGCCAGAGAGATACTCGCGAAAGCCATGGAGAAGGCCGGAGAAGAGACGAAAAGTGGCCGCTTTCGCCGGGAAGCGCAAACCGACCGGCGCATTGTTGAGGAACACGTCGAGGGACGGCTTGAGCACGCGCTTGTTGATCTCAAACGGCAGGACATCAGTGACCGGGGAGATCACCTGCAACGACGCATCGCGTACCTCCACGCCATTCGTGGCGCGCTCCTCCGGCTCGACCGTGCCCTCTACGGCCACGACGGTCTCGGCCTGCAGTCCGCTAATCTTCTCGAGAGCAGCCGGATCGAGAACGGTCTGGGCCGTGCCGGAGCGATCGCGCAGGATCAGGAAGTTGACCTGCCCGAACTTGCGGACGGCGTGAACCCATCCCTCGAGCTTGACCCGTTGCCCCACTTTGCCGGGGAGGTCCGCTGCAAGCGTGCGTTCCATTCAGTAGGAGTCCTCCCACGACGCGGGACTGTCGGCGTAGGCCAGAGCTTCCTCGGGCGTCAACTCCTCCGCAAGGTTGTCGAGGTACTTGTCGGCCGTGAGCGCGGCGATCGAGCCGTCGGCCGCCGCGGTCACAATCTGCTTCAGCGGGCTCTTGCGAACATCGCCCGCGACAAAGACGCCGGGACACTCGGTGGCCATCGCCTCATCGACCTGGATGTAGCCGTTTTCGTCTTCCGTCACATACGTGCGGAATAGCGAAGTGTTCGGGATGTTGCCGATGTAGACAAACAGTCCGCCCAGCGGGAGATCCTGCGTCTCGCCGGTCTTTAGGTTTCGCAGCGTCGCGCTCTCCAGGGAATCGTCGCCGTTGATCTTCTCGACAACCGTGTCGAGGATGAACCGCATCTTGGGGTTCGCCCTGGCGCGGTCCACCAGGACACGCTGGGCCCGGAACTCATCCCGGCGGTGGATGAGGATAACTTCGGAGGCGTACTTCGTGAGGTAGAGCGCTTCGTCAAAGGCAGCATCGCCTCCACCGATGACTGCAACCGGCCGGTGACGAAAGAACGGACCGTCGCACACCGCGCAGTAGGAGACTCCTCGTCCGCGGAGCTTGTCCTCTCCCGGCACGCCGAGGGTTCGCGGCGCCGCGCCGGTCGCGATAATGATGGTCTTCGTCAGGAACGTCTTTCCGGAGTATGTCCGAAGGCGCTTGATCTTCTCCTGCAAGTCGACATCGGTGACTTCCTCACCGATCTCGACCTGGGCACCGAACCGCTGGGCATGCTCCATCATCAGCATGGACAGCTCCGGTCCGGTCGTCATCGGGATGCCCGGGTAATCTTCGACCTCAGACGTCGTCGCGATCTGACCACCCGGCATCTCTTTCTCGAGCACGAGTGTACTGCGCATGGCGCGCGCCGAGTAAAGGGCCGCGGCCAACCCGGCGGGCCCACCGCCAATGATCACTACGTCCCAGATTCTCTTGTCGTCGTTCTCTGTCATAAGTTCCCCTACCGGCCCCTCAGAGGGAAGGCCGGAAAGTTGGTTAGAAACGAATATCTCGCGGCCGCCGGTCACGACGGGGAGCGCGGCGCGGATTGCCTCGTTTTGCCGTCGAGAGCGACGGCTCGACGTCGTCCTCAACGGGCGGCCCCGAGCGCCGGCGGCCCGGCACCTGTTGCAGCAAGTTCTCGGACCCTGACACTTCACACCCGTGAGCCCGGCAGTCCTCTTGCACCGCGCGGTCGTTCGTCACGACAATCACGCGCCCCTGTGCTGCCAATTGCCGCGCCTGGCGGACGATGACCTCGTCCGCGGTCTGGCCCCGCGCCGAGTACAGGCACTGGATTCTGCCGATGCGGTGTGAGTGCACGTGCGTACGGTCGCCGCCGATGCCGTCGAAGACCACGATAACGTCGTCGCCGGCCAGGCGCGGCGAGCCGGCAAGAGTCCGGATCAGCACGTCGCGGGCGCGCTCGAGACTCTCTCGTTCGAACGATTGCAGCCGCGGATCGGCTCGAATGACGTTATACCCATCAATAATGATGTGCCGCACCAGACCCTCTCCGCATCCTACCACGCTGTTTTCCGGCGTCCAGACAAAGAAACGGCGGCCGAATCACGGCCGCCGCGTGTCTGGTGGGCGATACTGGACTTGAACCAGTGACCTCTGCGATGTCAACGCAGCGCTCTAGCCGCCTGAGCTAATCGCCCGCGCGCCACCAAGTATACGGAGCGGTCCGAGCGGTGGTCAACGACGCGGACGGGAGCGAGGGAGCAGCTCAGGATGACGACACATCGCGTACACGACGCCATTGATACCGCTCATATTGCCAATGCCGTGTCGCAGATCCTACATGCCCTGCCCGTCGATCCCGAGTCGGACGGACTGCGCGGCACGCCCCAGCGGGTAGCGGAGATGTACTCGGAGGTCTTTTCGGGCCTCGGCGAGGATCCCATCGCCGGTCTGCGCGGCGGCTTCGATGCCCCCGACGATGATCTGGTGGTTGCCCGCTCGCTGCGCTTCTACAGCATGTGCGAGCACCACCTGCTGCCGTTCTTCGGCGTCGTTCACGTAGGGTACGTCCCGGCTGGGCGTATCGTCGGTATTGGCCGCCTGGCGCGGACGGTTGAGATTCTTGCTCGGCGGCCGCAAGTTCAGGAGCGCCTGACGGCGCAAATCGCCGATGCAGTGGTCTCCGGCGTCGCGCCCGCCGGGGTAGGTGTCATTGTGGAGGCGGAGCATCTCTGTCTGGCGATGCGGGGAGTGCGAGCAGCCGGCACCACAATCTTCACCAGTGCCATGCGCGGCACATTCCGCGAGGACGCCGCGCAGCGAGCTGAGTTCGAGCGGCTGGCGCGGTGAGGCTTGCCGGCAGGCCGAAGCGGGCGCTAGACTGGGTCCGCGAGCGGGTGTAACTCAGTGGTAGAGTGTCTGCTTCCCAAGCAGAAAGCCGTGGGTTCGAATCCCATCACCCGCTCCATTCTTGTTACTGGGATGGCGGGATGCAGTTGATCTTCGAGCGCGGGGATCACGACCGCCCGGTGGGTCATGCCCTGATCTACTTCCGTACCACCAACGGCACGATCGTGGCCACCTACGTCAACGTTCCCCCCATTCGGTTCGACATCTCCAAGTTCGTCCCGGGGTTCCTCGCCGGGGCGTTACAGGGGATGGACCTCTCGGAAGGGATGGTGGCCACGCCGATCCCCCCGATCGCGGAGCAGGTCGACAGCGTCGACTACCTGCATGCTATCGCGGAGCGGCGACATGACGACCTCGTCTTCGCCGGGGCCGCGATGGCCGATGATCCCATGCATCTCGCCGCCGAAACTGCAGAAGCCGCTCAGTCGTACGGCCAGTTGTACAGTTCTTCAATCGACACGTCCACGCCTCCGCCGGCCCCTATTGAATCCCAACCCACCTCTCGTGTGGACGGCATGTCGGAGGAAGAACGGCTGCGCGAGCTGACCTCGCTCGTCGGACGGCTGCGCGAGTCGGTCCGCGCGGGCGCTCCCGACCCGGTGGTGGAACAAGAGATGAACGAGTTGGCAGCGAGTCTCCCTGCCAAGTACCGGGCCGACCGGTTGGTGGCCGCGGCGCGCGCGCCGGGAGACAAGTCGGAGCGCCTCGCCGCGCTGTACATCGAACGCTCGTACAAGCTATTCCACGAGGAGTACCTCGACCTCGAGCGTCTCGACCGCGAAATCGAGGCTATCACCGAATGATGGAGGGCACGCGCGTCCTGCGCTTGCCCTCCCGCTCCCTGGTGCTCGACCGCTGTCTCGTCATGGGGATCCTGAATCGAACCACGGATTCCTTTTACGATCAGGGCGCTTACCGCCGCCTGGACGCGGCGATGGATCGGGTGAGGCGTATGATCGCGGACGGGGCCGACATCGTCGATATCGGGGCGGAAAGGGCGGGTCCGGGACGGGCGGTTCCGGAACAGGAGGAAATCGCTCTGGTGGTCGAAACCGTCGAGCGGATCCGCTCCGAGAGTGACGTCCCTCTCTCCGTGGACACCATCAAGCCGGAAGTGGCCCGCGCTGCCATGACGGCCGGCGCCGATATCATCAACAGCATCGGGGGAATGGAAGCCGGGATGCGCAAGGTCGCGGCGCAAACGGGGGCGGCGGTCGTCGTCATGCATATCCAGGGCACCCCGCGCGTGGCCAACCCCACTCCCGTCTACCGTGACGTCGTCGGCGAGGTGCGGTCCTTTCTGGAGCGGCGAGCGCGGGAGTGCATCGCGGAGAGCATCGCGCCGGACGGAATCATCATTGATCCGGGACCTGGATTCGGGAAAACCGCCGAGCATGATCGCGCAATCATCCGGCATCTCGCAGATTTCACGGCGCTCCCCTATCCCGTCTTGCTCGCGGCGTCGCGCAAGGGTTTCATCGGCGACGTGCTTGGCAATTCGCCGAGCGACCGTTTGCCGGGATCGCTCGCGGTCGCCGCCTGGGGAGTGATGCAGGGCGTGCGTATCATCCGTACGCACGACGTAACCGCAACTCTCCAGGCATGCCGGATGACCGAAGCCGTGATGAACGCACAGCCATGAGCACCCGCATTCAGATTCTCCCGCAGGACGTCACTCTGAAGATTGCGGCGGGCGAGGTCGTGGAGCGTCCGGCGGCAGCCGTCAAAGAACTCATCGATAACGCGGTCGACGCAGGAGCTTCCTGGATTCGGATCGACATTCGGGAAGCCGGACTGAAGACGATCCGCGTCACCGACGACGGCGATGGCATCGCGCGCCATGATCTACCGCTTGCCTTTCATCCGCACGCGACGAGCAAGATCCAGCGCTTCAGTGATCTCGATCGACTCAGCACGCTCGGCTTCCGTGGCGAAGCCCTTGCCTCCATCGCTGCCGTGTCACGGATCGAGGTACAAACGCGGTCGGCCGGCGAGGAGATTGGCAGCCGGCTCACCGTTATGCATGGTGAGCCCGCGACGTGTACAGCGCAGAGCACGCCGGTCGGAACCCGCATCACGGTCTCCGATCTATTCGCCAATGTACCCGCCAGACGCCGCTTTGTTCGGTCGACCCGCGCTGAAACGGCACGAATCGGCGAGGTCATCACGGCGTACGCTCTGGCCCAGCCCTCAATCCGGTTCTCGCTCACCGTTGACGGCAGACCGACCTTCGAGAGTCCCGGCACAGGGAAGCTGCGCGACGCTGTCGCGGCCGTGCTCGAGCCGGCCGTGCTCGACGACCTGATGACCGTGCAGCATCGCGAACCGGGTGTCGATGTCACCGGGCTAGCGGGAAAGCCGACGCTCCATCGGCCCACGCGTTCCGGTATTCACATTTTTGTGAACGGGCGTCCTGTGGAGAATCGACGTCTTGTCTTTGCTCTGGAAGAGGCGTACTCAGGTTACCTGATGACCGGTCGTCACCCGATCGCGATCCTCTCGCTTTCCCTTCCGGCTGCCGACGTCGACGTTAACATTCACCCGAGCAAGAGCGAAGTCCGATTCGTGCACGAGCGCGAGGTCCACGGGGCCGTCTATCGGGCTGTCACCGGAGCCCTGTCCTCTTTGCGGCCGGAGGTCCCCGAAACACCAGTGGAAGTCGTCACGGGGAGTGGGACCCCGCTGCTGGCGTTGCCGGAACCCGCGTCGGCGGTACCCGCACCCGCGCTGCGCGTCTTCGGGCAGTCCAATCGCACCTTCATCATCGCGGAGGGACCTGACGGCCTCTATATGATCGACCAACATGCCGCCCACGAACGCGTCTTGTTCGACCGGCTTACGGAGCAGATCACACAACGGGACGTGCCCGTACAACCGCTGCTGGAGCCCGCTGCCGCCGATCTGACCCCGGAGCAAACCGCCGCACTCGACGAGAACCGAGAGCTGCTCATCCAGGCGGGATTCCACATCGAGCCCTTCGGAGACCGATCATGCTTGATTCGGGCGGTCCCTGCCATTGCCGCCAGGTCGTCTCCGGGCGAGCTTGTCTCGGCCGTGCTCTCAGATCTCGCGTCAACTCCGCGCACGGACGCCGCCTACGAGCGAACCCTCGCGACCATGGCGTGCAAGGCCGCGGTCAAGGCGGGAGATCTCCTCGACACGCACGAGATGCGCGAGTTGGTGGTGCAACTGGAGAGCACGGCTCATCCTCAGACGTGCCCGCACGGCAGACCCACCATGATCCGGCTCAGTCACGCTCAGTTGGAGCGGGAGTTCGGCCGGCGCTAAGCGACGATTTCTGTTTACACCACCATAGAACAGTGATATACTCTGCCGGCCCCACAGGTGTGGGGCTTACTTCCTGTTCTGAACGGTTTGATTCAGGACAAGCCCGAGGGAAGAAGGAGGATTCTTGGAACCCTACGAGATGACGTACATCGTCCGCCCGGATCTCGATGAAGAGCAGATCCGCGCTGTTATCGATGGCATGAACACACGGATCGGTCAAACGGGAGAGGTCATCGCGACCTATCCCTGGAACCCGCCGCGTCGACGCATGGCGTATCCGATCCATGACTTCGGCGACGGATACTACGTGACCACGACTTTCCGCTATGCGCCGGAGGAGCTGCGCGAGTTCGAGCGCGGCCTTCGGCTCAACAACAACGTGCTGCGTTTTCTGATCGTTCAGGCAACGCAGGCAAATATCCAGCAGTCGCAGCAGCGTGCGCAGCAACATGCCGCACGACTGGCCGGCGTCCCGCAGGGAGCTCCTGCCGGACAGCCGGGCACAGCGCCGGCTGCCGCCGGCCCCCGTCCGGCACCCGCGAGCCCGGCGCAGGCCGGCCCCACTCCCGCTCCTCAGGTCGAGCAGGTACCGGTTCAGCAGCCAACCCCGGAACCGGTTGCTGTCCAGGAACCCGCCGCCCCGGCGCCCGAGCCCGCGGCGGTCACACCAGAAACGCAGGAGTAAACAGTGGCCGGTCTCAACAAGGTAATTCTTATCGGCAACCTGGGCCGCGACCCGGAGATGCGATATCTTCCGAGTGGATCGCCGGTCACGAACTTTAGTCTCGCCGTGACACGGAGGGCCCGTCCCCGCGACGGTCAGGAAGCCCGCGAAGAGACGGAGTGGTTCCGCGTCAGCGCGTTCGATCGCCTCGCCGAGATTGCCAACGAGTATCTCGTCAAGGGCCGTCAGGTATACGTCGAGGGACGCGTACGTCTCCATACATGGCAAGACCAGAACGGCGAGCAACGCGCCGGCCTGGACGTCGTGGCAACCGATATCGTGTTGCTCGGCCAGCGTGGCGACCAGGGAGAGGGAGGCGGCGGACGCCCAGCCAACAACTTCTCTGAGAACAACGACTTCGATAACATGCCCTTTTAGAGACGGAGAGAACATTGGAACAACGCCCACCCACCGCTCCCGGCGCGCCGTCGGGACCGCGACCGGCCGGCCCCGGAGGCGAGCGCCCCACGCGGCCACGCCGCGACTATCGCAATTACAACCGACGCAAGGTTTGTAGCTTCTGCGTCGATCATGTGACCGAGATCGACTACAAGGACCTCGGCCGGCTGCGCCGTTACGTCTCTGATCGCGGCAAGATCGAGCCGCGTCGGAAGACCGGAACCTGCGCCAAGCACCAACGCCGACTAAGTGACGCGATCAAGCGCGCCCGAACCCTGGCACTTTTGCCGTACACGCCCGAGCAGGCGCACCGCATCGGCATCTAGCGACCCGACTGAGCGAGGAGTAGCACAATCCTGTGAACGCTGAATCCCCGGACATCGACCGACGACGCCGCAAAACTCCAGCACGGCGCACCCCAGCGATCATCGAGCAGCGCGCGAAGACCCCTTTCTTTCTGAGATGGGGCGCAGATCTGGACCGCCGGCAGCGCGAGGCCCTGAAGGAGCGTATCGCGCTCTTCTCCGGCATCGTGCTGGCTGTGGTCATCGCGGGATTGCTCGGTTGGGGCTGGTATCAGGATAACGTCGCACGCCCCGCTGCCCTCGCCGCGCAAAACAATCGGATCGTCGCCGTTGTGGGCAACGACACCATCCGCTACGGATGGTTCATGAAAGTGGCCAAATTCGAGAAGAAGCAGCTGAACAACGATGTGACGCAGCTGCAGCAGGAGCAGGCCCAGCTACAGGCCAGCCCGAAGAAGAATGCCGCCCAACTCGCTCAGATCAGTCAGCAGATCCAGCAGTACCAGGCCCAGCTGAGTTCGGTCGGGCAGGACGCCCTCACCACGCTGATCGAAGACGACACCATGGAGCAGCGAGCGGCGACGGCCGGTGTGCATCTGTCGAAGCACGAGATGTCTCAAGTTATGACTCTGATGGCTGACCGCGCCGGTGGCATTGGCTACCTCAACCGCTACATTGCGCAAAGCGGGCTGACGTACGCGCAGTTCGAATGGCTGGTTCGGGGTGATCAGTTGCGAACCGACCTGTCCAAGGTGCTGGCCAAGAAGGTCAGCCACGTGCAGCTGAAAATCCGCGCCAGCCACATCTTGATCGCGACCAAAAACCACGCGCTCGCGGTGCGCCTCTACCATGAGGTCCTGAGCGGCGCAAACTTCGCTGCCCTGGCGAAGAAGTACTCGACAGACAAGTCGTCCGCGGTGCGCGGCGGCGACCTCGGCTATGCCGATCCGTCGACATACGTGCCGTCGTTTGCCAACGCTCTCCACCAGATGTCGGTTGGCCAGGTTCGCCTCGTCAAGTCACAGTACGGCTGGCACATCATCAAGGAAACGGGCCGGGAGCATGTGCACCTCACCGCCGCCCAATACCAGCAGGCGCAGCAGCAAGCTGTCGCGACCTGGTTGCAGGGGCAGGAGCTCAAGCTCCATATCCAGCGTGTGATGAACGTGACCTCGATCCCCGGCCTGGCCTCCAGCGCCAGCCCCAGCCTCTACAACCCCGGCACCACCGGCGCAACAGCACCGCAGTCGCCGGCGTCGGTGCAGAAGGTCATCAAGCGCCTCACGAAGGGCACGAAGAAGACCGGGTCCGTCAAGAAGTAGCCGGCGACCGGAGAAGAGGGGATGTCGTCCGACATCCCCTCTTCTCTTTTCTCAACTACTTGGTTATACTAGGTACTAGTATTGCTAGGTAGGGGACGATGGCCAAGAGGCGCACGTTTGTACGGGAACTGGTGGAGACGGCGATTCTGACGCTGGCGATCTTTCTGGTGGTGAAGGTGGCGGTGCAGAACTTCAAGGTGGAAGGGGAGAGCATGCTCCCCAATCTGCACAACGGGGAGTACATCCTGGTCAACAAGGTGGACTACCTGGTGCATGCGCCGCAACGGGGCGACATCGTGGTCTTTCG
>JAJPIP010000068.1 GCA_021324655.1 Pseudomonadota bacterium
GCAACTGTGCGGCCGTCACGGTGGACTGGCGCTTCACCACCGCCGACGCCCGCATCAAGCTCAAGCGACTCTATCCGTCACTTCAGGAGTAACAGTGCACTAGGCCGGGACCCGCTTGCTAGAGTCGGGGGTGCGCACGCTCCTCCTCGTCTCCCTGATCATCCTTGCCGGGTGCGGCGCGTCCGCTGGGGCGAACCGCCCGCACCAGAGCCTCTCCCTGGCGTATTCCCCGGCGCGCGCGCATGTGCCCGCCTGCACTCACGCCGGATCGCCGATTCGCCTGCCGGCGCACTTCCCCGCGCAGTTTCCCGTGCCGGCCGGGACCGATCTCGTCCGGGCGGCTCCGCTCCTGCATGGCGTCCGCGGCATCGGCGTCTACGGGTACGTGCCGTCGGCGAGTTTTGTCGGGACCGTCCACTTCTTCCCGCGCGAGGTGAAGAAGGCAGGTTTCAGCGTGCTGGCGCTCGAGATCGACACGCCCAACGACTCCGAAGGCACCTACCAGGGTCACGGCTACCAGGGGCGGTGGGCGCTGAACAGCATCCCGGGCTGCAAAGCGATGCGCATCGGCATCTCCGCGGTGCGGATCGGCAAGTAGCGCCGCCCATTTCTTGACGAAACTCCCCCTGAGGCGCATGCTAGATGTGCTGAATGGAGGCATGCATGGCTGCGGTCATGACGGATGGAGATGCGCCCCGGCGAACCGTCTACGTGGATCCGCCTTTTCAGGAGGATCAGCGGGGCGTCGCCGAGCCGGTCTCCCACCCGGAGCTCCGATCCACCCGCTGGCGCTGGTACTTCCCCTGGGTCAAGACGGCGGTCTCCGCGCCCACCTACAACGGCGAACTGTTGGTGGCCAACCGGACCGATGAGCCCTGGCTGTTGTGGCACAACTACCACCGGCTGGGCCGCGTCGAGCCGGGAGAGGAGCGGTCTGTGCGGCTGGTGCGTTTCGGAACGTTCTCCGCGCGGCAGCTCGCCGAGGATGCCGATTATCTTCTTCTCTCGCTGACCCCGGATCTTTCCGGCATCGAGATCGTGGAGGAGGACGACGTCTATCTGTTGCGCCGGGCGTCCGCGGCCGGCGAGACGCTGCAGAGCGCCCCCGATTCCACCGGGCTCGCCGATGTAGGCCTCTCGAGACTCACGGTCAACGCGCTGCAGCGTATCGGCGTGGCCACGCTGGGGGAGCTGCGAGGAGCCGACCTGGGCGACCTCTGGGAGGTCAAGGGCGGCCCCGCGGCGTATGCGGAGCTGATCGAGAAATTCTGGCGGCAGGAAGGCTCGGGATAGGACCGGGGAGGTTCTCATGTACTTCAAGCAGATTCTGGATGAGCGGCTGGGGTGCGCCTCGTACCTGATCGCCTCCCGGGAATCGCACGAGGCGGCGATCGTCGATCCCTCGCTGGAGACCGACGTCTACGAGGATCTGCTGGCGGCGCGCGACTTTACCCTGCGCTACGTCATCGACACGCACGTGCACGCCGATCACGTCTCCGGTGCGCGCCGCCTGGCAGATCGACACGGTGCCGAGCTCTGCCTTCATGAGGCGGCGCGTGTGACCTATCCTTTTCATCCTCTGCATGATGGGGATGTACTCCCGCTCGGACAGCTGCGCCTCCAGGTGCTGCATACACCCGGCCACCGACCCGAGCTGATCTCGCTGCTGATCATCAATCCGCCGCGCAGTCCGGAGCCCTCGATGGTGCTGACCGGCGATTCGCTTCTGGTGGGCGACGTGGGCCGGCCCGACTTCGGTGGCGGCGACGCGAGTGCTCAGGCGGAGAGTATCCGGCGCCTTCTCGCCCTGCCCGACTACGTTGCCGTGTTCCCGGGCCACTTCGAGGGACCGTGCGGGCGCGGCATGTGCGGCCGGCCCAGCAGCACCGTCGGCTTCGAGCGCCGCTTCAATCCCCTGCTGCAGCTCGCGCCCGAGGCGTTCGTGACCTCCCTGACCGACCATGTGCCGGCGCGTCCGCTCAACATCACCGCCATCGAAGCGACCAACCGCGGCGTGGCCGCGATGGAGTGGGCGATGCTGACCACCGCTCCTCCCGTCGAGCAGATTTCGACGGAGGCGATCCCGGCCGGTGCGCTGCTGCTCGACGTGCGGGAACCGGAGGAATACGAAGAGGAGCACATCGCCGGGGCGGTCAACATCCCGCAAGGCGAGCTGGCGGACCGCCTCGCCGAGATTCCGCGCGACCGGACGATCGTGACCGTCTGCCGCTCCGGCGCCCGGTCCTTACGCTCCGGACAGTTTCTCAAACAAATGGGGTATGCGTCGGTCGTAAGCCTGGATGGAGGCATGAATGCCTGGGATGCCGCCGGCCATCCCATCGTGCGCGGCCCGGGACGCGGCTCGCGCATTGTGGAAACGGAGTGGATGCACGCCGGGGGCGCCCGGACGTGAGGTGAGCCCTGTGGCTCACCTCACCGGGTACCGTTCTTACAGATAGCCCAGGTTCTTGAGGCGCTCCGAGACGAGCGCTTCCTCGTCCTCAGAGTAGACGCCGGCCGGCTGGGCCGGGAGCAGACCCATCTCGGCCAGGCGGCCAAGGATCTGGTCGACGTCCTGCTCGGGTGTCTCGCCCACCGTGCTGACGGTGATCTCGGGATGCTCCGGCGGCTCGTAGGGGTCGGAGATACCGGTAAAGTGCTCGATCTCGCCGGCGCGCGCCTTCTTGTAGAGCCCCTTCACGTCGCGCTGCTCGCAGACCTCGAGCGGCGTGGCGATGTAGACCTCGACGAAGCGGTTGGGGTTGCGTCCGCCGTTGGTGATTTCCTCGCGCGCTTCATCCCGAATCTCCTTATAAGGAGAGATGGCGGCGGTAATCGCGATGACGCCGTTGCGCGAGAGCAGCTTGGCGACGAAGGCGATCCGGCGGATATTGGCGTCGCGGTCGGCCTTGGAGAAGCCGAGGCCGGAGCTGAGGTTCTTGCGGATCTCATCGCCGTCGAGCAGCTCGACGTGGCGCCCGATCTCCCGCAGGCGCTCGACCAGCAGGTTGGCGATGGTTGACTTGCCGGCGCCGGAGAGGCCGGTAAACCAGAGAGTAAATCCTTCGTCCACGGTGGCTCCTTCTATTAGGCATGCGCCGCTGGGAGGCGCGGTTGTCCATCCTTAGTCGTCGGGCAGAACGCCCCGGAGCATAGTAACCGGAGAAACAGGTGTTACGCGAACAGACGTTACCGATCTCTTACCGAAGGTCGGTCGCCGTGACGGTCCAGGCGCAGGTGGGACGGGCAGTGATGCCGAGCGTGAACGAGCCGCCGTTAGCGAACCGCTTGCTCCACGTCGCGCGGCCGAGGTTTGAGCTGGAGTCCATTCCTGAGTTGTCACCCAATGGGCCGCTCCCGGTCAGATTGAAGGCGAAGGTCGTGAACGAATACCAGGGAGGGGATGTCCCGATCGGCTTGCCGAGGTCATGGCAGGTGAAGTGGTAGCGGAACACCCAGGGCTTGACGAGAACGCCGGGGAGCGGTCCCGACGGCAGGGAGAAGGTGATGGATTGGGCGTTGCCGACACCGTGCCAGGTGCGAGTGACGGGGGCTGCCCTGGCCGCGACGATGGAGGATCCACCCAGGTACAAGATGAGGGCGGTCAGCAGGATGCCGATGGTGAGGCGCATGATGGTTTCCTCCTGTTATGACAAGCGCAGGATGTGTCCGTCACGCCGCACGTCGAGCACGATCGTGATGTGGCGCTGCAGGACGGGGAAGATCGAGGAGCGCACCAGGCCGTCGTAACGGAGGTGCATCGCCCCGGCCCGATCGAACGTGGTGCGGCAATGGACGGTGACCGTGGTGAGCGCACTGTTCCAGGGGATGCAGTCCCAGTGGAAGAGACCCCACTGCCGCTTGATCCGCGTGCCATTGCTGCAGAACTCCCCGGCCAGGCGGATCGACCCCTCGACCCCGATGCCGGCCGTGGTCGTTGCTTCCACATACCGGCAGGTTCCCAGGGACGTCGTCTGGTACGGCTGGCTGACGATGTGGCGCGCGGTGACGGTGCGCACCGAGAGGGGTACGCTGACGGAGAGAGCGAACGGCAGCGCCAGGATGGCGAGGAGAAGCCCCCAGGACACAAGGTACAGGCCGCGCGACAGGGTCAGACGCGGGCGCTCTACCTCTTCATCCTCCGGTAGGTCCGGCTCGGTCCAGGCGATGACCGCTGTCGGCAGGAAGAAGAGCAGCTCCAGGTAGACCACGACGAGCCCACCGTTGCCGAGGGCGTCGTGCAGCCATCCGGGAACGCTTGACGGGGAGGAGCGTAAGAACAGAAGCCAGAGGGGAAGCCCGAAGGCGACGGCCAGCACGCGATGGGTGAGGCGGTAGGCGTAGTCGCGTACCCGCGCCTGGCGCTCGTCGAGAGAGCTGTCCGGTGCCACGGCAAGGCGGCGCGTGGCGGAGCGGAGGGTGAGGTTGGCGAGGAGCAGCACGAGGACGAGGAGCACGTCGAGGGTGGTCTGCCAGGCGGAGCCGATGAGCGCCGTCACGGCGGGTGTCTCGGCCAGGATCACGCAGATGACGCCGAGTGCTGTCACGAGGCCGCGGCGTACGCTCTGCCGTGCCGGCAAACGGGGTGGGATCTCCGGAGGAACCTCGGGAGCAGCAGCAATCGTCATGAGTCACTCTCCTCTCGGCCGTAGACGATCTCACTCAAAGGACGAAAAGGGTCGCGGGAAAAGATGGCCTCGAGGGGGAGGCCCAGGAACTCGCTGAGGCGAAAGGCCAGCTCGAGGCTGGGGTTGTACTCACCACGTTCGATGTAGCCGACCGTCTGATAGTTGATGCCGAGCGCGTCGGCCAGATCCCGCCGGGACAGCCCCCGCTCGGTCCGGAGCACGGCGAGCCGGTTGTAGATGGGCCGCTCGGGAAAGGGCGTCTCCGGCTGGTCGGCCTTCTTTCTCATGGACGGATCGTAGCATAAATACAACACGATGTCCAGCACGAATATCAGACATGAAATTTATGCGTAGGCGCAGGGCTTGTCCCTGCGTGTCACGGTTCCTGCCTGTATCCCTCTGCCACGCCCACGTGGGTGCATCTACGGACCGTGTGATCAACGCCGCCCGGGATCTGTCGCGGGCAGGGACAAGCCCTGCGCCTACCGGGGCCGCGGCGGGCCGGCCTTCTGTCGTGTGGGTTCCCTACTCGGTAGGGAGGGTGCGTCTCTGGGGGTGGGGCGTGTCGCCGCGGGCCAGCATGGCGACGTACTCGGCAATGCGGCGGGCACGCGTGTCGGGACGCCTGGCGTCGCCGATGCGGTACAGGATGGCGAAGCGATTCTGCCGGGTCAGGATCTCGAACATGGCGGCGGCGCGCGGCTCGCCTTGCAGCGCCGCGGCGAGATCTTCCGGGACGGTGATCTCCGACTGCCCCGCATACGCCGCGTCCCAGCGCCCGTTGGCCTTTGCTTCCTCCACTGCCGTCAGCCCGGCCGGCTGCATCCGTCCCGCCGCCATCAGCCGTCCCACGCGCTCGACATTGCTCTGCGACCAGGGACTGCGGGAACGGCGCGGCGTAAAGCGCACCGCGTAGGTACGGTCGTCGCGGCGCCGCAGCTGCCCGTCAATCCAGCCGTAGCACACTGCCTCGTCCAGCGCCTGATCGTAGGTCAGGCGGGTGGGATCGCCGACCCCCTTCTTGGCGAGGACCAGCCAGACGCCGGCCGGATCGCCATGATGCCCGTGAAGCCAGTCATGCCAGGCATCGACATCGGGAACGAGGAGCTCGGGGAGATCGGCCACGAGAGTGAGAGTAGCATGTGGGCAAGACCACCGCAGGGGCCGGGCCTCGCCGTTACGGACGCGCCCCGGCAGATACGTTGGTTCCCTCGAACCCTGTAACTGGCGATCCTTGTCGGGGCTTGATACATCAAGCCGCTGCGCCGCAGCGCAACTCTGGCCCCCCTGCCGGATTGTCTGTCGCGAGATGATACGACGGCCGGCGATCAGACGGCGTGGAGAGAGCCGACAGGGTAGAGCGCAGACAGGATCCTCGGCTGCGGGCGAGCGATTCGATAAATCGAACTCCGACACGGGATGCCGAGCGGGCCGATGAATCGGACCGATACGGGGGCACGGCTATCGCCCGCTGCGAAGAATGTCCGTTCGAGGACGCCGGATGTCTACAGCGTGCCGGGCGCCGGCTACCGGTTGCCGCGGGTGTGGGCGATGTACTCCAGCAGATCGGACCGGGTAATGACGCCGACCGGTTTCTCTCCCTCGCGGGCGATCACCGCCGTGTCCTCGCCGAGCAGCGGGCCAATGATGGTCTCGATCGGCTCGATGATCTCGACCGTCTCCAGCGGCTCCTCCATCACCTCGCCGACCGGGCGCTCCACCATGTCCGGCTCGCGGAAGACACGGGCCAGCAGCGACTTCTCCTGGATGCTGCCGACGATATCGCCGACGGAGTGGCCGTTGTGCCACTCGGCGACCGGCATCTGCGAGATGCCGTATTCCTGCAGCTTCTGGATGGCGTTGCCCACCAATTCGGCGGGAGCCACGGTGACCAATTCCGGCATCGTGCCGTGGCGGTGGGTGAGGAGATCGGAGACGCGCACCTGCGCGGGGAGTCGCTCCAGGAAGCCGTTGTCCTGCATCCACTGATCGGAGTACAGCTTGCTGAGGTAGCTGCGGCCGGTGTCGGGGAAGAGGACGACGAGCGTCTGGTCCTCGGTCATGTCGCGGGCGACCTCGAAGGCGGCGTGCAGAGCCGTCCCGGCGGAGCCGCCGACCAGGATCCCCTCTTCACGCGTCACCCGGCGCGCCGTGCGGAAGGAGTCCTTATCGCTGACGCGCACCCAGCGATCGATGATGGCGGGATCGAACGTCGCGGGCCAGAAGTCCTCGCCGATGCCCTCGACCTTGTAGGGGCGCAGCTCGCCCCCGGAGAGGATGGACCCCTCGGGATCGGCGCCGACGATGGTGATGTTGGGGTTGCGTTCCTTCAGATAGCGTCCGGTGCCGGTGATGGTGCCGCCGGTGCCGACGCCCGCCACGAAGGTATCGATCTTCCCATCCGTCTGGTGCCAGATCTCCGGTCCGGTGGTGAGATAGTGGGTCTCGGGATTGATCTGGTTGTAGTACTGGTTGGGCTGGAAGCCGCCCGGTGTCTCACGCGCGAGGCGATCCGCCACCCGGTAGTAGCTCTCCGGCGATTCGGGCGGCACGGCGGTCGGCGTGATGACCACCTCCGCCCCGTATGCCTTGAGGAGGGCGATCTTCTCCGCACTCATCTTGTCCGGCATGACGAAGATCATGCGGTATCCCTTGATGGCGGCGGCGATGGCGAGGCCCACTCCGGTGTTCCCCGAGGTGGGCTCGACGATGGTGCCGCCGGGCCGCAGCAGGCCGCGCCGCTCGGCATCCTCGATCATGCGGATGCCGATGCGGTCCTTCACGCTTCCGCCCGGGTTGAAGTATTCAACCTTGGCCAGCATGGTCGGTCTCACGTGCCGCGCCACGCGATTGAGCCGAATGAGCGGGGTATTACCGATCAATTCGAGGACGTTGTCGTAGATGTCGGGATGGCTGACGGGTCGCTCTGCGACGGGTACCGGGTGTTCCATGATCTCCCTCGTGTCAGGCCGCGATGCGGTTCAGATTACCAGAAACCCCGGCGACTACGGCGCGCTCGGCGCCTTGAGGGTGGCCTCGATAGCTGCCTCCAGCTGCGCCACATCCGGGGTTCCCCACCCCGTCACGGCGTCCCAGCCGGGACCGGCGAGGTACCTGCCGTTGGTGCCGACGGTGATGTCATGGAAGGCCGACGCGTCGGCAGGTGAGCCGGCCACGCGGTAGAGGATCAGCGGGGACGCCGGGACCGTGACACCGTCGAGACCGGCTGCCTGGCGGATGAGCGCCCAGGTTGCCGCCCAGGCGGGAGCGCCCAGACTGGTGCCGCCGGCCTGCCGGACATGGCCTTTGAGGGTGATGGCGACCCCCGTGTTCGGATCCCCCAGGAAGGAGACATCGGGCGCCCAGCGATGTCCGTCGGCCGGCAACGTCGAGACGGTCTGCCAGACCGGACGGCGCAACGCGGCGCGGCCGCCACCGCTGCCGGCCCAGGCCATTTCCGAGCTGATCGTCGCGTCGGCGTTCAGGTCCAGGGACGTGCCGCCGACCGCGGTCACCGAGGGGTCGCCGGCCGGGTAGCCGACGCGCAGCTTGTGTCCGCAGTCCCGCACGGGTCCCGGGAGATCGCCGGTATCGCCGCTGCTGACGAAGACCGAGACACCGGCGGTCATCGCTTTGGCGAGCTCTGAGGAGAAGATGGTGGAGTTCTTATCCGGGCCGCAGGTACCGAGGGAGATGCTGACCGTGCCGGCTCCGGCCGCGACCGCCCGGCGGATGGCGCCCGTCATGGCCTTCCAGCCCGCCGCATCGCTCGCCCGGGGATTGATGTCGTAGACGCGGATCGCGGCGCCGGGGGCCAGGGCGTGCAGCCACTCGATGTCCATGGTCGTCTCACCCTGCACCGGCAGCGTGAAGCTGCCGCCCATCCTGGTGACGGTGATGTGCGGATCGGCCAGGCCATAGCGCTTGTCGAAGGCACGGATATCGGACATATGAAAGCCGTCGATCTCGAGCAGGGCCACCGTCTGCCCCGTTCCATCCACATGGCGGGCGTAGAGCGGGGTGAAGTCATAGGCGGTCCGGATCTGTGCCGGCGTGTAGGCGGGGCCGAACAGCGTCCGGGGCGACGCCAGGGCGAAATCGGTGTGCCAGGCGGGCCGCGCCGTCGCGGCGCCGGGCAGCGCGAGAAGAGAGAGGGCAGAAAGGATCAGGACGAGAAGATAGCGAAACACGGTAATCCCTCGGGCAATGTCATGACGTTCATGTGACTGGAATAGTATATCCGGGCGGTGTATCATTTTGATATAGCCATGTATGAATTCCTCATCCTTTCCCAGCTCGCGCGCTGTCCCATGCACGGGTATCGCATTGCCAAGATCATCGGCGATATCGTCGGCCCGCGCCAGCGTGTGCAGTGGGGTGCCCTCTATCCGCTGTTGGGCCGGCTGGAGCGGGATGGCCTGATTGCGGCCGCGCCCTGCGGTGACGATGCCGGCCGTAAGAAGGAGTATGCGCTGACGGAGCGCGGGCGGGAGCGTCTGCACGAACTGCTGCTCGATACCAGCCGGCACCAGGGGGAGTATGACACCCTGTTTGCCCACAAGGTCTCCTCGTTTCCGCTGCTGACGCCGGAGGAGCGCGTCTATCTGTGCCGGCACTATGCGGTGTTTGCGCAGCAGAACGTCGACTATCTGATCCGTGAGCGCGACGACCTGCATCAGCACTCCGGCCTGGCATCGGAATGTCTGGACGCCATTACCCGCGTCATGGAGCATCGCATCGATTACTGGCAGCGAGAGCGCGCCTGGGCCGAGCTCTTGCTAGTCGAAAACCAGGAGAAGGAGTCTGCCTGATGCAATCCGCGCCGCCTGAAACCCAGCTGAGCACCCCGCGTATCGTCACCAACGCCTGGATCATCCTGCTGGTCCTGACGCTCGGCTTCTTCATGATCCTACTTGACACGACGATCGTCAACGTGGCGATTCCCAGCATCATCGACGGCCTGCACGCCGGGCTGGATCAGATCCTGTGGGTGCTGAACGCGTACATCCTCGTCTACGCCGTCTTGCTGATCACCGCCGGGCGTCTCGGCGACATGTACGGTCCGCGGCGGATGTTTATCACCGGGCTGGTGATCTTCACTCTGGCCTCGGCCGCGTGTGGCGTGGCCGGCAGTCCCAACCAGCTGATCCTCTTCCGGATCATCCAGGCGATCGGTGGTGCCCTGCTGACGCCGCAGTCCCTCTCCATCATCACCTCCATCTTCCCGCCGGAGCGCCGCGGCGCTGCCTTCGGCGTCTGGGGGGCGGTCGCCGGGGTGGCGGCGGTGGCGGGTCCCACCCTGGGCGGCTTTCTCACCACCACGTACAGCTGGCGGGCCATCTTCTACGTGAACGTGCCGATCGGCATCGTCGCCGTCCTGCTCGCTTACCTGGTGATGCCGGAACTGACCAATCACCGGCGGCACAGGCTGGACATCCCCGGTATGGTGCTGGCCTCCGCCGGGCTCTTCCTGCTCGTCTTCGGCCTCATTGAGGGGCAACGCTACAACTGGGGACCCGTCCTCACCTGGGGTGCTCACTCCCTGGGGCCGCTGGTGGTGAGCCCGGTGAGCATCGCCACTATTCTCCTCGCGTCGGTCATCCTGCTGGCGATCTTCATCGTCGACGAGTCGCATGCCGAGGAGCCCCTGCTTCCTCTCTCCCTTTTCCGGGATCGTAACTTCTCCCTTGCCAACGTCGTCTCGGCGCTGGTGGCCTTCGGGATGCTCGGACTCTTCCTGCCCTTCACCATCTTCCTGCAGTCGGTGCTGGGTCTGGACGCGGAGCATGCCGGTTTCGTCATGGTGCCGATGTCCCTGACCTCGATGGTGCTGGCGCCGATCTCGGGCCGGCTGACCGACAAGGTGAACGGGAAGTATCTACTGGCGGCCGGTCTGGTCTTCTTCTCCGTTGGGATGCTGCTGGTGATCGCGCTGGCCTCGCTGACATCAACCGGCACGACCTTCACCCCGGCGCTCATTGTGGCCGGTATCGGCATGGGCTTTACCTTTGCCCCCATGGTGACGATGGCGATGCGTAATATCCCGCCGGCCCGGGCGGGCGCCGCCTCCGGCTTCATCAACACCATCCGGCAGGTGGGCGGGGCTTTCGGCAGTGCCGTCGTCGGCGCGATCCTCCAGCACCAGCTGGCCACCGATCTGCATGCTCAGGCGCTGCGTTACAGCGCGGGTCTGCCGGCCTCCTTCCGCGCCAGGTTTGTGGCGGGCTTCTCGCATGCCTCCAGCACCGGCTTCCAGGTCGGCCGCGGCCAGACCGGGACGAAGCTCCCGCCGGGCCTGCCGGCGCAGGTCGTGCGGCACGTGGAGCTCCTGGCGCGCCAGGTATTCAACCACGCCTTCCTCGACGCCATGAAGCCGGCACTGGTCGTGCCGATCTGCCTGATGATGCTCGGTGCGATCGCCGCCCTGTTCATGGAGGGGCAGCGGCGTGCCGCCGCGGAAGAGAGAGCGCGCGGCGAGGAGGCTGGCGGCATCGCTGCCGCGGGCCAGTAAGTCGCAGCGGCGCCATACCATGTAGTGGTTCAATTCATTGAACCGCTGCGCCGCAGCGCAGCAGTCCACAGAGCCGGGGAGTGCGATGGAGCCGCCGACCCGTCCCCCCATTACCTGGCGTTTGGTGTGTGCGCTCGTCCTGGTGCCGCTCATCCTGGTCGCCAGTGACTTCGCCGCCACGCGCAGCTCGCTGAAGTACCTGTTGCTGCCGCCGTTCGGGGCGCTCACCTATCTCGTGTTCGTGAACCCGGCGCGGGCCCCGCTCGGCTTCCGCAATATCGTGCTGGCCATGTCGCTCACCGGTCTGTGGTCGTGGTTCATCGCCTCCGAGTTCGGCTACCGTCCGCTGACGGTAGGCAGCGCCGTCCTCGGCACGATGGCGATCATGTGGCTGACGGGCTCGCGGCGCGTGGTGCCGCCGATGGCGCTCTGCCTGCTGACCTTGCTGCTGCACGACGAAATCCGCTGGCAGGTGGATTACCTGCTCTCGGTCGTGATCTTTACGCTGCTGCTCTGGCTGCTCTCGGTTGTCTGGCGGCGATTGCCGCTGGACCGCGAGGTGCTGCACGTCGGGGAGTCGAGGACCCAGTCGTAGGCGAGGCGAGCCGGCCCTCACCCCCGGCCCCTCTCCCATCACGATGGGAGAGGGGAGATATGTTGGATGCAGCAAACCGTCGGGGCAGCCCCGAGTGGCAGCCCGGCTGGGCTCCGAAGGCGCGGTTCGGCGGACACCATGGCGGGACGGCACTCGGGCCGTCCCCCTACGGATCGGGCCGTTCCTGCGGATCGGGGAAGCCCTGACGAATTTCCGTGTCATCTCCCCCTCTGCCACTGCGGTGGGAGAGGGGTGAGGGCGATTCAATCCAGCAGACCCAGCCGGGCGGCGATGGCGACGGCTTCGGTGCGGCTGGCGGCGTCCAGCTTGGTGAGGATGTCGCTCACGATGTTGCGGACCCGCTTGTCGCTGAGACTCAACGCGTCGGCCATGGCTTTGTTGGTGTGGCCGCCGGCCATCAAACGCAGCACCTGCGCCTCGCGCGGCGACAATCCCACGCTGCGGGCCGGAATCACCTCTTTGGGCGGCACGTCGCGGTGATAGAGGTGCAGGGCATCGGCGGCCAGCCGCGTGAGGCAGCGCTCGTGGACGCAGATGGCGGGATCGTGGCCGGGCACAGCCACCCGTTCCTCGAGTGTTGCCGCTTCGCCGCAGACGTAACAGATGGGGCCGGCCATGACACCTCCTCGGGACCTGCACCACATCCTAGTACACATGTTCTAGCAAGTGTAGTGACATTTTGCCCGTGAAAGGGGATGAATGTCCCTCCGGCATCTGCGATCGTCCGCGGGCCCCTGGCCGCTGACTCTAGCGGCACTCGCCGAGAGATATGGCGTCGACGGTCATAACTTCTTGACCGAGACGCGTTGACTGCACCGAGAGCAACCACACAGAAGATTGCCGACCCATGCGCGGCGCTCTATAGTTAAAGAACCCGCGCCGACGAACCCCGCTACTGCTGGCTGTGGAGACAGAGAGGGGCCGATGGGTGCCACCGACTGCTGTTATACCTTGACATGGTCACGTCGCGTGAGCGTACTGCCCGCGCTGCCCGCCGATCACCTGGTGGCGGTTGAGAGGGTATCCGTCCGGAGGCAGTACCGGCGCCACGACCTCCTGGTGCGAAGCCGGGTGGAGAGCGGACGCCAAGACGTCGTGGGAGCTGACGGCATGTTAGCGGTGCAGATAACAACACGAGATCGGCAGATGGTCCAAGAGCTTCTCGATATGGTCGGCAGTGGGGCCGGAAGGATAACCGGGGGACGGCTCTCAGTGTGGGTGACGCTTCCCGCGGAAGGGGAGGGTGACCAGGCGGTGGCAACGATACAACTCCAGCGCCACTGGGGTCCGTCGAAGGTTCCTACTCAGGTGCTCGCGGAAAGCCTGGCGAGGTGGATAGTCGCGCGTTTCCCGTCACACCTTGACCCATCCTCCACACAACTCTTGATCGGTAGTCGGGAGGTCCTCCAGGAGCGAAGCGCGGTGGAGGCGTGCGTGCTAGCTCTTCTATAGGTAGTCGTTTTCCCTCCCGACCTTGTACCCCAGCCAGTTTGTAACCCCCTCGAACGCCTCCACCTACCGTTTCCGTGATCCGTGGGTAGTGCAGACGTGTTCAACCTCAGCAACGTGCAGTCCACCGCCATCTTCCTTCTTGTCTGGCTGATAGTCGACGTAGGGGCAATACTCCGCTTCCTTGACAATCAAGGAGATAAGAGAACCTACGCCGCCGTCGTAGCCATGGCGTCGTCCGCCATTGTCGCGATATCCGTAATCCGGATTCTGATCATGCTCAACAGAGGAAAGTGAAGCGTGTGTCCAGAGGCCGAAGCGTTGCGTCGCTTACTTGACCCGGCTATGCTGGCAACCCTCGCCGTTGGAGGGCCATGCGCATTGCGTGACCTTTGCCGCGACGGCTGGCCATGCTGACGATCACCATCATCGCGCCGCCGGGCCCGGAGTACGGTGTCGGGCTGGTCAACACAGGGCTCACGCCCGCCCGCGGAAAGGACCCGTGCTCCAAGTGTCAAGTGGTTGGATCGACGCCCCACGCGTACAGCTACAGTTGTATCCGGGGCCTGTCATGGCTCGGAGTTTCGCGCTCCGGCACCGAAGCAGGCGTTGATCTGTCAGGTATCGTCAGTATGTGCGGAGTTGGCGGCGTCACCAATAACGGAGCGGCGTGCCAGGCCGCGGCCAACATTGTCTTTTTCTTCCTCGCATGAAGGAAAGGGGCACTGATGGGCGCACGATTACTTTGGGTCGCGTCTCGGGCAACCCTCGCCGCCCTCGGATTGGCGGCGGTCCTCATCTCAGGCTGTGGGGCGCGGAGTGCGAGCGCGCCGCCGGGGTGCGGCGAGCACCCCGGCAGCGCTCGTTGTCTAGTCACCCAAAGGGTCTTCCACCAATCGCCAGGGTTCGCACCCCTAGTCGTCCAGCATAGTCAGTTCCGCGCCCTGGAGGTCCAATGGAGGTACGCGTGTACCGCCACCGCTGCGCGGATGGCTGTCACACTCGCGGCACGGCGCGGACCAACCGGTAGCGGAAAAGAGCTTTACTACGAGAGCCGGTACGGGCCTGCAGGATGGCGTGAACGAGGCACGATGCGGTTCAGGGTCGCGGGCGCGCACTACATCTTCCTCTCGGCGGGGCCACTCGGCATTACGACGGCGTTTCCGCACTGCACTACTCACTTGAGAGTGATTGGCGACAGATAGAGGAGTCAGGAGACGGACACGTCGGGCGCGAAGCAGTTCACGACCCTCCCCGACGGCACGCTCTTGAGCGAGGCGATCGGCGGGAAGACGTACTGATACCTGTCCGATGGGGCGGGGAATGTGGCGGGACTGACCGATAGCTCCGGGGATCTCGTCGATCAGTACAGCTATGACCCGCTGGGCAATCTCACCAGCTCGACGACCAATGTCGCCAATCCCTTTACCTTTCAGGGTGGGATGTATGACAGCGGCACCGGCTTCTACTACACCGGCTCTGGCTACTACGATCCAGCCAACGGCCAGTCATTCGGCTGTCAGGATCAGGGGTGGGTCGATCCCGGTGCTGCTCCCGTCCTTAACACGCACGTGGAAGGTGGTCACCATCGCGCGGAAGCATGAGAGGGTCAGAGCCTTTGACCATCTTCGAGTGTATCCGGTGCTTTGTGGCGTCCTTGCGCTTGGCCTCACGTTGTCAGCATGTGCCCCACCGCCGGCCGGATCTGCACAAGTACGGACACAGCGGTCTCAGCTGTCGCCGCTGCTCCTCGTGGCCCGCGTTACGACTGTCGGAGGTGATCGCACCTTGCACCGACTGCGCGCGCGAAAGATCTACACATACAACATCCAGATGTATCCCAACGGAAAGCCTGTGAGCATCCTCCCACCTCGCACCCGCCTGCCGCGCGTTGTCTTCGCCGTGTCGGGCCTCACTCCGTGAGGCTAGCCGTGGCAGTTCAGGTCGGTCGCTGGGTTGGAACTACTGCAACGCCTTTGCTGCCCGCCAAGTCACGCTGTCTAGTGGTCGTGCTGCAAGTGACCTGGGGCCGGACTGCAGCGTCTTTAGTCTCGTGTTCCATCCCCATGTCACCGGGCGGCATGCGTTCACTGTTTACATCTTCGAGGTGAGTATCAGGGGAACCACTTATCACGTATTGGGTCTGCCAAAGGGGGGTATGGTGCGCTGGAAAGGCCTGATAGGGCCGTGATGCTCGTCGGCAGCGCGTATGAGTCCCTGCAAGTGTGTGATATGCTCCGTGTGATTCCGCGTCAAGGATGCCGAGGCGCGCGGCCCCGTCGTCGATGCGCTGTCCCTACAGGGCCTGCTGAAGGTCACTGAGACGGTCCATCTGTTGGACCGCTCTCGCTTGGAGCGCGGTGAGTACCGACCGATGAGGAGATCGGCGGAGCCCGGGAAGGGGTAGGGGGCTTCGGCGGTTTGGAGGTGAGGCATCATGTCGTTGGAGGGCGTGGCCGGGACGACCCTTCTCCAACACGGCGTCACGAGAGAAGCGGTTGCTCAGGCTCTGCTCCGCCATCCTGTCGACGAGTCCTGACGGCGGGCCGGTTCGGCATTACCGCAACAAGCACAGGGATTGACCCAGCCCCGTCCGGTCCGGATCGGCTCCTGCCACGCCGGGTGGGATAGGCCACCATCCGCTGGCTGCGGCCGCCTCGTGGCGTCTTGGCATCAGAGGGGCACCGTCCCCTAGCCGCGGCTGCCTCCTACCGTACTGGCATTCAAGGCACCATGCCTGGTAGGGGCCGGCTCCCGCCGTGCCCGCTTTTGTCTGTCGTGCCACTCCCGCTCGAGGACTCCCGCCGTCTGTCGTCCCCCTGTCTGCCGGTCCCGACATCAGGGCACGACCGGCCAGGGAGGGCACGGCAGGAGCCGGCCCCTACGGCGTGTCATTCGAATGTCAAGGGACCGCGTGCGCCGTGAGATGACCGTCGGGACGGGCACGGCATATCGTTCGGATGTCAAGGGACCGCGTGCGCCGTGAGATGTTCGTCGGGACGGGCCTGGCGGGCGCCGGCCCTACCCCACAGGACCAAGGTCATCGCACGCCGTTATAGCCTTGAGGATGAATCCCCGGGCATGGAATCCTTCCTGACACGGCCCGAAGGAGCTAACCGCCGGCGGAGTTGGCGTGATAATGAGAGGAGCGGGGCGAAGGACGGGTGAGTGGATGTCGGTTCGGTGGACACCAAGGACCTGGGGGAGGATTGAGGTGATCCCGCTTTCGTAACGTAGAGGATGTCTCTCTAGATGAAGGAGTTCAGTGTGATGCGGCGCCTGATCGTCCTGATCCTGCTCGTATCCGCATGCGCTAGCGCGGCTCCGTCAGCAGCGGGCCAGGCCAATCCGTGCTCCTCCGCCGGGACAAGCAGCGGGAGTGCATTCTGCCTCGCTCGCCTCCACGGTCGCAAACCCTACTTTCGGGTCTTGCCAACTCACCGCGCGAAAAGCGTGGTGGTGACCTGGTCTTTCCAGTGTCCTGCGCAAATGGGGGCCTACGCTGGCTCTCCACGCTTTCGGTTGGTAGTAAAGTCGGGGAATCCGAAAGTACCGGACGTCACTGTCACAGCCGACTCCAAGATCTCGGCGTCAGGTGTCAAGACCATGCGAACGAAGGGGACATCCACCATCCTGATCTTCGTACTCATCGACGCGTCTCCAACGCAGGGGCCGACTTCGATATGCCGCTGGAACCTGACGTTGGTTGGCAAGAGATAACCGTGTGCGTAGAGACGGGGATCGTCGTTGACTTCGTGGAGATGGTCGGGCAGCGTTCGTAGCCGGACACACGGGTGATGGAGACCGCCGAGGAACTTCCCACAAGGTCCGAGGGGACGGAGGTGGCCTTGCGGCGGTGCGGCGATTCTGCTCGCCATTGCCTTCTTCATCGTCCTCTTCGTGAGCACCGTCCGCTCCGCCGCATCCGTCCTCTCGTGGCAGTGCTATCCGGCCGAGTCGGCACCCCGGACGATCGCCCGGCTTCTGGTGGATCTGGAGGATCACTCCCTGCAGCGTGCCTACTCGCTGTTCATATGTCCCGCTATAATTCCCGCCGCTGGAAGCTCCACAGCGCCAACCCCAGCACTGCCAGACCCCAAGCGAGTGCCCAGAGCAGGTAGGGCGGCGAGGGCGCCGACAGGACGAAGAAGGGATTGGCGGCGGCGCGCTGACCGAGATCGGCCTGGCCGAGGATGACGGCCAGCGGCTCCAGGTTGTAGATGGCGCCGCGCCAGAGGCCGTCGGTCGGCATGATGAGGCTGCCGACGGTCCCGGCGTTCTCGATCGTCCGGTTGCCGAAGAGCTGCCCGACTTCGCCGGTGATGCCGGCCAGCCAGGCGCCCCCGAAGAGGGCCAGGGCGATGATGCCGGTGGTGATGGCGGAGAGACGCGTGCTGCCCAGCATCGCCAGCGTCAGCACGATCAGGCTCTCCGCGATGATGAAGGCGATGGCGGCGACGGGGTGCGGCGGCGCGTAGCCCATGGCGACCTTGAGGATGACCATCTCGAGGGCAATGGCAAGGGCGCCGTAGAGGGCCAGCAGGACGGCGAAGCCCAGCCACTTGCCGAGCAGGATGTCGCTGCGGCGGATGGGGCGCGTCGCGATGGAGAGCAGGACGCCGGACTCGATCTCGGTGGCGATCGAGGGGGCGGCGACGAAGGCCGCGCCCAGCGCCAGTACGAAGCTGAACATGAAGAGCAGCAAGATGAGCAAGGTCGCCGCCGCCAGGTCCATGGTGGCGACGGTGCACCGATGCAGATGCGGTGCCTCGCCGCAGGGCAGGCTGTACAGCTTGTGAAACAGCCAGCCCGTCAGGAGAGCGACGATGACGGTGAGGATAACCAGCGCGATCAGCAGCTTGCGGCGCGCCGTCTCACGCAGGGTGAGGCGGGCGATTCTCAGCAGCGCCATTGCTCCCTCCCAATAGTTCCAGGAATCGGTCCTCCAGGGTCTGACTCCGTGGCTCGACGGCGAAGATCTCACAGCCCAGCCCCACCAGCTCCGTCACCAGCGCCGGGACGCGTGCCGGCATCAGGCCGGTCACGGTGTACGATCCGCTCTCGATCTCCAGATCGCCGTACCGGCGCAGCGTTTCCAGCGCGCCCGGACCCACGCCTCCCAGCCGCAGCCGGACGACGTCGCGGCGGCCGCGCAGTTCGTCCATGGTTCCCATGGCGATCACGCGCCCGGCGTCGATGATGGCCACGCGGTCACAGACCTGCTCGACCTCGGTGAGGAGGTGCGAGTTGAGGAAAACGGTGGTGCCGCGTGTTCGCAGCGTGCGGATGATCTCCCGCACATCGTGCCGGCCCACGGGATCGAGGGCCGAGGTCGGCTCGTCGAGGAAGACCAGATCGGGCCGGCCGACCAGGGAGACAGCCAGGCCGATGCGCTGTTGCATGCCTTTGGAGAAGGTGCCGATGCGGTCACGCGCACGGCGGGCCAGGCCCACCAGCTCCAGTGTGTCCGTGATCTGCGCCGGCTGCTCGGCGCGCGGCACCCCGGCCAGATCGCAGTGCAGGGCGAGCAACTCACGCGCGGTGAGCCAGTCCTGGTAGCGGAAGAGCTCCGGCAGATACCCGACGCGGCGGCGCGCGATGCGGTCGCCCATCGGCCGCCCCAGCACCCACGCCTCGCCCGCGGTGGGACGCGTCAGGCCCAGCAGCAGCTTGACCGCCGTCGTCTTGCCGGCGCCGTTGGGACCGAGGAAGCCGAAGACTTCCCCGTGTCCGACCGTCATGGTCAGGCCGTCCAGCGCCGTCGTCGTGCGGTAGCGCTTGACGAGATCGACCGTGCGGATGGCGTAGGACTCCCGCACGGCCCCGGATGTCTCCGGGGCCGCCACCTCAGCGGAGGCAGTTTGCAACCGTCAGTACCTGGCTGAAGGGAACCGTGCCGCCCACGCCATAGATGATGCCGTCCTTCTCCCAGATCACGGCGCCGGCCATCCCGGTGTTGTCGGAGATCTCGGTGCCGGAGACACCCTGCACCGTCACCGGCTGGGTCTGCACCAGGTTGGCGGGAATCGGAATGGGCAGAACGGACGTGGGGTCGCCGATGGAGCGAATGGCGGAGGCGAGCTGCGGCGAGACACCGGGCAACGCCAGGACGTAGTTCTCCATCTCGCGGACGCTCGCGCCGGTGGACGAGATAGTGGGCGCCTGCATCTGGCCGATCGCCAGGCCCGACATGTCCTGCAGCTGCCCGTACATCGTTACCACGCCAGCGCCGGTCCGGACGCTCAATGTGCTGCCGTTCAGATTCGACGGCATGGCCGGCAGCGTGAGATGGCGCCGGGCGGCGGTCCGCCGCGCGCGCGCGGCGCTGAAGGTGAAGCTGCTGGTGGACGACGGAATCACGTCATACTGTGCCGTACTCGGAATGCCCGTGGGGAGCGAGGACGGGGTGAGGACCGTCATCCCGGTGGCCTGTCCGGCCGCGGCGGCACTGCCGACCTGCTGCGGCTGCACGTTCCGCGCGGGGTGGACGACGCCGTACTGATTGAGATGCGGCAGGGAGCGCAGCTCCTGCGCCGTCACCGGCAGGACGGCCACCTGCTTGGGCTGGAAGATGTCGATAAAGCTCTGCGCCAGCGAGCCGGCGGGCGTGACGGTGGCGGCGACGGCCAGAGCGGCCACGGCGGCCGCCGCGCCGAGCGGGAGACCGATGCGGCGGGGGAGGAAGCGCAAGCGGGCTGGACGCACCTGCACTCGGGCCCGCGCGGCGGCCACGTCAAACGGCGGGACGGGCGTGGCAAAGAGAGCACCGGTGGCATCGGCATCGCCCGCGATATGCTCGGCACGCTCCCGGCATGCCGGGCACGCCGTCAGGTGGGCGCGCGCCGCGGCGTCCAGGATCAGGGGCTCGTCGTGCGCGCGGCGCAGCGTCCCATCATCGAGGTGTGTCATGGTCAAGCTCCTTCTTCAATGCAGCTTCGGCGCGGCGTAGCAGCGTCCCAACCTGCCCGATCTTCACTCCGAGTGCTTCCGCCACTTCTCCGTAGCTCAGGCCGCTGTAGCGCAGCGCCAGGACCGACGCCGATCTCTCCGAGAGGCGAGCCATCGCGGCGCGGACCTCCCGGCGGCGCTCGGCGTCCACCACCAGCTGCTGCGGATCGTCGTCTACGGCCGGCGGATCCTCGGCAAGCTGCTCGCGGCGCGAGCGGCGGCGCTTGCCCCGGATGGCGTTGAGGGCGGTATGAGCGGCGGCGCGGTACAGCCAGGGAGCCGCGTAGGGGGCGGCGGGATCGTGCCGGCGGTAGAACGAGCAGAAGACATCCTGCGCCACGTCCTCCGCTTCATCGGCGTCGCCGACGATACGGTACGCAATCGCCGCGACACGGCGATACTCGCGGAGGAAGAGGCGATCGAAATCGCTGTCCGGTTCCTGCACGTCATCCCAGGCACGCAGCGCGTGCACCATTCTCGGTCCTCCTTACATCATCACAGCACCGTGGAGGACTGAAATGTGACAGGGGACGGCATCTGCCGTCCCCTGCCGATGAAGCGGCGCGTTAGCGGATCTTGATCTGACTGAGATCGGGCACGAACTGCGGGCCGCCCTCGGGATAGAGAATGTCGTCGACGAGCCCGTACTCCTTGGCTTCCTGGGCGGTGAAGAAGCGATCGCGGGCGAAGTCGCGCTCGACCTGCTCCAGGGTCTGGCCGGTGTACTTGGCCATCAGCTTGTTGCCGCGCTCCTGCAGATCGAGCATGAAGCGGACGTGGATCTCGATATCGGGCGCGTAGCCGCCGACCTGCCCCGCCGCCGGATGGAAGTGAATGGTGGCATTGGGCAGGGAGAAGCGCTTGCCCGGCGTGCCGGAGGCGAGGAGGAAGGTGGCCATGCTGCCGGTGAAGCCCATGGCGATGGTGGCCACATCGCAGCTGATGTGCTTCATGGTGTCGTGCATGGCGAAGCCGGCGGTAATCGAGCCGCCGCCGCTGGTGATGTACATGTAGATGTCGCGGTCGGCATCCTCCGACTGCAGGAAGAGCAGCTGCGCCACCACCAGACCGGCCAGGGCGTCGTCGATCGTCTGATTGATAAAGATGATGCGTTCCCGCAGCAGGCGCGAGTAGATGTCGAAGCCGCGCTCCCCGCGGTTGGTATTCTCGATAACAGTCGGGATCATGTAGCGGGATGGATCGAACATTGATGCTCCTTCTTGACGCATCATTGTAGCGGCCTGCCCTTTCCGGTCTGTCAGGGGGAGCTATGCAGCGTGTCGTCGTGGTCGGGACCAGCGGTTCCGGGAAGACGACGCTGGCCCGGAATCTGGCGTGCCGGCTCGGCGTGCCCCACGTCGAGATGGATGCCCTCCACTGGGAACCGAACTGGCAGATGGCGTCTATTCCCGTGTTTCGCGAACGTGTGTCGGCGGCTCTGGCGAGCGACAGCTGGGTGACCGACGGGAATTACAGCAAGGTGCGCGACATCGTCTGGTCGCGCGCCGATACCGTCGTGTTCCTTGATTACGGGTTTCCGCTCGTCATGCGCCGTCTGTTCTGGCGCACCGTCCGTCGCGCTGTGCGCGGAGAGGAGTTGTGGAACGGCAACCGGGAGAGCCTGGCCGAGGCCTTCTTCTCCCGCGACTCCATTCTCCTCTGGGCGCTCCAGACCTACCGCAAGAACCGCCGCCGCTACGCCGAGCTCTTTCAGCAGCCGGAATACCGGCATCTGCGGATCGTCCATCTGCACTCGCCGCGAGAGGCGGAACGCTGGCTGGATGGGATCCTGCCCTGTTCCCGTCTTGAAGGCGAAACCACCACATATGACTAGAATCGTCATGGTTTGGCCACGAGTGACGGCATGACGCGGGTGGGAATAGCGGAACTGAAGGCGCGTCTGAGCGAATATCTGATGCGGGTCAAAGCGGGTGAAGAAATCCTCGTGTCCGACCGGGGTCGTCCGGTGACGCGACTGGTTCCCATCACGGGCCGGGGAGGGCTTCGAGGACGACGACCGACTGCTGGACCTGCAACGGCGCGGCTTAATTCGCCTTGGTTCGGGTGTTCTCTCCGAGGACTTCTGGAGCATGGAGCGGCCCCGGGATCCACATGCCACCGTTCGGGCGGCTCTCGAATCAGATCGCGCTGAGGGTCGCTAGCTGGCTTGCTTCTGGGATACGTCGGCCGTTATTCCTCTTCTCATGGAGGAGCCGACGACGGAGGTTCTGCTTTCCCTGCTGCGTGAGGACGAACGAATGATCGTGGGGTGGGGGGCAGAACGCAACATCAGCACCCCACGGCGGCCATCATGAGCGAACACGTCAAAAATGTCACGTCGGCGCCGGTGCCCGCCGTGTCCGCCCTGACGATCCTCTCACGGCAGACACCATCATTGACATCCGAACGACATGCTGTCGGGGGCACCTCCGCTCCCTCCCCAACAATCGCCTCACGGCGCACACGGGTTCTTGACATCATGACGATATGCCGGGCCGGCTCCTGCCGTGTCCTCCCCGACGATCCTCTCACCGCGCACACGGGTTCTTGACATCCCGACCATGTGCCGTCGGGGTCGGATCCGGCGTCGCCTGTCCCAACGATCCTCTCACGGCGCCACAACCATTGCCTTCCCAACGACATGCCGTAGGGGCCGGCTCCTGCCGTGCCCGCCCTGGCCCCTCGTGCCCTCATGGTGGGATTGGCAGACAGGCGGAAGACAGACGGCGGGACTCCTCGAGAGGGAGTGGCACGACGGACCAAGCGGGCACGGCAGGAGCCGGCCCCTACCAGGCAGGGTGGCCTATCCGACCCGGCGTGGCAGGAGCCGGCCGCAACCAGAGGATGGTGACCCCTCTGCTGCCAAGACGGCAGGAGCCGATCCCGACCATCGGATGGTGACCCCTCTGATGGCAAGTCGCCACGAGGTGGCCATGATCAGGCATGGTGGCCCCTCTGATGGCAAGACGGCGGGAGCCGGTTCGCCCACACGTCCGCCGTGTCTTTGGCTGAGGCGCGCATAGACAGGCATCTCTGGCGTCACGTGTCATGCTCATTGTCTGTGCAGACGAGAGACGGTGCTAGCATGCGCCATGACCGATAGGACTCTTCTTATCCGGGGTGCTCGCGTCGTCGACGGCACCGGCAATCCCTGGTTCTATGGGGATGTCGTCATGGCCGGAGAGCGGATCGAGGCGGTGTTGCCGGCAGGGCAGGCCGATGCGGCCTCCGTGGCCGGTGCAGCCTCCATGGCCGGTGCGGCCTCCGTAACCGATGCGGCCGCTGTACCCGGTGAGGCCAGCATGGCGGAGGCGGCTGGATCGGTCGAGGTGGTGGAGGCGGCAGGCCTGGTGGTGTGCCCCGGCTTCATCGATCTGCAGAGCCACTCGATCCGGCCGCTGATGCGCGATCCGCGCTGCCTCTCCAAGATCACGCAGGGCGTGACGACGGAGATCATGGGCGAGGCCTGGACGCCGGCGCCGGCCGGCGGGCGGCGGGAAGAGATCCTCGACTCCGATGAGCCGGAGATGCAGGGATGGGTCGAGGCGGCCCGCGGCTGGACGCGCTTCGGCGATTGGCTGGAGGCGATGGTGGCGCGCGGCGTCTCGCCGAACGTCGGATCGTTTTTGGGCGGCGGGACGCTGCGCGAGTACGCCAGGGGGCTGGACATGGGGGAGTCCACGCCGGAGGAGATGGCGACGATGCACCGTGTCGTGGCCGAGGCAATGGAGGACGGCGCCTTTGGCGTCTCCTACGCCCTGATCTATCCGCCGGATTCCTTCACGAGCACCGACGAGTTGGTCGCGGTCTGCCGCGAGGTGGCGCGCTACGGCGGCGTCTATATCACCCACATCCGGGATGAGGCCGAACACCTCCTGCCGGCGCTGGACGAGGCGATCGCGATCGGCCGGCAGGCCGACCTCCCGGTGGAGATCTATCATCTGAAGGCCGCCGGACGAGCCAACTGGCCGCTGATGCCGGCGGCGATCGAGCGCATCGAGCGCGCCCGCGAGCAGGGAATCGACGTCACGGCCGATATGTATCCGTATGCGGCCTCCGGGACCGGGCTGTCCTCGGTCCTGCCGCCCTGGGTGTCGGCCGGTGGGCGCTTCTACGAGAATCTGCGCGATCCTGAGATGCGGGCGCGTATCCGCGAGGAGGTGCTGCACCCGAGCGGAGGCTGGGAGCCGATGGGGACGCGCGACGGTCCCGAGGCGGTGATGCCCGTCGGATTCAAGCGGGCAGCGAATCGTGGCTATGCCGGCCGGCGCCTCTCCCAGATCGCGGAGGAGCGGGGCCAGAACTGGGTGGACACGGCGATCGACCTCCTGCTCGACGAGGAGCAGCGCATCGCCACCATCTACTTCGCCATGTGCGAGGACAACCTGGTCCTCCAGCTGCGTCAGCCCTGGATCAAGATCGCGACCGATGCCGGCGGTGTCGATCCGGCCTGGTGCGCGGCGGACGGTCCGATTCATCCGCGCGCCTACGGCACGTATCCGCGGGTGCTGGGCCGCTACGTGCGCGAGGAGAAAGTGCTGACGCTGGAGGATGCCATCCGCAAGATGACCTCGGCCCCGGCCGACCGGATCGGCCTGCGGGACCGCGGCCGCCTCCAGGCCGGCTGCTACGCCGACGTGGTGATCTTCGATCCGGCGACGGTGGGTGATCGCGCCACCTTCGAGGATTCCCACCGGCTCTCGGAAGGCATCCGCGACGTCTGGGTCAACGGCGTGAGCGTGCTGCGGAACGGCGACCATACCGGCGCGACGCCGGGTCAGGTGGTACGGAGGGTAGGAGCGCGGTAAGGCAGCGTCTACCGCGCACTGCTCGCCGCTGCCACGTTCTGTTCCACGGGCCGTCGTGAGGCGCGCTCGATGCCCAGGAATGTCAGCAACGACACGGCGCACAGGGCGGTCGGGAGGAAGAAGATGTGCGGCACGCCGAGAAGCGGCACGGCGGCGCTACCGATCAGATTGCCGGTGACGATCGCCACGCCATAGCTGGAGCCGAAGGTGCCACTGACCAGCCCGGCCCGGTCCGGCGCCAGGCGCTGGGCATAGGTGAGGCCGAGGCCCATGATGATGGCGACCACCCAGGCATCCATCGCCTGGATCAGGTAGATCTGCCACAGGGCCGTGCTGGCCGAGAGCAGAAAGTACTCGACGGTGGCCACCCCCAGCCCGATGGCGATGAGGCGGCCCAGGGGATAGCGCAGCGAGAGGATACCGCAGAGCGGCATGGCAACCAATTCGACGATGGGCGAGACCGCCACGATGGTGCCGTACAACCCAACGGTGCCGTGCAGGTGCGTGGTGACGTCGATCGGCAGATAGCTGTTCTTGATGGCCGTCCCACAGAGCACCAGGACGGTGAGGGCAGCGAAGAGATAGAGGAGCAGATTGCTCCGGAACCCCTCGGGCGCGGCACGATCGTCGCGCCGTGCAACGACCGGGATATCCACGCCGCGCAGCAGCACGAGATTGGCCAGGGAGAGCGCGGCCGGAACCAGAAAGGCGATACGGAAGCCCGCGTGGGCGGCGAGCATGGTGCCCAGCACCGGACCAAAGACGAAGCCGAACGACCAGCCGGTGCGCACGGCGCTGTTGATGAGGCCCGGCTGGGATTCGTCGTCGCGCGTCATGACGTCGTGGACCGCGGCGAATGCCTGCCCCATCGCCGCACCGCCCAGGCCGAAGAAGACGACCGCGACCGCGTAGTCGAGCCAGACGTACGGGGAGAAGGCAAAGATCACCCAACCTATGGCGCTGGAGACCGACGCCACGCGGATGATGGGGATGCGCGAGCGCCAGCGGTCCGACCAGCGTCCGATCATGACCCCGGCGACGAACCCCGGCAGCGCCTGGCAGACGAAGTAGAGGCCAACCAGGGAGAGCGGCACGTGCAGCCGGTCGACCAGATAGAGGGCGATGAGCGGCGCGCTGGCCGAGGTGCCGATCGAGCTGACCAACAGCAGCAGGAAGAAAGTGCGATAGTCCGGCTTGGCCCAGACGATGGTGAGAGAGGAGAAGAGGCGTCTGGGCGTCACGGAGCCGCCTGCTCCAGCCCCAGCACCACCCCCATGGCCTGGCTCCGGTCGGCATAGAGGGACGCGTAGGCGTCGCCGGCATCGGCCAGACGGTAACGATGCGTGATCAGATCGGCGACGGAGAGCTTCCCTTCGGCGATGAGGTCGAGAAAAAGGAGGCTATTGCGGCGGCGTGTCCACGGCGTGTGCGGCGTCTCGGCTTCCGGTGTCGTCGAAATATGGGCACCGATGATCTGAACGCCCAGGGTATGGACCTCGTCGTGGAGATCGATCAGGCTGGGGCCGCGCGGCGAGCCGAGGACGATGACCTTCCCGTTGCGGCGGGCCAGCCGGACCGCGTCCGGCATGACCGCCGGGTTTCCGGTGATCTCCAGCACGATATCGGCCCCGCGGCCCCCGGTCGCCTCCCGCACCGCCTCCCCGGCATCCGCCACCGGCAATGGAATGACGGTTGTGGCGCCGCGCCTCTCGGCCAGGGCGAGGCGCCTTTGCGCCGGATCGACGACGAGGACAGGACGCGCTCCGGAGAGGGCGGCCAGGCTGGCGGCCAGCTGTCCCAACAGCCCGGCGCCCACGATCGCCACGCTGTCTCCCAGCCCGATAGCGGCCAGCCGAATGCCGTTCAGGACGATAGCGCCGAGGGAGGTGAAGGCAGCTTCTTCGTCGGCCACCCCATCGGGAATCGGGATCGCTCCGTTCGCCGCTGCCCGCGTCAGCGTCGTGTGCGGCGACCAGGTGGTGACCCGCGTGCCGACGCCCAGGTCGTGCACACCCATCCCGGCAGCCGTGACCCGGCCCACGTGGGAGTAGCCGGGATGAAAGGGATACCTGACGTAGCGCGACCAGGCGGAGTTGGGTGGGAAGTCGCCGGAATACGCGGTGAGCTCCGTGCCTGTGGAGATCAGAGAGGTCGCGCCCTGGATGAGAATCTCGTTCTCGGCAGGGCCGCTGATGTCGTCCTCAGTCAGCTCGACCTGCCGGGGCTCTGGAAAGATGACGGTCCTCGCGTGCACGGCCCACGATAGCAGTGACCGTGAGTTTGAGCGACGACCGAGACGTCCCTGGATGCCGGCAGCCGCAACCGCGGCCGCCGGCGTAGCGAGCGTCAGAGATTGCGCGCGAAGAAGTCGGCGACGAGTTTGAAGGAACGGAGGCGCTGTGCCTGGTCGGTGCTCCCGTGCCCCTCCTCTCCCAACTCCACGTACTCGAAGTCTCGTCCCTCCACCTTGCCCAGTTCCAGCAGACGATCGCGGAAGATGCGTGCCTGACTGATCGGGCAGCGGGGATCGTTGATTCCGTGGACGATCAACAACTTGCCCTGCATCCGGTCGGCGAAGTTCACGGCCGAACGGTCGCGCCAGAGCGCGGCGTTCTCCTGGGGGTTTCCCATCTGCTCTTCCAGGAAGGACTTGAAGTGGGGCATGGACTCCTCGTACATCGCGGGGAGATCACTCACCCCGACCCAGGCCACCCCGGCCTTCCAGTTCTCGGGTGCCTTGGTCATGGCGATGAAGGTCATGAAGCCGCCGTAGCTGCCGCCGAAGACGGCGATGCGATCCGGATCGACGAAGGGCAGGCTCGCCAGATAGTTGCGTCCCGCCACGATGTCCTGGAGGTCGGCTCCGCCCCAGTCGTGGCGTGCCATGTCGCGAAATTCCACACCGTATCCGGTGCTGCCACGAATGTTGGGCAGCAAGACGGCGTACCCTTCGTTGACGAGGAACTGCACGTAGGGATCGAAGATGTGTGAGTAGTTCCAGGTCGGGCCGCCGTGCGGCATCACGACAGCGGGCACGCGATGAGACGGCGAGGCGTCGCGGGGATGGTAGAGGAGGGCGTGGATCCGCAGGCCGTCGAACGACGGATAGTAGACATCCTCCGCCATGACAAAAGCGGCGGGATCGATGGAGCCGTACTCGGCGGGGATGAGAGTCTGCAGTGAGGCGGAGTCGAGATCGTAGAGCAGCAGCTCGGGGCGGGTTGCGTCCGTGCTGTAGGCGAAGACGATGGCCTCTCCGCTGCGGGCAAACTCGGGATTGGTCCACCCGGAGAGCGATCCTCCCGCCGGAAGGACGGGAACACGCTCCGCACCGCTCTCCACTTCATAGATAACGGGTAGAACCCGCGCATCCTGATTGCGCTGGGTGAGCAGCAGCGTGCCGTCCGGCGAGAAGCCACAGGCCGTCTCGTCGACCCCCTCGATGCCCAGCCAGCGTACCTGTCCCGACGCCACGTCGAGGATGCCCGGACGATCCACGCCGGAGGCATCGGAGGTGATGGCGAGAGATTGGCCGTCCGGCGACCAGCCGGCGGCGACGTCAAAGGTGTTGCCGCCGCTGCTGAAGATCTGCCGGGCGCCCGAGCCGTCGGCGGCGACGAGATAAATATCGGCGTTATGGAGGTTCTCGCTCTCGCTGGTGGCGGAGGCCAGTTGCGTGCCGTCCGGACTCCACCGGCCTCCCCATGCCGGGTTCTTCCAGGCCGTCAATTGACGAACATCAGAGCCGTCACGGCGCATGCTGAAGAGGTTGAGCTGACCGTTGCGCGTTGAGAGAAAACTAACGCGCTCGTCGTCCGGGCTGAACTCGATAGGGATCTCCTGGGCCGACGGCGTGTCGGTCAGTTGCTCGGCGTGGCTGCTCTCGATGTCGAGGCGCCAGAGATCGTGCTGCTCATTGCCGTTGACATCTCTGGCAAAGACGATCGAGCGCCCGTTGCGATCCCAGGCAAAACCGGCATGCACGGCCGTTGGAATCTCTCCATGGCTGACCTGCCGGTGCTGACCCGTGGTCAGGTCCATGACCCAGAACTCCATGCGGCCGGACTCATCGGTGTAATAGCCGACCTGGTCGCCCGACCAAGAGACCTGGGGAAAGACAAAGATGGGGAGCTTGACCAGCTCCTCCAGGGGAAACTTGGCGGCAACTGCCATGATCTATCTCCTTCCGCGCGGCGGATCGCCCATCACGCCGCATAACCCATATCACATATCGGCGAATCGTCCCAGTTGCCGGCGCCTTGGTGTAGTCGCAGACTCGTGGCGCACGATAGCTGCATCTCTGGTCCGGGGGAGAGCCTCTCAGGTGTGGGGCAGCTGCGCGGAGCACGCTCCGGCGCCCCTGGCGTGGCGAAGGCCAGATAGTGGGGTGCGAGGGAGTGGCATGAGGACAGAGGCGTCACGCGACAGGGCGTGGTGCGCCGGGACATCGGGAAGGGTGAGGTGTAGCGCGGTACCTCTGTCTCCGTGCCGGTCACCCATCCCAGGAGGCTCGATGCGGTAGACAGCGAGGAATCAATGGGTGGGTGACGGAAAACACCGCTTCAGTACCCATAATCGACAGGAGCGGCACAGAGAGACTTCTTCGGGCGCAATGCCTCCCAACGCTCAGCGCCCAGCTTCTCGAGATATGCGTCCCGGCCGGGGACCGACAGCACCCACTCCTCCAGCCAGCGTCGCCAGCCCTCTGCGGATCGCGTCTCCTGGTGATAGTCGCGGAAGAAGGCATGGTCGCGGTTGTAGTAGCCCTGGACAGGGGAGGGATGGGCACCGCCGGGAACGTGCACGACGGCCGAGACTTTGTGGGGTGGACCGAGGACGCGATTGGGATCGCTGCGGATGACGTCGCTCGGCACGATCTCCTCTGTGGTCAGGATGACGCGGCGTGCCGCGAGAAATGCTTCCCGCGTGACGCCGAGATTGCCCCAGGCGTGGGCGCCTCCCCCGGCATCGGCGCGTTGCACATGCAGGATGGCGACATCGGGGCGGATGGCCGGGACCCGCACGATCGGCTCACCGAAGGGGCCGATGCCGGCCCGGAGCGAGGGATTCTCCCGAAGAATGTCGGTGCCGAGCAGTGAGTACGTCGGGATGTACGGCGCGCCGAGAGCGGCGGCCAGCAGCCCCAGGCTGACCGTGAGATTGCTGTAGGGCTCGACCTCCAGAGGGTGCGGGAGAGCGCGTTCCCTGGCCCGGCGGTAGTTATGCCCCAGACCCTCGCTGACGTTGCCGACCCAGGCGACGCGGAGGCGATTCACCACCCCGGCGCCGATGAGCTGATCGAAGAGGATGTCGGAGATGGGGCCGATGAGGGTGAGGTCGCGCGTGCCCTGCCGGATGATCTCGTGACCGGCGGCAAAGGGGATCAGCGCCTCCAGCGCCGTTCCCATGACGACCGACGAGCCGTCCGGTACGTCCCGAGCGATTGCCTCGGCCAGGGGAACGACTTTTCCCGCACCGTCTGAGCTCGTCACTCCTCGGCACGCAACTTGTAGCGCTGGATCTTGCCGGTCGCCGTTTTGGGCAGCTCGGGGAGAAATTCGATCCAGCGCGGATATTTGTACGGGGCGATGCGTCCCTTGACGAAGCTCTGAATCTCGGCTGCCAGGCCGTCACCCGGCATGTCGTCCTTGAGGACGACAAATGCTTTCGGTTTGATCAGCCCTTCGCTATCCGCCGCGCCGACGACGGCGCACTCCAGGACGGCAGGGTGCTCGAGAATGGCGCCCTCGACCTCCGCGGGCGAGACCCAGATGCCGCCGACCTTCAACATGTCGTCGCTGCGGCCGTCGTACCAGTAGTAGCCGTCGCGGTCGAGGTGATACTTGTCACCGGTCCGGATCCACTCGCCCTGGATGGTCCGCTTGGTCATCTCGTGCCGGTTCCAGTACGCGGCGCAGATGCTGTCCCCTTTGATCCACAGGTTTCCGATCTCCCCCGCCGGGACCGGCTGCCCGTCGTCATCCACGATCCTGGCCTCGTAGCCCTCGACCAGCCGGCCGCTGGAACCTGGGCGCACGTCCCCTTCGCGGTTGGAGAGGAAGATGTGGAGGATCTCGGTCGAGCCGATGCCGTCCAGGATCTCGACGCCGAAACGCTCGAGCCACCGCCGGTAGATCGCGGCGGGGAGCGGTTCGCCCGCGGAGACGGCGACACGGACGGACGACATGTCCACGTCGAGGCCATTCTCGGCGGCGTGCAGCAGCCCCGCATAGGCGGTGGGAACGCCGAAGAAGACAGTGGGCCGCGACTGTCTGACGACGGCGGCGATCGCCTCCGGCGTCGGCCGGCCGGGAAAGAGGACGGTACTCGCGCCGTCGGCGAAGGGGAAGTACAGCGCGTTCCCCAGGCCATAGGCGAAGAACAGCTTGGCGACGGAGTAGGTCCGATCCTCCGGGGTCAGACGCAAGATCGGCCGGGCGTAGAGCTCGGTGCAGACCACCATGTCGTGGTGCAGATGGACGGCGGCGCGCGAGAGACCGGTGGTGCCCGAGGTGTAGAGCCAGAAGGCGGTATCGTCCTTGCTGGTCGGCGCCGCCTCCAGGCCGGAGGAGGCGGACGCCATGAGGGAATCGAGGCTCGGATGGGTCTCGCTCTTCCCGGCGACGACGACGTGCTTCAGGTAGCGGCGGCCATCGAGGATGGGCTGCACCTGGGGCAACACCTCGGCGCTGACGACGAGGACCCTGGCCCGGCTGTCATCGAGGATCGAGCCATAGTCGGCCGGCGTCAGATTGGTGTTGAGTGGAATCGGCACCGCCCCGATCTTCATCGCGCCGAAGAAGGTGGCCACGAAGTCGGGTGAGTCCAGCAAGAGAAGGAGGACGCGGTTCTCGATCTCGACGCCGAGATCGAGCAAGACATTGCCGGCGCGGTTGACCTGCTCGGCAACCTGTGCGTAGGTGAGAGACTCGTCACCGCAGAGGATGGCCGTCCGGTGACCCCGTCCCTCCTCCAGATTGCGATCCACGAAGTACGCTGCGGCATTGAACTGCTGGGGAATCGTCACATCCATGGCAGCCTCCCGTGTGAGACGAGTGTAGCGCCGCGGAGTAATATCAGCGATCGGGAAGGACATCCACCGTGAGCGGCCGGCGGAAGACCACGCGGTCCTCACCCGGTCCGTCGTAGTCCCGATGCACCGGGATGCCGTTGATCTCCGCGTCGCCGAGCAAGGGATCGAATCCCATGCGGCGGTGAAAGGCGATCGACCCCGTGTTGACGGGTGAGGTGACGCAGCACACCTCGCTGCAGCCCCGGGCGCCCGCGGTGTCGAAGAGGCGCGTGTAAAGTTGCCGGCCGAGACCCATGCCCCGATAGCGTGGGTCCACGCCGACGAAGTGGATATAGGCTTGCCGGGGATCGGTCTGAGAGATGAAACCGATGAGGAAGGCCCGCACCTCGCCATCCTCCTCGACGGCGAAGCTGGTGGGCTGAAAGTGGGTAAAGAAGAGGTGCGGCAGGCCCGGCGTCATGTGGCGGCCACCCCACCAGTCGTCGAGACCGCGGATGATGTCCTGGTAGTCGGTGCCGGCGATGTGGCGAATGTGCATCGGGCGCATCCTACCATGCCGCGTCCCGGATGTGGTGCTACACTTGAGACTCCATCGTCAAGGGGGGAGTGGTATGACCGACGCCTACGATGCGCGCGATCTGGTGAAGACGTACAAGTCGGGCAAGGTACGGGCGCTGGACGGCGTCTCCTTCCGGATCGAGGAAGGGGAGATCTTCGGCCTGCTGGGACCGAACGGCGCTGGAAAGAGCACCCTGGTCGGACTGATAACCGGCTTGCTGCGCCCCGATTCCGGGACCTTGCTGCTGCATGGAAACGACATCGTGCGCCGGCCCCATATCGCCACCGAGATCGTTTCCGCCATGACGCAGACGTCGCTGCCCCTGGGCGATCTGACCGTGCGTGAGGTGCTGCGGGTGACCGGGCATCTGCGCGGCATGACGCGGCGAGATGCCGCGGACGCCGCCGAATCCCTCATCGAACGACTTGGCATCGCCGAGGTTGCCGGGAAGCTCCTCAACAAGACATCCGGTGGCCAGTGGCGGCTTGCCTCGATCGCCACCGCCCTCATTGGCGACCGTCCCATCCTGGTTCTGGACGAGCCGACCAACGAACTGGATCCGACCAATCGGCGCATGGTCTGGGAGTATCTGCGCCGCCTCAAGCAGCAGGAAGGGCGCACCATCATCCTGGTGACCCACAATGTGCTGGAGGCCGAGCGTGTCGTGGAGCGGGTCGCCATCATGCACCGGGGGCGGATCATCGCGCTGGGAACGCCCGGTGAACTGAAGGAACAGGTAGACCGCCGGATCCGCCTGGAGATCTCCCTGGCGCCCGGCGCCGAACGGCCCGAGCGCGATCTCGCCCTGCTCGGCGAGGTCATTCCCATCACCGATCGGCATCTGGTCGTGCTGGTGCCGCGCGGGGATGTGGAGGCGGCGGTGTCGCGGGTGGTCCATCAGATCGGACTGGAGAGACTCGACGACTTCCGCATCCTGACGCCGTCCCTGGAAGACGTCTACATCGAGATCACGGGTGAAGCGATGGAGGAAGCGGCATGACCACTCAAGCACGCACCCTCCGGATGGCGGTTGCCCCCACCGGATGGGCACGCCTTCGGCGGGCCCTCGGCACCTTCGGCGACCTCTTCTTTATCCAGTTCTCTTCGGTACGGACGGCCTGGCAGTGGATCTTCCTCATCTCCAGCGTCCTGCCGCTCGGCCTGCTCTTTTTCCTCTCCATCGTCGCCGCCGGTGCACACCGCGGCATGATCGTCTACTTCATCACCGGGAATGTCGTGGTGGCGCTCATGATGAATCCGCTCTTCATGCTCTCGGGCCAGCTGGCCTGGGCGCGGCAGAGCAAGGCGTTCGACTTCTACGCCGGCTTGCCCATCTCGCGCACCATGGTGATCCTGGCAGCGATCTCCGTGTCTGTTCTCTTCAGCGTGCCGGGAACCATCTTCATGCTGATCGCGGGCATGGCGCTCTTTCACCTCTGGATCGTGCCCAGCCCGCTCATCGTGTTGATCGTGTTGCTCTCGCCCACTGCCCTCTCCGGCCTCGGCGCGAGTATCGGCATCCTGGCCCCCAATCAGCAGGTGGCCGGAGTGATCGCCAACCTCGTCATGGTGATCGTTATGTTCCTGTCGCCGATCTACACGCCACTCTCCCGTCTGCCGGGGCTCTTGCAGGTCACCTCTCACCTGCTTCCCCCCACCTACGCGGCGGCCGGCCTCCGGGAGACGCTGGGCGGTCACATCAGCGGTGAGTTCTGGCTGGATGTGTTGATCCTGGCCGTCTTCAGCCTGGCCAGTATCTATCTGGTCACGGCGCGGCTTGATTGGCGGTCGCGCTAGGGATACAGACCCCATGGGGACAGGGAAGGATTGTATGACGGTTTCCGGCGAAGCTCGCGTCACACTGGAAGACGGACGTCATCTCGATATCTATCGCAGCGGACCAGAGGATGCGCGGGTCTTGCTCTTCCATCACGGGACGCCCGGCTCGCGCGCGCCCTTCCGTGACATCGAGAATGCCGCGCACCGGCACGGCTTCCAATTGGTCACTCTGTCCAGGCCGGGTTACGGCAGCTCGACCCGGCAGCCGGGACGCAGCGTCGCGGACGTGGTCGCCGACACGGTGCAGGTCCTGGATGCGGTGGGCGCCGATCGCTGCGTGGTGGCGGGATGGTCGGGCGGCGGCCCTCACGCGCTGGCCTGCGGTGCCCGCCTCGCCGGCCGCGTGGATGGCGTGCTGGTCATGGCCGGCGTGGGACCGTATGGATTCGAGGATCTGGACTTCATGAACGGCATGGGCGAGGGAAACATCGTCGAGTTCGGCAAGGCCATCGAAGGGGAAGCGGCGCTCCGTCCCTTCCTGGAGGAGGAGCGAGAGCAGATGCTCCAGGCGACGCCATCCCAGCTGGTGGAGGCGATGGGCAGCCTCCTGCCGCCGGTCGATAAGGCTCAGCTGACCGGAGAGTTGGGTGAGGATCTGATGGCCAACTTCCACGAGGCGCTGCGGCTCGGCGTCGACGGCTGGCTCGACGACGATCTGGCCTTTGCCAGGCCCTGGGGCTTTGACCTCTCCGAGGTGTCCGTCCCGACTTTCTTGTGGCAGGGAAGCGAAGACCTGATGGTCCCGTTCGACCATGGCCAATGGCTGGCGGAGCAGATTCCCGGCGTGACCGCGCACCTGGAGCCGGGCGAAGGGCATGTTTCGGTGGTCATCGGCGCGCTGGATCGCATGTTCAGCGAGCTGGCGGGCGTGACCTGCTCCTAAAACGCCGAGACTGCCCTAATCCCGGGCGATCGGACGGATCTCGAAGTCGGTGGTGATCTCGGCAGCGTCCTTCAGCATCGCGTAGGCCGGGCAGTACTTTCCTTCCGAGAGGTCGATGGCGCGGCGGACGGCCTCATCCGACACGTCCTGCCCCGTGATGACGTGCTTGATGGCGATATGCGTGAAGACGCGCGGGTACTCCTCCCGCTGCCGCCCGCTGACCTCGACGCGATAGCCCGTGACCTTCTGGCGCTTCTTCCGCAGAATGGAGAGTACGTCCATCGCCGTGCACCCGCCGAGCCCGGCGAGGAGGAGTTCCATGGGACGGAACCCGTTGCCCTCACCTCCATGCTCGTTGCTGCTATCGAGATGGATGGCCACGCCGTCTTCGCCGACGGCCACGAAGTGCATGCGGTCCTGCAGATCGATCTCCACGGTCATGGGCTCCCCCTCTGCCGGCGCGGTTTGGTGCTATTCGTGGTCGAGGTGCGTCCGGCCCTCTATTCTGATCCCTCCGCCGGATTCCTCCTCGCCGGGCTCCACGCCCGGTTCCTCGGTGCCCTCACCGTCCAGGCTCCGGCCGGCGATGGTATGTCCAATGGTCGGACTGCTCTCGACCGGACTGCGTTTCCCTCCGCCGGCGTCGATGCCCGGCATCGTTCCGCCGCCCGCCGGGCCGGTGGCATCGATGGTCGGTTCGTCGTGGTCGTTGTCGGGACCAGCGTAGACGCCTTGCTCATCCAGGATCTCTTTTCCGTTCATGGGGTCCTCCCTGCGAAGGGGGCGGCAAGAGACATACCAGAGACAAGAGCGCGCGTTGCTGCACCAGGCGACGGGTCACGCACCCCTAGGGGGTGAGTCGGCCGAGCCAGTCGAGCGCATCGAAGGCCTGCAAGAGAGCTGACTGCAACGCAGGACGTATCGCTTCCCGCCCATGTCGGGCGGCCGCCAGATGCGACTTCATGGACGCGATGTCCGAGCGCGCGATCTGGATTTCAATCAACTCGCCCGGCGCTTCGGCTGCCGCCTGCGCCAGCCGCGCGGCGACGCGGGTGAGAAGGGTAAGGGTGTCGGCTTCCGCTCCCGCCGAGAGAAGCCGCCCGATGGTCCGGCACTCTTCCCGCAGCATCTCTACGGGATGTTCGATGGTCGGGACCGTATGTGAATCGTCGTCAACCATCGGCGCGGAGAGAAGCAGAAAGCGTGCCATCATCAATGTTGCAGGCCATTCTTGACGGACGTCGCGCTCTGTCGCAATATGCGGATGCTTCCGTTCTTGAAGGATGGATTTACCCCCTCTTCGGGGGCCGTATAGTGAGTTGTATGCCGGGTGACGAGGCCAGACTTGCAACGTACCTGTCGGCGTCGCCGCGTATTCTGATCCTCGGAGCGGGATTCGCCGGGACGAATGCCGCGCGGCAGCTGGATCGCCGCCTGCGCGGGACCGGCGCCCATGTCTTGCTGGTGGATCGTGGGAATGCCAGCCTCTTCACCCCGCTCCTCTGGACGGTGGCCGATGGGCGAACCGCGCCGTCGGATGTCATGGTGCCGATCCGCGATTTTCAGGGCCGTTTCAGCTTCGTCCACGCCGATGTCGAGGAGATCGATATCGCGGGACGCACGGTGCGGACCAGCGTCGGATCCTATCCGTACGACATTCTCGTCGTGGCGCTGGGGAGCATCACCACGCTGCCACCCGTGCCGGGGATCCACGAGCACGCCCTCGGTTTCCGCTATCCGGTTGATGCCATTCGTCTCCGCAACCGGCTGATTCAGGCGGTGGAGGTGGCGCGCCACACCGCCGATGCAGCGGCACGCTCCGCTCTGCTCAGCTTTGCCGTGGTCGGTGGGGGCGATACCGGCGTCGAGCTGGCCGCCACCATTCACGACTATCTGCACGCCGCGCTCTTCGATCGCTACCCCGAACTGAAGGGGGAGCAGGTGCGGATCATCGTCCTGGAGCGCGCCGAGCGCCTGACGCCGATGGAGCGTCCGGATCTCTCATCACACGCCCAGCAGATGCTGGAGCGAAGTGGGATCGAGGTGCATACGGGCACGACCGTGGAGGGCATCACGGCGGACGGCGTGCAAACCTCGGCCGGGGATTTTCCCGCCCGGACCGTCTTCTGGGCAGCTGGGATCTCGGCGCCGCCGGTGGTCCGTGCCCTGCCCGTCGAGCATGCCCCGAATGGGGCAGTCATTGTGGATACGACCTTGCGCGTGCCGGGGCACCCTGAAATCATCGTCGTCGGCGACAGCGCCTGGATTTACGATGCCGAAGGCAAGCCGGTGCCACCTACCGCCCAGGCGGCACGGGTTGAAGGGATCTACGTGGCAAAGAGCATCGCGAATTCGCTCCGGGGCGGGCCGGCGCGCCCTTTCACCTACCGATCACTCGGGCACCTCGCACTACTCGGTCTCCACACCGGATTGGGCGAGGTGGGGCCGATCGAGGTGCGTGGATTTCCGGCCTGGCTCCTCTGGCACGCGTACTATCTCTACCGCATTCCCACCTGGGGGAATCGGGTGCGGATCGTCGCTGACCTGATTCTCGCCGCGATCTTCGGGCGAGAAGCGGCGCAGGTGCCGTTGAACGAGTAGGCCTACTGCCCCTGCCAGTTGGTAAATGGCTTGGGCGGGATGACCGGCTGCCCAATCTCGATAGTGATCACGGCATGGGCGACGAGGGGAATCGAGCGGTAATCGCCGCGCCAGCGCTTGCCGTTGACGAAGGCGGTGACCTGGCCACGTGACGCGGCCTTTCCGAGCGCCATGAGGTAGGCGTCGCCCGGCGGTGAGGTCCACTGCGCCGTCGCTTTCCAGATGTCGAAGAAGTTGCCCAGGTGGAAAGTCTTGGCCACCGGACTTTCCACGTGGATGATGCCGGGATCGTTCAGGTGGACGTGGATCCAGTAGTAGCAGGGCGCCTGGCTCTCGCCGCCCGGCATGCCGATCTCTGCCGGCAGTGGCACCTGATTGCCGTGGTCGTAGAGGGTGATGTGCTGGTGGATGTGGTAGTTCTGATACTCCATCGTGCCGCAGCCCACGCCGTCGATCGGCTTGAAACCGGTGGAGGGGGTGGCGGTGGGAGCGGTGGCCGTCGGTTTGCCCGCCCCGCTCACTCCCATATAGCCCAGAATGGCGATCACGAGGACGATCACGACGGCGCCCGCGATGATGGTCCAGCGGTCGAACCCGCCTCTCGCCTGTTGCTGGCGATGCTGCCGTTGCTCTTGTCGCTGCTGTTGCTGGCGCTGCTTTCTGCGCTCTCTCTGGCGTCCCATGTGACTTCTTCAGTATCGCAGACGGCTGTATCTTGACTGGCTAAACCGGTCAAGGATGTCACACAATGGGCGGCATATTTTTGGGGAAGGGTTCATGTCTCGTCTCATTCCGCTCATCACGCTTGTCGCCGGCATCCTGATCGGCGCGCCTCTTGCTCAGGCCTCTTCCGCTCTACTCAGTTACAGCCTGCAATGGGCCCCGGACGGCTCGCTCCTTATTCGGGCGGCCGGCCTGCAACACAACCTGCAGGTTGGTAGCCGCTACACCGTGCAGTACCGATCGTCCATTTTGACGATTTCGCTGGCGCGGGCGCCGCAGCCGGTGCCCAACACCGTGACCACGGCGCTCCTCGCTGCCGTCAATAAGGATCGAGCAGCGCATCACGCCGCGCCTCTCACTCTCAGTGCGCAGCAGTCGGCGTGCAGCGCGCGGCACTCCTCGCATATGGCGCAGGAGGGATATATCTCGCACGATCAGTTTCCGGGAGATGTCTGCGTTCCCTACCATCTCATGGCCGAAAACGTCGGCGTGGCGAGCGGCGATCCGGCGGCTGCGGTACTGTGGCTGCAAAAGGACATGATGGCCGAGGGGCCGTGTCCTCATCACGGCTGCCCCCGAGGAGAGTTCGAGCAGCACGGGCACTACCTCAACTTGATCAATCCCGCCTACAAGCAGATCGGCATCGGCGTCGTGGAATCCGGCGGCGAGACCTGGCTGACGGAGGATTTTGTCGGGTAGCAGAGAGCCTTCCAGAGGGGGTACGATTACTGAGATGAGTTGTCAACCCCGATAGTATGGAGGGCCAGATGCCGGCACTCACACGCGATGATGCCTTTCAGACCGACCGAGTGACCGTCGCGCAGCGCATCGTAGAGGAGTGCCGGCAGGAGCTCGGTTCCAGGCTTCTGGCGGCTGCCTGCTACGGCTCCGTCGCCCATCACGCCGCCGGCCCGCACTCCGACGTGGAGATCGTCCTCGTCACCGACGACACTGTGCCGTATCGGGACGAGTATTTCTTTCAGGATGGAATCCTGGTCGAATGTACGACGCTGTCCGCCATGCGGATGCTGGAGGCGGCGTCGCGTATCCCGCCGGATTGGGGCATCAAGTATGATCAGTACCGCCATCATCTGGCGCTGTACGACAGCGTGGCCTTCTTCCCGCGGCTCCACGCCGTGGCCGATGCTCGCCCCAATGTGCCGTTTTCGACCGCTCTGCAGGAGAGCTGGTTTACCGCCTACGAGATGCGCGGCAAAGTCCTCAACGCCGTGGCGGCCGGCGATACCTCAACCGCTCTCTCCGCCGGCTGGTCCTTCGCCTTCTGGGCTGCGATGCGCATCGCCCTCCACGAGCGCGTCCCGTACGAGAGCACTCGCACGCTCTGGAAGGAGGTCGCGGCCCGCGGCTACGGGATGCGGGATCTGATCGAGGCGCTCACGGCCGGGAAAGTTGCCGATGTGCCGAGGACTGTCGAGGCCGTGTGGCACGCCATGGACCGCTGGGATATGCCGCCGTCATATAGCCCGTGAGGTGTTTTCACCGGCGAGAGCCGCCAGCCGCTCCCTGACCCGGGCTACCATCACCAGATTCTGCTTGCGGGCATACCGATCCATCGCGTCCTCGAACGTGGCAATCGCCTCCGCGGAACGGCCTGCCTGCACCAGCACCTCGGCCAGATCCCATAGTGCATCACCCTGCCAGACGACGGCATCGGTCTGTTCGGCGATGGCAACTGCTTCGCGCGCCAACCGCTCGGCCGCGTCGAACTCGCCGCGGTGACCCAGCACCAGTGCCATCACCTGCCGCCACAGGACCTGCGTCAGCACGTCGTCCTCCGCACCCAGCTCCCGCCCCCGCTGCGCCAGCGTCTCAGCCTCGTCGTACCGGCCCAGGAGACATAGTTCGCGTCCGAGTTCCGGGTAATACGTGGAGAGGACGGCCAGTTCGCCACGTTGTTCGAGGGCATCACAATAACGTTGTAGTTGCTCGCGGGCCGCCTCGTGGTCGCCCTCCAGGTGCATCACCTTGGCCACGATTCCCATCGGTCCGATCTCGCCGGACAATTCCTCGAGTCGGTCACTGGAGGTTTGCACGACCGCCCGCGTCCCTTCAAAGTTGCCGAGCAGAGCCTGCAGATAGGCAACCGCTGCCAGCGGTCCGGGGTGCGGATCGTCGGCCAGCAGGGGTTTCAGCGTACGTAAGCAGTCCTCGGCCGGGCGGGGGCCCCACATCAAAGCGACGGGAAGGTAGAAGAGTCCCCGGCGGCCCAACTGCTGCCCGTATCGGATCATCTGCTCGCAGGCTTGAGCGTACTCTTCGTACAGCCCCTTGTTGTTGGCGACATCACGGAGCACGTTCCAGAGCTGGAAGAGGCCCTCGTGGTCGTTTACTGCCTCCAGGACAGGGATCGCATCCCGGAGCGTTGCCTCCAGTGCAGCCGTTGATTCCCCGCTTCCCGCCAGGATTCTCGCCCTGGCGGCCGCCGCGCCTGCCACCATCTCTCCGTGCACGTCCCCTGCCTCCCGCGCGCGAGCGGCGATTGCCGCCAGGCCGGCGGCCCGCTGTTCCATGGGGAGACCTTGACTCTGCAGCAATTCCATCTCCAGATAGGTGGTCGGCCGCAGGGGGCGCAACAGGGTGAGGGCACGCCGCAGCAAGCCCGCGGCCGTCCGGTAGTCTCCTCGCCTCCACCTCTGGCTGAGAGCAGCCCGTGCCAGCTGCTCTCCCGCCTGCCGGGCGAGATTGGCATCCGGTTGCCCCAGCTCGTGCCGATAGTAGGCCGCTTGCTCCAGGTGATAGCCCACTATTTCGTCGAGCTCCGGGAGGTCGGTCCCGTGCTCCTCGAGCCAGCCGGCAAACTTCTCGTGGAGCTCCGCCCGCAGCGCTTTCGGTAGGGCCTCGTACGCGGCATCGCGGATCAGCAGATGCCGGAAGCGGTACGCCTCGTCTCCCGGGAACTGCGTCCGCTCCGGCCGCACCAGTTCCTTCCGCACCAACCCGATCAGCTTGCCCCGTACATCATCGCTTCCGGTCGCCAGCGCCTGGAGCGCGTTGCGGTGGAAAATACGACCCTCTACCGCTCCACACTCCAGCACACTCCGTTCGTCCGGCGCCAGTTGATCCAACCGCGCCGCCAGCAACGCCTGAATCGTCGGCGGGATGCTGATCTCCTCACCGCCCGATTCCCGGATGAGGGCCACCATCTCTTCCACAAAGAGCGGGTTCCCCTCCGCCGCCAGCCGAATGCGGTCGCGCATGACGTCGGAGACGTTTCCGAGTGACTCGACCAGCCGCGTCGTCTCCTCGGCATCCAGCGGCTCCAGCAACACGGTCGTGGCGTTCCATTTCCCGCCGCCCCAGGCCGGTCTCTTTTCCAGCAACTCGGGACGCGCCATGCAGAGCAGAAGGATGGCTGCGTCACGAGAGAGATCGGCGATGTGCTCGACAAGATCGAGGAAGGTCTCTTCGCCCCAGTGGATGTCGTCGAAGACGACGATGAGAGGAGCCCGCTCGGCGTGCTCTTCCAGCACTTTCCGCACGGCCCACGCAATCTCCTCCGGCGAGGTGGCGATCCCCCGCTCCCCGAGGAGGGACTGAATGATGGCGGCAGCGTAGGAATCGGTAGGGAGAGCATCCAGTTGCTGCAGGATGTCGACCACCGGGAAGTAGGTGATGCCGTCGCCGTAGGAGAGACAGCGCCCGACCACCACCCGTCCCTGGCTGCTCCCCGCCAGGAACTCACGCGCCAACCGGGACTTCCCAACTCCGGCACTGCCGAGAATGGTGAAGAGCTGGCAGGAGCGATCCTCGACCGCCTGAGCAAAGGAGTCCTGCAAGCGGCGCAGCTCCCGTTCCCGGCCGATCATCGGTGCCGGTGCGTGCGGCCGGTCCACCGTCTCGTTGAGGCGCAGTAGCCGGAAGGCCGGCACGTGTCCGCTCTTGCCTTTCAGTTCCAGCGGCGAGATCGCCTCGACCTGCACGGCATCTCTTACCAGCCGCCGGGTTTCCTCTCCGATCAGGATCTCTCCTGCTTCCGCTGCCTGCTCCAGTCGGGCCGCCACATTGACCGCATCCCCGGTGGCCAACCTCTCCTCGGTTCCCGTGACCACCTCTCCGCTGTTGATTCCAATACGACAGCGGATCCCCAACTCAGGCAGGGCCGCTTGCATTTCAATCGCTGCCCGACACGCTCTCCATGCATCATCCTCGTGGAGGACCGGTACCCCGAAGACCGCCATCACCGCATCCCCGATGAACTTCTCGACCGTCCCCCCGTGCGATTCGATGATCTCCTTCATCCGGTGGAAGTACCGGGCCAGCAGAGCACGCAGGGCTTCGGGATCGATCGATTCTCCGAGAGCGGTCGAGCCGCTGACGTCGCAGAAGAGAATGCTGACGCGCTTGCGCTGCTCATGGAGCGGAGCCGGTGGGGCCGTGCTCGCGCCGCAGTACGGGCAGAAGGCGAAGTCCTCGCCGATCTGCCGGCTACAGGATGGACATGTCGTGGCCATAGGCTGTCTGTGCCTGCACTCTATGCCGTTGACCGCATCATGTCAATCGCGGCTAGGCTTCACCACTCGTTCGATACGCAATCCAGACCCCGAGCAGAAAGCTGGAGGCCACGTAGGGGAAGATACCGTACAGCGTGTCGCTGGCGGAGTGGGAGTGGCGGTCAACCGCCAGGAAGACGTTGACCCAGAAGGCAATCAAGAGCACCGTCAGTGTCATGCCCTGCCAGGATACGGGGAGGTACAGCCACCCCCAGGGCCGGAACCAACGCTTATTCATACCGCAGCCTCCGCGTGCCGGCCTCACCGAGATCGCTCGTCACTATATAGGGACGAACCGGCGGAAAGGTTTCACCGCGCCCGGGCATTAGAGGAATAGCTGCGACACGGGGACGGTAAAGTTTGGCAGCACAGGCTCGGCCCAGGGGGCAACCGTCTCCATCGCATGGACTCCTGCTGGCTGGTTGGTCACGTCGACGGACCCACTGTAGCACCGGCGACGAGGCGGCCGGGCACGGTCAGCTACCGCTTCTCGGTCGCCGGATCCTGCCCGTAGGCGCAGAAGGAGCGGATGGGGCAGGATAGGCAGCGGGGAATGCCGGGCGTGCAGATGAGGCGCCCGTGCTGGAGGAAGAGGCGGTTGACGCCGAGCCAGAGATCTTTGGGGATGATGGTGGTGAGCGCCTTTTCGGTCTGTTCCGGCGTCCTGGTGTGGACCCAACCCAGTCGATTGGTGATGCGGTGCATGTGGATGTCGACGCAGAGCGCCGGAATCTCGAAGGCGTAGACGAGGACACAGTTGGCGGTCTTGCGCCCGACACCGGGCAGAGTGAGCAGGGCATCGATGTCGGCCGGCACCGTGCCGCCGTATCTCTCCACCAGGATGCGCGCCATCTCGATCAGCCGCGGCGCCTTGGTCTCGCGGTACTGGCTGCCCTCCAGGAGACCGTAGAGTTCCGTCTCATTTGCTTGAGCCAGTGCCGCCGCGTCGGGATAGCGCGCGAAGACACGGTTCGAGACGTCGGTCGTCTGCTCCTCGCGCGTGCGCTGCGAGATGACGGTCGCCACCAGCACCTTGTAGGGATCGCCGAGCTCCACCGAGCCACGTCCGTGATAGGTGTCGCCCAGGATCTGGATGACGGCGCGAACCTGGCCGGGTGGTGCGGTGACGGGAGGGGGTTGAATTGCCATGGTGCCCTCGGTGCACAGACGGTGCCAGCAGCGAGAGGAACCGCCTGCTCACCCGAGTGTAACCTGCCTCGGCGGCACTCAGGTTATGGCAAGTTTCCTGCACTGCAGGAGGCAGCTGAGTGCGCCAGGAGGTGTAGGGGCATGAAGTGGTGGCTGGTGAAAAAGTCGTTCAAGTGGTTCTTCACGATGCCGGGATGGCTACGGGGCGCCGTGGTCGTGTTGTTCGGACTGGTCTTGATTCTCCTGCCGGTTCTCGGGTTGGTGGTTGGTCTGTTGGTTTTGGTGCTGGGCCTTGTCTCCCTGATCGTGGCACCGTTCAAGAAGATCGGCGGGTCGAAACACGTGCCCTGGGCGTAGCGTCGCCCTTTCTGCCGAGGAACGGTCAGGACGTCGATCGTCAATTCCTCCTCTCGTTTGGTCGTCTGCGGTGTGGTGGGGCTCAGAGGCGCTGCTCCAGGAGGGCCCGCTCGGCCGGATTCGCCGTCAACTGTAGTGCGGCGGCATCGGCGTGTCGAGCCTCGGTGAGGCGGCCCAGCTCCCGCAGCAGCTCGGCGCGAGTCGCATGGTACAGGTGATAGCGGCCCAGCGCCTCGCGCAGGGTGTCGACGTCGCGGAGCGCCGCCTCCGGCCCGCTGACGTAGCGGAGCGCGATGGCGCGGTTCAAGCGCACGACCGGGGACGGGTCGTGCGCAAGCAGGGTCTGGTAGAGCAGGAAGATCTGTAGCCAGTCGGTGCGTTCCCAGGATGGTGACTCCGCGTGGCAGGCAATGATGGCGGCCTGCAGCTGGTACGGTCCAGGACGCCGCAACCGAGAGGCGGTGACGACAAGATCGGCCGCCGCGGCGATGGCGGGGCGGTCCCACTGCGAGCGGTCCTGATCGCGCAGCAGCACCAGCCGTCCCTCGGCGTCAAAGCGCGACCGGGCGCGGGCCCGATGGAGACGGATGAGCGCCGACAACCCCATGACTTCCGGCTCGGTCGGCATCAGTCTCAGCAGCAGGGCGGCGAGCCATTCCGCTTCTTCCGCCAGATCTCTCCGTTCCGGCTGCTCGCCGGCGCTCGTCAGGTATCCCTCGTTGAACATGAGGTAGAGAACGGCCAGCACCTCGCCCAGCCGCTCGTTCAGCTCGCCGGCATCCGGGATGCGATAGGGAATGGCCGCCGCGCGGATCTTCCGCCGGGCGCGCACCAGGCGCTGGGCGATTGTCGCCTCCGAGGTGAGGAATGCAGCGGCAATCTCGTCGGGAGTGAACCCGCAGACGGTGCGAAGGGTGAGTGCGACCTGCGCCTCCCGTGAGAGTGCCGGATGGCAGCACGTAAAGATGAGCCGGAGACGGTCGTCCGATGCGGAGCGCTCCGGCTGATCGAGTTGCGCCAGTTTCTCGTGATACCGGACGTCGCGGCGCAACTTGTCGATCGCCCGGCGCCTGGCAACCGTGAGGAGCCAGGCGCCGGGCTGATCGGGGATTCCCTCGCGCGGCCAGCGCTCCAGGGCGACGACCAGGGCATCCTGCACGATGTCTTCGGCGACATCGAAGTCGCCCAGGATGCGCACCAGCAGCGCCGTCAGGCGGGCGGCTTCTTCGCGGAAGACCGCCGCCAGCGCGGCGTTGGCCGTCACCGTGTCCATTTACCGGGCGACGACCGGTCTGATCTCGACGATGCCTCCACCGGGCCAGGTCCTGGCCATGCGGAGCGCCTCATCCAGGTCACCGACCTCGATCTCGGCGTACCCGCCGATGACCTCGTTGCCCTCGATGAACGGACCGTCCGTCACCATGCTGCCGCCGTTTCCATCCAGACGAACCGTGGTGGCGGTGCCCGGCGACTGTAGCTGGTAGCCGCCCGTGATCTTGGAGCCGTTCTCACGGAACCACTGCTCGACTCTCGTGTAGGCTTGCTGCCGCACATCGTCCGGCATGGTGTCCCACGCCTGCTGCGCTTCCCTGGTGCCGCCGAATAGTAAGACATACTTCATGTCTTCACCTCCTACTCTTAATGACGATTGAGGGATACGGAAGAACGACACCGCCCGAACATCATTCCGTCTGGTCACGATTTTCTCCTTCCACTCGGCCGGACCTGACGCACGGATGAATGACCCGCCGTCAGAGCGGCGGCGTGGCCGGCCGGCTTTTGTCCTGGTGGCGGCCGGCATCCTCGCCGTTCCGGCTCTCGCTCAGACCATCAGTGTCGGGCGTTTCCAGACGTGAAACCTCGTTTCGTAATAGATCTGTAAGGTGCGCCACGAGCCTGTAATGTCCCTCGGGCAGGATGGAGGCTGACCGACAAGCTTACATACGTGATCGGGAGGACATTCAATGCATCGACTGCTCACCGCGTTCGCCGTCCTGACGCTCGCCGCTATGGTGCCACTGATGGCTCAAGCGGCCCGGATGGGGCATGCGACCCTGCACTCCCCTCTCCACAGCATGGGGTTCCCCAAAGCCATGGCCTCGGCCACCCTTGAGTACAGCAAGCACGACACGGTCATTACCTTCCATGCCAGTCATCTCCCCGCGCCGTCGGTTCTGCACGAAAAGGTCTACATTCTGTGGGCAACCGACGGCGGCATGAAGGACAAGGTGGGTGTGGTCACTCTCAAAAACGGCACGGGCTCGCTGATGGGCTCGGTCATGATGACCAAGATCATCGATCTGGTGGTCACCGCCGGCCGGTCGGCGAGTGCCGTATCCGGTAAGACGGTCCTGTCCGGCATGGTCGGACGGTAAGGATCGTCGCAGGGAGGCCCGGTTCTGCCCCCGGGCCTCCCTCTTGATGGACGCTGACGATGAGTGATCACCCCGCACCTTTTCCCTCGCACCGCATCGGCCGGGCTGCCTTCCTCGGTCTGGCGGCCCTCACCACGGGAGCACTGCTCGCCGGGCGGAAGCTGCCCTCCGCCGGCTCTCTGCTGGGAGGCGGCAGCAACGTCGACGGCTTCACGATCTACACGATCGCCAACATCCCTGAGGTCGATCCGGCCTCCTTCCAGTTGCACGTCGGTGGCCTGGTCGACGAGCCGCGGACGTACTCCTACCATGATCTGCTTGCCATGCCGGCCGTGCACGAGACGCGCTATTTTCAGTGCGTGACAGGCTGGTCGGTTCCTCATCCTCGGTGGACCGGGGTCCGGCTCTGGGATCTGGTGGCTGCCTCCCGCCCCATCTCAGACGCCCGGGCCCTCCACGTCCGCTGTCTCGATCAGGCCTACACCGAGAGCCTGACCCTGGACCAGGCGCGGCAGGCGGACGTCCTGCTGGCCTATGGACTGAACGGCCACCCCCTCTCCCGCGATCAGGGCTTCCCGCTGCGGCTGGTCGTCCCTGGGATGTACGGCTACAAGTTCGCAAAATGGGTCAATCACGTCGAGGTGGTCGACCGCGTTATGCCCGGCTACTGGGAGCAAAACGGCTACGATGTCAACGCCTACATTGGCCACAGTAACGGCGTCTGATCGCCGCTGGGTTCTGCGCTTCACGCGCACGGAGCGAGTCGCCCACTGGCTGCAGGCGCTCACCTTTCTGAGCCTGATGCTGACCGGGCTCGCCATCAGCCTGGCGCCGGTCGAAGCGCTCATCGGGCACCGCTCGTTGCTGCGAGAGGCGCATCTTGCCTCCGCGCTGTTTTTCGTGTTCGGTCCCACGCTCGTGGCGCTGGCCGGTAATCGGCGGGCGGTGGCCGCGGATGCGGAGGACGTCGACCGCTGGACGGACGATGATCTCCACTGGCTGGCCCGTCCGCAACTGGAACCCGGGCCGAGCACGCCGCCCACCGGCAAGTTCAACGCCGGCCAGAAGCTCAATGCCATCTTCGTCGCCTATTCCACCTTCGCCTTCGGCCTGACCGGTCTGATCCTCTGGCAGAATCGCCGCTTTCCGACCGGCGTCGTGTCGCAGGCGAACGTCATCCACACTGATCTCGCCTACATCGCGCTGGCGGTCTTTCTCGGGCATGTGTACCTGGCAGCTGTTCACCGCGCCACCCGTCCCGCCCTGCACGGGATGGTCTTCGGCACGGTGCGGCGCGAGTGGGCGGCGCGCCACCATGTCCTCTGGCAGGGCGCTCCTTTCGAGTCAAGGCTGACCGCGGCCGCGGCGGTGCGTGCTGCCTTCCTCTTCCTCGTCGGCAGCGAGGTGGCTCTCTTGTTGGTGCGGGCCCTCTTCGAGGCACTGGGCGCCAATCCCACCGATGCCGTGACCGGATTCGTCTACGCCCTCACGGCGTTGCCCGCTACTATTGGCCATCACGCGACCGGCGTCGGCGCCTTTGATCTGGCAGCGCTCTTCTGGGCCGGCCTGATCGGCGCCCTCTGGATCGGCCTTAGGCGCGGTCAGGACGTCGTGGCTCGTCCCTAGCGCCAGGAGGGGTATGCGAGGCAAAGTCCTGATCGTGGATGACGAACCGGCGGTGCGGGACGTCGTCGGCCGCTACCTGCGCCGTGAGGGCTTCGAGACCATCGAGGCGGCGGACGGAGCCCAGGCCATCCCGCTGGCGCGCGATGCTGATTTGGTGGTGCTGGACCTCATGCTGCCCGTCATCGAGGGGCTCGACGTCTGCCGCCGCCTGCGTGCCGACCGCAATATCCCGATCATCATGCTGACGGCGAAAGGGGAAGAGGCAGACACGCTGATTGGGCTCGCGCTGGGCGCCGACGACTATGTGGTCAAGCCATTCAGCCCGCGTGAGCTCGTGGCGCGCATTCAGGCCGTCCTGCGCCGCAGCGCCGCGACGCCGGCCGCCGACGATGTTATTCGTGTCGGCGGTCTACGCATCAACCTGGCGACCCGGCAGGTGGAGAGCGCCGGACGGGACGTCCATCTCACGAGCCGCGAGTTCGATCTGCTCGCCTTCCTGGCCCAACGCCCCGGGCAGGTCTTTACCCGGCAACAACTCCTGGACGGAGTGTGGGACTACACTTTCGCCGGGGACGAGACGACGGTCACCGTGCATGTGCGTCGCCTCCGCGAGAAGATCGAGCCGGACCCGATGCGGCCACGCCGCATCAAGACCGTCTGGGGCGTGGGATACAAGCTGGACCCATGATCGATCGGTTACGGATCTGGCTGCCCGCCGGCGCGGCTCTGCTGGCTGCGCTGCTCATCGGCGTGGCCGGGTCCACGCTTTTCCTGCACGAGCCGCCCCACGCCGTGCGGGCCATCGCCGAGTATCTGTTGGGCTCGGCGGGAATCGCCGTCGCTATCGGGATGGGGGGCATCCTGCTTGGCATGCGATTCTTGCCGCGCCTCTCGCTGAAGGTCGGTCTTGGCTACGCCGTGAGCAGTATCGCCGCCATCATCACCATTCTGATAACGCCACTCCTGATGTTTCGGGAGAAGTCCGATCTCTATCTCCTCTCCCTTCTCCTCGTCTCCTTTCTCGCCCTCTCGCTTGGTTTCGCCGCGGTCATTGGCATCAGCGTGGCCAGACGGCTCGCTCTGCTCCGCGACGCGGCGCGCCGCATCGAAGCCGGCAATCTGGAGACGCGTGTCAGCCTCGACGGACGCGACGAGCTGGCCGAGTTAGGCGAGGCCTTCAACCGGATGTCGGCGGCGCTGGAGCGATCCTTCGCGGAGCGGGAGGATATGGAACAGGGGAGGCGGGATCTGGTCGCCTCTATCTCGCACGATCTACGAACCCCGCTGGCCGCGATGCGGGCCATGCTGGAGGCGATCCAGGATGGCGTGGTCAGTGATGAGGCGACGATTGCCGCGTATCACGCGGCGATCAATCACGAGATCGGCCGTATGCAGCGGCTCATCAACGATCTCTTCGACCTGTCCCGTCTGGAGGCCGGCGACGTGCCGCTCGAACTGGTGACCGTCGATCTGCAGGAGCTGCTGGAAGAAGTGATCTCGGCGCTGCGGCAGGATGCGCAGCGTCGGTCGGTGCGCGTCGAGATGGAGGTCACACCTTGCCGCGTCCACGTCGATCCCCCCCAGGTGCAACGGGTGGTCGTGAACCTCCTCCAGAATGCGCTCCGCCACACCCCGGATGGTGGGGTCATCCGGCTGGCCGTCCACCCGAACGGCCGGTCCGTGACGGTCGAGGTGGCCGACAGCGGCGAGGGTATCGCCGAGGGCGACCTGCCGCACGTCTTCGATCGCTTCTACCGCGGTGAGAAGTCGCGCTCCCGTGATACCGGCGGCGCTGGACTGGGATTGGCCATCAGCAAGGCGATCGTTGAGGCGCACCGCGGCCGGATCTGGGTCGACAGCGACGCGCCGGCAGGGGCACGCATTCTGTTCACGTTGCCCGCAGCGTAAAGAGATTGTGGGCTTGCGCCTCGTGGGGGGAGGCAGGCACAATCGTCACGCCCACCTCGCCCGTCCTGCCGGAGGCATCTATGGTGAGGGTTCATATTCCCAGTCAATTGCTGCAGCGCACCGGACGCCGGCGCGTTGTGGACGTCGAGGGCGGTACCATCCGCTCCGTGATCGAGGCGCTCGAGCGCGACTATCCCGGATTGCTCTTCAATATCTGCCGGGAGACCGGCGATCTGCGCCCCTTTGTCAATGTCTTCCTGGAGGGGGAAGACGTGCGCTATCTAGCCGGCCTGGAGACCACTGTCTCATCCGGCGACACGGTTCATATCTTTCATTCTGTTGCCGGAGGTTCTTGAATGTCTCGCACCATGCTCCTTGCCAGTACCAAGCGCGGTCTGTTCCTGCTCTCCTCGGAGGATCGGAAAGAGTGGCAGATTGACCGTCACACGATGCAGGGCAAGGTGGTCTATAACGCGGCGCTGGATCCGCGCACGGGCCGCATGTTCGCCACGGACAATAATGTCTTCTTCGGCTCCAAGCTGCTGTACAGCGACGATATGGGGGAAACCTGGCAGGAGCCGGCCAGAGGGATTGAGTTTCCCGAGGCAAGTGGCCTCGCCCTGCAGAACCTCTGGATCATCGAGCCGAGCGAGGATGAGCCCGGCCGCGTGTACGTGGGCGTGGATCCCGCCAGCCTGTGGGTGAGCGACGACAACGGCGAGAACTGGTCGATGAACGAGGGCTTGCAGAGCCATCCCACACGGGAGCGCTGGAACCCCGGCAACGGCGGCCTCTGCCTGCACTCCATCGTGCGCGATCACTCCGACAAGGACCGGATGTGGATCGGTATCTCCGCCGTCGGCTGCATGCGGACCGAGGACGGCGGCAAGACCTGGACGCATGCCAACAAGAACACGCGCCAGGATTTTGGTCCCGAGCTGTATCCGGAGTACGGGCAGTGCATCCATCGCCTGGTGCAGCATCCCGACAAACCAGACGTGCTCTACCAGCAGAATCACTGCGGCGTCTACATGTCGGAGAACGGCGGTGATGACTGGATCGACATCCGGAACAATCTTCCCGGCGACTTCGGATTCCCGATAGCGCTGGACCGGCACCATCCGGAGACGCTGTACACGGTCGTGGTAGAACCCTGGGGGCGGCATAACTACGGCGATCAGTTCACCGTCTATCGCTCCCAGGATGCCGGCGGCAGTTGGGAGTCGCTCAGCGACGGACTGCCGAACGGGACCGGGGTCAAGCTGGGCGTGCTGCGCCACGGCATGTGGGCCGACACCGCGGATCCCTGCGGCGTGTACGTCGGCACCAACACCGGCCAGATCTTTGCCAGCGACGACCGCGGCGATTCCTGGCAGATGATCGCCGACTTCCTGCCGCCGGTCAATGCGGTGCGGGCGGTGACGCTGGACTGACGGACTCCGCCGAGATCCTGAAGGCCTGCGACAACTGACCTGCCGGCGCACGGCGAATGCTCGACGCCGGCGGGAGAGATTGCGACGAGCCCTGCGTCAGGTAGACGCAGGGCTCGTCCTTTCTCTGCCGGGGCAGAGAAGGGAAATATTCATGGGGATTCGTTCGTCTCGATCCCGCGCGATCTCTGATCGATTCGGTGCCGGCCTAACTCTCGATCTTGCCGATTGCCTCACTGACGTCGACCGGGCTGTTGAACGTGTCGCCCGGCATCTTCTGCAGCGTCTCGACCACGTCCTGACCGGCGCCTTCCTTCCTGGCGGCGTCCACAAGGTCGCTCTTGCTGGCGGGATAGTTGACGTTACTCAGGTATTTCTGGACTTGAATGGGGTTGACATTGGCCATGAAGCTCCTCCTGTGTCGTGCTGCGCGTGCTGCCCACCTCTGCGGTACAGTGCACACGCAGAGAGCGAGGTAATGGCATGGAGCAAAGAGAGTACCAGGTACTTGGGGTCAAGCCACGAGATTTGGAGGATGCCCTCAATCAGGCGGCACGGCAGGGATGGAGGGTGGAGAGCATCATGGGGGCGGAGTCCGCCGGACGGAGCTGGTTCTGGTGGCGCACGATGGATGTGACCAAGTACCACGTCATCCTCTGGCGTCCCGCATGAGTCCGCTTCGGTACAAGGAGATGGCAATGCCCGCAGATCCGCCGCTCGACATCCGTATTCGCCCGGCGACCCTCGAAGATCGTGAGTTCCTCCACCGCATCGCCCCGCGTCTACTCGTCGGCTACGCGTCCTGGCGCGATCAGGAGCGCATGCTGAAGACGGTGGACGGGTTTCTCCAGGGGGATCTGGAGGCGCCGGCCGACAGGGGGATGATGGTCATCGCCGAGCGAGCAGACGGCACCCGGCTCGGCGTGGCCGGCGTTGCCCACAATGTGAACTTCACCGGCGAGCGGCAGGCGTATCTCGGCGAATTGGCGGTGATCGAGGAGGCGGAGGGAATGGGCGTCGGACGCCTCCTCGTCGAGGCGGTGGAGCGCTGGGCGCGGGACAACGGACACAACCTCCTGGTGCTGGACACCGGCGCGGCCAACGAGCGGGCGCGGGCTTTCTACGAGCACCTGGGATACCGGGAAGAGAGCGTGCGTCTGGCGAAGCAGTTGGGGTCGGCGTCGGGATCGTGACACCCGGCCGGATGCACCTGCTGCCGGCCCGGGGCGGGCCCCTGGGCGACGTGCGCAGGTACCAGGTCTACGCTTACCGACGATGCCGGATTGGAGGCGCGTGCCGGACCGTCGGCGATTACCCCTGGGCCTTTTGCAAGGCCGCGGCCAGGTCCGCCGCATTCTCGTAGAGGCGCTCGGGGAGGTTATGGAGGGCGGCGCTCACTTCCCAGCCCTCGTCCCACCGCCGGGCCTCGTTCAGGATCTGATCCTTGTAAATCGGGTAATTCAGGCCCGCGATGAAGCGGTCCATCTCGACGTTATCGGGGGCTGTCATCTCACACCTCCCGCCGGCTCACGGCATCCGGCGTGCCGTCCTTCTTATCCTGCCGCGTCCAACACTCCATACTCTCGCACGAAGTCGAGATCGAGGGTTTTGTAGCCGCTCTCCTCGAAGAGAATGACAATATCGCTGCCGTCGTAGCGCTCGACGAGGCCGGGACCAAGGCTCTGGTGGAGTACCCGGCTACCGAGCGGGAAGGGTTGATCGGCACGATCCTCCGGCACGTAGATACCGGCCTGGCAGTTGTCACAGTTGCCGCAGGGGGGCGCGAAGTCCTCACCAAAGTAATTCAGGATGTACTGGCGGCGGCAGTTGTACAGCTCGGCGTAGCCACGCATCATGTCAATGCGGGATCGTTCGAAGGCGTGGTGGTGCTCGTCGGCCTCGACCGCCTTTCGCTTGGCCTCTCCCTCCGGCAGGTGCTGCTCGGTTTCGGTGACCTCTCCGGTGGTGCTGATCGTGATGACGCCCACATCGCCGAGGCGGGTCACGGCCGTGTTCACCTTCGCCAAAGAGAGACCGGAACGTTGGTGAATCTCGCGGGGACTGAGAGGCGTCCCGGCCTCGGCGATGATCGCGAGTACCGTCTCGACTTCCTCCCGAGAAATCCTGCCACCACCCGCGAAGAAGCGGTGCAGGCCCAGATCTTCAGGGCGATAGAAGAGGATGGCGCGGGCCTCCTGGCCGTCTCGCCCGGCACGTCCGATCTCCTGATAGTAGGAGTCGATGGAGTCGCTGATGTCATGGTGGAAGACAAATCGCACGTCTTCCTTGTCGATGCCCATCCCGAAGGCAATCGTCGCCACCATCACCTCCGCTTCGCCGTCCATGAAGGCGTCCTGTGCCTGTCGCCGCGCCCTGGCGCTCATACCGGCGTGGTAGTGCACCGATTTAATTCCCTCGGCGCGCAGTTTCTCGTCGATCTCTTCCGCATGCTTCTTGGTTGCGACGTACACGATGCCCGGTGTCGGCGCCTCGCGGACGCGTTCCAGCAGCGCTTCCGTCTTGCGGCGCTCGTCGTGGAATCTCTCCACGCCGAGCCGGATATTCGGGCGGTCGAAGCCGCGCACCACGGTTTGCGGGTTCCGCATATGGAGGCGCTTGATGATCTCGTCGCGGACGGACGGCGAGGCGGTGGCGGTGAGGGCCAGGACGCGAGGATGTCCGACCGCATCGACGACGCTGCCGAGGCGAAGGTACTCGGGCCGGAAGTCGTGGCCCCACTCGCTAATGGCGTGTGCTTCGTCCACGACGAAGAGGGAGGGTTTCGCCGCCTTCAGGTCGGTGATGATCTCCTCGTTGTTCAACTGCTCGGGAGCCAGGAAGAGGTAATCCACATCGTGTTCCTGGAACTCCTCGATGATCTCTTCACGGTCCCCCTCCGATTCGGTCGAGTTGACGGCGGCGGCTGCCCCCAGCCGGCTGGCTTCGATCGCCTGCACCTGATCACGCTGCAGCGCGATCAGGGGGGAGATGACGACGGTCGGGCCGGGCAGCAAGGCAGAGGCAACCTGATAGATGGCGGACTTGCCGGAGCCGGTGGGGAGGACGGCCAGCGTGTCATGGCCGGACAGAATCGCCTCGAGGGCGGCTCTTTGACCGGGATGGAGAGAATCGAAACCGAGACGCCGGCGCGCGATGCGCTCGGCGTCTTGCATGCGAGTCTGTGTTTCCGTCACCATGCGTCCCCCCTTGGCAGCGGGGGAACGGACGCACGTTCTGTGCCACCAAATGGGCGGCACACATGTTGCGTTATCACGGCGACTATCTCGCCGCGGGAGGCATAATGCCGAGCCTGAATGAGCACGATCTGCTAATCGCGCTGCTGGCGCTCGCCATCATTCTCGTCCTGGCGCGGGCCATGGCCGACATCGCCCGCCGTCTGGGACAGCCCGAGGTCCTGGGTGAGCTCTTCGCCGGCTTCATCCTCGGCCCCTCGATCTTCGGCGCTCTGGTGCCGGACGCTTATCGTACACTTCTCCTCAACAACGCGTCAGGTCTGCTCCTCTCCGGCGTTTCCTGGATTGGCGCCATTCTCCTGCTGCTGCTGGCCGGGACGGAAGTCGACCTCGACATCCTCCGTCATCACCTGCGGCCGGGCGGCCTGGCGGCGCTCTTCGCGATCGTTCCCTCGCTGCTGGCCGGCGCGGCGTTTGCTGCCGTCGCGCTGCACCGGGTACCGCCCAACGGCATCTTCCTCGGCATCGTGCTCTCCGTGACCGCCGTCAGCGTGGTCGCCAAGATCCTGATGGAGAAGGGCGAGATGCGCCGTTCCTATGCGCAGGTCATCATGGCCGCCGGGGTTGCCAGCGAGGTGGTGGTCTGGCTGTTCGTGGCGGTCGTGTCCTCGCTCCACACCAGTTCACCGGTGCTGGCCGGTCTTCTCCACGCCGCCTACGCCGTCGGCTTCTTTGTCTTGATGATCACCGTGGGACGCCCGGTGGTTTTCTGGGCCATGCGGCGGGTGCGTGATCGCACCAGCATCTTGAAAGGTCAGTTGTCCCTGGTGCTGGTGCTGACCTTCCTGGCAGCGGCGCTGACCCAGGCCCTCGGGCTGCATGCCCTCCTGGGGGCATTCGTCATCGGAGTTCTTCTCAGCCGGTCGCCACGCTCCAACGAGACCCTGATCGACGGCATCCGCTCCCTCACCCTCGGCCTGTTCGGCCCCGTCTTCTTCGCCCTGGCCGGAATGCGCGTCGACATCATGAAACTGGGCTCGCTCTCGGCGATCGGACTGATCTTGCTGCTCTTTGTGGTGGCGTCGGCGGTCAAGGTGGCATGCGGTGCCCTGGGAGCACGCCTCGGCGGGCAGCGCGGCTGGGAAGCGTTGGTGGTGGGATTGGGCCTCAATCTCAAGGGCGGGACCGACGTCGTCGTGGCGGTGGTTGGGACGGAGCTCGGGCTGCTGACGGCGCGAACCTACACGATCTACACCATCGTCGCCATGCTGACGGTGCTGGCGACACCCAGCCTGCTGCGCCTTGTTTCGTCCCGGGTACCGCCGACAGCGCCGGAACAGGAGCGCCTGGACAACGAGGAGGCGGCGCGGCGGGGCTATGTTCCCTCGCTGGAGCGAGTGCTGGTGCCGATCAGCCGCGAGCTGCGCGGCTCCCGCGCCTCGCAGGTCGTCCATCTGATGGCCGATGCTAAACACGCCGCGGGACAGATCTTCGACATCACGGAGCTGGACATCAGCCGCCGCGGCCAGGTGCTGCAATCGGAGCCCGCCCAGGCGGCACGGAGTTCGCTCGACCAGGCCGGCAGCCTAAACACGGTGGAACTGACCGTGGAGAAGGTGCGAGCCCCCGACATCGTGAAACGTGTCGTGGAAGACTCTGAGAACTACGATCTCGTCGCCATCGGCGCCGAACCGCCGGCGCGAGCGTCCCAATTCTCCCTGGGAAACCGCCAGGATGAGATCATCGACGGCGCCGACTGCGATGTGCTGGTGACGGTCAGCCGTGACGTCGGCTTCGACAAGACCGCGGTCCATCACATCCTGGTCCCCACCAATGGTCTCGACTATGCCATGGCGGCCGGTGACGTGGCCGGCGCCCTCGCCGCCGCCTGTGGAGCGACCGTCACCATCCTGCATGTGGTGCGTCCTCCCACGACCGAGAGCATTGGCGAGGGAGAGCGACGTCAGCTGATCGATACCGCAGCGCCGGTGTTACACGATCTGGAATTCATCATCGGGCGATTCAATGTCCCCATCCAGCGGGAAGTCCGCGTCGGCGAGAATGTCGCCGACGAAATCCTTGCCCATCTGCGGGAGGGAGGCTGTGACGTGCTGGTGCTGGGTGGCGTCGACCGGGGTAAGGACGGCCGTCTCTACCTGGGACAGACCGTCGCGACGGTGATGACCGGCATCGACCTCCCGACCCTTCTCCTCGTTGGGCACGAGAGATCGAGTGGTGCCGCGTCGGGGCGGTAGCACGTAGCCGCGAGGAGCGCCTCGTGCGCCCTAGCGCTCCCCGCGTGGCTTCGGCGGGATGCCGGTACCGCTCCAGAGGCTACCGTTGCTCTCCCCTCCGGTGGTATCACCGTGGCCACCGTAGTCACCCGCATACCCGCCCTCGGTGATGTCGGGCTCGACATTGATCTCGGTCCCCGTGCCGCCGGCGGTAAGTCCCGGTCCCTCGTCGGTCGAGCCCATATCGCCGGGTCCTTCCTCCCCAGCGATGTCGGACGAGCTGCCGTCCTGATAGGCGGAACTCGTCTCCTTGTCCGGGATACTGGCGGGCGACGGCGCGTCGCCGTCAATCTCTCGATTTGTCATTCCTCGAACTCCTTCGCGCGATTTCGTGCAGGATGCATGCCCTGTGCCCGGAGTGGTCTCTCGCGCTATCGCTTCGGCGCCGCGTCTGATGGCCGCGCTCCCACCCGCGTCACGGCCTGCGCCGCGAGATGCAATCCGGCACGCAGGGCCTCATCGGGACGCGCCCCCGTCAGGCGCGCATGGAGGAATCCGGCAGCAAAGGCGTCACCGGCGCCGGTCGGGTCGACGACCTCGGCCGGCTCAGCCGGCAGACGAACCGTCTCACGCCCACCGGCCCACACCGCTCCGGCCGCTCCAGTCTTGAGGGCGACTTCTCGGTAGCTCCGTGCCAGCGCCCGGGCAACCTCGACCGGATCAGTGAGACCGGTGAGGATCTGCCCCTCCTCCAGATTGGGAAACAGGAGGTCCGAGCCCCGCGTGCACTGCAGAAAGGTGTCCGGTCCCATCTGGCGGATAAAGGCCGCCGAGGAGGGATCGACGGAGATCGGCATGCCGTGTTGCCGGGCCAGCCGGCGGGCCAGTTCCAGGGCCCGCGGACGGTAGACAAGGCAGTACCCGCTGTGATGGAACCAGGCACCCGGCTGAAAGAGGGCAGGGGGAATATCGGCGGCGTCCAGCGTCCGATTCGCGCCGGGATCGGTGAGCATGCTGCGCGAGGTCGGCGATTCGACGAGGATAACGATCGCGCCGGTCGGGGCGGCCTCGTCGGCCGTGACATGGAGGGCAACATCGCCGGCCCGCAGCTCCTCCACGCGCATCCGGCCGGGGCCGTCGTTCCCCACGCGCGCGATGAGGTGGACGTCGCCCTGCAAGAGAGCCAGCCAGGAGGCCAGGTTGGCGCCGGAGCCGCCCGGCCGCGTGTCGATCGAGGCGATGGTATCGCTGTCAGGGGCGATTGGGCCGTGAGGACGGACGATGGTGTCGGTGATGATGTCGCCCAGGATGACGATGCGCGTCACCGCTCGGACCAGGCGCGAGCGATGCGTGCACCCAGCCGGGCATTGCGGTAGATGATCTCCGTGTTGACGCGCAGGCTGGCCCCGTCCGTGGCGCGATGAAACTGATCGAGCAGGAAGGGGGTGATCGCCTTCCCGCGCACGTCCTCGCGCTGCGCTGCCGCCAGTGCCTCGGCCAGCACGCGGTCGTGCTGCGCCTGGTCCAACTCCTCCTCGACCGGATTGGCGACGAGGATTGCTCCCGGCAGATCGAGCCTGGATCGAGCTGCCATGACGGCGGCTACCTGTGTCTCTTCCTCCACCGTCCAGTCGAGGGGAAACCCGGCATCGCGTAGATAGAAGCCGGGGAACCTCCCGGTCTGCCAGCCGAGGATGGTGATGCTGAGCGACTCGAGCCGTTCCAGGGTGGCGGCCACGTCCAGGATGGACTTGACGCCGGCGGAGACGATGGTGATGGGCGTGCGCGCGAGGGTGGTGAGATCGGCCGACTCGTCGAAGGTGTCGACCGCATCACGGTGCACACCACCCAGACCGCCCGTGGCGAAGACCGCGATGCCGGCGTGGTGCGCCAGCACGGACGTGCTGGCGACGGTCGTCGCGCCATCGCGACGCAGGGCCAGGGCAGGGGCCAGATCGCGCACGCCCAGCTTCGGGATATCGGACTGGGTCGAGAGCCGCTCGATCTCGTCGCGGGAGAGACCGATCACGCCCTCGCCCGCGACCACGCCGATCGTGGCGGGGACCGCTCCCTCCTCCCGCACGATGCGCTCGATCTCGGCGGCGACCTCGAGATTGACGGGACGAGGCAGGCCGTGGACGAAGAGGGTGCTCTCGAGAGCCACCACCGGTCGCGCGGCCGGCAGGGCGGTGGCGACTTCATCGCTGAGACGGAGGGGAGACGTCATGGGATGATGCTAGCACCCGATACAGAGATCATCATCGGACGGGCAGGGAGGCCGGTCGCCCGTCTCGTCCCCTACCATCGGCCGCGGCGGACGCGGCAGCCGGGTATATGGGCCGGCCGCGTGCATCTCGTGCCGGATTTCGACGAGTTGCCGGAAGACCTTCAGCGTGCCTTTGATGGGGAGAGCGCGTGAGGTTGCTCCTCGACACCCACACCCTCCTGTGGTGGCTTGGCGACGATCCGACGCTGACAGGAGACGCCCGGCGGGCGATCGAGGATGAGGACATCGTTGTGGCGGTCAGTGCGGCCTCAATCTGGGAGATCGCCCTCAAGCGGGCGCTGGGAAAAGTCGAGGTGCCGGACGACATCGTCGCGGCGATTGAGGCGAACGATTTCGTTCCTCCTCCCATGACTCTCGCCGATGGTCTTGCGGCCGGCAGCTTGCCGGTTTACCACAGAGACCCGTTCGATCGGATATTGGTAGCGCAGGCGCTGGCCGGCGGATTCACCATCGTGAGCCGTGATCCGCGTCTCGAACAATATGGCGTCGCCGTCCTCCGAACCTGAGGCCGTCGAGCCGGCGAGTAGAATCGGACAATCGTCTCTCAGAGGTGCTCGTGCCCGCCCTTCCTGCCGATTCCGCGCCGGTGCCCGCGGCGCGCGTCGACTACCGTCGCGCCGGCCTGCTGAGCATCGGCCATCTCACCAACGACCTGTACGGCAACCTCTTCACGTCCCTGACACCGTATCTGGTGATCCGTGGGGTGATCTCCCTGCCGTTTGCCGGCCTGGTGGTGCTGCTCTATCTCCTCGGGTCGTCGGTCTTACAGCCGGTCTTCGGCGTGATGTCGGACCGCTCGGGCCGGCGTCTCTTCGCCGTGGCCGGTCCGCTCTGGGTGGGAGTCTCCGCCTGTCTGCTCGGCTGGGCCGGCGGTCCCGCCGCCGTCCTGGGCCTGGGCGCGGTTGGCGGCATCGGCACCGCTGCCTTCCATCCCCAAGCCGCCTCCATGATCGACCGGCTCAGCGGGCGGAGCAAAGCCTGGGTGATGTCCATCTTCAGCATGGGCGGCAATCTCGGCTTCGCGTTCGGACCCTTGCTGGCGGCGGCGGTTGCCCAGATCGGCCTGCACTATAGTCCGCTGCTTATCATCCCGGGCGTCGCGGTCACCGCGCTTCTCGCCCTCTACGCTCCCCCGGTCGCGGCCCCCGGGAATGCGCCGCCCACCCTGCCGCTGCGTTCGATCGGCCGCGAAACCTGGCGGCGGCTGACCTTTATCGTCTCCACCATCGCCGCTCGCAGCAGCGTGCAGTCGACCCTCATCATCTTCCTGCCGCTCTTCTACCACGCCCGCGGCTTCTCGGCTGAGCAGGGGTCGTACTACGCCTTTGTCCTCTCTCTCTGCGGCGCCGTCGGCGGTCTCTTCGGTGGCCGTCTGGCCGATCGTTACGGACGGCGGCTCGTCGTCATCGTCTCACTGCTCCTCACCGTCCCGCTGCTGCTCGTGGCGCTGCTCTCCTCCGGTCTGATCGTCTGGCTGCTGCTGGGGCTGGGCGGCGCTGCTCTTCTGGCGTCGAATTCGGTGACGGTCGTGCAGGGACAGGAGCTGCTGCCGAGAAACACGGGGATGGCGTCCGGCCTCACGCTGGGCCTCGGGTTCGGTCTCTCCGGTGCCATCGGCTCGCTGATGGCCGTCCTGGCCGCCCGGTTCGGCGTGGTGCACGTGATCTACGCCGTGCCGTTCCTGGCGCTGATCGCGGCGCTCCTCGCCTGGTTCGTTCCCGATCGTGCGGATCCCCTTCCGGTGACCGACAGCACGGACATGCTCGGTCTGCAGGCAGAGGCAACCCAGGTGGGAGATCGCCGCCGCTAGCCGGTTTCTCTCTCACCCCGGGTGAATGCCGGCGATCCGCCAGCCGGCGTCCGTCTCCACCATGCTCAGCCGGTCCCTGACGGACCCACCGCCTGCCGTCCGGTAGGTCAGAGCCACGCCGGCATGGCCACCGGAGTGCGCGAGGATCCGGTAGGCGTAGCGCCGGGGCGCGGTTGTCAGACCGAGCGCATGCCAGACGTTCTGCGGCGGGACCCGAGCGCGAAGCGGCGGCGTGAAGTAGCCCTGCGCTTCGGCACTGTTGCCGGAGATCAGGGCCAGATTGAACGCCGCGAGGACGGCGCGGAGGGCGACCTCACCGGGAACGGGCGTCGCCGCGGGTGGTGTGAGGATGCGAGCGGTGGGACTGGGCGCAGCCGGCGCGGTGCCTCCGGTCGGAGTCGGTCCGGTGCCGCCGGGGGAGGATGTCGGCCGGCCACCCGGCGTAGCCGTGATCTGAACGGCCGGCACCGTCGGCAGCGGGGTGGTGGTGGCGCGGGGAGTCGAGGTGGGTGTCAGCGCCGCCGGGCTGCCGCAGCCGGCAAGCAACAGGAGAACGAGAAGAGGGGCGAAACGAGGCATGTAGTGACCTTTCCGGGATGTCAGGGGGTGAACGATGGGGTGCCGGAGGGTATGACAGACCTTGATATCATGAACCGACCGACCGGTCGGTCGGTTTTTGCCATGCCTACCAACGCGGAACGCAAGCACTTTCGGCACCAGCGCATCCTCGATGCGGCGCTCGACGTCTTCGCACGAGACGGGTACCATGCCGCCGCCGTGGAGGAGATCGCCTCGCTCGCCGAGACCTCCAAAGGCGGCCTGTATTTTCACTTTCCCGGCAAGCAGTCCCTCTTCCTGGCGCTGCTTGATCGCAGCACGTTCCTGCTGCTGGAGCGGATCGAGGCACGCATGGCGGGTGTCGACGATCCGATCGCCCGGGTTGATGCTGCTCTGCGCGGCGTCCTCCATATCTTCGCCACCCAGCGGCCGCTGGCGCGTCTCCTTCTCCTGGAGACGATGGGCGCCGGGCCGGAGTTTCAGGCCAAGTTGGTGGAGATTCATCGCCGATTCGCCGCGTTTATCGCCCGCAACCTGGATGCCGCGGCCGCTGCCGGCATCATCCCGCCGCTTGATGCTCAGACGGTTGGTCTGGCCTGGTTCGGCGCGCTCAATCAGGTCGTCACCACCTGGCTGCTCGATCCGAATCCCGGCGATCTGGAGGCGGCCTATCCCGCGTTGCGCACCCTCTTCTTGCGCGGCGTGGGTGTACCGGAGGAGAGGATCCGGTGATCGAGACGGAACAGAGCCTGGGCCGGCTGCTTGAGGAGGCGGCGGAGCTTGCCGAGCGAGAGGGCACCTGGGCTCTGGTGGGATTCAGCGAGGATGTCGGGGACGTAGACCCGCTCGCCGCCTTTGCGGCGGCCGGGATGCTCCGCACTTTCTGGCGTCCTCCCGACACCCCGGCCATGGTGACCTCCGGCACATGGATGTATGGCTGGTCCGATACCCTTCCGTCCACCCTCCGCGACCACCCTCAGGTCGGCAGCCCGCCGGTTCTGACGGCGGCTATTCCGTTCGATCTGCGACGGGTGGGTGGTCCGTGGCACGGTTTCCAGTTCGGGCTCAGGTTGCCCCGCCACGTCCTCCACGGGCGGATGCTGACGTCCTACGCCATCGTCTCCAGCCGGCGCGATCTGGACGCTCTGGCGGATGGGATCATGCGGTACCGTCGCCACCTGTTGAGCGGCTGGGCAGCGCACAACCGCAACCGCGGCCCGACCGGCTCCCCGCGCTGGCAGACCTTTGAGCCGGCCGTGCGCGCATGTCTCGCGGCGATGCCGGAACGTGGTCTGCGGAAGGTCGTGCCGGCGCGGGCGGTGGAGATCCCGGGTCGGTGGGACGAGGAGACGGTCCTGCGCCGGCTCGATGCTGCCCAGCCACACTGCACCGTCTTCGCCGATCAGCGGGGGACGGACCACTACTTCCTGGGCGCCACGCCCGAGTGGCTGGCACGCGTCCACCAGGGTCATGCCCACGTCTCCTGCCTGGCCGGAACGGCGCCACGCGGTGTCACACCCGAGGAGGACCATGCTTTGGGGGCCGCCCTGCTCGCCGATCCCAAGAACCGTGTTGAGCATGCCCTCGTGTTGGAGATGATTCGCGAGGCTCTGCACGACCTGCCGGTGCTGGAGGCGGAGTCTCCCCAGCTGATGCGCCTTCCGCACCTGCAGCATCTCTCCACGCCGCTGCAGGTCCGAGATGCCAACATCCTGGACCTCGCGCTCCGGCTCCATCCCACGCCCGCCGTGGCTGGACTTCCCGTGCGGGACGCCATGGATCTCCTGCGCGAGGTCGAGAGTTTCGATCGCGGCGGCTACGCCGGTCTCGTCGGCTGGGTTGACCTCGCGGGAAACGGAGAGCTGGCGGTCGCGCTCCGCTCGGCTCTCCTGCATGATGGCTGCGCCACCCTCTATGCGGGCTGCGGCGTCGTGCCGGGCTCACTTCCGGCCGACGAGGCGCGGGAATCGCGCCTCAAGTTGCGTCCCGTGCTTGACGCCCTGGGCGTGGAGGGACGGGAATGATCGTCCCCGTCGCAGAGGCGTTGACGCCGCAGTGGGCGTCCCCGCTGCGTCCGGCCCCGAGGGGTAGGGCGGCGGGACACTGCTATCGCGGTCCCGCCCTACCCGTCGGTACCCTGATGGCCATGGGACGGCGGCCTGAAGGCCATGGGACGGCGGCCTGAAGGCCTCGACTACGGGAGGGGGTGGAGCACTGGCCGGGGCGATCATGGGGAGTGAGGCACTCAGCACCGATCTCGGCGCTTTTGTGAGCGAGCTGGCCCGGGCCGGACTGCGCCACGTGTGCGTCTGCCCCGGCTCGCGCTCGACGCCGCTCGCCGTCCTCTTCGACCGGCACCCGGCGATCCACGTCTGGATGCATCTCGACGAGCGCTCCGCCGGTTTCTTCGCCCTGGGGATGGCGAAGGTGCGGCGTGAACCGGTCGCCGTCCTGACCACCTCCGGCACCGCCGCCGCCAACCTGCATCCCGCCGTGGCCGAGGCCTCCTACGGGCGGGTGCCGCTGCTGGTGCTGACCGCCGACCGGCCGCACGAGCTGCGTGAGGTGGGCGCGGCCCAGACGATGAATCAGGTGGGATTGTTCGGTGATATGATCCGGCTCTTCCACGATCTGCCGATCCCGGACGGCCATGCGGCCCATCACTTCCGCTCGGTGGCGGATCGTGCTCTGGCCGCGGCCGGCGACGCGCCGGCCGGCCCGGTGCATCTCAACTTCCCCTTCCGGGAGCCACTCATCCCGGCAGACGCCGATCTCTCGCTGGGTCCCGCGCAAACGCACTTTCATGCCGGCCGCAAGACTCTCGCGGCGGACGACGTCACGGCGCTGGCACGGCAGCTCGAGGGGCAGCGAGGCATCATGGTGGCCGGTCCCCGTGATGATCCCCGCCTGCCGCCGCCGGCACATCGGCTGGCCGCCGCCTTCGGCTTCCCGCTCCTGGCCGATCCACTCTCCGGGGCGCGCGACGGCGCTGCGATCTCCACCTATGATGCCTTCCTGCGCGTCTGGCAGCCGGATGAGCCCCCGTCCGTCGTTTTGCGTACCGGCGGCCTGCCGACCTCCAAGCCGCTCGCCCAGTACCTGCAGTCGCTCGACGCGCGTCACATCGCCGTCGATGAGGCGGGCTGGCCCGACCCTCTGGGGATCGTGACCGACATCATCCACGCCGATCCCGCGTCCCTCTTCGATGCCCTGGCGGCGTGCGTGCCGGCACCGACGCAGGGATGGCATGACCAATGGGCGGTCACGGATCGGGCGACGCGCGATGCGCTGCACGTGGCCATGGATGACATGGATGAACCGTTCGAGGGACGCGTCTTTGCTGAGCTGGCCGAACTCGTGCCGTCCGGCTCGATCCTCTGGGCCGGGAGCAGCATGCCGGTCCGCGACCTGGATAGCTTCTTCCCCGGCCGCTCCGATGTTCGCTGCCTCGCCAATCGCGGGGTCAACGGCATCGACGGGGTCGTCTCCAGCGCCCTGGGCGCTGCGGCCACCGCGCCCCTGGTGCTGGTGCTGGGCGACCTCTCCTTCTACCACGACATGAACGGCCTGCTCGCCGCCTCTCGGCACGGGATCGATGCCACCATCGTCGTCATCAATAACGACGGGGGCGGCATCTTCTCCTTCCTGCCGCAGGCCGATCTCCCGGACTTCGAGCCGCTCTTCGGGACGCCGCACGGTCTCGACTTCCGGCACGCCGCCGAGCTCTATAACGCGACTTTCGAGCGCATCGACGGCTGGGAGTCGTTCCGGTCGGCCGTCGCCCAGGGCGTGGCTTCCCCCGGCCTCTCCATCGTCGAGGTTCCGACCGATCGGCAGCGCAACGTCGCACTGCACCGCCGCGTGTGGGATGTCGTCGCGTCCACCCTGGAAGGGGTAACGGTGTGATCCTCAACGGCCTTCGCTACCACGTCGAGGTCCACGGCACGGGTGAGCCTCTCCTCCTGCTCCATGGGTTCACCGGCAGCGCACGCAGCTGGGATGGAATCGCCGACGCACTGGGTCGTCGCACGATTGCGGTGGATCTGCCCGGCCACGGGAGAACGGAGATCGCGAGCGACGTGTCCCGCTACCGGATGGAGCAGGTGGTCGCCGACCTCGCCGCCCTGCTGGATGCTCTGAATATCGCGCGTACCGCTGTGCTGGGCTACTCGATGGGCGGCCGGGTGGCCCTCCACCTGGCGCTGGCCGCGCCGGAGCGGATGGGGCGGCTGATCCTGGAAAGTAGCTCACCCGGCATCGCGGGCGAGACAGAGCGCGCCGCGCGGCGCGCGGCGGATGAGGCGCTGGCTCGCCGGCTGGACGAGGAGGGGCTGGAGCGGTTCATCGACCGCTGGAATGATCTCCCACTCTTTGGCCGCGGGCGGTTGGATGTGTCCAGGCGTGACGAACTGCGCCGGCAACAACTGGCCGGAAGCGCCGAGGGACTGGCGGCGAGTCTGCGCGGCATGGGAGCCGGCGTGCCGGGAGCGCTCTGGGACAAACTGTCCGGACTTGGTGAGACGCTCATCGTGGCCGGTGAGCTCGACGACAAATATGTGGAGATCGGCCGGAGAATGCAGTCGCTGATGCCGAAGGCCCAGTTGGTGGTCGTGCCGGGAGCCGGCCACACGGTGCATCTGGAGCAGCCCGGGATTTTTTGTGAGGTCGTGAGGGAGTATTTGAATGATCGGGGGGTGAGGGCCACCCAGGCATCGCGGCGACCCGCGGTCGTAGGTTCTGAATCATGAGGAGATCGATGGACACACTGGAGACCATTCGCACCGCTGCCGACTGGCAGCCCGTCAAGACCTATCAGGACATCCTGTACGAACACGCCGAGGGCATCGCCAAGATCACCATCAATCGGCCCGACGTGCACAACGCTTTCCGTCCCGAGACGGTGACCGAGATGATGGATGCCTTCAACCATGCCCATGAGGACGACGATATCGGCGTGGTCATCCTGACCGGTGCCGGGACGCGTGCCTTCTGCTCCGGTGGCGACCAGCGGGTACGCGGCCACGGCGGCTATGTGGGGGCCGATGAGGTGCCGCGCCTCAATGTCCTTGAGCTGCAGAAGAAGATCCGTTACATGCCCAAACCGGTGATCGCCATGGTTGCCGGTTATGCCATCGGCGGGGGACATGTGTTGCACGTCATGTGCGATCTCACCATCGCCGCCGACAACGCCGTCTTCGGCCAGGCCGGGCCGCGTGTCGGCAGCTTCGACGCCGGCTACGGCGCGTCCTATCTGGCGCGCATCGTGGGTCACAAGAAGGCGCGCGAGATCTGGTACCTCTGCCGTCAGTACGATGCGCAGCAGGCGCTCGACATGGGGCTTGTCAATACCGTCGTGCCGCTGGAGGAGCTGGAAGCGGAGACCGTGCAGTGGGCCCGCGAGATCCTGGAAAAGAGTCCGATGGCGCTTCGTTTCCTGAAGGCCGCCTTCAACGCCGACACGGACGGGCTGGCCGGTCTGCAACAGCTGGCGGGCGATGCGACTCTCCTGTACTACCTCACCGATGAGGCCAAAGAGGGCCGGAACGCTTTCGTGGAGAAGCGCAAACCGGACTTCAGCAAGTTCCCCAAGTTTCCGTGAGCGAGACGGAGACCCTACCTCCTCCGGCGCCCGCCATGTCGAAGGCCCGGGCCTGGTGGACGGGTTTGCGCGTCGCCTCGCTATCCGCCTCGGTTGTCCCGGTGCTGGTCGGGACGGCCGCGGCGCGCCCCGGCCATCTCAACCACCCCCTGGCGTTCGTCGCCGCGCTGTTGGCTTCGATGCTGATTCAGACCGGGACGAACTTCAGCAACGACGTCTTCGATTACCGCTCGGGGGCCGATTCGGCGTCGCGCCTCGGTCCGGCCCGTCTCATCCTGAGCGGCGCGATTACGCCCCGCGAGGCGTTGCTGGCAGCGGGCGCCGCCTTCGGTGCCGCCGCCCTGCTCGGGCTCTACCTCATCACCGTCGGCGGCTGGCCGATTCTCATCATCGGTGTGGCCTCGATCGTCGCCGGTGTCGTCTATACCGGTGGTCCCTGGCCGGTGGGGTATCACGGCCTGGGCGATCTGTTTACCTTCGTCTTCTTTGGGCTGGCCGGTGTCATCGGCAGCGCCTACCTGCAGATCCTCACGGTGACCCCGGTGGTGGTGCTGGCGGCGCTCCCCGTCGGATTCCTCATCACGGCGATTCTCGTCGTCAACAACCTGCGTGATATCGCGACCGACCGTGCTGTCGGCAAGATGACGCTCGCCGTCCGCCTTGGTCCGGGAGCAACACGCGGGGAATACGGCGCGTTGGTTGGCCTCTCCTACCTGGTTCCGTTGGCTCTGGTCGTCGCCGGGCGCTCACCCGCCGTCTTCCTCCCTCTACTCACTCTTCCCCTCGCCGTCCGTGCCGTCGACCGCATTCGGCGTCTCCAGGGCCCGGCCCTCAATGCTCTCCTCCGGGGCACGGGACAGCTCAATCTGGTGTTTGGCGTCTTGCTGGCCGCTGGTTTATGGCTGAGTTGACGACCGGACGCGGCTGTTGTCGCACCCCTTGTCGGTGCCCGGGCCGCCCAGCCACGACGTCGGGGAACCCCAAGCCATCGGCATGGAGCGTGACGCCGTGGCGACCGGAGGTACGCGGGGACAGAGGGCGCCGCGCTACTTCAGCGTTCCGGCGCTCCCGGACCACCAGGGAATGGAGCGGAAGCCCTCGGTCCGTGCGGCGTGCCTCAGCCACAGAACCACCCGGCCACAGACCTGACTCCTTGTCAGATCAGGCATTCGTGGTATCGGAGGGCCGGTACCTACAAGGGGTGCGATCACGTGACGTAGCGGGTAGTGGACTGTGGGTATAGTCGTCCCGGACTGGCTCGGCCGGCAGGCGTCCCTCACGCCGGATCGGGTCGCGATTGACGCGCCGGAGGGAACGGTCACCTTTCGTGCGTTCGAGGCGTTGGTGGCGCGAGCGGCGGGACGGCTGCGGGGAGTCGATGTGCGTGATGGCGAGCGAGTCGCGGTGCTCGCCCGCAACAGTCTTCCCTACGCCGCGCTGATCCACGCGGTTCCTCGCGCCGGAGGCATCCTGGTGCCGCTCAATACGCGCCTCTCCCGGGATGAACTGCGGGCACAAATCGCCGACGCCGGAGTACGTCTCCTGGTCGCAGATGCGGCCCATCGGGGCGTCGCGGGAATGCTGGGAGTTCCGGTGCTGGGAACCGATGATCTGGAGGGGACGCTGCTGCCGGCGCCCGAGAGGGTGAATCTTGATCGCCCCCACAGCATCATCTACACCTCCGGCACGACCGGAGCGCCGAAGGGCGCGATTGTCACCCACGGCAATCTCTGGCATGGGGCCCTGGCCTCAGCGGTCAACATGGGACACGAACCGGGCGACCGCTGGCTGTGCGTGTTGCCGCTCTTTCACGTCGGTGGCCTCTCCATCGTGACGCGCGGCGCCATCCTGGGTATTGCGGCGGTGATTCACGAGCGCTTCGATGTGGGGAGGGTGAACGCGGCGATTGAGCGCGGCGACGTGACGATCGTCTCGGCGGTGAGCGTCATGCTGGCGCAGTTGAGCGAGGGGCGCGACCGTCCTTTCCCCTCCTCTCTACGGGCCGTTCTCCTCGGCGGCGGTCCTGCCTCGCGTGATCTGCTGGAACGTGCCGCCTCCCTCCACATCCCGGTCCTCCAGACCTACGGCCTCACCGAGACCGCCTCGCAGGCAGCGACGCTGGCGCCGGGTGATGCGCTCCGCAAGCTGGGCTCCGCCGGGAAGCCGCTTTCGGTGACGGAGATCAGGATCGACGCGGACGAGCCGGGTGTTTCCGGGGAGATCCTGGTGCGCGGGCTGACGGTGACGCCGGGGTACTATGGCCGGCCCGAGGCGACGGCCGAGGCGCTGCGTGACGGGTGGCTGCACACCGGCGACCTGGGCTATCTGGATGAGGAAGGGTATCTCTACGTCCTCGACCGGCGCGACGATCTGATCGTCTCGGGCGGCGAGAACATCTATCCGGCAGAGGTCGAGCGGGTGTTGAGCAGCCATCCCGCGGTCGCGGACGTCTGTGTGGTGGGCATACCGGACACGCGGTGGGGACAGCGCCCCGTCGCCGCCGTCGTCTTGCGCGGGAGCGCGACGTCCGCGGACCTGCTGACCTTCTGCCGGGAGCGCCTGGCAGGCTATAAGGTGCCGGACCGCTTCGTCATCCGGGATGAGTTGCCGCGCAACGCGGGCGGGAAAGTGCTGCGGCGGGTGGTGCGAGAGACGCTTGACGAGCCACCGTCCGCAGGTCTTTGACCGATATCACGACCAATCAAACTGGCGCTCGAGGAAGCCTTTACTCACCTGGAGGATGATGGGGGAGCCGTGAGGGCAGGCCGCCGGCGCGTCGGTGTCGGCCAGCAGGCCGATCAGCTCACGCATCTGAGGAATCGTCAGCGGGCGACCGCGTTTGGTGGCGGCGCGGCAGGCCACGTTGGTCAGCAGGCGATGTTGCCAGTCGTCCTCGCCGCCGGCCGTTTCGATGAAATCCTCCACGAGGTCAGGGAGTCGATCCAGGTCGGGAATGACGGGAACGCCGCGCACCAGGACGGATCGGCCGCCGAACCACTCGCAGGTAAAGCCGAGGGCGGCCAGCTCCGGCAGACGTCCCTGCAGTCGCTCGCTCTGCACCGGGGTCAGCTCGATGTGGATCGGCTCGAGCAGCATTTGCCCGGCGCGTCCCTCGCTGTGACGGCGTCGCAGCAGCTCGTAGATGGCGCGCTCGTGGGCGCGGTGCTGATCGACGAGATAGAGGCCGGAGGCATCCTCCAGCATGATGAGGGTGTCGGTCAGCTGCCCCACCACCCGGGCGGCCCGCAGCCGCTCTCCCGGCGTGACGTCCCACGACGGCCCACTCTCGCGAAGGCGGGGCAACCGCACCTGCAGCGGACCGAGCGTGAAATCCTCGGCGCTCTCGAGTTGGGTGATCTGGTGTCCCAGCGTCTCCCGGACGGCATCGCGGAGCGCTCCGGCGATCACGTCCTCATCGCGGAGGCGCACTTCCTGCTTGGAGGGATGCACGTTGACGTCGACCGCCTGCCGCGGCACCATGAGGCTCAGCACGCCCATGGGGTGCCGCCCCCGTGGCAGCAGCGGACGGTAGCCCTCTTCCGCCGCCGCCAGCAGCGACCGCCCTGCCACGCAGCGACCGTTGACGATGACGGTGAGGTGGCGGCGCGTGCTGCGCGTCAGGTGGCGTCCCGTGATGTAGCCGGACCATTCCGCCTCTCCACGCCGCTCGGCATGCAGCGGGATCAGAGCACGGCCCACGGCCTCACCGTGGACTTCGCTCAGGGCCGTCGCCAGTCCTCGCCCCGAGGTGAGCAGCGACTGATGGCCGTCGAACGTGAGCTGGAAACGGACATCCGGGTGGGCCAGGGCGTAGCGGCGCACCAGATGCCCGATGGCGGTGGACTCGTGGCGGCTGCTGCCGACGAACGCCAGACGGGCCGGAAGCGCCGCGAATAGGTGGCGAACCGTGACGGTTGTACCGCGTGGCCGCGCCACCCAGTGACGGTGCAGACTGCCGGCCGCGACGTCGAGCTGCACTCCCACCGCACTGTCACCAGTGGCCGTCGCCAGTGTCAGATCAGCGACGGCGGCAATAGAGGGCAGGGCTTCGCCCCGGAATCCCAGGGTCTCCACGTCGTCCAGGTCGGCCGTCTCGCGAATCTTGCTGGTGGCGTGGCGGCGTAGCGCCATCTCGACGCCGTCGGCCGGGATGCCGGCGCCGTCGTCCGCCACGCGGATCGACGCCATGCCGCCGCCCCGAATATCGATGCGGACGTTTCGCGCGCCGGCGTCCAGCGCATTGTCGAGCAGCTCACGCACGACGGACGCGGGGCGCTCGATGATCTCGCCGGCGGCAATCCGCTCGATGACCTCGGGGGGCAGGATCTGAATAGGAGCGGTCGAGACCGTCTCGATCATGGCACGGAGAGGAAGCGTCCGCAATTCGGGCACGGCACGAGTGATTCGCGCGCGTGCTGCACGTCTTTGGGCGGGATGGTGACGTGGCAGGAGGAGCACACGCCACCGTCGACGGCCGAGACAGCGTGGCCGAGCGAGGAGCGCAGCCGTTGGTAGCGCTCAAGAGTGCGCGGGTCGAACGCGGCGGCGAGTTTCTCGCGCTCCTCCCGCATCCCGGCCAGCGCATCCACCATGCTCTCGATCTCCCGCGTGAGGGCCTCCCTATCGGCGTCCCAGCGCGCGCGTAGCTCGTTGGCCCTCCGCGCTGCGTCCGCGCTCTCCACACCGAGCGATTCAACGCGCTCCATGGCCTCCAGGCACCGCTCCTCTACCTGCCCCGCCGTCTCCCGGTAGTGCGCCAACTCGCGCTCGAGGGATGCCAGCTCGCGCGGGTCGACGATCACGCCCGAGTACAGCCGGGTGTGATCGCGGCTGATGCGGGTCTCGAGATCGGCGAGTTCGGCCTCGAGGGAACGCTGCTCGGCCATCGCCTGGGCCAATTGGTCGCGCCGGGCTGCCGCGCCACGCTCCGCTGCGTCCAGCTCGGGGTTCTGCACCTGCCGGCGGCGTGCCTCGCGGATCGACGCCTCTTGTTGGGCGAGGTCACTGTCCAGGCGATCCAGGAGGTGGAGGTGCGCCCCGATGTTCATGCCCGCCATTATGGCACCTCACCCTTGCCCCTATTTCGGCCCTTTCCATGCCACGCGCCTGCCCGGCAATGCGGGACTCTCGACTCCTCCCCCTTTCTCTTCCCACGCCGCTGCTACCCCCTCGCGACTCCTGGGTCAACACCGGTCGGCTCACCCTCTACGCCGACGACGGATCCGCCGAGTGGCGCGAGTGCCGGCACGAGATCCGATCGGCCCGCTACGAGCTCCGCGCCGCCGAGACCATCGCCTGGCACGTCCCCGACCGCGACGGCCACGACGACTTCGTGGGCGCCCTCGCCGTCCACGCCCACGCCGCCAACCAGGCCGCCCCGCCGCCCTTCAGCTCCATCCTGCGGGGACCCAGTGACTGGAGCCCATGGTGACGCGTCAGTCCGCAGAGCACTGCCCCACATCTCCCAGGTTCCACAGCAATAGTTCGGCGCCCTCTTCTACGATGCCCTGGTCGCGCCGTCAGACGTGCCCCCGTCTCACACCGCCTGAACTCTTACTCCACGCTACGAAAATCTGAGTAGTTACAACCCAAGCAGTGCCTTGACAACTTCCTGCCCCCTGCCACAATGCGGCTCATCTCCGAATCTAGGAGAGCAAAACAACATTTAGGAGGGTGAAGCGCATGAGGTCACTACGAGTCAAGGCTCTAATTGGAGCGCTGCTGGCCGCCGTCTGTCTGCTGGCGTTGCCTCAGCACCAAGCAAGTGCAGCGGGATCGGTAGAGCCGGTTCACTCTATACAGGCTGCCCCGTCCACCAGCGTTCTCGTCGGCCAGAGAGTCACAATCACCGCGCAATGCGTGTCCAACTGCAACATCAACACCTACGCAAACGTCGTGGACCTGACCACCGGACAGTTAGTGGCTAGCTGCTACGGCAAGCCCGTGTGCCAATACACAGTGTCCTACGACCTAGCCACCGCCCATGTCTACCAGGTTCGTGAGTACATCTTTGAGACCAACGGCATACCGGTTTCTAACGCCATAACCGTGACGTGGAACTGGACGTGGATCGTCCGTGTCTCCGAAGCCCTACTCTCCAAAGCTCTCGGCGAGCAGACTGCAGAGCAGATGGCGGTGATCTTTAGCGATTATCGCTGCGTGTCAGCAGCACTACTAATAGCGATACCAGCGGTGATCAGCTTCTGGGATGGGGAGCTGACGTACGTGGAGATCGAGGGCCTCCTTACCCGATACTCGTACCCCCTAACCCAGAATTGCGTGGGCGCCCTACAGCAGATCGTGGCGAGCAAGAACTAAGCTAACCGCCGGCGCGACTCCGGATGGCCCGCTCCCTCGCCCCGGCTGGCCGTAAGAGACGCTAGAAGTCGGGCCCCGCGACGATTACAGGCAAGCCGCGGGCGGAGCCAGGCATCCCGGCTCCGCCTGCCGCCCGGCGGGCCACGGCGTGCAGTCGACCCCGCAAGCGCCCGGAGTCCGCCGGTTCTGCGATTCCCCCAGGGTTGATAGCGTCAGCCGCTGACGGAGGGACCGCTCCTCCACGCGCGGCGCCTTCTCACGCCGGATCTCCTTGATCGAAGTTCGCCAGACCCAGTTCACGGCAACAGGGATCATGATAAGAGTGAGGGAGTGAACGGGCCCGACTACAGGGCTGGTTACACATGGAGGAGTGGTGTGTCTGAGTTGGAAAGTCGCACTTAGTTGACAAGTTCATCACACACCCAGGGCAACGCTCGTGTGCCTCTCTGTTCCGCGCGGCGGTCGCGGCGCCTGCAATCGCCGATGAACGTCATCGGTTCCGTATTCCTCGCTATCGCCGTCGCGAGTGCCGTGGCTGGATGTTCCTCGAGCCTCCCTCGGCCTGCCTCCATGGCGGATGTGATCGCCTTCTGTGCCTCCCACCGGAACGCGCGCATCTCCAACGCTCAGGTTCACGGGTACTTCCGAGTGGCGATGGTCAACCAGGTGATGAGTACCTGGCAGCTGTATGGCCGGCTGTACAAGCAGCCCCCTACCACCCGCCACCCAGAGCCCAGCCTGCTTCTCCTGGATCCATCCGTCGCGAGTGGACTGCCCTTTAGCTCTCCGGGCACGCTGGCTGGCACCCTATCCTTAAGGTGGGTGACCGTCCGCGGCCGGCTGATCTGCATGTATCGCCCACTGCTGCACGGAAAGGGGATGACGATGCCGGTGCCATACGACATCGGAGTTGTGGACATGCGCTCGATAAAGAATCAGTAGGGGTCGATCCACGCAACTACCCCTGGCTCCTCAAACAATGCCCTCCCCAGGCGTCGTGACCCTGGTGCGCGTCTACCTGCCGACTCTGGAAATAACAGACACACACCGGGACCGCTACATTGCACCCCTGCAAAGGAGCGATCCCGCCTCGCTCGGGCCGGTACCCCGCCTCGACGGCTGAATCTCATCCCGCACTCCCTCAGCGGCAACTGCTGTGGCAGATCCCTCTACCCCTGGCGGCGGCATTGTGGTGAAAGCACGCCCCGACGATCGAACGATCAGCCCCTCGACGCCCTGATCATCTCCGCAATCGGCCCGATCATCTCCCCCCGCACCCCCTGCCGCTCCAGGAACCGCTCGATCTCCGGCACCTCCAGATCCTCCACTGGCACGCCCAGCGCCTCGGCATACTTCTCCAGCGTCGCCCGCCGCTGCGTCGCTCGCCGGCCGCTCTCCATCAGAGAGACAGCCGCCTTCCCCACGCCCATCCGCTCCGCCAGTTCCTCCTGAGTCATCCCCAGCGCCATCCGCCGCTCGCGGATCCGATCTCCCACACCCATACCCGGGGTATACCAAGTATGAATAATCCAGCCGATGCTCCTCGGTGTCCTCAAACTCATGCGGGCGATCGAAGCCGATGACCCCCACTGCCGCGTCAAAATCCCCCCATTTTGCTTATGGTTGCCGGTATCAGGGCCGTACAATAGCCCGTGCGCTTTCTCACCATCCTGCTGGCTTCCCTCATCCTGCTCCCCCTTCCCCGATCCGGTTCACATCCCGACTCCGCCACCTCCGCGACCGCGGTCATGCAGACCCTGAAGGCCTACTCTGATGCCTACTGGGCCCGCGTCGCCGGGCGGGACGATAGCCTGCCGCCGCACGTCAACGGTCATGACGAACTGGGGACTCGCTGGCTGCACGACATGCGCGCCGCTCTGCGTGGCGTGCCCTTTCTTGCCATCCGGCAGGAGTTCAAAACCCCCGGCTTCAAGAACCTGCCGGCCGACCGGCCCGGCGTCAACCTGATCGTTGCCGTGCCCGGTACACGGGCGCCGGACCAGTCGGTCATCGTCGGGACGCACTATGACGGCGAGCCGTTCTCGAAGGGCTCGGCGTATGACGATACCAGCGGAGTGGCGATCACCCTCCAGGTGGCGCGTCTCATGGCGCCGATCTGGCACGCGCAGGGTCTTCCCGCGCGCACCGTGGAGTTCGTGCTCTTTGATGCCGAGGAGCAAGGAATGATCGGATCGGAAGCGTACGTGCAGCGCATGCAGCACGGGGCGCTCCTGCCACGCCCCGCCCTGATGATCGACGAGGAGCAAAACGGCGTTGGGTACCCGGTCCGTCCCTTTGGCCTGCTCAGCAATGAACCGCTGCCGGCTTTTGCCTGGACGAGCGATCCCCTACCACCCGTTCTCGGGAAGATTCACCCGATTCCAGCGGCACAGCGGCGCCTTCTGCACAGCCAGCTGGTCGACGCCCGCGGTGCAGTCTTCCGCCGCCTGCATGCCGCCGTCTCACCGCTCCGCTTCCAGGGCGGCGCTGCCCCCGCTTTCACGTCCGCCGATGAATCGCTGGTGCGTATTGGGAGAGTCAACATCTGCTGCAGCGACAACGCGCCGTTTGAAGTGGCCGGGTATCCCAACGTGACGTTTGCGGGAGATGCCGGCTATTACGACCGCAACCCCCCGCCGTGGGCGTACCCCTTCGACCAGCCGCAGGACACCTTCACCACCCTGGCCTGCGATACGGGTGGATCGCCCACCCCGTCGCCGGCCCTCGCCGCCGCGCTGGACTTGCCGGTCCAGCTGACGCTTGAGCTGCTGCACGATAACGCTCCACCGTCCGGCAGGGTCGGTCCTCCCGCCGTGCTGTCGCCGCAGGTTGCCGTGGCCGGAACCGCGCTGCATCTGGCCGTGAGCACCGGCGGGACGGTTCATTACGACTTCGGCGACGGCACGCGTGGCACGAACCCGGTTCACACGTACCGGCGTCCGGGCCATTACAAGCTGCGTGTCATCGACGGTCGCCGGTCGGCGGTGCAGACCATTGTGGTGCGGAAGCAGGCGCTGGGCCCGGACGTTCCCCTCGGCGTGATCGGACCGCCGCCGATCCGCCCCTGGCACCCCGATGCCCTGAGTGGCGTGGCGGGGTGTCCCTAGACCTCAGTCCGCGTGGAAGCTCCGCAACATGTGCAGCATGCTCTTGCGCACGGAGGTGAACCGATCGGCGTAGGACATCGTCAGGTGCCAGACGCGGCCGTTGATGCGCATGCTCACCTGCTCCTCGGTCCAGCTCTCGCTCATGCCCCGGAAGCTGGCATGGATGAGCGGCCACTGCTGCCCCATGATGCGGATCGAGCCATCACGCCAGACATTGTGGGCGCCGATTGAGCGTAGGTAGACGGCCGCGTTCGCCTGATCGCCGTCGCAATAGACGTTGACGTTCGTGACGGAGTCGCCGTAGGGCGGGAAGAAGTAGTCCACCCGGTGATGCTGGGAATCGGGTAGCACCACATGGCTGTACGAGGACGGCCGCATGATCGTGTACCGGTAAATGTGGCTGTGGAAGGGGATCCAGTGGAGAGAGATCCCCGTGATGAGGATCGCTGCCCAGCGGTGGGACGCCATGAACGATACTAGTCCGAGTTGTCAGGCAATGCAACCTAGATAGACGCTATCCTGTCTCGCATGTCCCCCTTCCATATTCCTTCGCTGCGCTGGCGGTTGGTCGCTATCATGTGTGTCGCCTACGTCGTGGTGGCCATTGTGAGCGGCGCCGTCAGCTATAGCGCGCAGCGCTCGGGTCTGCGGCAGCAGTTGACGGCGCGAGCGCGCAGCGACGCGGCGATCCTGGCGGCCGGCGCCGCCGGTCCCGTCAGCGTGGGAGGGTTGAAAAACCGGCAGGTGCTGATTGACTTTGTCTCCGCGGTGCAGAGCACGGAGCGGCTCACCTCGATCATCATCCGCGGTCCCGACGGCTGCGTCTTGACGCCGCCGCGCATGAAGGGCTGTAAGCCGTTCTTGACCATCCAGGCGCGTACCTCCATTCTTCCGAACGGCAACGCGATGGCGGTTGCTCCCATCATTCCGACCGGCGCGGCAACGCTCGCCGGGTATGTCACGGTCGAACTCTCCGGGAAGACGGTCTCCGACTCGTTGCACCAGGACCTGATGGTGGACGCTCTGGTTGCCTTTATCGGTCTGCTTATCTTCCTGCTGCTCTCCCTCGTCATCGCCGGCTACATCCTCGGCCCCGTGATGAGCCTGGCGCGCGCCGCGTCGGCGATCCGCCATGGTGAGCTGACGGCGCGGGTGCCGACACAGGGCTCCACGGAGCTCTCCGATCTGGCCGGAGCCTTCAACGAGATGGCGGCCTCACTGGAGCGCCGCATCGAGCAACTCTCCCTGCTGGCCGATACCGGTGCCATCCTCCCCAGTACCCTCCAGGCCCATGAGGATGCACGCCCTCTCCTGCAGTCGTTCGCGCGCACCCTTGGCGCCTGCGCCGCCGGCATGCCGGATCGCGACGATCTATGGTGGGACGACGGCAAGAGCACGTGCCGGGATGCGGCGCGGGCGCTGGGCGGGGTGGGAACGCCGACGCTGGCACAGCGCGGCGAGGCCGTTCTGCTGGCCCTGCCGGTCCCGCAGGGCGTCTTCGTGCTGGCACGCGAGGGACGCGCGTTCTCGCGGGACGAGCAACAGGTGGCGGCCAACTTTGCTTTCCAGCTGGGGATCGCCGCGGAGAATGTCAGACTCTTTGAAGCCCAGCAGGAAGCGTTGAACGTCAAGGATCAGTTTCTGTCCATCGTGTCGCACGAGCTCCGCACGCCCCTCACCGCCATGAAGGGGTACGCTCAGATGCTCCGCCGCCGCCTGGCCGACGATCCCGACGGCCAGCGCTTTGCCGCCAGCATCGACGCCCAGGTCACGCGGCTCAGCCGTCTGGTCGACGATTTGCTCGACGTGACGCGGTTCGCCCGCAGCCAGTTCGAGCTGACACGGCGACCCATGGATCTGCGGCCGGCGCTGGAAGAAGCCGTCAACCGGTTCAGCATCATTGCCCCGAACCACACCTTCCGATTGGAGGTGACCGATGGTGATCTGCACGGTGAATGGGACCGCGACCGGTTGGAGCAGGTGTTGAACAATCTGATCGGCAATGCCGTCAAGTACTCGCCGAACGGCGGCGAAGTACTGGTGCGAGCCGGGCGAACGGACCACGAGATCACCATTGCGGTGCACGATCAGGGGGTAGGCATCCCGCCGGAGGAGCAGTCACAGGTGTTTGACCGCTTCTACCGGAGCGCCGGCACCCAGAATGTCAAAGGAATGGGCCTTGGCCTCTATGTGACGCGCCGCGTCATCGAGGCGCACGGTGGCACTGTGGGAGTGCGCAGCGAGCCGGGGGCCGGCAGCGAGTTTTACTTCACGCTGCCCGTGGTCGGCGCGGGGGTGGCCGCGTCATAAAAAAGGGCCCCGGAGAGGCCCTGCGTTGTGGACGGTTAGCTGGTCGGGGAGACAGGATTCGAACCTGCGACCCCTTGCACCCCATGCAAGTGCGCTACCAGGCTGCGCCACTCCCCGAGGTCGCACGCCAGTCTAGAGGGTTTCCTCGGAGACGGGCAAGGGGTCAGGGGTCGGTGATCTGCTACCCTGCCGCCGCGTATTGATCCATACACTCCTGCGCCGTGCAGGTCAAAACCACCAGGCGGGTGGCTTCGATACTGGCGACGGCGCTGAGCGGGATAAACAGACGGCGGGTGCCGAAGCCCAGGATGCCGCCGTGATCGACTTCGAAGACCGGCTCGTCGCCGATGTCCGTCGCCGGCTCCGTGATCGCGATCTCCTCGCGGATGAGCACCTCGCCGGCCGCCTCCGCGTCGCTCGTCCCGGCGACGACGCGCTGTTCATCACCCAGCGCTCCGGCGCCGCCCTCCGTGCCGGGATCGGCATAGACGCGCTCCTCGTCGCCGAGCGTTTCCGGTCCGCCGCCGGTTCCGGTATCTGTGTAGACCCGGCTCTCGTCACCGAGCGTCCCGAATCCGCCGCCGGTCTCTTCGTTGCGCCGCAGCGGAGGTGGTATCCGTCCCTTCGGGAAGATCTCTTTCACCGTTCCAATTTGCTGCCCGTCATCGCTGTAGACGGTCATGCCGGGCTCGATGTCCTTGATTTTGACCACTGAGGCGCCTCCTTTGGGCAGTACCATCCGACGCGGCGAGGAGGCGGGCGAGTGTCCGCCCGCCTCCTCAGGACTACGCCCGCGTGAACGGGAAGACGGGGAGAATGACCCGTCCAAACGTGCTGTTCGTCACACCGGCAAAGGATGTGTAAAAAGCGACGAGCGCCGTCGCCAGACCCAGCCAGCCGCCGACGGCGGTGAGGCCGCTGCCCGGTGCCGCATCACCCAGCGCGCCGAGCCACAGGGCAATGAAGGTGAGAGCGAGCAACAGAAAGACGAGAGCGACCGCGCCGTTGGTGCGTAGCGAGGCGACGAACATGTAGGTGGTGAAAAGGGCCCAGGCAAAGAGGAACCAGATGGTCCCATTGCCACCGTAGAAGATGACCGCGCTGCCGGCGGCCAGCGGCCGTCCCACGATCTGCAAAGCGATCATGATCGCCAGGCCCATCCAGAACGCGCCGAACGAGCCGAAGGCGGTGGCGCCGAAGGTGTTGCGGTTGCGGAACTCCCACATGCCCGCCGCGAATTGGGCGAGACCGCCGTAGAAGAACGCCATGCCCACCCAGACGAGATCGCCCGGGGTTTTGAGGAGGCCGGCATTCGCCGCGCTCAACAGAAGGGTGGTGAGCGCGAATCCGGCCAGTCCCAGTGGTGCGGGATCGGCAGCGGGTGGTGCGACGGTCGCGGTAGGTGCCTCTAGATTGGTTGCCATCAGTTGCTCCTCCTTCGTGAGAACGAGTAGGACAGCGCGATGAACTCCGGGAGAGGCATATACTCCCGCTTCCAGTGTAGAAAATCTCGAAATGTTATGCATCCTGCCGCGGAAAACCGTTGACAACCCGTTCCACAGGTAAAATGCCCGAATTCATCCGGAGAGTGAGCCGCACGTGCTGACGGCGGTGGAGGACGCAGCGCCCTATCTCGACCAGCGCGTCGCCGCCGCGCACGCTGCCGATGACGGCACCGAGCGGTTTCCCCGGGCGATCGCGGACGGGAAGGTGCGACGCGACGACCGCCGGTTCCTATCACCGCGCCCGGCCGTGGCGGTGCCCAGGCGACGCGCGAAGGCAGACGTCAGGGGCCAGCCCCGACCACACACGTGTGACGCCGGCGGCGCACACCCACATTCGTGGGTAGGCGCAGGGCTTGTCCCTGCGCGAGAAGACGCACGGCGACAGGAGTCGCCCCGACATGTCGACGCCTCCGAGAGACGGGCCCCATGGCTTTGTTATGTACGTTGATGGCCGCCGGCATGTTGGTTTCCCTCGCCCTGTAACTATCGAGCCGGCTCCCACGTTTATGGGGTGTACTCGTTCTTCTATGCGGCGTAAAGCCGGGGACTATCCAGAAATTCGGAGAAAGACATGATCACACGGCTCATGGCGACCGGCATCATCGCGGGACTCCTTCTCCTCGCCCTGACTCCGCTGCGCCAGGTGGTCGCCGCCTCACACAGCATGGCGTCGACATCCCGCTGCCAGAACATCCAGCTGTCCATCCGGCCCGCGTCAATCCACGGTGCGACCGGCCACGTCGGGGCGGTCTACCGCCTGCACAACACCTGGAGCACGCCGTGCAGCCTCCAGGGGTACCCCGGTGTTGAGCTGCTCGATGCGCAATTCCACTCCCTCCCCACCCACACCAATCGCGGCCACGGCTTCATCATCTACGGCACTCCCCCGGCGCCGCGTGTGACCCTCGATGCCGCCCACGATGCCTACTTCGGGCTCGAGTACAGCGATGTGCAGACACAAGGTGAAACGTGTCCTCGCACCGAGTATCTGCTGGTCATCCCACCGGACGACTACCTGCCCGACGTGACGTACAGTCATGCCGGCACCAACTTCGGGTATGTCGCACCGTGCGGTGGGAAGGTGACGGTGTCACCGGTACACGGGACGGCCACTGTGCGGTAATGGTACCGATCAGCCCTGCACGAAGACCGTGGGATGGCCGATCCATCCGGCAACGACGTGCCAGGCAAGGACCTGCGTACAGTACTTGTCAGGAGCGGTGAGATGAATGGTTGTCCCGGCCACGCTTTGCCAGGTCCACGTCACGGGAGCCCATCCTGCTCCCATTCCGTTACGGCAGTCAACCGTGTACTGGTAGTACAGCCGTCCGGCGACGGGGACCCGGGACGTCACGGCGACATCTGCCGCCGTTCCGTTTCCGGTGAGTACGGCCGTTGGGGCCGGCTCTGTTCCGTCCAGATCAAGTCGCAGGGGACGACTGGCGAGCTGCACCCAGGATAGGTTGGATGCGCCCCGCGGCAAAATGACGCCGGTGGCCTCGAGACGTGATCCGCGCAAGACGACAAGGTCACGGTGATAGATGCTCTGGCCGGGCTGCAGCGTCCGCTGCGGAGAAGATCCGATTCCCCACCCGTAGTCGGTGTCTGGAACAGTGGGCGGATAGACGATCTGCCCTGCATCATCCAGTATGGCGGCATACGGTGACTTGAAGGGCGGGTTGGCGCGGACGACCCGGATCGGATGGTGCGAGACGTTGGTCATGCCGAGCTCGACTGGGGCGAGGGTATTGGGACTGTAGACTCGCCCGGTGAGTGAGAGGGTGAATCTGATGCCACGCGTGACTGTCTGGGCGTGTAGGTGGTTGGAGGGCATCGTGCCGGATAGTGCAAGGCTGGGTTTCCACGAACGGACCCGCAGGCGAGCGGACGCGCAATCCCACCTGCCGGCGATCTGTACCCATCCGGACGCTGGAAGCTGCGTCCCCGATCCCAGCCGCGGCCCAATCACCAGGATGCCGGAAGAAGAAGCGCTCCGATCCATCGGTGTCCGCACTTTGTGGCCATACAGGTACCCCGTCTGGTAGGTGATCGGAGTGGCCGGCGGACCGGGCCCGAAGAAGGCGTAGACCGCGTAGTAGCCGCGCACGCGCACGTTGTAGACGGCAGTCCCACGTACACAGCGAGCTTGCAATTCGCTGACCGTCAACACACGCGTCGCCCGGGAGGCTGATCTCTGAGCGTGAGTCGAGGACGTCCCGGCGATGACACAACCCGCGAGCAAGCCAATCGTCAGATACGTGATCTCTCGCCTCATCGGTGTCGCGGCACCTCCTTCCGGCTCACCACGTTTGACGCTGGTGCTCCTCCTATTCTCCCGCGATCGTATGCGATCAACAACAACCTGACGGTGCTCTTCGGTCCCGCCGGCCTCGGCGCCGTTGTGATGGGGTGTCTGAGGCCGATGGATAGAGAGTCGTAAGGGGGGCAATCAACCCCCTGTAACAATTCCTCCCCCTCCTCGTTAGGTAGATGACAACCGACGGAATGGAGGTGGGATGGACGCGGGGGAGATCGCTCGCCTCTCCGGTCGCGAGATACGGGTGTCGGCCGGTGTGGAGATCGAACAACTGCTGGATCGCTACGAGCGGCCTCTCTACGCCTACCTCCTGACGTTGCTGGGTGATCCCGACACGGCGCGCGACTGCACGCAGGATGCCTTCCTGCGTGCCCTCGAGCAGCTTAGGCGGGGCAAGGAGATCAACGGTGGCTGGCTCTACACGGTAGGGCGCAACCGCGCCATCGATCACCTGCGCGATCGGCGACGCGTTGGTCCGGAAGATGTCACGCTCGAGATGGACCTGGAGGCCGGTCAGGGCGAGCCGTTCCATCTGACGGCCGTCCGACGCATCCTTGACCGCCTCTCTCCGGACGATCGTGAGGCCCTCTATCTGTTCAGCGTCGACGGCTTTCGCACCGACGAGATCGCCGCCATGCTCGGTATCCAACCGGGAGCGCTGCGTGTGCGTCTTAGCCGGGCGCGCCAGCGCTTCCGCGCCCTCTACGAGGAAGAATCATGAACGGACATGACAGCATCACCGACCTCCTGGCCAGGCGCCGCGAGCTAACGCCGGACGACGAGGCAGTGCTGCGGGACCATCTGGCGGGGTGTGCAGACTGTCGCCGGACGGCGGCGGACTTCGCGGCGCAGGATGACGTGTTACGGCTCCTGGGTGACGTGATCCCCCCCGATACTATTCGCCGGTCGGTGCTCCGCGCCGCCGGTCGGAGGCGAGTCCGCCCCTTGGTCTGGCCGGTTGTCGTGGTCGCCGCCATCGTCGCCGTTCTCGGCGGCTACGGCATCGTCGCCGGGGGCGGACTGCCCTGGGTTCCACCGGATCGTCATTTAGGCCAAGGCTACTCCGGTCCCGGCGGCGGGATATTCATTCCTGCCACGCCCACCGCCGGTGACATGTCCCGCGACGACGCCATCGCCGCCGCGGTGCATCATTTCTTTGGCCCGCAGGCGCGGACGGTGCCGGCGAATGTGTCTATGGCTACGTTCCTCGGGATCTACACCGATAGCCTTTTCAAACCGCGTTTGGTGTGGATCGTCCGCTTCCAGGGACCAGGCATCGTGATCGTGGGTGATGGGCCGCCCCGATCCCCGGTCGACACGCTACGCTGCCCCCCTGCCGTCGGTCACGAGGAAATGGTTTTCTTCGACGCGCACTCCGGTGCCTTCGTGGAAGATACCTCCGGACTCGTGCCCCAGGGACTACCCATGACGGTCACGCCGGCACCGGCGCCAACCCCCTGCCCGACGCCGGCTCCGACCGACATCGCTCCCTTCTCTCTTGCCCTAGCTCCGAACGGCGACATCGTCGAAGTAGGCGAAGGGATTCGCTTCCTGGACTATCAGATTCAGGAGAGGACGCCCGATGGCATGCTTCTCCGGCACTGGTCCGCCGATCCGACTTCACGGCTCCAGCAGCAAGTCACGGGAATCGGAGTTGATGGGCGGGGAGATGTCTACGTCTTGGGGAATAACCAGCACCTTCTCAAGTTCACGGCGGGAGGGCGATTGATCTGGAGTACTTCCGTGCCAACCAGTTACGGCTCCCTCACCAATGTCGTGGTGGCGCGCGACGGCACCGCCTACATTCCGGAGGGGACTCCCCATCCCGGCATCAGAGTTATCGCACCCGATGGACGTCTCCGTGCCGTCCTGCCCGGCTGGTACGAGCACGTTGCCCTTGCCGGTTCGGTGCTCGTCGCCTCACGAGCGGGGACCGTGACTGTTATAGCACCCGCGACGGGAAGCACGATCCATCGCTGGCACGTCGAGCCGGGTGAGGGCTACATCCAGGGCGTGGCGGGGGCGGCGGGTGGAACCGTATGGCTTCTCGAGCAGAGATTTAGCAGAAGCGCCTTCCTTGGCTACGAGATCGCCCACTTCACCGCCGCCGGGCAGCTCCTTACCCGCTGGCATCTGCCGACGGTGACGGGAACGGCCGAGGTCCAAGGTAGTGAGCCGAAGGATCTGGCGGTAGATAGAACGGGACGGATCTACGTCGCGGACTACGGGCGCGCCCAGATCATGGTCTTCTCGGCCGGCGGCAGGCTCCTACGTCGCTGGTGATCCGGCCACGGCAGAGGTAACGGGGGTACTTCCATCGCTCGATCGTGTGGTAGGGGCCGGCTCCGCCGTGCCCGCTTGGTCCGTCGTGCCCATCCCTCGCGAGGATTCCCGCCGTCTGTCTTCCGCACGTCGGCC
>JAJPIP010000029.1 GCA_021324655.1 Pseudomonadota bacterium
CGCGCTGGACGGTGCGTCAGATCGTGTCTCACCTCGCCGGGGCGACCGCAATCTTCGACGATCGAGACCGTGCGGTGGCGAGAAGTGAGTCCTGGCTGCAAGGAAAGGCGGACGAGCCCGGCCAGACGATGGCGGCATATCTCGCCGACCTGGCCGGCGTGTCCGCCGAGCGCCGTCGGACCTACCGCGAAGCGGGCTTCAACCCACTCGATACGCTTACTCAGTTCCAGGTCGACGAGCGTGCCCAGGCAGCGCCGGCGGAGCTCATCGCCGAGCTCCGGACGTCAGGATTAACCGCCATCGCCAACCGGCGACAGCTACCGGAAACACTACGTTCCCTCCAGCTGCCCATCGGGAGCGGCGTCAGAGTGCCCCTGCACTTCTTTGTCGACGTCATCCTGCCCCGCGACATGTGGATGCACCGCATGGAAATCGCCCTCGCCACGGATCGTGAGATCGTTCGGACCCCCCAGCACGAAGGACGGCTGACGGCCCTGGTGATGCGGGATCTGGCGCGGCGCCTCGCTCCCGTCCTGGGCGACGAGTCCGTCACCTACCACCTCACTGGCCCCGATGGCGGCGCGTTCCAGTTCGGTCCGTACGGCGAGCCCGGTACCACGCTGACGATGGATACGGTCGATTTCCACCTGCTCGCGTCCGGCCGTCTAACGCCCGATGACGCACTGGCGCGTTCCGTCGTGACGGTCAATGGCGATGAGGCGCTGGCCAGCCGCATCCTCGCCCAGACCAGCGTCTCGTACTGAGAGATCCGACGTCCATCCTCTTGCTAAGGATGCGCTAAGAGCGGACACGTACGATCGTCACATCGCCGGGCATCGAGCCCAGCGCGGTCATCGTGACCACCTCGAAACCCACGGTCGAACAGGAGAGTTTTGTGACGATCGACAGCACCTTCCGTGGCCCCGACCTCGGCACCAGCCTCGATATGCTCGCCGCCGCCCTCGACGGCGAGGTCATCCTGCCCGCCCACGGCGCGTACCACGCGGCCCGCCGTGTGCTCGACGCCCAGTACGACTGCCATCCCGCCGCCATAGTCCGGCCGGCCAACGCCAGGGATGTGATCAGCGCCGTCAACTTCACCCGCGAGCTCGGCCTGGAACTGGCCGTCCGCAGCGGCGGGCATAGCCCGGCCGGCTTTAGCACGTGTGACGGGGGGTTGATCCTCGATCTCTCGTCGCTCAAGGCGATCGACCTCGACCTTGAGGCCGGCACCGTCCGCGTCGAACCGGGTGCAACGTGGGGGGAGGTGGCAGCGGCGCTGCATCCCCACGGCCTGGCCATCACCTCGGGTGACTTCGGCTCGGTTGGTGTTGGCGGCCTCACCACCGGCGGCGGGATCGGCTGGATGGTCCGCAAATACGGCCTGACCATCGATCGTCTGTTGGCCGCCGATGTCGTGCTGGCCGATGGCAGTCTGGTCCGGACGGACGCTGATCACGATCCTGATCTCTTCTGGGCCATCCGTGGCGGCGGTGGCAACTTCGGCGTGGTGGTGTCCTTCCTGTTCCGCCCTCACCCGGCCGGCATGGTCACCGGGGGCATGATCGTCTACGACGGTGCCGACCTGCCTCGCGTCGTGCGTGGGTTCGCCGACTACGGCGTCACGGCACCGGATGAGCTGACCGCCATGGTGGACATCATGCATGCCCCGCCGCTGCCCTTCCTGCCGCCGGAGCGCCATGGTTCCCTCATCGTCGGCGTGGCCGTCTGCTACGCCGGCGATCCCGAGGCGGCCGCGCAGGCCATTGCTCCCCTGCGGTCCCTCGCCACACCGCTGGCCGAGGCGGTTGGTCCCATGCCGTACCCTGCCCTGTTCGCCTTTACCGATCACGCCCTGCCGCCCGCTCCTCACATCGACATCCGCTCCTGTTTCCTGGGCGACATCGACGACGCGCTGATCGCGACGCTCGTGGAGCGCACCGCCGCTCTCTCTTCCCCCCTGTCCATGGTCCAGCTCCGCGCCCTGGGCGGGGAGTTGAGCCGGACGCCGGCTGATTCCACCGCTTTCTCGCATCGCGCGGCGCCCTACCTGGTCGAGGCGATCAGCATCTGGACAGACCCGGCTGAGTCCGCGATGCACCACGCCAACGCGGACGGATTCTGGGACGATCTCGCCTCGCACGCGGAGGGTACCTATGTCGGGTTCCTCGGAAACGAGGGCGAGGAACGCAAGCGCTCCGCCTATGCTCCGGGGACCTACCGGCGCCTCGCCGCGATCAAGGCCGTCTACGATCCCCATAACCTGTTCCGCCGCAACCACAACATCGCACCTCTGCCGGCCGTCTAACCGGCGCGTCGGGGAGAACTGAGCCAACGGAGCGCCCCGCGCGGCCGGCATATGTCTCGCCGGCCGCGCGGGGCGACGCTCGTTATGTGTCCGCACGGCACTGTCACCACCGGGGGATGGCAACTTCCTTAGGCAATTCCAGCCGGCAAGCGTACGATAAACAATAGACCCATCGCGAAGGCAGTTGTCGCATGGAGGCACGCCCGGCCCCACTCCACATCGATCTGCTCGGTGGCTTCCGCGTCCGCGTCGGACATCATGTCGTCCCCGATTCCGCCTGGCGGCTCAGCAAGGCGCGCACGCTCCTGAAAGTACTCGCTCTGGCCCACGGGCACCGTTTGTCTCGGGATCAGGCGCTCGATCTGCTCTGGCCGGACCTCGCGCCCGAGGCGGCCGCCAATAACCTCTATGGGGTGCTGCATGGAGTGCGGCGCGTCCTGCGCACCGGTGACGGGGAGGCCGAACTCCGCTTCCAGCACGGCCTCCTATCGCTCCAGCCGGAGGGGCCGCTACACATCGACGTGGACGCCTTCGAGACAGCGGCAGCCCGCGCGCAGGGGTCGAACGACCCGGCCCTCTACTACGCGGCGCTCAGCCGCTACAGCGGCGACCTTCTCCCCGATGATCTGTACGAGGACTGGGCCGCGGAGCGTCGCGAGGCGCTCCGTGAGATCCACCTCGGCCTGTTGGTGGCGGTGGCGCGCCGGCACGAAGCCCGGGGCGAGCTCAAGGCGGCGATGGAGGCGCTGCGGCGTGTGATCCAGAGCGAACGCACCCATGAGGAGGCGCATCAGGAGCTGATGCGCCTCTACGCCTCCACCGGGCAGCGGGATCGTGCCCTGCGCCAATTCGCCCAGCTGCAGGACATCCTGCGTGATGAGCTGGAGGCGGAGCCGGACGCCGGCGCCGAAGATCTCTACCGAGCGATCCGTGCCGGGCATTTCGCCGGCGCGGAACCGGCCGAGCCCAGCACGCCGCAGCACAATCTGTCCCTCCCCCTCACGAGCTTTGTGGGACGGGAACAGGAGCTCGCCGAGATCAAGAGCGTGCTGGCCACGACCCGCCTCCTGACTTTGACCGGCCTGGGCGGCGTGGGAAAGACCCGGCTCGCCCTGCGCGCTGCCTGGGATCTGCTGGGCTCGTACCGTGACGGCATCTGGTTCGTCCCTCTCGCCTCCGTGGCCGACGGCGCGCGGCTGCCGGAGGTGGTGGCACAGACCTTACCGTTCGTGGAGCACTCGGGGATGGTGGTGACCGAGGCGCTGATGGATGTACTGCGGGAACGGCAGATCCTCCTCATCCTCGACAATTGCGAGCACCTTGGCATGGCGCCGGCCCAGCTCGCCGGTGCGCTGCTCGGGGCATGCGCTGACCTGCAGATCATTGCCACGAGCCGAGCGCGGCTGGGAGTGCCGGGGGAAATGCTCTTCCCGGTGGGTCCGCTCGCTACGTCCCCGCTCCCCACGCCCGAGGCGGTGGCGTCCTCCGATGCCGTCCGCCTTTTCGCGGAGCGGGCGCGCTTCCGACGTCCCGGCTTCACCCTCACCGCCGCGACCGTAGGGGACGTGGCGGAGATCTGCCACCGGGTGGAGGGCATTCCCCTCGCGATCGAACTGGCGGCGGCACGCGCCGGGGCCTTCTCGCTCGAGGAGATCGCTGCCCGTCTTGCCGACGCGCCGGGCTTCCTCTCGTCCGGCGACAGTCTCGAGGAGCGCCACAGCACGCTGGATGCGGTGCTCAACTGGAGCTACCACCTCCTCGACCCCCCTGAAGCGCGCCTCTTCCGCCGTCTCTCCGTCTTCCGCGGCGGCTGGACACTGGAGGCCGCGGAAGCGATCGGCGAGGAGGGGACGGAGCCTGCCGTCGTACTGGAGCAGTTGTCCCGCCTCATCGACAAATCGCTGGTGACGGTGCGGATGGAGGGACCGGATGCCGCGCGCTACCGGCTGCCGGAGCCGGTCCGCCAATACGCGGCCCGCCGACTCGCCGAGGACGGGGAAGAGGAGGCAATCCACCGCCGGCACGCCGTCCTCTTTGCCGCCCTTGCGCAGCAGGCGGAGCCCGAGCTCGTCGGACCGGATCAGGTGCGCTGGATTCGGCGGCTCGATGCCGATCATGACAACCTGCGCGCCGCACTGCGCTGGGCGATCGACCGAGGTGAGGCTGATCTGGCCTTCAGCCTCGGCGCTCACCTGTGGTGGTTCTGGTATCTGCAGAGCCATCTGGCCGAGGGGCGAGAGTGGTTGGACTCCCTGCTCCAACTGGAGGGGGGAAACGACGACGATCGAGCGGCGGTGCTGCGCGGTGCGGGCTCCCTCGCCTATGCCCAGCGGCAGTACGACACGGCGCTGCACGACATCGAGCGATCACTCGCCCTCTATCGGCAGGCCAGCAACCGGCCCCGGGAAGCCTCCTGTCTGAACACCATCGCCGTCATTCTGGCGGAAAAGAGGGACTACAGCGGGGCGCGCCGGTACCACGAGGAGTCGCTGGCAATCCGACGTGAGCTCGGGGACAAGGACGGGGTCGCCGTCTCACTCAGCAACCTCGGCGTGCTCGCCTACTGGGAAGGTGACTACGCCCGCGCCGACGCCCTGTGGGAGGAATGCATCGCGCTGAATCGGGAGCTGGGGGATACGACGAGTCTGGCGATCGCCCTGAGTAACGTGGGCTCCCTCGCCCTGGGACTGGGGCAGTACGAGCGGGCCGTACCTCCCCTCGCCGAAGCACTGGAACTCTCTCGGGCAATTGACGAGCGGGAGATCCTTACCGCATGCCTGGACGGACTGGCAGAGGTCGTGCTGTGGCGCGGTGACGCGCGCCGCGCGGCCATAATCCACGGCGCCGCGGACGCACTACGCGCCGCCGTGGGCCACCCGCTTCGGCCGTCTGACCAGGCAGACCACGACGCGGCCATCGGTCGGACCCGCGCCGCGCTGGGGAGTGAGGCCTTCGCCGCCGCCTGGGCAGAGGGTCAGACCGCCGGTCTCGATGAGATCATCGGCTACGCGCTACGGGGAGAGGGCTCCTCACCCCGGATCACCGTATAAAGACGGTTACCGCGGTGAGTGCGCTCGCCGGCCTGGATCACACCACGGACATGCCGACGTCACGCTAAGAGTCCGCTAAGACCGACTCGGTACGCTGCTCCCGATGACCGCGGCTGAGACCGCTGAAAGGGAGCCGATGCTCACCCATCGGGGCACATACGTGATCCGGTTCTGGACCTCCGGCAAGGAGATCTGCCGCATCGAAGTCGTCCACGTCCAGACGGGTGAGCGCGCCGTCCTGCGCTCAACTGCCGATGCGCTGGCCTGGATCGATCGGCGCAGCCAACAGGGTCATACGAACGGTCCGTGAAAGGAGGCATGGAGGAGCCTGCGCGTTTCGTCCCCTACCAAGACATCAACCCATCATCACGGAAAGGACCACTATGAAACACATCCTGGTCGCCTCGCTCGCGGCCGTCGCCGTCTGCACCGTCCTTCTCGCGCCGTCACTGGGGCACGCCTCCAGCCCGCACCGCGCCCCGTCCTCCTCGCCCGTCCACCACTACGTGATCACCGCGGGCTGGGGCGACGATGACTACGCCGCAAACGTCTACACTCCCTCCACCCTGCACATTTACGCCGGTGACTCCGTCACATGGCGGGTGCGCGAGCGCCTCGAGCCGCACACCGTATCGTTTGGCCCGATGGCGCTGCTGGGGCAGCTCGCCAAGAACAGCGTCAATGTCGTCCCGCAGCCGAACGGTCCCCCGCAATTCGAGCTGAATCCCCAGGCTGCCTTCCCGACGCGGTCGAATCAAGTCAGCGGCGCCGGCTTCGTGAATTCCGGACTGCTGCGGAAGGGGCAGAGCTGGACCGCCGTGTTCCCGCGGCCCGGTGTCTACCATTATTACTGCCTGCTGCACTTCCCCGGCATGACCGGTACGGTCGTCGTCCTTCCGCGAACGAACACTCCCACCGTGGAAACCGGCTACGGGACGGATCGGAGCGCGGTAGACGCCTACTTCCCGGAGAACCTGACGATCAAGGTCGGGACGACTGTAACCTGGTCACCGGGCTTCCACACCGTCACCTTTGCTCCGATGGCGGAGGTGCACTCGCTGCGCCGGCACTTCATCGTGCCGGTCCGCCAATCGAACGGCACGACGGCGCTGGCCCTGAACCCCCGGGTTGCTCTCCCCAGTGGCGGCAAGACCTATACGGGGGGCTTCTGGAACTCTGGACTTCTCGTGCAGGGTCCGGTCAGCCTAACCTTCCCCAAGCCAGGGGTGTACCACTACCACTGCCTCGTCCATCCCGGGATGGACGGCACCATCACTGTCAAACCCTAACCCAAAGGGGCGGGCGGCGCGCCGCCCGCCCCTCCCGGAGATCATCATGCGCCACATCATCGTTCTCGGTTGCTTCCTGCTGGGTATCCCCGCTGCGCTGTCCGTGGGCCGGGCACTTGCCTCGCACCACCCGGCACACCACGCCGTCGGCATCGACTCTCGTCTGCTGCTGGTGCCGCGTACATTGACGGTCACCGCTTCGCTGTCCGGAGCCTCCGCGGCCCACCTCCGGATCTCCCCTGCCATCCCGGGCGTGCAGCGCATCTCCCTGCGTCTGCCCGCGCGCATCCATCCCGCCGGGATCCTCCTGCGCGCTCGGATGTCCGGGATGCAGATGACGCCTACGGTGGGCCGGCTCGGGCGCCGGAACGGCGTTTACGTGGGACAGCTCAGACTCCCCATGTTCGGCACGTACCGCGTGGCGATCGAGCTGCCGCAGCGCCCGCCGGTCACCGTTCGGGTCACCCTGCCACTCCCGGGACAGTAATGGCGAGTCGCAGCGCTCCTGCCATCCTCTCCGCACCCGTCATAGATGTGGGTCGCTCGCGCCGGCTCCGGCGGATTCTGAGGGTACTGTGGCTCGCCGAGCGTTGCGGGCAGCCCACAATGTTCACGCGCTACGTGACGGAGGGAGTCATGGGCCCCCCGCTTGCTCCATAGTGGCAGAGAGAGGAGGAACCAACATGGAGAAAACACAGATCAATCCCTGGACCTGGCAGGACCAGCGCGGCTTTTCCCAGGCCTGGAAGGTCGAGGACGGGCGGACCGTCCTCTTCGTCTCCGGTCAGGTGAGCGTCTCGCCGGACGGGCAGCTGATGCATGAGGGAGACTTTCCGGCGCAGGTACGACAGGTCTTCGAGAACCTGCGCACCGTTCTGGAGGCAGCGGGCGCCTCGCTGCAGGATGTCGTGAAGGTGGGGGTATTCCTGACCGACATGGGCCGCCTTCCCGAGTACAGCCGAATCAAGGCGGAGTTCATTTCGGGGAAGCAGCCGGCCTCGACGGCGGTTGGCGTGACGGCACTGGCTGTACCCGGCCTGATGATCGAAGTCGAAGCGATCGCGGTGCTTTAGTGACCAGCCGCGACGGTGCGAGGGCTCACGCCGAGCTCCTCCGCGGCGTCGAACCGATAGGAGATCAGACCACAAGGAGGGAGCCATGACGATGAGAATGGCCCGGACGGCACAGGCGGACACCTGGATCGCGGCACCCCCGGAGCGAGTCTGGGAGGTGGTTGGCGACATCGGGCGCGCCGGCGAATGGAGCGGCGAATCATTGGGATCGGAATGGCTCGACAGCGTGGCAGGGCCCGTGCCCGGTGCACGATTCAAGGGGCGCAACAAGCGGCACCTGATGCGCTGGACCAGAGTCAGCCGGGTACTCACCGCCGATCCGCCGCTCGAGTTCGCGTGGGAGACGGAGCCGACGGCCCTCTACCCGGATTCCACGGAGTGGCACATCCGGCTCGCGCCGGAGTCCGGCGGCACCCGGGTGACGGAAGAGATGCGAATCATAAAGATACCGCGCCCCATGGAGATTGGCATCTACTGGCTCATCCGGGAGCATCGCGACCGCCATGAGGATCTGGTGCGTGATCTCGAGCGCCTGAAATCCCTGGTCGAGGCGGAGGATCGAGGTGAGACCGGGACCGGCAACGGCCCCGGTCCCGGAGCGCTCAACGTGTGATGTCGAAGACCACGTTGAGGTCGGTGTACTCGGGAGGGCCCTCCCAGATCTGCATCATGCGCTGCTGGATCGCCTGCTGCTGCGGTCCGTTCTCGAACTGCCGCGCCTGCTCTTCGCTCTCAAAGAAGATCAGCGTGTAGTACTCGTCGGGGTTGTGCTGGTCTTGCATGACCACGACACGTTGCGGTCCACCCCCGCCCATGTTGCGAAAGCGCTCTTCCATCTCCTGAGGGAGCTGCTGGGCCGTATCCTCCTGACCCGGCTTCATCCGCGTCTTTAGCATCTGTGCCCACATGTCGTCTCTCCTCTCCTTCGCTCAACGCGCCTCGCGGCGCTCCCTATGATACGCTGCCGTCTCAACTGGTCAATTCGGTATCGGCCACGCGGCGAGAGGTGCAAACCGCTCTACAGCCAGCCCTTTTCTTCGGCCAGACGGGCAGCTTCCACGCGGTTGCGGACCTCGAGTTTCTGGATGGCTTCCGAGAGGTAGTTGCGGACGGTCCCCTCCGAGAGAAAGAGGGTCTGGGCGATCTCGGCGACACTGGCGCCACGCGCCGCCACCGCCAGCACCTCGCGCTCCCGGGCGGTGAGGGGGTTATTTCCTTCACCGAGAGCGGCCAGCGCCAGGTTAGGATCGATCACCTTTTCCCCGGCCTTCACGCGGCGGATCGCGACTGCTAATTCTGTTGCCGGTGCATCTTTGATGACGAAGCCTGCCACACCGCTCTCGACGGCCCGTCTCAGGTAGCCCGGACGGCCGAAGGTAGTGAGGATGAGGACGCGGCACCCCGGGACCTCGCGGCGCAAGGCGGCCGCCGCATCGAGGCCGTCCATGCCCGGCATTTCGATGTCGAGGAGGGCGACGTCGGGTTGCGTCGCTCCGGCGGCGGACACCACCTCGTCGCCCCGACCGACTTCGGCGACGATCTCGATGTCACCCTCCAGCGTCAGCAGGGCGGCCAGCGCCCCGCGAACCATCGTCTGGTCTTCGGCCAGCAGAACCCGAATCATGCCGTTCCCACCGGGAGGATGACAGCCAGACGAAAACCTCCCTCCGGCAAGACGCCATCCTCGCACCGCCCGCCCAGCGCCGCGGCGCGTTCGGCGAGACCGCGCACACCGGACCCTGCCGGCACCTCGGCGCCGGCACCGATTCCGTCATCCGTCACCTCGACGGTGGTATCGTTCCCGTCACGCCGGATGCGAATCGTGCAGCGCGTGGCGCGGCTATGTCTGATGACATTGGTCACGCCCTCGCGGACCGCCCAGGCCAGCACCGCCTCCTGGGCCGGCGGTAGACCCCCGGCCTCGCCCTCGCACTCCAGCCGGATGCCCGCCGCCGTCAGAATCTCACGGGCGTTCTCCAACTCCGAAGCGAGAGAGGGCTGCCGGTAGCCGGCAACCGCCTCTCGCACCTCGCCCAACGCCCGCCGCGCCACCGCCTCGACGTCGTGATTCTCGGCGAGCGCCCGTTCTGGCGCGATCGGAATGAGCTTGCCGACCAATTCGCTCTTGAGGGCAATGAGCGACAGGCTGTGCCCCAACAGGTCGTGCAGATCACGGGCAAAACGCAGTCGCTCTTCGTTCACCGCCAGGCGGGCAATCTCTTCCTGGGCCTCGCGTAATTCTCGATCGAGCACGATGACGCGCCCCACGATGATGACGGCGATGCCGGAGACGGCGGACTGAAACACCATCTGTCCGATCTGGACCGGGCCGGCGCTGATCAGGACGCCGAGAACGGGCGCGGCCACAATAAAGAGGCCGATGCCGATGAGGGCGTGCCGCGGTGGGAGAGATGGCCCCAGGCTCACCACCACGAAGATGAAGATCTCCACCCACGCGTGCCGGTCGCCAAGGGTGAGGCCGAGAGCAATCGCCAGCATCACCGCGATGGCCGGCCAGGGCGTGTAGTCTCCTGTTCCGAGGCGTAGACGGCGCAGCGCGTGAATGATGTTCCAGGTGTAGACGCCGGCAAAAATAGCGGTCAACGTGAGGACGACGGCGACGCGGACGGGCGACGGGTGCGCTTGAAAGAGGGCCTGCAGCGGGTAGGCGAGGAAGGCGAGCCAGATCACCCACAGCAGCCAGATGTAGCGGCCGAGCGTCTGACCCAGCCCGGCCTCGTTCAAACTCCCAATTGCGTCCACCCGATCTCTCGTGACGTTCGCTCCCCCATTGCGTGGCGCTATTGTAGGTTGCTCGGATACCTCCCGGCGCGTCATCTCGTGCGACATATCATCGTCCATCCTTCGTCGTGATAAGACGTCTGTTCCACGGACACAACCGGGACGGCACGCCGGCCGGGGTAAGGAGAAGCCACACGCTGGAGTTGAGGGGGCGGGTCTCGGACCCGCCCCCAATTATCACCGCGCCGCTAGCCCACGAGCTCCTCGGCCGGCTCCGCCGGTCGCGGGGAGACCTGCGGCGCGAGGCGGAACAGGCGGGAGAGGCCGGAGGGCAGCCACCAGTTCCACCTGCCGAAGAGGACCACCAGGGACGGCACGAGGAGCATGCGGACAACGGTGGCATCGAGCAGGATGCCGGCGGCGAGACCGGTGCCCATGACCTTGATCATCGTCTGCGGCGCGCTTGTCATGGAGACGAAGGCGAGGAAGAGGATGAGGGCGGCCCCGGTGATCAGCCGGCCGATGCGGCCGATGCCCACGACCACGGCGTCCTGCGTCGAGCCCGTATCGTCGTATGCCTCACGCACACGGCTCAGCAGGAACACCTCGTAATCCATGGAGAGACCGTAGAGGAAGCAGAAGACGATCAGGGGGATCCAGGAATCGATCTCGCCGGTGCCGGGGATGCCCCACAGCGCCCGGGAACCGAAGCCGTCCTGCCAGACCAGGACCATGATGCCCCAGGCCGATGCCACGGAGAGCACGTTCAGCAGGACCGCCTTCAGGGCCAGCACCACCGAGCGGAAGGCGCGGGACAGGAAGAGGAAGGTGAGCAGAACGATCAGCCCCAACATCAGCGGAAAGTTGCCGTAGATGGCGTTGGTGAAGTCGGCATTACCGGCGATGCCGCCGCCCACGCGCACCCGACCCGGCAGGCTATGCGCGGTGGTTCGGACGCGGGCCAGAATGTCGCCGGCCTGCGAGGAGCTGCCGTCGGCAGTCGGGAAGGCATCGACCACGGCCAATCCGCTCCGCTGCCAGGAGATCGGGGCGATGGTGCCGCGGACACCGGGGACGGCGGCGATGTGGGCAGCCACCGAGGAGGGGGAGGTGCCCTGCACCAGCAGCTCGAAGGGCATCAGGACACCGGAGCCGATACCGGACCGCTCCAGAGCGACCAGGCCGGCGTGAGCCGGGCCCGTCTTGGACAGCGAATCGACGCGGGAGGTCCCGAGGGAGATCGTGCTGCCGGCAGAGAGCAGGACACCGAGGATGACCAGGCCGGCGGCGGCGCCGACCCAGGGGAAGCGGACCACGCCGCGGGCCCAGGCGGTCCAGACGCGGCTGGGGCGCGGATTCTTGTGGCGCGGCCAGTCGAGGAAGGGACCGACGGTGGCGAGGACGACCGGCAGGAGGGTGAGGACGACGGTGACCGTCACCAGCGGAATCAGGACACCGCCGTAGCCCATGCTGCGCAGGAAGGGCAGGGGGAGCACGATCAGGGCAAAGAGGCCGATGGCCACGGTGCAGCCGCTGTAGATCACCGATCGGCCGGCGGTTTCCATGGCCCGGATGACGGCAACCTGATTCGGGAGCCCGTTGTTCCGCTCCTCGCGCCAGCGCATCACAACCAGCAGCGAGTAGTCGATCGACACGCCGAGGCCGATGAGCGCGACCAGGAACTCGACGATGAAGGAGACGTAGGTGGCCGAGGCCAGGCCCCACATGGCGAGGAAAGTGGTGGGGATGGCGACCAGCGCCATCAGCAGCGGGAGGATGGCGAGCCCGGAGCCGAAGACGAAGAGCAGCACGATGAGGGCGGTCAGCCCGGCGATCATCGTCATGCCCATCACACTGTTGCCACCGGAGTTATTCCCCGTTCCGGCCGAGAGGGCATCGAGCCCGGTGACATTGAAGCGCGCGCCGTCGATGGACACGCCGCGTAGAGCAGCCTGAACGCGAGCCACCGAGACAGTGGGGTCGGCCATGCTGAGAGAGGCCGGCGCGTACACCAGACCGAAGGTGGTCCGGCCGTCACGGGAGACGAAGCCGCGGTCTCCAGTCGAGCCGTACGAGGCGACGCGGCTGCCCGGCATGGCAGCGGCGACGCGATCAAAGGCCGCGGCGATCTGCGCCTTGATGCCCGGTGAAGCGACGGTGACCCCGCGCGGCAGGGTGATGACCGGCACGATGGCCGCTTGCGTCCCACCGCTGCCGAAGTGCCGCACGATAGCGGCGCTGGTGGTGATGCCTTCTCCGCCGGGAACGGTGAACTGCTTGGACAGGGCGGCGGTTGCCGACTTCGCCGAGGCCAACCCGACCACCGTCAGTATGAGCCAGAACGCGACGACGACGAGTTTGTGCGAGAGGATCCAGCGAGTGAGTGTAGCCATGATTCCCTCCAGATGGATTTCTATGTCTTCACCCTACGGCGCGATGGCCGCGGGCAGTAGTCAGAGTCATCACCGTTCTCAGATGACATTTGTCATGGCGGGCTCCTCTCCATCGACAGGGCGGCTATGAGAGCGGGCGCATCTCACGGACTCACGGTTCTTTTGTCATCAGTCTGTTGCCCTCCGCCGCCGGGCTCCAGAGCATGTCCGCAATGTCACCCGCAAACTCGCGAGATTGCGGGTTCACGAGAGAGCGTGTCATCATTGTCGTGAAGCAGCGCGCCACGCGGCCCAGTCGCACTTGTCGTCGGCCTGCCATGGAATGGGGGTTCTAGTGGCGGAACGCCGGCAGCAACCCATGCGCATTACGAATGAGACTCCGCTCGGTACGTTGCTGCGCCGGTACCGTGAGGAGCGAGGACTCACTCAGGAAGATCTGGCCGAGCGGGCCGGCCAAGGGATCAGCGTCAGCACGGTCAGCAACATCGAGCGGGGCCGAACACGCCCCTATCGCCACACCCTCGAGGCGCTCTGCGCGGCCCTTGAGCTGGACACGAACGAGCGAGAGGTGGTCCTTGCCAGGCGCACGCCGTCCAGTCCCTCTCCGCCCCGTCCGGCCACGGCAGTCACTCCTGTTTTCTCACCGGAAGCATTGTCTTCCCCTCTGACTCCTCTAATTGGCCGAGCCACCGAGGAAGCGGAGTTGGTGCGCCTCCTGCAGCAGGACGATGTGCGATTGGTGACGATGACGGGCGTCGGCGGTGTTGGGAAAACCCGCCTGGCGCAAGCTGTGGTGGCGCACTTTTCCGGCGCGGTGACGGTTTCCCTGGCGGCCCTGCGGGACACAGACCTCCTGATTCCAGCGCTGGCGCAGGCACTCGGGGTCCGTGAGGTCGGCGGCGAAGGGCTGTACGAACGGCTGATCACTCGCCTCCAGAGCGGGCCTCGATTGCTGTTTCTCGACAACTTCGAGCAGATCCTCGCCGCCGGTACGATCCTGGCCGATCTCCTGCGCGCCTGCCCGGGCGTGACCGTGCTCGTGACCAGCCGCGCGGCGCTGCGCGTCCGTGGTGAGCAGGAGTTTCCCGTCCGCCCCCTGGCGCTGCCGAGGAGCGGCACGGAGGATGATCCTGCGGCTCTCGCCAGGGTCCCGGCCGTCGCTCTCTTCCTGCAGCGCGTCCGCGCCGTGCGGCCCGATTTCGAACTCAGCGCGGAAATCGCGCCTGACATCGCGGCAATCTGTATTCAACTGGACGGACTCCCGCTGGGTATCGAGTTAGCGGCCGCACGGAGCAGGCTGTTCCCGCCGCATGCCCTGTTGGAGCGTCTCGACCGGCGCCTACACCTCCTGACGGTTGGCGCGAAAGACTCCCCTGACCGCCAGCAGACGTTGCGGGCAGCGATCGATTGGAGCTACAGCCTTCTGTCCCCCGAGGAGAAAACCGTCTTCGCCCGGCTATCGGTCTTCGCCGGCGGCTGTTCGCTGGAAGCGGCGGAGGCAGTCTGCAATCGGGGTGGGCAGCTGGATCTGCTGGCCGCGGTAACCGGACTGGCCGAACACAGTCTGTTGCGCCTGGAGGACGACGGCGGCCCGCGTATCGGAATGCTGGCCACCATCAAGGAGTACGCCGCCGACCAGCTCGAGGCGGCCGGTGCGACGGTCGCGCTCCGTTCTGACCACGCGGAGTGGGCGGTCCGGCTCGTCGAGGACACGGAGCCGCATCTGACCGGACGAGACCAGGCCGAATGGCTGCTGCGGCTCGATCGCGAGCACGACAACATTCGAGCGGCGCTGAGGTGGACCCTGGAGTCCGGTGAGGTGGAACTGGCCCTTCGTCTGGTTTCGGCGATGTGGTGGTACTGGCGCAAGCGCGGATACCTGACGGAAGGGCAACGGTGGGCAGAGGGTGCGCTGGCGCAAAGTGCCGGAACACCGGAACAATTACGAGCCAAGGCATTGACAGTCGCCGGGTACCTGGCATACCTGCGCTACGACACAGAGCAAGCCGTGGCATGGGAGGAAGAGAGTCTCGCCATCTTCCGCCGGCTGGGAGACAGCCGGGGTATCGCGCTCGCCCTCTTCGGTCTGGGCAACGTCGCCATTATGCGGGGCGACGATGCGGCAGCAGAGGCGAGATATCGGGAAATCCTGTCTCTCGAGCGCGATCCGGGACAACTGTGGGAAGTGGCCGGGGCGCTCAACAACCTGGGGTATGTCCTGGAGCGGCGGAACGAGTTAGAGGAAGGCGAGCAACGGGCAGCGGAGGGACTGGCACTCTTCCGGCAACTGGGCGATCTGCAGGGGGTGGCGTGGACGCTGATGACGCTTGCCCAGGTTTCGCGGCAAGCGGGGAAGCTGGCCAGGGCACGCGGCCGACTAGAGGAAGCGCTGGTACTGGCCCGTGAGATCGGAGATCGCGTGGGAACGACACAGATAATGACCGATCTGGCGATCGTGGTCTGCGACGAGGGAGATGTCGAGCGTGCTCGGCAGCTGCTGGACGAGAGCTTGATCCTGGCGCGGCGGACGGAGCACGGCGGTAGCATCGCGATCGCACTCCTCGGCCAGGGCAAGGTGGCTGAGGCACAAGGGGAGATCGACCGGGCGGCTGCGCTCTACGGAGAGTGCCTCGAGCTGTGCCGGCGAGGCGGCGACAACGTACGCCTGGCCGAATGTCTTCTACGGCTGGCACGGGTAGCGCTGGCGCAAGGATCGCCGCTGAGGGCGGCCGAATTGGTGGGAGCGGCTCAGACCACGTACCCTCCCGGCTTACCGCACGACGTCACCGCTGATGAGGATATCGACCGCCTTCAGGCAGACATTCGCTCGGCAGTCGGTGCGGAGGCCTTTCTGGCTGCGAGAGAGGCCGGGCAAGCAGCCGGCAGGGGTGCCGCGTGGACGCCACTGAGCGGCGATGAAGCCGATAGAAGCACCGGCCCCGAATCGACCAGGAGCGGCTGAGTGCGCTTTCGGGTAGGAGCCCGGATGAGGTCAGCGCCTGTGCTACCAATTGATGGACCACACACATGACATCGACTATCCGCAGCATCACCATTGATTGCGCCGCGCCGACTCGTCTGGCGGGATTCTGGGCGGCGGCAACCGGCTATGTGCCGGGAGAAGCGGACGATCGGGACGAAGTGGCCGTGCTGACCGATCCCGCCGGCGGACCGCGTCTGCTGTTCCTCAAGGTGCCGGAAGGGAAGACGGTCAAGAACCGCGTGCACCTCGACCTGCGGCCGGCGGAGACGATGGAGGCCGAGGTGGAGCGGCTTATCGGCCTGGGTGCGACGCGAGTGCGCGTGGTGCAGGAGAGCTCGGATGACCTCTTCACTGTGATGCAGGATCCAGAGGGCAATGAGTTCTGCGTCGAGCGGGGAGCGCTGGATCGGCGGAGTTGACCCGTCGTCTCTGGGGTAGGCGCAGGGCTTGTCCCTGCGTGTCTCGGGCCACCTGTAGGCGCAGGGCTTGTCCCTGCGTGTCTCGGGCAGGGACAAGCCCTGCGCCTACCCGTTACCCGTCTGGCCGGATCACGTCGTCGCGGCATCACCGGCCGTCCGGCGCAGGAAGATGAGGGCCATGGTGCCGGCGAGCACGTAGAAGACGCCGGAGACATACATCCAGGGGAGGATGCCGGTGCGCGCGATCCCCGCTCCCGCCACCAACATGCCGAGCAGGACCATGAGCTGGGCGATCGCCCCGTAGGCGCCGAAGACACGTCCGCGCACCTCGTCTTCAACGCCGGCCTGCAGCAGCGAGGGAATGCTGACGTAGAAGCCCACCACCGGCGTGCCGATGAACAGCATGAAGACCAACAGGGACGGCACCGAGGCCAGTAGACCCATCACCCCGACGGCCACGCCGTCCAGGACGGCACTCCAGCCAACCAGCACCCGCGCCGAGAGCCGCCGGCCGATCAGCGGCACGATCAGGGTACCGGCCAGGCCGCCAATGCCACGCGCCGCCGTGGCCCAGCCGAAGATCAGTGCTGAGCCGTGGAGCGTGTGCCGCACGAACGGCGCGAAGAGGACGGTAAACATGCCGTCGCCAAAGACCGCGATCCCGACCACGACGAAGATGACGGCGATCCAGCGGCGCCGTACCACCAGAGCCATCCCCTCCCGCCACTCCCGCCAGGTCTGCCGCCAGATGCTGCCTATCTCGTCGGGACGGTCTTCACGCCCCTCTTGCAAAGGCACGCTGACGGCCGCCACGCAGCCGGCTCCTAACCAGAAGGTGAGGGTATCCGCCAGCACCACGGCATGGATGCCCATACCGGCCATCAAAGCCCCACCCAGTAGCGGCCCAGCGATCCGGGCCAGGTTGTTGGCGGCGCTGAAGGCGGAGTTCGCCGGCACGAGCTGCTCCGTGCCGACAACGTGCGGGAGGGCAGCACTGGAGGCGGGGCCGGTCACCTGGCCGAGAATGGCGACGGTCAGAACACCGGCATAGAGGACGGGAAGAGTTGCCCCAGCCGGCACCCCCAGAACGGGAAGTAGGGCGAGACCCATCAGGATCTCGCCGGTCACGATAGTCCCCTTGCGCTCCCACCGATCGGCCAGGACTCCTCCGATCGTCCCCAGCAGGACCGACGGGACGATCTCGAGCACGAAGGTGAGCCCGGCGGCGAGCGCCGAGCCGGTGCGCGCATACACGTAGTACGGAACGGCGGCGTAGAGCACCCAATCACCGGCGGAGGAGATCAGCGATTCGGCGAAAAGCAGCGCGAAATTACGGCGGCGCAGCACGGCGAGCATGGGAAGATCCGGACTGCTACGGCAGGGGGATCGGCTCGAGGGTAGTGGCGCGGGCGGCGACGGTGACGGCCTCTGAGCCGGAGAGACTCTCAAACGTCGTCAGCCAGACGTCGGTCCCGGCATGCTCGACCATCTGATAGGGGAGCAGGCGCGTCCGCGGATGGGCGCGCCAGAAGGCCCGCACCTCGGGCAGCTGCAGGGCCAGATGCTTGAGCGCCTCGTGGGCGATCGCCCCGCAGTTGGCGCACCGCGCGTGCACCTGCGGCTCGTCGCGGAGTGTGGCCGGGTGGTCGAGCCCCTCCGGCGGTTCGAAGCGCACTGGATTCGGCGTCCCGCACCGCCTGCACAGGAGCGTGCCGGCCGCCAGTGCAGCGCGATAGTGATCGAGGGTGACACCCAGGATGCGATTCAGCGCCGGCCGGAACGTCTTGATGCCGCCCAGTAGTCTCTGCAGATCGTCACGTGAGGTATTGCTGCCGGACACACAGGCCACGTTGAAACCGGGCGGGTGAACCCGGCAGCAGTGCGGGCAGCGCAGGTGCAGGTGATCGCCGGGCACGAACGAGCCGTGCAATCGCGCCATGCCGCAGAAGGGGCACCAGATGCGCGTCTCCTGCCAGGCGCCGGTGTCGCCGGCCAGACCGTAGGCGGCCGCCTCCGCGCGCAGCTCACTCTCCAGCAGCCGGCGCATGGCGAGTCGTCCCCGCTGCAGGCGCATCGCGACGGCACCCAGGCTGGAGCCGAGCCGCGCGGCGATCTCCTCCAGCGGCAAATCCTCTATATAGCGGGCGATCAGTCCGGCGCGGGTATCGGCCGGCAGCAGGGCCAGCGCCCGATCCAACAACGCTGCCAGCTCCGCCCGTTCCAGCTCGACCTCGAGGTCCCACGCATCCGCCGGCTCGGCATGAGCATCATCCACCGCCGCGAGGCGGCCACCCTCACGGCCCTGCGAGCGCATCCAGCGCCGGCACACGTTCCGCGCGATCGCCGACAGCCAGCGATCCATGCCGGCCGGGTCGGTCAACCGGTCGCGTAGCCGCCAGGCTTCGGTCAGGGTTTCCTGGGCCAGATCCTCGGCGCTCTCCCGATGACCGGTGATGCGGGAACAGAGACCGACGAGGCGGGGCCATTCCGCCGCACACCGTTCCTCGAAGGAAAGGGCGTCATCGATGTGTAACGCGATGCTCAAGGCTCACCTCGCGATGGTCTATTGTGACGCACCGTCACAGAGACGTATCGCCGCGGTGTCGTGCAATCTCACGCGTTTTTTCGCACGTTTAACGCGTCGATAGCGATAACAGGGATTATGGTGAGTCGAGTGAGATTTTCGTCCGCGTACGACCGGAGGTGTCGCCCATGCCCACACCGGAGCAAGTGATGAGGGCCTACGTGGCTCTGTGGAACGCGACGGATGAGCAGGCACGCCGCCGGCTCGCGGAGACAGTCCTGACCGAGGATGCTGCGGTCATCTATCCCACGATTGCAGCCTCTGGACGGGATGGTGTCGTGGCGGCTCTGGGCCGCTTCCATGAGCAGGTGCCAGGAGCGTCCTTCGAGGAGACCAGCGGTGTGGAGCAGCATCACGGCTGGCTTCGTGCCTCCTGGCGTCTGGTTCAGACGGGCGGGAAGGTGCGCCTGGAAGGGGAAGACGTGGCCGAACTCGCCGAGGACGGTCGCCTGCGCCGGGTGCTGGGCTTCCACAATCCGCTGCCCTCGTGCCCTTCGTCCGACTGATCATCGCCGCTGCGGCCGTGTCGCAGTGATTCTTCTGGAGGTCCTGGAGGAGATCACTGTGCCACGACATCAGCCGTGCGGCGGGGCGCCGCCCACGGAGGCTCTCTCCGATGCCGGCCCGCTCCCGGACGGTGCTGACCACCCATCAGCGGATCGTCGTTCAGTAGACAGCGTGGAGGGGAAGCCAATGCTCGTCTGCGGCCGAGCGGTGCAATGAATTGCACCACTACATATGTCCCGTGAGCGTCGGCGCTACCACGGCTCCGGCAGCAGGATGGCAGTGTGGGCGGGCCGACCCGGTCTCTCCAGCCCCTTCGGTACAATGCCGCCGTGAAGGGTGCATGGGGATGATCGCGCAGGAGCGGCGGCGCCTGGTCTTCGAGGCCACCGAGGCGAGCGGGGTGGTGTCGGTGCGTGACCTGGCGGCGCGTTTCGACGTCGCCGACATCACCATCGTGCGCGACCTGCAGCAGCTGGAGCAGGAGGGGCTGGTCCGCCGCGTGCGCGGCGGCGCGATCAGCGTGCGGGGCGCGAGCTACGAGCCGCCCATCAAGGCACGCGAGGCTCAACTCCTCGAGGAGAAGCGGCGCATCGCGGCACGCGCCGCCGAATTGGTTCGGGACGGAGACAGCCTCCTCCTCGATGTCGGGACCACCACCCTCGAAGTGGCCCGTGCCCTGCGGGGCCGCCGCAACCTCACCGTCGTCGTCTCGAACCTGTGGGCGGCGCTTGAGCTGGCGAATCAGCCGGCGATCCAGGTGATCATCGTGGGCGGGCGCCTTCGCACCAGCGAGCTGTCCATGGTCGGCCACCTGGCCGAGAGCACGCTGCGCGAGTTCCACGTGGATAAGGCCTTCATCGGCGTCGGTGGCATCTCCTTCGAGCATGGTCTGACCGAGTTCAACTATGAGGAGGCCGGCGCCAAGCAGGCCATGCTGGGCCGCGCCGACCGGCGCATCGTGGTCGCCGATCACAGCAAGTTCGACAAGGTGATGCTCAATGCGGTGGCGCCGCTCACGGCCATTGAGACGCTGATCACGGGGAGCGACGTGGACGAGGAAACCGTGACCCAGCTGCGCCGGCTCGGCGTCGAGGTCATCCTGGCTTAGCCCCGACTGGCACAAGGGAAGCCGGGTAGGGACTGCAGCTCCGTCTCTGTCCTCCCGGGCGCAATCCTCGGAACAAAATGGCCATTGGGCGTCAGGATCTCCTGGAATCAGACCGGGACGGACCTGGTCCGAGGATGATGGCGCCCAGTGACAGTGCAGCGGGGAAGATGGCCTCCGGACGGACAGAGACCGAGCCACAGTCCGGACGATGCGCGGCGAGACATCGGCACAGACGAGACTGCAGCGATACCGGACCGATAACTCATCAATCCGGGACGGCCCAGCCCCGGGATCGCTCCACCGCGCGCGTCCATTGCCGGTACCGTCCTTCGAGATCCGGCATGGCCCGCGGCCGGTAGCATCTGCCGGCGCGTCACAGGGTGCTCAACTGCGTCTCATCGCGCCACACGCCGGCACCGAGACCCGCCATGAACGCGGCGCCGAGGGCGGTGGCCTCGGGCTCGGCAGCGACCAGCACCTCGGTGTGCAGAATATCGGCCAGGAACTGCATCAGAAAGGCGTTGGCGGAGGCGCCTCCGTCCACTTTGAGGCGGGGGATCGGCCGGCCGGTGTCGGTAACCATCGCGTCCACGACGTCCCGCGTTCGGAAGGCGACGCCCTCCAGCGCAGCCCGAACGATCTGCGCCCGCGACGTGCCGCGGGTGAGGCCGACGATGGTGCCGCGTGCGTAGCTGTCCCAGTACGGCGCGGCAAGTCCGGCCAGCGCGGGCACGAAGACGACGTCCCCGGTATCCGGCACCGAGGCCGCGACATCACTTGATTCCTCGACGCTCCCGATGATGCCCAGCTCATCGCGCAGCCATTGCACGACGGCGCCCGCCACGTAGATCCCGCCATCCAGGGCATAGGTGACGCGATCGGACGTCGACCAGGCGACGGTGGGCAGGAGGCCGTGCTCGGAGCGCGGGAAGACGTCGCCAGCGTTCTGCAGGATAAAGGCCCCGGTGCCGTAGGTCACCTTGAGGTCGCCGGGGGCGTAGCAGGCCTGGCCGAAGAGCGCGGCCTGCTGGTCCACCAGCGACGCCGTGACCGGCAGCTCGCGCCCCAGGATGTCGCCGCGGATGGTGCCGAAGTCGGACCGGGAGGGCTGGATCGCCGGCAGGATGCCGCGCGGGATGGCGAGCAGGCGGAGGACGTCGGCATCCCAATCGCGCATCCGCGGGTTGTAGAGCATGGTGCGCGAGGCGGTGCTGTCGTCGGTCACGTGCCGGCCGGTGAGGTGCCAGAGCATCCAGGCATCGGTGGTCCCGGCCAGCAGATCGCCGCCCTCCGCCATTTCACGTGCGCCCGCCACGGTGTCCAGGATCCAACGCAGCTTGGTGGCGGAGAAGTAGGGATCGACCGGGAGCCCGGTCCGCTCCCGGATGATCTCCTCCGCCCCGCTCGCCTTGAGCCGCTCGCACTCGGCGTCGGTACGGCGGTCCTGCCAGGCGATCGCGTTGTACACGGGCCGGCCGTCCCGCCGGTCCCACGCCACCACCGTCTCGCCCTGGTTATCCAGCCCCAGGGCAACGACCTCCGCCTCCGTGCTCCGCAGTGCCCGGCGTGCCGTCTCGACGACACTCTGCAGCAGCAGTTGAGGATCGAGCTCCACCCAGCCGGGGCGCGGATAGATCAGGGGCAGATCGGCGGCGGCCTCGGCCAGGGAACGCGCCGCGGCATCGAAGACGATGGCCTTGGTGCGCGTCGTCCCCTGGTCAATCGCGAGAACAGCCTGAGTCATGCCACGCGGTGGCCGGGGCGACGGGGCCGGCCCTCACCCCCTAACCCAACGACGTGTTCGCCCAGGGCTGTCTCTGTCACGCCTGCGGCAGGCCCTGGTCTCACCCGTTGCTCTCCCACTGCGGTGGGCGAGGGGGAATATGACGACGATGCATACTCCCCCTTCTCCCATCGCAATGGGAGAAGGGGGTCGGGGGGATGAGGGCCAGCGGGCTCATCGCATCAACTGGCTGGGCGCGGCTCTGCCTGCGCCTCACTCGGCTCGTGCCGCAGCACATCGGGCCGCGCTAGGAGCATCCAGACGAAGTAAACCAGCCCCAGCGCGAACATCACGATGGCGTACACCCAGGGAGCGTCGAACGACTTGTCGCGGAAGATCGAGAGCTCGAAGAGGAGCCAGATCAGCGCCAGAATCACCACCGGCCACTCGAACGCTCCCAGGGCGAACCCGTGGGTGACGGGAAGCTTCTTGCGGGCGTAGATGTACAGCACCACGGTGAACAGGTAGATGATGCACGGCAGGAGCGTGGCGGCGCTGAAGAGGTTGACCAGCACGTCGCTGCGATTGGCAAAGATGGCCAGCACGACCTCGATCAGAATGCCCAGCATGACCGTGGCGTTAAGCGGCGTGTTGGTGGTGGCGTTGACGCGCCGGAAGATCTGATCGCCGGGAAAGCGGTTGTCGCGCGACATGGACCAGACCAGACGCGTGGCGGTGATGAAGATCACCAGCCCGCAGGCAAAGATGGAGAACGTCACGAAGATGAGGAACAGCTTGCCGATCACGCTGCCCAGGATGGTGGTCACGATATCGGCGACCGGCGTCGCCGACGAGCTGGCCGCGGCGATATTGCCGAGGCCGAGGTCGAGGGCGATGAGAAAGGCCATGCCCACGATCCCGCTGATGACCACCGAGGACCACATGGCGACCGGCACGACCCGGCTCGGATCCTCCGTCTCCTCGGCCAGATTGGCGGCCGCCTCGAAGCCGACGATGGTAAACGCGCCCAGCAGGAAGGAGAGGACGAACGGACCGGCGTGGCGCAGCCCGCCCAGGGCGTAGTATCCGGCGGCGGGTATCGTGCCCGTGCTGGTCAGATGCTCGGGGTGGAGCAGGCCACGCGCCGCGCCGACGATGATGATCAGCAGCGTGAGGCCGACGATTCCGACCACCTCCGTCCCCACGGCTGTGTTGTTGACCAGGGTCGAGAGGCGCGTGGAGAAGATGATGAGCAGCGCCTGGAGGATGACGACGATACCCGTCGCCAGCCAGGCGTTGCCGGCGTTCTCGGTGTAGCCGAAGAGGCTCGGCAGGACGGCCGAGGCCACCGCGTAGTCCACCGCCACCACGTCCACCACCAGGAAGATGAAAGAGACCCAGCCGATCAGCCAACCGGTCTTTGGATTGGCGAGGCGTGACGCCCACTGGTAGGAGTAGCCCGCGAGTGGGATGCGCGAGGCCAGGGCGGCAAAGACGAGGGAAACAAAGATCTGACCGACGATGACGATCGGCCAGGTCCAGATACCGCGTGGCCCGCCCCAATTGAGCACGGCACCGTAGGTCGTAAAGATTCCGGTGGTGATGGAGATGAACGAAAAGCCGATCGCGAAGGACGCGAACCGTTTCAGCTCTCGCTTGAACTCCTGCTGATAGCCAAAGGCCGCCAGTGATTGATCGGTCCCCACGGGACTCGCCGCCGCATCACCTTGCATCGCTCTATCCTCCTTCGCTCCTCAGGTGCCGGATGATGAAACCGGGTTGCTTTCCTCCAGATACCGCGTGACGTTGCTCGCAAACTGATCCGCCAGCCGTTTGGCGGTCGCTCCGACGATGGGCCGACCGAGGCTGCCCAGCCGGCCCAGCATGGTGAGATCGATGTCGTAGTGGACGGCCGTCCCCTCGCCCTCGGGCTGCAGGTCGACGGTCATCCGCATGCGAAAGGCGCCGGCCATGGCAATCGTCTCGCCGGTCATCTCCACCACCACGTGGCTCGGCTCCTCCGCCTCGACGATCTCCGCCACCGTGTGGGCGCGGATCGTCATGAATTGCACCTTGGTGGCCAGGGTCGCCTCGTAGTGGGTGGCATCGATCTGGTGCGCCTCCTCGCAGCCGGGCATGACCCGGCAGAGCTGCTGCGCATCGAGGAACAGCTGCCAGACGCGCGCGACCGAGGCGTTCACCACGAAATCGCCCGCGACATTCACGGGCCGGCCTCCCACAAGCGCGCCAGGTCTTCTCCCATGGCGATCGACCGAGAGTGGTCGAGGTCGGGCGCCACCACGGTGCCGATGGCGTGCACCCGCGGGATATTCGTCTGGTAGCGCTCATCCATCACCACCGCTCCCCGATCGTCTAGCTCGACGCCGCTGCCTTTGAGCCAGAGGGTATTGGCGACCATGCCGCGCGCGTAGACCAGGAGATCGGCCGGGAGCATGCTCTCGGCGCCGTCCCGGCGCAGCACCACCTCCTGCACCCGGGGAAAGCCGCGCACTTCCACAACGTCCGCCCCGCCGGACGAGCCGTCCTCCTCGGAGGGCACCAGCGTCGCCTCCGTCCCGGCCGTGGCCAGGCGCTCTTTGGTGGCCGCGGCATAACGCGAGCTGCCGTAGACGACGGCTCGGCTCCCGGGCAGCCAACCTCGATCGAGCAATTGGTGGACGAAGATCGGCGTGACGACACCGGCCGGACGGGGTCCGGGAATCTGATCGTGCTCGCGCGTGATCTCGAGTCCGCCGGACGCGATGAGCACCCGGGCGGCGCGGACGTGCCGGGTACCGGCGCGATCGCGAACCAGCACGGTATGGGGCGGCGTGCCGGCGGAGGGGAGCAGCCCAACCGCCGTGGACGCGAAGAGCGTCTCGACCCCCGCCGGAAGCTGGAAGGAGGCGACAAGCTCAGAGGCGTCCGGCAGTGCCGGATCGGGGAGGGCGGGACGGAGGAAGCCACCGGCCCGGTCCTGATAGTCGATGACGGCGGTGAGGCCGACGGGTCCGCGCGCCCGCAGGAAGCTCAGGGCAGAGAGGCCGGCGCCGACGATGGCCAGGTCGTAGATGTCGGTCATCGCTCCCTCCCGGACGATGCCGGAGCGCGGACGGGCGAGACGACCGGAGAGGAGCCGCGCACATTCTTGGGGAGGGTGAGCGGATCACGCCCCAGCTCGCGCCGTAAGAGCTCGATCAGCCGCGGCATGCAGATATTCCCCTGGCAGTCACCGAGCATGGCGCCGGTGCGGCGCTTCAGACCGTCGAGCGTGGCCGGCGGGAGCGGGGAGCGCAGCGCCTCGAGAATCTCCCCTCGCGTGATAGCGCGGCACAAACAGATCACATCGCCCTCATCCTCCCGGGCCTCGGCCAGCAGCTCGGGGAGAGTGGGATCGAAGTCGCCGCGCGCGGCGAGGTTTAGCTCGTCCCGCACCAGCTCCGCCACGTGCCGGCCGAGCGCAGGTGAGACGGACAGACCGGTGGAGCGGATGCCGGCGACGGTGATGAGCCGCCGCCCGGTGGGCGACGGACCGACGATGTAGTCGCCGGTGCTGCTGACGGCCCGTAGCCCGGCGAACTGCCGGATCGTCGAGGCGCCGGCGGCGTCGGGCACCAGCTTCGCCACGCCCTGGCGGATGCGCCGCAGTCCCTCCGCCGTGGTGCTCAGGTCGGTCTTGTCGGTCACCTCCTCGGCGGTCGGTCCGAGCATCGTGCCGCCGAAGACGATGGGAGTGACCAGAATCCCCTTGGAGATCTTGCTGGGGACGGGCAGCACGATCTGCCCAATGCCGAGATCATCCTCGGTGATGATGAACTGCCCCTTGCGCGGCGTGATCCGGAAGGAGTTATCCCCCGCCAGGCGGGCTACCTCATCCGACCAGAGGCCGGCGGCGTTGACCACGATGCGCGCCTGGAAGGTCGTGCCTGGCGCGGTTTCGACCGTGACGCCGTCGGCATGGACCGAGATTCCGGTGACGCCATGTTCGAGGTAGACCTGAGCGCCGTTGCGTACCGCGTTCTCGGCATAGGCGCGCGTGGTCCAGAAGGGATCGATGACGCCCTCGCCCTCCACCAGCACACCCCCGACCACCTCCGGCGTGACGGCGGGCAGATTTTCCATGATCTCGTCGGCGGTCAACTCCGACAGAGTGACGCCGTTGCGCTCCGCCTTCGGCACGATCTCCTGCCGGATGGCCTCCATCTCCTGCCGGCCGGCCGCGACCATGACGGCGCCGGTCTGCAGATAGGGGATCCGCAGCTCCTCGATGACCCCCGGCCAGAGATCACGCGCGCGGGCCAGCAGTCCGGCCTCGACCGAACCGGGTGGCGCGTCGAAGCCGGTATGGACGATGGCGCTATTGGCCTTGCTGGTGACGTCGCAGATATCCGGCTGCCGCTCGAGGAGCGCGACCGTGGCCTGGAACCGCGACAACTCACGGAGGACGGCGCACCCCACCACGCCGCCGCCGATGACCAGCGCGTCCACCTGCACAGTTCTCGCCCGCATCCCGCTCTCCTCCCTGCTGAGGGGGCTCAGCTACACTGCCGGATGATGGAGGATTTTGATCATATTCTACGGCCACTGAGTCTGAAAGACAACATATTCCAGCAGCCGCTCCCGCTGGCGAGGTCAGTAAGGAGCGGCCACGAGCAACTGACGGAAAGGTACTGGGCAGTTCACACGGGCGGCCCCGCTGACCGGGCGCGAGGGGCGGATTCATCGAGTGCCTCGTCACTGGCAGGACATCCGCCTGCGTTTGACGACGCGGCGGGTTGAACCTATGCTGGATGTGATCATTACAGAGTCGAAACAAGGTATTTGTCCTCGCAAGCCGACCGGGCCAGTATAGGAGTCCTGATGGCGAGGGCTCCGGCAGGCAGAGTTTTAGCACTAGTTGGACAAGGATTATGAGTACGGCAGCAGGGCATGCCAGGAGCCGGCGCGATCGCGCAGCGATGAAGCAGGGCAACATCATCACGCCTGAGCGAGCAGCCGCAATGGATCGCGCCCGAGAGCGCCTCACGCGTGGCCGCACCTTTGCCGGCAGCTCCGCCGAACTGATTCGCGAGGCTCGAGACGAGCGTTGGCAGGACGCGGAACTGCCGACCCAGCCGTAGTGGCAGAGCACTGCTCTGCCGGCCTCGCTCTCCTTCGCCCCCCAACAGTCCCGCGTCAAGCCCGGCAACATCTCGCGACGAACCAAGAGAGAGGGTTCACCTCACTTTTCTCAGTCTGACTACTATGGGCATGCACGACGTGGACGGAGCGATCTAGGCCGCCGTCCACACGAGGAATGGGACCGCACAACTCGAAGCGCGAGCGGCTTAAGGAGAATGAGCTGAGCACTCCTAGAGAACCTGTTGTGTTGTCGGTGTTTTTTCAAGCCAACACTGTCAAGGGCTACCGTTTTTGGGATGAGGCCGGACTTCTGGCTAACAAGTATGTCGAGCGTTTTCGGAGAATCGACTATGGCAGCATCCCCCACACGCTGACGTGCGCGGTGCCGGCAGATCCAGCGGACTGGCTCACGGAGCTGCGCGTGAGCCCTCATAGCATTTGGCTCTCGTACAGAGCTCATGTACCGTGGGTGACTGTGCGGCAGGAGACATCGGGGCAGGTTGACTGGATTGCTCGCGCCATAGGGGTGACGCAGTTCTCCCGACTGGGGCTTCGAATCAATCTGCTGTGGGAGCAGGAAGGACAAGAGCAAGCAGTGGAGGCTGTCCTGTCTCGCATTCTGCACATTCAGGAACGTGGGTGGTCCCAACTAGGTACAGCAACGGGCGGAAGCATCGTGGAGACGTTCACCGCCGACCACCTGGAGGGGCGGATAGAGATCAGCTCAGTGATGAACGTACAGCGTGAGGAGAGGCTTTTGGTGGGAGGTGAGCCAGCGCAGGCAACTCCCGAACTCGATGATCTGCCGTCGTTTGGAGTGAACGTCGATGTCGATCTGGCGCGACACGGATCGATCGAATCACTGGATGTCAAGCCACACCTCAATCGTTCCGTGAAGTACATCGAAAATGTCTTGACCCCATTTATGACGCGTCTCCTGGGGGACTCTAGTGACGGATGAACTTACGAGGCCAGGCACCCCGAGCAGAAGTGATCTCACAGATGTGACGACTCGGTCCGGGAGCGCCGAGGGCGAAGCACCTCCCGAAGGTCCCACGTCGGGAACACCGACCCTGCAGCCCGCCGTGGCGTGGGAGGGTACCAGCACAGGCAAAAGCGGAGAAAGCGGCGGTAACCAAGCGTCCCTTGCGCCGCCTGGCGATCGTCGGCACCTTCTCTGGAGGGAAGCAGCGCGAGGCTTGCCTCGCATCGTGATGGATCCGTCGACGCTAGGGGGCATTCCCGTATTGAGAGGTACCCGGATCAGCGTGGCTCAAGTTCTCGATGCGCTGGCGGATGTTGGCTCTGCAGCTGGAGTGGTAGGCGAATACCCTGGCAGAGTGAGCGCGGAGGACGTGAATGACGCGCTGATCTTCGCTGGGCGGCTATCCCGGCTCTAGTCCGTGCCGGGCCGCACTAGACGTAAACGGGCAGGTAAACGGCCTACGTCCCGCCGGCCGCAAAAGCCAAAGATCGCCTTCCTCTGTGACGAGAATCTGCCCGTGCAGCTCGGAGCGGCGATCGGCAAGCTCCCGAATTACCACACTTGGCAGGTTCAGGACCTGGGCATGGCTTCGATTAAGGATCCGGGCGTGCGAGAAGAGGCCGTACGCCGCGGCGTCTTGATTCTCACCTTCGACAAGGATTTTACCGATCCAGTCGACTTCAGGATCTGCACCCATCCCGGAGTCGTGCTGATTCAAATGAGTTCCCAGGCTACTTCTCACATCCTACCGCGACTGACGCGCTGGCTTCGCTCGTCGCACTCCCGCAAGATCAAGCATGCCGTCACACTACTGCGCGACGAGGTGGCGCTGATTACGACGAAGAAAGGCCTGGAGCCTGAGATCCGGTATTACACACAGGATTCGGACAGGTAGGGCAAGCCTCTCTGATCGACACGACACCCTGTCAGGCGACTCATCGGCCGAGCTGGCGCACTCAGCGGCCGGATAGCAGACAAGGCAGGACCTGGTACCGGAAACTTCCACCGCCTCGCGGGCCATCCCGTCTAGCGCCCCCCTTATCTGGCATGGCACTATGTGCAATACATAACGCTGCAATCGGGGGACGGACACGGCATGGCGGACACGACCATCAACTGGATCGTCAACTTCATCTGGGGCATTGCCGATGATGTGCTGCGTGACCTGTACGTGCGCGGCAAGTACCGGGACGTCATCCTCCCCATGACCGTCCTACGCCGCTTCGATGCCGTGCTAGAGCCGACCAAGCCGGCCGTGCTCCAGATGAAGAAGAGCCTCGACGACGCTGGAATCATCAACCAGGACGGTCCGCTGCGCAATGCCGCCGGGCAGGCGTTCTACAACACCTCGCCGTTTACCCTGCGCGACCTCACCTCGCGCACCGCGCGGCAAACGCTCAAAGCCGACTTCGAGGCCTATCTGGACGGCTTCTCGCCCAACGTCCAGGAGATCCTGAACAACTTCGAGTTCCGCAATCAGATCCCCCGCCTCTCCAGAGCCGACGCGCTCGGCACGCTCATCGAAAGATTCCTCTCGCGCGACATCAACCTCTCCCCGCAGCCGATCTATCACGCCGACGGCACGGTGCGGCAGCCCGGGCTCGACAACCACGCCATGGGCACCATCTTCGAGGAGCTGGTGCGCCGCTTCAATGAGGAGAACAACGAGGAGGCGGGTGAGCACTGGACGCCCCGCGACGCCGTCCGCCTCATGGCGCGCCTCATCTTCCTGCCCATCGCCGACCGGATCGAGTCCGGCAGCTACCTCCTCTACGACGGCGCCTGCGGCACCGGCGGCATGCTGACGGTGGCCGAGGAGACGCTGCGGCAGCTGGCCGCCGAGCGCGGCAAGGCGGTGGTGACCCACCTCTACGGCCAGGAGATCAACGCCGAGACCTACGCCATCGCCAAGGCCGATCTCCTCTTGAAGGGAGAAGGGGAAGCGGCCGACAACATCGTCGGCGGCCCCGAATACTCCACCCTCGCCAACGACGCCTTCCGCGGGCGAGAGTTCGACTTCCTCCTCTCCAATCCGCCCTACGGCAAGAGCTGGAAGAGCGACCTGGAGCGCATGGGCGGCAAGGAGGGGGTGCGCGACGGCCGCTTTGTCATCGACTTTGACGGCAATCCCGAGTATTCCCTCCTCACCCGCACCAGCGACGGCCAGCTGCTCTTCCTGGCCAACATGCTCTCCAAGATGAAGCAGGGAACGGCGCTGGGGAGCCGGGTGGCGGAGGTCCACAACGGCTCCTCCCTCTTCACCGGCGACGCCGGGCAGGGGGAGAGCAACATCCGCCGCTGGATCATCGAGAACGACTGGCTGGAAGCGATCGTGGCGCTGCCGCTGAACATGTTCTACAACACCGGCATCGCCACCTATATCTGGGTGCTCTCCAACCGCAAGCCGGAGCACCGCCGGGGCCGGGTGCAGCTGGTCGACGCCACCAAATGGTTCCGGCCGCTGCGCAAGAATCTGGGCAAGAAGAACTGCGAGCTGTCGGCCGAGGATATCGACCGCATCTGCGACACCTTCCTCGCCTTCGAGGAGACGCCGGAATCGAAGATCTTCCCCAACGCGGCGTTCGGCTACTGGAAGGTGACGGTGGACCGCCCCTTGCGCATCAAGGGGAGCGACCCGGAGAAGGTCTACAGCGCCAAAGAGATCAGGGCGCTGCGGGAGACCGGCGAGCGGGACGAGACGGCGCCGCCGCTGATCAAACGCATCCTGAAAGGGGTCGAGCCCGATCCGCTGCAGGGCCGCTTCCCCGCCGTCATCGCCGGCCGGCCGGCCGTCGTCGAGTACGAGCCGGACCCCGAGCTGCGCGACACCGAGCAGATCCCGCTGCTGGAGGAAGGCGCCATCGAAGGCTTCCTGCGCCGCGAGGTCCTGCCCTACGCGCCGGACGCCTGGTACGACCCGACCAGCGTCAAGATCGGCTACGAAATCTCTTTCACGCGCTACTTCTATAAGCCGCAGGCGATGCGGAGCCTGGAGGAGATCGCCGCCGATATTCTGGCGCTGGAGCGGGAGACGGAGGGGTTGGTGGCCGAGATCGTAGGGAGCGCGGCCCGGTGACGCTCGGGACGCAGGACAAGAGCCTCCTGGACGGTGTTACCCTGTACCCTTCGCGCCCCGGTCCCAGTGTCGAATGGCTCGGGTCGTTGCCCGACCATTGGGGAACGCCGCGGCTGAAGACCTGCGCGAGCAACATGGTCGAGACCGTCTCGGAGCGCGAGCCAGGGGAAATGTATCTGGCTCTTGAGCACGTGGAAGGTTGGACGGGTCGCATCAGGCCTGCGTCGGAAGAGACGACTTTCGACAGCGCGGTCAAGCGTTTCCGCGCCAACGACGTCCTATTCGGAAAGCTGCGGCCATACCTGGCCAAGGTCGCGCGAGCACCGCGGTCCGGAGTCTGCGTCGGCGAATTCTTGGTCTTGCGCCCCAGGGATGGCGCAGTACTGCCGGATTTTCTCGCGGTCCTTCTCCGATCGAAGCCCGTAATCGACGTGATCAACAGCTCTACGTTCGGCGCGAAGATGCCGCGCGCTGAATGGCAGTTCATTGGCGACCTGCGGCTGCCCCTCCCGCCCCTCTCTGAACAAGCCGCCATCGTCCGCTACCTCGATCACGCCGACCGGCGCATCCAGCGTGCGATCCGTGCCAAGAAGCGGCTGATCGCCCTACTGAACGAGCAGAAGGCGGCCATCATCCACCGCGCCGTCACCCGCGGCCTCGACCCGTCCGTGCCGCTGAAGCCGTCGAGGGTGGAGTGGCTGGGGGACGTACCGGCGCATTGGGACGTGATGCCGTTGAAGCATGTGGTGCCCCAGGTAACAGTCGGCATTGTTATCCAGCCCGCGTCCCTTTATGTCGACTCTGGCGTTCCCTGCCTCCGATCATTGAACGTGTCGGGCGGGACGGCCCGGAGTGAGAATCTTGTCTACATCTCCCCGGAGAGTAACCAGCTGCACCGCAAGTCCCAGATTTTCGACGGTGACATCGTCGTGGTGCGTACCGGAAGGGCGGGTGTGGCGGCTATAGTCCCGCGCGAATACGATGGAGCCAACTGCATCGACCTGCTGATCGTTCGCCGGTCCGAGCGCATCCTGAGTGAGTACCTACTGACGTACCTCAACTCGTGGGCCGCGCGAACGGATGTCCAGTACCGTTCCGTGGGGGCCATTCAGTCGCACTACAACACCGAAACTCTCGCGAACCTGGTCACTCCGTTACCATCGCTCGCCGAGCAGCGGCGGATCTTGGACCGCTTGGCACTCGAGACTCGGCCCGTTGACCAGTTGCTCAGTGCGACCCAGTCCGAAATCGCTCTCCTCCAGGAGTTCCGCACGCGCCTCATCTCTGACGTCGTCACCGGCAAGCTCGACGTGCGGCAGGCGGCCGCCAACCTCCCTGATATAGGGGACGAGGAGCCGGCCATCGAGGATGACCCGGCCGGCGAGGAGACCGCCGAGGAGAGCGACGACCTCGCCGAGGAGCTGGCAGGATGACCGCCGACACCACCGAGCGCGGCCTGGAGGACACCATCTTCAAGGCCATGACCGGCTACACGGCGGCGGCCGAGGCGGCGGCGCGGATGACGCGCGAGTCACCGATCCCCTATCTCGGCACCGGCCGGCTGCCCGGCCGCTCGGCCGACTATGACCGCGCCTACTGCCTCGATCTGGTCCAGCTCACCGCCTTCCTCGAGCAGACGCAGCCGGATGCCGCCGAGGCGCTTTCCCTCCACGCGGATACGCCCACCCGCCGCGCCTTTCTGGCCCGTCTGCAGGGTGAAATCGCCAAGCGCGGCACCATTAACGTGCTGCGCAACGGCATCAAGCACGGCCCCCACCAGATCGAGCTGTTCTACGGCACGCCCTCGGCGGGCAACGCCCTGGCCGCCGCCCTCTACAGCGCCAACCGCTTCTCCGTCACCCGGCAGCTGCAGTACAGCCAGGACCAGACGCGCCGTGCCCTCGATCTCGGCCTCTTCGTCAACGGTCTGCCCGTCGCCACCGCCGAGCTGAAGAACTCCCTCACCAAGCAGACGGTCACCGACGCCATCGAGCAGTACCAGACCGACCGCGACCCGCGGGAGCCGCTCTTCGCCTTCGGCCGCTGCGTCGTTCACCTGGCGGTCGATGACAGCGAGGTCTGGATGTGCACCGAGCTGCGCGGCAAGGCCTCCTGGTTCCTGCCCCTGAACAAGGGCTGGAACGACGGCTCCGGCAATCCGCCCAACCCCGACGGCCTGAAGACCGCCTATCTCTGGGAGGAGCTGCTCACCCCGCGGTCCCTCACCGACATCCTCGAGCACTACGCCCAGATCGTCGAGGAGAAGGACGAGCGCACCGGCAGGAAGCGGCGCGTGCAGATCTTCCCCCGCTACCACCAGCTGGATGTCGTGCGGAAGCTCCTAGCAGATGCCGGGGAGAACGGCGCTGGGCGCCATTACCTGATCCAGCATTCCGCCGGCAGCGGGAAGTCGAATTCCATCGCCTGGCTGGCGAGCGGGTTGGTGGGATTGCGGGACGCGTCGGCGACGGGTGGCCCTCACCCCCTGACCCCCTCTCCCGCTGCGGCGGGCGAGGGGGAAGAAGACGAAGACGGGAGGAGAGAAGACGAAGACAGCCTGTCGTCCCTATCTCCCCTCTCCCATCGCAATGGGAGAGGGGCCGGGGGTGAGGGCCACACCCTCTTCGACTCCGTCATCGTCGTCACCGATCGGCGGCTTCTGGATAAGCAGATCCGGGACACCATCCGGGGGTTCGTCCAGGTCTCCTCTACCGTCGGGCACGCCGAGCACTCGGGGCAGCTCCGGCAGTTCCTGCAGGACGGCAAGAGGATCGTCATCTCCACCGTTCAGAAGTTCCCCATGATCCTGGACGACATCGGCAATGAGCACCGGGGGAGAAACTTCGCCATCATCATCGACGAAGCCCACTCCAGTCAGGGCGGCAAGACCTCGGCCGCCCTCAACCGGTCGCTGGCCGACCAGGGCGAGGAGGACGAGGAGACGGTCGAGGATGCCATCAACCGCATCATGGAATCCCGTCGACTCCTCCCCAATGCCTCCTACTTCGCCTTCACGGCCACGCCCAAGAACAAGACGCTGGAGATGTTCGGGGAGAAGGTGGACGTAGGTAGCCAGGTCCACTATGTCCCCTTCCACAGCTACACCATGCGCCAGGCCATCGAGGAGGGATTCATCCTCGACGTGCTGGCCAACTACACTCCGGTCAACAGCTACTACCATCTGACCAAGCAGATCGCCGAGGACCCCGAGTTCGACACGCGCCGCGCCCAGAAACGGCTGCGCCTGTTTGTCGAGGGCAACCCCAGGGCGATCCGGCAGAAAGCGGCCATCATGGTCGATCACTTCCTGGATCAGGTGATTGGACAGCGCAAGATCGGCGGGGAAGCCCGGGCCATGGTGGTGACGGGCAGCATCCGCCGCGCCCTGGAGTATTACGGCGCCATCGCTACGGAGCTCACGGAGCGCAAGAGCCCCTATAAAGCGATCGTCGCCTTCTCCGGCGAGGTCGACTTCGGCGGCAAGCTGGTCACCGAGGCCGGCGTCAACGGCTTTCCCAGCAACCTCATCGCCGAGCGCATCCGCGAGGATCCCTACCGCATCCTCGTCTGCGCCGATAAGTTCCAGACCGGCTACGACGAGCCGCTCCTCCACACCATGTACGTCGATAAGATTCTCTCCGGCATCAAGGCGGTGCAGACCCTCTCCCGCCTCAATCGCGCCCACCCCCGGAAGCGCGATACCTTCGTCCTCGACTTCGCCAACGATCCCGCCATCATCGAGAAGGCGTTCGCCCCCTACTACCGCACCACCATCCTCTCCGGCGAGACCGATCCCAACAAGCTGCACGATCTCCAGGCCGATCTCGACGCCCACGGGGTCTATACGAGCGATCAGGTCGACGGACTGGTGCAGCTCTATCTCTCCGCGGCGCCGCGCGATCAACTGGACGTCATCCTGGATGCCTGTGTCGAGGTCTACAAGACGGAGCTGGCTGAAGACGAGCAGGTGGACTTCAAGGGGAAAGCCAAGGCCTTCCTGCGCACCTACGGCTTTCTCAGCACCATCCTCCCCTACACGTATGCCGACTGGGAGAAACGCTCCATCTTCCTCACCTTCCTGATCCCCAAGCTCCCGGCACCAAAAGAGGAGGACACGACCGCCAGCATCCTGGAGGCGATCGACATGGACAGCTACCGGGCCGAGAGACAGGCGACGCTCAAGATCCGCCTACCGGATGAAGACGGCGAGATCGCGCCCATCCCGGTCGGCCAGCAGCTGGGCAAGGTCGAGCCCGAATACGATCGCCTCTCCAACATCATCCGCAGCTTCAACGATCTGTTCGGGAACATCGCCTGGACCGACAGGGATCGCGTCGAGAATCTCATTACCGAGACCATCCCCCAGAAAGTCGCCGCCGATCCCTCCTACACGAATGCTCGCGCCAACTCCGATGCCGTCAATGCCCGCGTCGAGCACGACCAGGCCCTGAACCGCGTCATGATGAGCATCCTCCAGGACGACACCCAGCTCTTCAAGTACTTCAGCGACGATCCCGACTTCAAAAGGTGGCTGGCGGACCGGGTGTTCGAGATGACGTATCGAGATGGTGGAACAGCGGCGTAAGCGGAACCGGGAACACGTGCGAGACGACGAGGACAGTTTAAGCAGTATGCAGGACCACACCGGCAAGCTCCTTGAGTTCCCGCCATCATCGGACCTGCTCCGGTATTTGGTGGATCATCGCTTGGTCGTAAGCTGTCCCCTGGTCAAAGCAAGCGACTTCACGGACTATTGCGAGCAGCGCGGCCTCGACGCCTCCAGACACCGACTCGAGCGATTGGAGCAAATTGGGATCCTCTTTCCCCTTGCGCGCGGCCGTCACTTCGTTTGGACGGAGAAGCTATCGCGCAGCCCGGATGGCCGCGGCTACGTGAAGGAGGGAGATCTAAAGCCAGGTGAACGCTGGGACGGGCCGGTAAGCCGGCGGGAATGGCACCTCACGTTCGGGGCTCATCACCGCGAACACCTACGCGCGTACCTCGACGAGGGACGGTTGTGGGCGCCCTCGGCCACAGAGTTTCAGCCGTGGGAAACGTTCGCAGGCGGCGACGAGCGGGAGGGCGTGGAGAGCTTCTACTCGATTTTTCAGGCTTACACCCTGCACTTCTTGGAGCGTGTGAGGATTGATCGGCGCATAGTGCGAGTGGAGGATCTCGCGACGCGGACGGCAGAGGAGAACGTGCGCGCGGGCGCGTCGCTCGGTGAGTGGGCCAAAGAGGCGGTGGACGCATGCCGGGGGGTTGCAGCAAGAACGGAGAGGGTTGCGTGGCTGTGTCAGGTTCTGTCTAATCGGTATTTCCCCCAAACACAGTCCGACCGGCGCACCATTCGCGTATCTGGCTGGTCCGACTTTCCCTTTGAGAGGCAGGAAGACTGGAACCGATACGTGCGGAGGTGGTACGAGGATGGACTCATGTCGCAGACGTTGGCAGACCTGAACCTCGCTGTGGAGGACATTGGCACGATGCTGGAGAATATCCGTTTCGAGGCAAGCCATTCAGATCCTCTGGACGACTGGTACAGCTTTGTCAGCTTTATCTCTTTGGCGGAACGAGAGCGTCTGAGGGGTGCGGCCCAGCTTGGCCAACATCTGTGGACGATGGAGGGCCTGCTTCGTCTATTCCGCTCGGACCTCACGGGAGAGCACGTCCCCCGACCCCACGAGGAGGGACCGTGGTTGAAGGATTTATACGGCTCGTCTGTACCGGATGACACGTTCGCCTTCCTTAAGGGCCTCGCGAGTCATTTTCACGTCAATTCCAACCCGCGACTAGCTCTCGTCGTGGAGGGGGACGGCGAAGCAGAGTGTCTTCCATGGCTCATTGAGGAGATCAATAACGTCAGTGTTTCCGGGCTGCAGATCGAAGTTTTGAACTTCCGGGGAATCGACAACATCGCTGGACCACGGCGCGAGGCAGGAGTGGGCCTAAAGTTACTCATCGACTACTTACACCGGCAGAACACTATCGTTTACTGCGTCCTCGATCGTGAGGGGGCTGCCGAGCAGGCGGTGAAGATGCTTCTACGCGCATCATCTGTCCTCGATGAAGGTCGGAAGGTTACGAAGCAGGACTATGTTCGCCTGTGGGATCCGAATATCGAGTTTGACAACTTCGAGGACGTGGAGATCGCGCGAGCGCTCTCGGATGTCGCGGAAGGGCGTGTCGGCTTTGATGTCACCGAGGTGCGCAAGTGTCGGTTTGCGACGGAGTCGGGGGCCGCGCTGAAGGCTCTCTTCCTCGCCAAAACGAGCTACGAGCTGCCCAAGAGGACCCTGTTGCGGACTCTAGTGGGGCACGTAATCGCGCACCGCGAGCAAGAGATCGACCGCGAGCCGAGGCGCGAGATCGTCCAGCTGGCCATCGACATCGCGAAATACAGCGCGGGCAACTATCCCCCGGTGGGACCGGACATACGCAGGAAAAACCTGGAGTCAGGGTTATTCGGTTAGGGGCCATTGCGGCCCCCTTGAACTCGACATGGGCCACATCCTAGCACCGGGCTGTCCACCGCACCCCAATATGCGTCGCTTGCCTCTCGAGCCCGTTGAAGTCTCGCGCGTCAAGTCGCAAGGTCACGGCTCGCTCCGTCGTCTTGACCCACTTTGCGCAACTGGTCGGGAGGCCTGCCGACGCGCATGCCGAGGGGTTCAGGCGGTAATGCGAGACGATAGGTGCCGTACTATCGGAGGAAAGTATGACTTTCGGACGATGCGATGGCCAACGGGGATACAAAACTGGTTCGGATTCAAGAGAAGGGGCAGGTGACGCTGCCCGCTGACATCCGGCGCCGTCTCGGCCTCAAGAAGGGTGACCTGGTCGCCGTGACGGAAACTGGCGGGGGCGTGCTGGTCACGCCGCAGCGCGTTGTGGCCATAAAGGCGCTCGAGAGCATCGGGAAGGCGCTACGCGAGCAAGGCGTCGACCTCGACGAGATGATCGACGCAGGACGTGAGATCCGGGGCGAGCTGCTCAAGGAGGAGTATGGAATCGACCCGGACGCCTCCCCCGGTTAGGGACTTCCTCGGCAGCAGCGTGCTAATCGCCGCCGCCCTTTCGCCGCACGGCTCCGCGGCGACAGTAGACCATGCCAAGGTTGAGCAGCTCCTGGAGCAATCCACTCATTGGATCCGGCTGACCAAGGACGCCTCCTGAACGCTCTGATCCAGCTCCCGCAGGAGGAGTGCGGCGGACGCGTGGCTATCTCGATGACGGCTCTCTACGGGCTTCGGCGGGCCGTCTGGAACGGGGTCGATGCCCCGCCAGGGAGAGAAGGTCTTCAGACGTCTCGCTGATCCTTCCGCCCGTAGATCTCCGCGAGCGCCACCACGTTAGCCAGCAGCATGGCCGTGGTCACAGGCCCCACGCCGCCGGGGACCGGGGTAATGGCCGAGACACGGTCACGGACGGCGGGCAGATCGACGTCACCGCAAATGGTGCCGTCGGGGAGCTGGTTGACGGCGGCATCGATCACGACCGCGCCGGGTGCCACGTGCGGGGGACCGATCAGGCCGGGGCAACCGGCCGCGACGACCAACACCTCGGCGCGGCGGGTCTCGTCGGCCAGATCACGCGTGTGGCGCGTGCAGATGGTGACCGTGGCGCCCTCGTCGATCAGCAGCATGGCGAGGGGCCGTCCAATCAGGGGACTGCCGTTCACGACAACGACCCGGACGCCGGTGAGATCGGGTAGGCGGCTCTTGATGACGGCCAGAATCGCGGCCGGCGTGCAGGGCAAGACCTCCGGGATGCCCAGGAAGAGCCGGCCGAGGTGCTGCGGCGTGACGCCTTCCGGATCCTTCTCGACCCGCAGGCGCACCTGCACCATCCGGCGCAGGTCCGGCGGCAGCGGCGCCTGGACCAGCACGCCGTGCACGGCCGGGTCGCCGTTCAGGGCGTCCAGGGAGCTGCCGAGCTCCTCGGCCGTCGGCTCCGCCGGAAGACCGGCGATGCGGACGGCAATCCCCAGGCGGGAGGCGCTGCTGGCGATCTGTCTCCGATAGGAGGCGGCATCCACCGCGTCGCCCACATGCACGACGGCCAGCGTCGGGACCACGCCCTCCGCGCGCAGCGCTTCTACATGCTCCGCCGTGCGCCGGCCGATGGCACGGGCCAGTGCCGTGCCGTCGATCAGGGCCCCGGTTGCAATCTCATCCAGCACCTGCGTTCACCCTACCTCTACTGGCGGCCCGCCAGCTGGTACATCTTGCCCTCGGTCTTGATAGCGGGAGCATACACCAGACGCGCCTCATGAAGCTCGTCAATCGTCCGCGCTCCGAGCACGGACATGGCAGTGCGAATGGCGCCGGCCAGGTTCTGCGTGCCGGTGTTGACGGTGCTGGGACCATAGAGGATCTGGATCAGCGAGGCCGTGGTACCGACGTTGATGCGGGTGCCGCGCGGCAACAGACTGTGGAAGCTGGCCATCCCCCAGTTGTAACCCCGGCCGGGCGCTTCCTCCGCTTGCGCCAGCGGCGCGCCCAGCATGACGGCGTCGGCACCGGCGGCCAGGGCCTTGACCATATCGCCGCTGGTCCGCATCCCGCCGTCGGTGATGATCGCGACATAGCGGCCGGTGGCGCGGTGGTACTCATCGCGCGCCGCCGCCACCTCCAGCGTCGCCGTGATCTGCGGCAGGCCAATGCCGAGGACTTCCCGGCTGGTGCACTCGGCGCCCGGTCCGACGCCGACGAGAAGGGCCGACGCACCCGCCTCCATCAGGGCCAGGGCCGGCTCATAGGCGACGGTATTGCCGATGATGACGGGGACAGGGCAGTGCCGGCAGAAGGACTCCAGATCGAGCGAGACGCCGGAGGCGCTGTGATGGCGCGCCGAAGTGACGGTGGACTGGATGACCGCGATATCCGCCCCCTCCTCGATGGCGGCGCCGAGCAGCCAGACCGCGTTGAGGGGCGTGGCGGAGACGGCGAGGCGGGCACCACGCTCTTTGACGCGGCGCACGGCGCGGCGGACCAGATCCTCACGGAGCGGCTGCGTGTAGACCTCCTGCAGCAAGGTCGGCGCCTGCTCCCTGGAAGCGGCGGCGATGCGCCGGTACACCTCGTCGGGATCCTCGTAGCGGCCGTGCAGCCCTTCCAGGTTGAGGACGGCCAGGCCGCCCTGGCGATGGAACTCGACAGCGAAGCGCGGATCGACCACACCGTCCATGGCAGCGGCGAGGATCGGCAGATCGAAGCTCTCGCCCCCGATCTGCCACGACAGATCGCACAGCTCGGGATCGAGCGTTTCCATCCCGGGAACGAGCGCGACATCGTCAAAGCCGTAGGTCTGGGCGAGCGGCGCGACGGAGGCGCCGATATCAATGGACGTGCTCTGCATGCAGTACTCCCTTCTTCGTTGATGAAAGAACCAATGGTAGTGCCTCCAGCAGGAGGCGGTGCTCGACGGACTTGATACGAGCATAGAGGGACGTCTCGTGGTCGCCCGGCTCGATCGGTACCGGAAAGCGCAGCACGATCGGACCGTTGTCCACCTGCGCCGTGACGTGATGGACGGTGACGCCGGTGAGCGGGAGACCCAGTTCCAGGGCACGACGCACGGCGTGCATCCCACGCAAGACGGGGATGACCTGCCCTTCCACGTCGACGACCTCATCCGGGCCGAGCAGGGCGGGATGGACATTGATGACGGGACAGGGGCAGGCGGCGAGGAAGGCGGGCGAGAGAACGTGCATCCAGCCCGCCAGGACGAGGAGATCGAGATCGTAGGGACGCAGGTGGTCGAGCAGGCGGCGATCGTAGTCCGCGCGGGGCCGGCCGCGGCGGGGGAGGGCGATCGCCGGGACATCGTGCCGGCGGGCCCGTTGGAGGGCACCGGCCCCGTCGCGTGCCGAGATGACCACCGCAATAGCGGCCGGCAGGTCGCCGGATCGAGCGGCATCGAGCAGCGCCTGCAGATTGCTTCCGTCGCCGGAGGCGAGCACGCCAATCTGGGGGGCGGCACCATCGTCCCCGTAGTAGAGGCCTTCAGGCCGCTCATTGGCTGCGGACGGCGGGCTAAAGCCCTCTGCTACGGGGCGAAGGCCCTCGCGCCGGGCTATGTCGGTGCGGAGCTGCATGTCGGGGAAGGAGATGGGACTGCTATAGGCCCGCTGCCGGGCGGCGGCCAGGGTGTCTCCGGTGCTGACGACGGTGAGGACACGGCCGCCGGCGGTCACGGTGCGGTCACCGTCCCGCCGCGTGCCGGCGTGAAAGACGAGCAGATCGTCCGGGGATTCGGACAGGGCTTCGATCGGCTCGCCCAGGCGGGGCGCATCGGGATAGCCGGGGGCGGCGAGCACGACGCCGACAGCGTACTCCCCCGTCAAAGGAATAGTGGGAGGCATCTCGCGCAGTGTTCCCTGCGCCGTGGCCCGCAGCCAGGGGAGAAGATCGTCCGCCAGCAGCGGCAGGATGACCTGGGCCTCGGGATCGCCGAAGCGGCAGTTGAACTCGAGGACGCGAGGGCCGTTCGGCGTCAGCATGAGCCCGGCATAGAGGATTCCCTGATACGGCGTGCCGGTACGGACGAGAGCGGACGCGACGGGGCGCATGACGAGATCGATCAGGCGGCCGCGTTCCGCCTCGCCGAGAAATGGCAGGGGAGCATAGGCGCCCATGCCGCCGGTGTTGGGGCCGAGATTGCCGTTGCGGAGGCGCTTGTGATCCTGCGCCGGGGGCAGGGGTACGATGGTCTCGCCGTCGACCAGCGCCAGGAGCGAGACTTCCGGTCCCTCCAGCGCCTCCTCGATTACCACACGTTCCCCCGCCGGGCCGTGGATGCGCTCGGCCATCATGGCCGTCAGCGCCCCTCGCGCCTCTCTCTCGTCGTGGCAGATCACCACCCCTTTGCCGGCCGCCAGCCCGTCCGCCTTGACGACGAGCGGATACCGTGCTCCGCCGAGGGACGCGAGCGCATCCTCATAGCGATCGAAGACGGCAAAGGCTGCGGTCGGCACGCCCACCTCCCGCATCACCTCTTTGGCGACTGACTTGCTGGTCTCCAGACGCGCCGCGGCCCGACTCGGCCCGAAGACGGACTTTCCTCTGGCCCGCAGCATGTCGGCGAGGCCCAGACTCAAGGGCAACTCCGGCCCGATCACCGTGAGATCCATCTCTTTCTCTTCCACCAGATCAGCCAGCGCCGCCACGTCGTTCACCCGGACGGGGACATTCTCGGCCAGAGCGGCCGTTCCGGCGTTGCCGGGAGCGACCAGCACGCTGGTCACGTCGGATGACTGACGGAGCTTCCAGACCAGGGCATGCTCGCGGCCGCCCGAACCGACGATCAGGACACGGGTCACGGAGCCAGCTCCTGCAGCGCGGGCTCCGGGGTGCCGACAGCGCTGTCGAGCAACGGGATCGGGTAGCGGCCGGTGAAGCAGGCCAGGCAGTGGTCGTCGGTCGAGCCATGGACGGCGCGCAGCAGGCCGGAAACGCTGAGGTAGCCGAGAGAATCGGCACCGACGTATGCCGCCATCGCCTCCGGCGGCACCCGGTTGGCGATGAATTCTCCCGGCGAGGCCATATCGACGCCGAGATAGCAGGGATGGGTGAGCGGCGGGCAGGCCACTCGCACATGGACCTCGCGGGCTTCAGCGCCGCGCAGCAGGGCGACGATCGGCCCCAGGGTGTTGCCACGGACCACGCTGTCGTCGACCAGCACCACCCGCTTGCCCCTGAGGGGAAGCGGAGCAAACTTCATGCGGATCAGCCGCTCACGCTCCGTCTGGTCGGGTTGAATGAAAGTGCGCGCGATGTAGCGATTCTTGATGAGCCCTTCCCCAAAGGGGATCCCGGACTGCGCGGCGTAGCCGAGAGCGGCGCTCGTGCCGGAATCAGGTACGCCGACGACCAGGTCGGCCTCCACCGGATATTCCAGCGCCAGCTGCTCGCCCATGGCACGCCGCGTGGCGTGGACGGTCCGGCCACCGTAGACGGTGTCGGGACGGGAGAGATAGATGGACTCGAAGGCGCAGAAGGCGCGCGGCATGGCGGGCAGCTGTCCGGCGGGGGCCGGGCCGTTCGGCGTGAGGCTGAGGATCTCTCCCGGCTCCAGCTCACGGACGTGCCGCCCGCCCAGGACGGCGAAGGCGCAGGACTCGGAGGCCAGGACCCACCCGCCGGCGGTGCGTCCCAGGGCAAGGGGACGGATCCCCATCGGGTCACGCACGCCGAAAAGGCCGCTCTCGGTGAGCAGGACCAGGGCATAGGCGCCGAGGGCCCGCTCGGCCATCCAGCGGATGCGCACCGGCCAGCTCTCTCCGGGCGCCACCGCCAGCAGCAGGGCCAGCAGCTCGCTGTCGGAATCGGAGACCGGCGTCAGGCCATGGTCGTCTGCCAGACGCTGCCGGATCGCGCCGGCGTTGACGATGTTGCCGTTGTGGGCGAGAGCCAGCGGGCCGAGATCCGTCTCGACCAGAAAAGGACCGGCACTTGCCGCCACAGACGTGCCGCTGGTCGAGTAGCGGTTGTGGCCGATGGCCCATTCGCCGGGCAGGTCGGGCAGCGGCGCGAAGACGTGCTCGACAAGGCCCATACCTTTATGCAGGTGCGGGATTCCGTCGAAGGTCGCGACGCCGGCGCTTTCCTGACCGCGATGCTGCAGGGCGTGGAGTCCCAGGATGGCGGCGCGCGCCGCCTCCTCCCCGTGGACGCCGATCACCCCGCACTCATCGCGGATGGTCACGAACTCATCTCCTGCATCTCTTTCTCCCGATTCAGCTCCCGGTCGGCGCCGATGACCCGCCCGCGATCCTCCTGCTGGACGCCCCGAATACGGTCGCGCAGGGCCGGATCGCTCAGCGCCAGCATCTTGGCGGCTGCCAGCGCGGCGTTGCCGGGATCGAGCACGGCCAGCGGCGCGACGCCGGACGGCATGCGGAGTGAGGAGAGAATGTCCATGCCGCCGAAGGCCTCGCTGGCCGGTGGACAGGCGATGACCGGTGCGGCGACCGCAGCGTCGACGAACCCGGAGAGAGCGTTGGAGCGGCCGGCAACGGTGATAAAGACGCGCTCGCCGGGCCGCCCCTCCGCCTCCCGCAGGAGGTCGAGCAAATAGGCCGGCGTCTTGTGCGCCGAGGCAACGCGGATTTCAGCGGGGATATCGAAGCGTCGTAGCCCCTCGACGATGCGTTGCGCCCAGCTCTGGTCGCTGGGGGATCCCAGAATGATGACGACCTCAGCCAACGAAGGCCTCCGTGCGCTGCGCGACCTCGGCGTAGCGGCGCTTCAGATCGGCCATGGCCGCCGCATCCGGCACCTCGAGCTCGCGATAGACCTGCTTGTCCAGCATGTGTTCGCGCCTCCCGCCCGGCCAGAGACGCCAGGAGTCGTTGTCGATGACGTCGGCGACGAGCAGGCCGTCGGCAGTCCGGCCGAACTCAATCTTGAGATCGACCAGCTGGATCCCCTGAGCGGCCCAGGCCTCTTCCAGTGCCAGGAAGACCGCTTCGGTCGTCTGCAGCGCCTGCTGGACTTCTTCCGGCGTGCAGAGTCCGTCCCGTATAGCATCCTCGGGCGTGATCTGCGGGTCGTGCCGGGCATCGTCTTTCAGGAACATCTCCAGGACGACCGGCTCGAAGCGCGTGCCCTCGGCGGTGCCGGTGCGGCGCACGTACGAGCCGGTGGCGATGCGGCGCGCTACCCACTCGATGGGCACCATCTCGGCCCGCTTGACGATCATGGTGCGCGGGCCGACCGTGGCGATGTAATGCGTGTCGATGCCGGCGCTTTCCAGGTAGCGGAAGCAGGCGCTGGTCGTGCGGCAGCTCAGCTCCCCTTTGTCCTCCAGCACATCGCGCTTGGCGCCGTCCCCCGCCGTGATGTCGTCCTTGTGCAGCATGTAAGCGAGGGATGGATCATCGGGATAGGCATGGATGATCTTCGTCTTCCCCTCCGCCAGCTTGGGCCCGAGCTCGCTCTGAGTCATGGTCATGGATGATCACGCTCCTTTCCCCAGGTTGGATATGTCCGATATGCCGGCCCTCGGCCGGGACGTGGGTCACGATGATGGGATCGCAGACTGCGATCAGACCGATCCCCATGTTGAAAACGCGGTGCATCTCAGCCCGCGGAACCCCTCGCGCCTCGAGCAGCGTGAACAACGGAGGCGCGGGCGGAAGATCAATGACGGCTGACAGGCCGTCCGGGATGATGCGCGCGAGATTGCCGGGAATCCCCCCACCGGTGATATGGGCCAGGCCGTGGACGGTCCCGGTGGAGAGGAGGACCTCAATCGTCTCCCGATAACAGCGGTGAGGCTGCAGGAACGCCTCGCCGAGCGTCGTCCCCAGAGCGGGTTCGAACTGGCCGTACTCCTCGTCCGTGAAGAGGCGCTGCGCCAGAGAGTATCCATTGGTGTGCAGGCCGGAGGACGGGAAGCCGAGCACCACATCGCCGGGGCGAATTGCCGTCCCGTCGATCACCGCATCGCGTTCCACGACACCGACCACAGCGCCCGCGATATCAAAGCCGCCCGGCTCGTACACGAGCGGCATCTCCGCCGTTTCGCCGCCCGCGAGAGCAATGCCCAGACGCCCGCAGGCGTCGGCGATGCTCCCCACGATGTCCTCCACACGCTGCTGATCGAGGCGGTGGAAGGCGAGATAGTCGAGGAAGAACAGCGGTTCGGCGCCGTGCACGGCGATATCGTTGACGCAATGGTGGACGATATCGGCGCCCAGCCCGCCGAGCCTGCCGAGGCGAGCAGCCAGATGGACCTTGGTCCCGATGCCGTCGATGGAGGAGACGAGCACCGGCGCGCGGTACGCCGTGAGCGCCGGCACCGGCACGAAGCCGCCGAAGAGCGCACTGCCCAACCGGCGGCGAATGCCGTCCGTCACCGCCGCGGCGGCGTCGAGATCGACCCCGGCGTCCCGGTAGAGCATGCTCACGGCTGTCCCTCCACGTAACGAACGGCGTTCCGGAAGAGAGTGAGCCCGGCTGGGTGGTGACCCTCACCACGCTGCCAGCGCGGATGCTGGTAGCGAGAGACGTAGCGCTCGGGATGCGGCATCAGTCCCAGCACCGTCCCCGAAGCATTGCAGACACCGGCAATGTCGGCATCGGACCCGTTGGGATTGCGACGGTAGCGCAGGGGGACATGGATGATTTCTTCCGGAGCGGCAATGACTCGTCCCTCGCCGTGCGCGATTGGCAGGTCCAGGTCGTCGAGGCCGCGCAGGAAGAGGCAGGGCGAGGCCTCAACCCGGAGCGGGACCCAGCGGCAGATGAAGCGGTGATCGATGTTGGGAACGAGCGAGACGCGGCCCAGCAGACCGAGGCGGGCCAGGACCTGGAACCCGTTGCAGATGCCGAGCACCGGACGTCCCGATTCGATGAAACGCAGGAGATCGTCGAGAAGGCGGTAGCGCAGGGTGGCGGCCAGCACCGCGCCCGCGCCGAGGTGATCGCCGTAGGAGAAGCCGCCGGCCAGGACGAGCAGGCCGTAATCGTCCAGGCGCCGCTTGCCGTCGAGCAGGAGGTTGAGATGGACGATCTCCGGTGAGCCGCCGGCCAGCCGGATCGCCTCCGCCGTCTCGGGATCGCAATTGACACCGGGCGCGGACAGGACCAGAGTCCGAACCGTCACAGGCGCCTCCAGGCAGCGGCTGCCGCGGCAATGGGGAGATCCAGTACCGGGGCGCCGGCCCTCTCGATCATCAGGCGAGGATCGGCCGTGACGGCGCCGACGGCGGCGTGGGGGACATCGCCCAGCAGCGATTCGAACCGGGCGGCATCCTCCGGAGCCACCTCGACCAGGAAGCGGCCCGATGATTCGGCGAAGAGGAGGGCCTCGGCAGCGAGAGGGTCTGCCGCCGGCATCCGATCAAGATCCAGGCGGAGCCCGAGACGACCGGCGATGGCCATCTCGGCGGCGGCCACCGCCAGGCCACCCTCGGAGAGATCGTGACAGCTGCGCACCAGTCCGTCACACATCGCTGCCGCCAGACGGCGCAGCAGCGGCACCGTCTCCGCCGGCCGCACCCGTGGCACCCGTCCGCCGCTGTTCCCCTGCGTCCAGAGATAGTGCGAGCCGCCCAGCTCGTCGGCACTCAGGCCGAGCAGATAGATGACATTGCCGGCCTGCTTGAGATCCATGCTCACCGCGCGCCGCACGTCCGGGACGACGCTCACGGCGGAGATCAGCAGAGTGCCGGGGATGGAAACGACCGTCGCGCCGTGTGTGCTGCTGTTGTAGAGGCTGTCCTTACCGGAGATAAAGGGAACGCCATAGGCGAGAGCGGCATCCCGGCAGCCCTGGGCAGCGCGCACCAGGCGTCCCAGCTCGGCTGAATCAGAGACGTCGCCCCAGCAAAAGTTGTCGAGGAGCGCCGTGTAGTCCGGATCGCCGCCGACGGCGACGATGTTGCGCAGCGCTTCGTCCACGGCGAGGAGTGCCATGGCATGAGGATCGATCTCGCCGTAGAGCGGGTTGATGCCATGAGCGACGGCGACGCCACGCCGGGAGTACGGCAGCGGCTTGAGCACGGCGCCGTCGGAGGGGCCGGCATCCCCGGCCAGCGGCTTGACGATGGTCCCGCCTCCCACCTCGTGGTCATAGCGCCGAATCACTTCCTCCTTAGAGGCGATCGACGGGTGACGCAGGAGGGAAAGCAGGGCGGTAGTCGCATCGTCTGGTGTTCCGGCCTTATAGGGCACGGCCGCAGGCGGCTCCCAGGATGCGGCGAGCGTCCGCCGGGGCGGGGCGTGCAGGAAGGACATGGCGAGATCGCCCACGGTCTCGGCTCCGTCGCGCAGCAGGAGCCGGCCGCCGTCACGGAACGTGCCGATCACGGTTGCCTCAACATCGTAGAGACGGCAGAGGGCCTGCAGACGTGGCAGTGCGACCCGAGGCACGGCGAGAACGATCCGTTCCTGCGCCTCGGAGAGCCAGACCTCCCAGGCCGAGAGCCCTGGATACTTAAGAGGAACGCGGTCGAGGAAGACCTCAACGCCGATCCTTTGCCCCATCTCTCCCACCGCCGAGCAGAGGCCTCCGGCGCCGCAATCGGTGATGGCGTGATAGAGCCGCTCGTCGCGGAGATGGGGCAGCACATCGCGCAGCGTCTTCTCCACGATCGGATCGCCGATCTGCACGACCGTGCCTTCGACGGCCGCACGATCGAGCGTGCCGGACGACATCGTCGCCCCGTGCAACCCGTCCCGGCCGGTGCGTCCGCCCAGCACCACGACCGCGTCGCCCAGCTCCGGACTCGTGGGGTGGCTGTCGCGGGGGGCGATGCCGAGCGTGCCGCAGTAGACGAGTGGATTGGAGAGGTAACCGGGGTGAAAGAGGATGGCACCACCGACCGTGGGAATCCCCATGTTGTTGCCGTAGTCGGCGATCCCGTGCACCACCTCCCGACACATGACGGCCGGATGGTGGATCCCGTCCGGGACGGCAGCCTCCGGCGTCTCCGGCAACCCGAAGCACAGGACATCTGTGTTGGCAATCGGTTCGGCGGAGACGGCCAGCACGTCACGAATCACGCCGCCCACCCCGGTGTGGGCACCACCGAACGGCTCCAGCGCGGAGGGATGATTGTGTGTCTCAACCTTGAAAGCGAGATCGTGTTCGTCGTCGAAAGCGATGACGCCGGCATTGTCGGTAAAGGCGGAGCGCACCCAGGGCTTCGCCAGAGCGGCGGTCGGCGCCATGATGTAGCCGCTCAGGAGCCCGTGGATGGTCTCCCGCCGGCCGCTCACCGCCATCTCGATGTCCGCCTTGAAGGTCTTGTGCGAGCAGTGCTCCGACCACGTCTGGGCGATCGACTGCAACTCCACGTCGGTCGGCCGGCGGCCGAGGGCGGCAAAGTGGGTGGCGATGGCCTGCATCTCCGCCAGATCGAGCGCCAGGCCGTGCTCGCGGCTCATCCGCATCAGTTCGTCTTCCCTCTCGGGGAGCGGAATCGTCTGCGTGGGGATCCTCTGCCCCTGCTCGGCGGGCGGTTGAGCTGCCACCACATCGGACCAGATGAAGCGGTGAATCAGCGGGTTCCCGACCAAGCGCTCGACGGACGGGCGGACAGCGTCGGGAACGGCGCCGGCGAAGTGATAGCGCTTCCCCGCCCGGCAGCTGACGCCCTCGAGTTGGGGCGACGCCAGGGACAGGGCGCGTGCCGCCGTCTCACCTTCACGATCGGTGACGCCCGGATGGGGGAAGACGTCGAGAGATACGAGGGGTGATCCCGGGACGGAGTCACTGACGGTCCACTCCTCCACGAGAGGATCGGTCAGCACGGGAAGGGCGCGCAGCAGGTCTGCTCGATCCGCGTCCGGCGGGAGCATGATGTCAATGAGACGGCTGATGCCGGCAAGGTCGAGAGAGAGGCGGGTGAGATCGTCGGCAGCAAGGGACTGGGGCCAGTGGGGCCGGATTTCAACGCAGAGATCGGCCCCGATCTGCTGGTCTTCGGCTGTCTGCTGCACGTCACCTCCATGAGGAAAGCCCGGAGAGCAGGCCTGAGAAGAAACCTGCCATCCGGGCTTTTATCCCCATGGTGTGATGGTGTGGAACACCACCCGCATCGCTCGGACCTGCCACTGTGTGGTGGAACCCTAGATGCGCTTTCCTCGTAGCCTCTGGCAGTTTGCGGCTGCCTGGTAGAAACGCCCAGGCCGTATCCCTGGACTTATACGAGAGCCATATTCACTTGTGGACACCACAGTATAGGGGTGGCAAGCGAGCATGTGCCACAAGATGTTGTTGCTGTCCGTTCGGCCGGCGGCGGTAGCATGGTGAGATGGAATCTGGTGGGAGCGCGGCATGATTGAGAAATACACGCGGCCGGAGATGGGGAATATCTGGTCGACCGCCAACAAGTATCGTTGCTGGCTGCGAGTCGAAGTAGCGGTCGCGGAGGCCTGGGCGGCGCGGGGACGGGTACCGGCCGAGGCCTTGCCGGCGATCCGCGGCGCGACGGTCGATCCGGGGCGCATCGAGGAGATCGAGGAGGAGACGCAGCACGACGTCATCGCTTTTCTCCGCAATCTTGACGAGCGCATCGGCCCGGATGCGCGCTTCATTCACCTCGGACTGACCAGCTCGGACGTCGTGGATACGGCACTGGCCCTGCAGCTGGTCGAGTCGGTGGATCTTCTCCTGGCCGACGTGGATGCCCTGCGCGCCGCGCTGGGGGCGGCGGCGCCGCGTTACCGTTCCACCGTCATGATGGGGCGCACCCACAACGTCCACGCCGAACCCATCACCTTCGGCTACAAGCTGGCCGTCTGGTACGCCGAGATGGGGCGCCACCGCACCCGGCTGGAGCAGGTGCGAAACGAGATCGCCGTCGCCAAAATCTCCGGTGCGGTCGGAACGCATGCCAACGTGCCGGCCTCCCTGGAGGAGGAGGTGGCCCGCGACCTGGGTCTGCGCCCGGAGGAGGTAAGCACGCAGGTCGTGCAGCGCGACCGTCACGCGACGTACGTCCTGGAGCTCGCCCTCCTGGCCTCCTCGCTCGATAAGATGGCCACCGAGCTGCGCAACCTGCAGCACACCGAAATCCTGGAAGTGGAGGAGCCGTTCCGGCGCGGTCAGCAAGGGTCGAGCGCCATGCCGCACAAGCGCAATCCGATCCTCAACGAGCGCATCAGCGGACTGGCCCGGGTCGTCCGCGGCTATGCCGTGCCGGCCCTCGAGAACGTCGTCCTCTGGCACGAGCGCGACATCAGCAACTCCTCGGTGGAGCGCGTGGTGCTGCCCGACGCCTCGATCCTGGTGGATTACATGCTGGCCATCTTCACCAGGATCATCACGGGGATGCGTGTCCGGGAGGATCGCATGGCGGCAAACCTCGAGACGTCCCACGGCCTGTTCTTCTCAGAAAAGGTTCTGACCGCCCTCATCGACGCCGGCTTCACCCGCCCCGAGGCGTACGCGCTCGTGCAGCGCAATGCCTTGACGTCATGGGAGACCGGCGAGCCCTTCCGTGTCGTGCTGGAGAGCGACCCGGAGGTCGTGGCACGGCTGAGCCCTGAGCAGATGGATCGTCTCTTCGATCTGAACGGCTTCCTCCATTCCATCGACGTGGCGTTCGAGCGCCTTGGGTTGGGTGGATCGATCCCGGCTCCAACCGGCGAGCGCGAAGCCGGCACCTCCCGATAAGGGCTCGATGTCATCGAACCGCCGCCCGACGGTGGCGTTCGATTTCACCCATCCGCACCATGTCTCGTGTCGGGGTTCGATTTATCGAATCGCTCGGCCGCAGCCGAGAATTCCGTCTGTCCTCGAGTAACCCCGGCCACGGGCGCGCCGTCCCATCACCGGCCATCGTATCGCGGTGCGCCGGGATAACCGGGTTGACGATACCGAAGCTGCCCTGCGGGGCAGCGGTTTGATGAATCAAACCTCTACAGGAGCTGTTCGGACAATCAATCCGTTGCCGGTTCCGGGCAGTCGATGTAGATCGCCGCTACTTCTCCGGTCGGCCTCGATGCTGCGTGAAGATCTCGTACAGCATCACCCCGGTCGCGACGCCGAGGTTGAGGGAGTTGCAAGCGCCGACCATGGGGATGCTGACCGTCACGTCGCAGAGGGCCACTGTCTCCGGTGTGAGCCCCACCCGCTCGTCGCCCATGAGGAGCACGGTTGGGCGGCGGTAGCGGTGCGCCCGGTAGTCGCGCGGGGCGTCGCAGACCGCTCCCACGACCTCGATCCCGGTCGCGGCTTTCCACCGGGCCAACGCGTCCAATCGGGCACGCACCAGATGCCGGGAGAAGACGGCGCCCATCGACGCTCGGATCGACGCCGGATCGTAGGGGTCGGTGGCGGGGCCGAGCAGGATGACGCCGGCCGCGCCCACGGCATCACAGGTGCGGAGAACGGTCCCGAGATTGCCCGGCTGCTGTGGCGTCTCGAGGGCAACCCAGCACAGACCCTCCGCCGGGTCGAGAGCGGAGAGAGGGACGCAGCGCTGCCGGATCACCGCCCCGATGCCCTGGGGGCCGTACTGCAGGGAGGCAGACCGTGCCAGGCTCTCGTAGACGCGACGCGTCACTTCGAGGCAGGGAAGGCCGGGCGGCGGGGTCCAGCGTCGCATGGGTCCAGCCAGCATCTCCGGCGCGACAATCAGCGTCTCGATCGGCGCGCCGTGCCGCACGGCATCGCCAACGATCTGCACGCCGTCCACGAAGTACCGGCGCGTGCGGTCACGCTCCGCCCGGCGCTGCAGCGCGCGGATCTCCTTGATGCGCTTGTTGTCGGTGCTGGCGATGGGAGGCATGGCGTCCCCCGCGTCGCGGCCGGCGACAGCAAGGAACGCGCAGACACAGAAAGGGCCGCGGGCTCCCTGACTGTCCCACGGCCGAAGCGGCTGGTTCGTGTTGAGATGAGTCTACGTTATGTAAAGGCGTCGTGGGCACAGATCAATGGGGAAGGGGGGACGGCCTCCTCCCACCATCTGGCGCCGGCAGCGATAGATCTGTGCGTTTCCCACGAGTTCTTCTCTTCCGTCATCGTACGCTAGTGCGCCGGACGGGCGCGACTGCTAGATGCAAATGACTACCGGCCCCGTCGCCGGTCGGACCTTTGCCCTCTGGCGCCCCGACGCCGTATACAGCGCGGAAACGCGGTGATACAGTGACGCCAACGACCGGTGAATCCGAGGGAGAGACCTATGATCCGATTCCATCGTGGCGAACGTTCGACCACTGTGATCGAGCCGGAAGATCCGCGCACGGCGGAGCGGCTCGCCGAGTTGCAGCGTCTGATCGACATCATTCCGGGACAGCCACCTCCCGAGATCGTGAACGAGCGCGAAACCGTCCCGGTGGCTGAGCCTCAGGAGATCGAGGCGCTTGCCGTGGCGGAGCGACACCTCGCGGCGGAGAGCGAACCTCTTTTAGTCGCCGAGGACACCGTTGGCGAAACCGAGGTACTCGTCCCGCCGGAGCAGCCGGCGCCCGTCGCGTCCGTCACGGAGCCGGAGCCCGTGCTCGTCGAGCGCGATAACTCTACCCCAGACGCGTCGGTCGTCAGGACCGCCACGCCCAGCCTCACCGGAAAAGTGATCCGTGCCGCCAGCATCACGACTGTTCCTCACGCGCGGGCCGTCCCGCGCCGGCAAGCACCGGTTCCGCGACAGGCGGGGAACCGGCCCACCACCTCGATTGGTCGGCAGACCATCTCGTATACCGGAAGGATCGCGCCATGTTGAAAGTTGAAGCAGTTACCTTTACCCCGAACGCCGACGGCGGACATATCCAGGCCCAACTGCGTGCGGGCAACCAGGAGATCTCCACGGCCTGGCCGTCCTGGGAGGATTACCAGATCGCCGCTCTCATCGAGAATCTGACGATTACGGTGGAGCACATCACCTTTGTGGAGACCGAAGCGGGGCGCGAGATTCAGGGCAGCCTCTCGCTCGGCGGCCGATCGCTCATGGTGAGCTGGGAAATCGACGAAGCCGACAAAGAGCTTCAGTCGACCTTCGATCGGCTCCTCAGCGAGGTCAGCACGACCTTCATGCAGCGGCTGCAGACGCTAATGCTGAAAGATCCCAAAGACTCGAAGGAGTCAGCCGCCTAGGCAGACCTTTCTTCCGCGAACTCCCGATCACAATTAGCGGCATCCCGGTGCATGACGCCGAGGTGCCGCTCTATTTAACCCACCCTCGTCCTCCATACTGTTGCGACGAGTGTGCGGCCGGTATCTCCTAGGCGCTCGCCCTGCCTCGCTCTCGGGCGATGAGATAGGCGCGGATCAGGCTGATCTCGCCGTAGCTGAAGTCCTCGCCCAAGCGCTCCCTGACAGGAGCCAGCATATCGTACCCCTCGTCATGCAGCACGGCCTCGATTCTGGCCCGGCGGGCCGGTAGAACCAACCGGCTAAGATCAATCTCCTCGCCAGCCTCGATAGCCTCGGCCAGATGACCGTAAACCGTCCGCGGAGTGAGGTTGCGCATCTGAGCAATCTTGGCGATATCGTGCCCGCGCGAGAAGAGAAGGGCACTGTCGCGCGCGGTCCGACTGAGGCCACGAGGCCGGGCCGAGCCGAGTGGCTCTGTTTCCGCCGGAGCGGTACCCGTTTCTAGTCGATACTGCCGAATCTCGGCGAGAAACATCTCACCGTAGGACTTTACTTTCGCCCCACCGATGCCGGGAATAGCCTGCAAAGCGTGTGAGTCGTACGGCAAGCGGGACGACATCTCCCGCAGGACCCGGTCGTGGAAGATGACGTACGGTGGAAGATTCCGCTCGTCGGCCAGGCGCTTCCGGAGCGCGCGCAGGCGCTCGAACAGCTCGGGGTTGGCAACGCTCTCGTCGGCCGGAGCCGTCTCCGCCCTCTTTACCGGCGGCACGCGCATCGTGACCCGGCGGCCACCGAAGAGGATCGCGCGCCCGCTCTCCGTGACGCTCAGGACGTTGTAGCGATCCGAATCCTGGCGCAGCGCCCCCATACCGAGGAGATGCCGGCCCAGGTGCCGCCAGAAGTCGTCGATGCGATCGCGCCCAATGCCGTGCGTGGAGAGCTTGTCGTGTCCGAACTTCAGAACCTTCTCACTCTGCGAGCCGCGCAAGACGGCAATCACATGAGCGAGTCCAAAACGCTCGCGCGTGCGGACCACGCAGGAGAGGAGCTTCTGCGCCTCGACCGTCACGTCCTCCTCGATTCCCGGCACATCACAGATATCGCAGCAGCGATCGGCCTGTCCCGCGAACGCCTCATCGAAGTAGGCGAGGAGAGCCTGCCGGCGACAGGTCGTGCTCTCCGCCCAGGCGGCCATTTGCTCTACCTGCCAGCGGGCAATTCTCCGCTCTTCCTCGGTGTCCTTCTCCTCGGCAAAGCGTCGCAGCTTGGCGGCATCGCCACCGCTGTAAAAGAGGATGCAGTCACTCGGATCGCCGTCCCGTCCGGCGCGTCCGCTCTCCTGGTAGTAGTTCTCCAGCGTCTTGGGTAGGTCGTAGTGGATGACGAAGCGGACATCCGGTTTGTTGATGCCCATGCCGAAGGCGATGGTCGCGGCCACCACCCGCACGTCATCCTTGATAAAGGCATCCTGATTGCGACGCCGGACCTCAGAGTCGAGGCCGGCGTGATAGGGAAGCGCCTTGATGCCCTCCAGATTCAAATGCCTGGCCAGATCCTCGGTTCCAGCCCGCGAGGCACAGTAGATGATCCCGGAGGCCTGGGGATGGGCACGCAGATAGGCTACGACGTGATCGTCGACGCGACGCCGCGGCTGAACCTCGTAGTGAAGGTTGGCCCGGTTGAAACTCCCCTGGAACCGGACCGGGTCGCGCAGCGCCAGCTGCTGGGTAATATCCCCCTGGACGCGTGTCGTCGCGGTCGCGGTGAAGGCGGCAAAGGGCACGGATGGGAAGAGCTCGCGGAGGCGGCGCAGCTCGCGGTATTCGGGCCGGAAGTCGTGCCCCCACTCCGAGATGCAGTGCGCCTCGTCGATGGCAAAGAAGGAGATGCGCGCCGCCGAGAGCAGGCGCAGGAACGCCGGCATCATCAAGCGCTCGGGAGCGACGTAGACCAGCTTGACCTGTCCCGCGAGCAGCGCGCGCTGCCGCTCCTGGATCTCGTTGCCCGTCAGGGAGCTGTTGATGTAGGTGGCCGGCACACCCAGTTCCCGCAAGCCATCCACCTGATCCTTCATGAGGGCGATGAGCGGCGAGACGACCACGGCGACGCCATCCACCAGGAGCGCGGGAAGCTGGTAGCAGAGCGACTTCCCGCCGCCGGTCGGCATGAGCGCAAAGACATCGCGGCCGTCGAGGAGGGCGCGCACGATACGCTCTTGACCGGGACGGAACGAGGAGAAGCCAAAGACGGACGCCAGCAGGGAATAGAGATCGCCGGCTGCGGGAGCTTCGGCCATGTCGATCTCCTGAAAGAGGCAATATAGACACTGTACGCGACCGCCGGCCCTCATGAGGAGAAACGAAGGTCCCATGAGAGAGGGGGCTGCCGGCACTGGCACCGGCAGACCGGCCGTGCTTCTATACGGCGATATGGTTCTCAGAAGGGGGGAGCGTCCTTGACCGCGCGCCATGCCCTTGTAGGCAGGCGGATCTTGCCATCGGCGACCATGGCCGTGCTCGCCGTCGCCTTGCTGCTCGGGGTTTTCCTCCTCGTCAAGCCGGTGCCGCAGCAGACCGTCATGGCTGTTGACGATATCGCCGACATTCTCGCGATTATGGGCCCGCTCGTCCTGCTCATCTGGTGTTGGGGACGAGCGCATCGAAAAATCCGCCTGCGCGACCGTCACGTGCGTGCCTCTCTGCTCCTCGCGGCCGGAACTGCCAGCTTCGTCGTGGGGGAGTGCATCTGGAGCTACTACGAACTCATCGCCCACCAGCCGCCCTTCCCCTCCTGGGCAGATGCCGGATATCTCTGCTCGTATCCCTTATTGCTGCTGGGCATCCTGCAATTACCGGGATCGTCCGGCTCGGTCCATAGACGCTGGCGCGCCGTCCTGGACAGCATGCTCATCCTGACCGGCATCGTCACCTTCAGCTGGTATTTCGTCCTGGGGCCGACCCTGTTCACCGCCGAAGGCAGCATCTTCGCGCGGGCGGTCGGTACGGCGTATCCCGCCTTCGATCTTGTCCTGGTGGTCTCTCTTCTCTTCCTCTGGTCACGCTCTCGCGATGTATCTATCTGGCCGGCCGCGCTGGTCACCGCGGCGCTCGCAATCATCGTCGTGACCGACTCGCTGTTCGATTACCAGTCTCTGCACGGACTCTACGCCTCGGGCAACCTCCTGGACGATGGCTGGACCCTGGGGTACATGCTGATGGGGCTGGGTGCGGTCGCCACGTTCCTCACCCCGGACCGGCCTCACGCAGAGGCGCCGCTCGAGACGGCGGCGCGCTCGCGCCGCTGGCTTTCGCTGGCTCCCTACGTGTTGGTACCGGCGGTGGTCACCCTCGTGCTCTATACGATCCATCATCGCGGCGACGAGATCCTTGAGCCCGGCGTCTATGTCGGCGGAGCGATGCTGCTCATCCTCCTCATGGTTCGCCAGGCGCTCGTCATCCTGGAGAACGAGCGCCTCTACCAGGCGACCGTGGCCCATGCTGCGGAGCTGGCCAAACTCGCTACCATGGACGCACTAACGGGGCTCCCCAATCACCGAGCGACGGTGGCGGCCTTAGACCAGGAGATAGAACGATCTCGCCGCTACAACCGCCCCTGCTCGGTCATATTCCTCGATATTGACCATTTCAAGCAGATCAACGACCGGCACGGTCATCTCACGGGAGACGCCGTGCTTCGTCACTTCGGTACGCTCGTGCGCGAGGCGCTCCGCGCCATCGACCTGCTCGGCCGTTGGGGCGGGGAAGAGTTCGTGGCCATCCTGCCGGAGACGACGCGCGATGAGGCCATGATGGTCGCCGAACGGCTCCGGTCTGCGGTCGCTGCCCACGGGTTAATCGATCCGATGCCGAGTCATCTCACCTGCTCGCTTGGTGTCGCCAGCTATCCGTTGGACGCGGAGGAGCGCGATGCGCTGCTCAGAGCGGCCGATGAAGCGTTGTACAGCGCAAAACGGCTGGGACGGAATCAGGTCCGGTCGGCTGGGGACATGTCGCTGTGGGTCGAGTCTCCAGAGCAGGCCGGCCGCCACATCGGCATCGCGGGGACCGTTGAGGCGATGGCGGCGCTGGTCGCCGCGCGCGACCGGTACACCAGTCACCATTCGGATGTCGTGGGCATGCTGGCGGCCCGCCTGGCTCGCCGCCTGAATCTGGCGCCGGCACTGATCGAACAAACGCGGATCGCCGCCTGCCTCCACGACATCGGAAAGGTCGCCGTACCGGATGCCGTTCTGCTCAAGCCCGGTCGTCTCACCGATGAGGAATGGGTCTTGATGCGGGCCCATCCCGACGTCGGCGCCGATGTGCTTCTCCGCGTTCCCGATCTGGCCCCCATCGCCCCGATAATCCGCGCGCATCACGAGCGGTGGGACGGCGGCGGCTATCCCGACGGCAGGAGCGGCCAGGAGATCCCAATCGCGGCGCGCATCATCACCGTCGTCGATGCCTACGCGGCCATGCGCAGCGACCGGCCCTATCGGGCGGCGCGTCCGGTCGCCGAGAGCCTCGCCGAATTGCGGCGGTGCGCGGGCACCCAGTTCGATCCGCGCGTCGTCGATGCGTTCGTTGCCCTCCTGCAGGAAGAGTCGGCACCGAGTCCAGAGGGATCCGAGGTCTCCTCCCGCCAGGGAACCATCTGATTCGAGCTATACTCCCTGCACGGGGGCTCCTGTGAATCCACCTGTACTCAACAGCCAGGTTCAGTTCCTGGGTGACGGCACGCAGCAACCGCAGCAGGTCGCCGATCTTATCGCTTCCTTCCTGGCGGGCGCTCAGCAGTCACTGGATATCGCGATCTATGACTGCGCCCTAACCGGGGAGCCGGCCGACACCATCAAGGGAGCGGTGCAGACGGCGGCTCGCCGCGGGGTGGCGGTTCGTGTGATCTATCACGGCGACACCGAACGGACCCGGGGAATAGCTCCCCCCTCCGGCCAGACCGAAACCTTCGTGACCTCGCTGGGCGTGCCCGACCGCGCTTCGGGCAATCGGCAGAATCTCATGCATAACAAGTACGTGGTCCGTGATGCAGGAACGGATGCCGGGGCGGTGCTGACCGGTTCGACGAATTGGGGCGAGGATGCCTGGAGCCGCGAAGAAAACGTCATCCTTCAGCTGTTCGGCGTCGAGCTGGCAGCCCACTTTGAGCGTGACTTCGAAGAGATCTGGTCGGGCGACATCGCCACCAGCGGGTACGACGCGGGCGGGCCCGCAACGTTGTGGTACGGCGGCCGGCCGATGCCGGCGACCGTCTGGTTCGCGCCGGCCGAGGGGATCGAGATGGCGCACGCGACAGCGGACACCATCGCACAGGCCACGGAGCGAATCCTCATCGCGTCACCCGTCATCACCTCGGGCTCCATCCTGCGTGAATTGAGCACAATCGTGGCCCGCGGCGTCGTCCCGGTGCGTGGCGTCGTGGACCGCACCCAGATGGACGAGGTCCACCAGCAGTGGGCCGGCGATCCGGAGGCCGGCTGGAAAATCCAGGCGTTTGAGACGATCGCGCGTGGGGCCAGGCTGGCCGGTAAGGTCTCCACACCCTGGAGCCCGGGCGCGGTCCACAATTACATGCACCTGAAGATGATCGTCGTCGACGACTCCGTGCTCACCCGCAGTTTCAACTTCTCTCACAGTGGAGAAAACAATGCCGAAAATCTTCTACGGCTCGATTCAGCGCCGTTCGCGGACGTCTGCGCCGACTTCATCCAGAGCCTGATTGCTCGCTACGCCGGGACACCGGCGAGCGACGCGGTTCAAGCTCCCGACCAATAAAGAGGGCGGCGGCTGCCGTCACCAGGCAGCCCAGGGCGTATCCGGCGAGCACGTCGCCGACATGGTGCTGATGCAGGCGGACACGGGAATAGCCAACCAGCCCGGCCCACCCCGCGCCGAGCAGGGAGATGACACCGGTAACCACGCGATTACGCGTTGCCTGCCAGGCCAGCACACTGGTGCAGGCGCTAAGAGCAGCGGCCCCGCTGGAATGACCGGAGGGAAAGCTGGAGCTCTTGTGGAGAGTCCCGAAGAAGGTGCGGGGCCGCCGCCGGTCAACCAATTTCTTGAGGAGTGTATTGAGGCCGCCGGTGAGACCGACCGAGGCGAGCAGAAGCACGGCGCGGCGATAGCGGCCCTGCAACAGCAAGAGCAAGGCGCCCTCCCCTGTCGCGGCGGCACGCACCACCGGACCTCCCAGGAACGTCACCACGCGCAGATTCATGCTCCCTGGAGAGCATGATGGGGGCCACGCCGGCCGGAAGACTGTACGACTGTGCCCTGGAGAAGAGGTCTCCGTCCGAACCGATTTAGGGCGTGTCCTAGGGCGGAAATAGGGTGCTGATCCTATTTACCCTTCTCCTTCGCAATCGAACAATAGATTGCAGATGGGAGCCCGTGGAACCCCATTTGATCGCGCGACTCCGTCCTCCCCGATCTCCGCGGGACGGGGGCCTGGGACGAGGGAGCGCGTCCACTCCCCACAGAAGGGCGTGCGCCCGAGTTCGAGAACGGAGTTGAGACTGATGAGAGCCCCCTTACGCCTTGTTCCCCTTCTGGCCATTGCACTGCTCGCGATCGTGGCGTTACCGTATCACGCTGTACAGGCACAGAGCGGGCTTGTCGGCGCCGGAACCCTGTCGAATCCTTTTATCCTGACCAACCCGACGACCGGCGCGCAGGTCCAGATCATGCCGACCACGGCCTATCTGGCACAACACGCGCCGCCCCCGTCGACATCGAGCGGCAGCACAACTACCCCGCCGTACGGCACGCTGCCGTCTCCCACCTGCACGCTGGGTGTCGACTCATCCAACGGTGATGCGCACGTCCTCGTCAACACGGCGGACACACAGTTCGATTCTCTCGACCTCAGCGCGTTTGGCCTCTCGAGCGACACCAGCAACGTCACCGGCGTCATCAGTGCGCAGAGCCTGAGTGACGGCACCCCAGTCAACGGTACCCCGGCTCCCGCCACGCCACAGGTCGCAGGCGGCGGCGACATCTGGTACGTCGTCTGGAACTACGGCAATACCCCCGGCATCAAGGGGTACTTCCTCGAGGCGCAGTATCCGGGTACGCCCGCCGACACCGGCTACACGGACAACGCCTCCACCTCCAACCTGCCGGTGGACTTCACCTACGGCACCATCGTCACCTCCGCGACCGGCGGGGATCAGTTCACCACCGGTGGTGCTGCCACCGGCAACTTCGACACCACGAATAACCGGATCTCCATCACCGCCCCGCTGAGTGCCGTCGGCTCGCCGGCTGCGGGCGCCACGCTGTCCTCGCCCTATGCCGACGGTGATGCGCTTGTTGGTACGCCGGCCAGCGGTGGTCTGCTGGAAACGGCCGATACGCTGACCTCCAGCTCAAACGACTACCAGGTCGGCAACGGCGGCACCGCCTGCCCCTCGCCGCGCACCGGACAGGTGACCCCCGGGCTCCCCAGCACCGGCAGCACCAACAACCTCGCCTACTACGGCGGTCCGGTTGTCCACTCGATCCACAACTACCTGATCTGGTGGCTGCCCAAGGCCGGCACGACGACCTACTCCAACGGCAGCGCCTGCACCGAGCCGGCGACGGCATCGTACTCCTTCGAGCAGCCGGCCAGCGGCACCGCGACGGTCGGGGCCCTGCCGGGTGGTCCGGATGGAGACATCGATTACCAGACGATCATCCAGCAGTACTTCAAAGACCTCAACGGCACGCAGTTCTACAACCTGTTGAGCCAGTATGCCGACGAGGAAACCGGCGCCACCCAGAACAGTGAGAGCCTGGCGGGAACCTGGACCGATAACTGCGGTTACACGTCCACGCCCAGCACCACCACCGGTCCGGTGCCGGGTGGCACCGATGTCGCGCCGATCTACCAGACCGACATCCAGGCTGAAGTGCAGCGGGCCATCGCCGTCAATCATTGGCCGGAAGGTCTCGGCAACGAGTACTTCGTCTACACCGGATACGGCGCGACCGACTGTTTCGCCCCTCCGGGACAGGCGAGCGCGGTTCCGACCTGTGACGTGGCATTCCCTCCGGCCGTTGCCGTTGGCGGCTACTGCGCCTACCACGGTGACTTCATGCAGCCGGACGGTAATTACGTCCTCTACGCGGACATGGCGGATGGCGCTTTCGCCGCCAACCCCAGCTCGATCAACATGTGCTACACCTCGCCGATCGGCGTCAGCGATCCCACCCACACGGTGAACGGCAACCAGGTTACCGATCCCATTGCCGATGCCGAGGTCTCGATTACCTCCCACGAAGAGTTCGAGACCGTGAGTGACTCCGAGGTCGGCACCGCGCAACAGCTGGCGCCGCCGCTGGCATGGTACGACGCCGTCAACGGTGAGATCGGCGACAAGTGCGCGTACAACTACGGCAACTACGCCGCCGACGGCAGCAACATCGTCCTGCACGGCGATCACTACATCGTGCAGCAGGAGTACAGCAACTGGAACAACGGGTGCGCACTGACCTCGTATCAGGGCAACGGCGGGTACGGCGGTGACTCCGCTGCCGTGACGATCCAGAAGGGTACGACGCTGATCGGCGTCCCGGTCTCGGGCATCACCAACACCCAGCAGTTGGTCTCCGCCATGGAGTCCCCCGGCAACCTGCCGTCCGGTGCCATAACCCGCATCCAGCTCTACAAGAACGGCGCGTACCAGACGTACTACCCCGGTCACGGCAAGGGTCTCCCGCTCTCCCGCACCGATGGGATCCTCGTCTTCAGCAACACCTCCGGCACCTGGCATCCGTCCGGTACGCTCTACACCTCGGCGCCGACGATCCAGCTGCAGCAGGGCTGGAACCTGGTCTCGGCCACGTACCCGAATCCGGGCCTGATGACCGATGCCATTTACAACCAGATTGCTGCCGAGAACAACGCCTGCTCGGCCGGCATCCTGACCAATACCCCCTGCAGCCAGACGATCACCGAGATCAAGGCGATCGGGCCCAACGGACTGACGATTGACTGGAAACCGGCTCCGGCCGACTCCAGCGGCAATGCCACCTGGCCGCAAACCTACGGCAATCAGATTCCGTTCACGAGCGGCATGTGGATCTACGCCGCCAAGCCGCTCACCTGGACCGTCCAGGGAGCGCAGTGCCAGACGGTAGACTCCTCCGGCAACTGCGGCTAAACAGATCTCGTCTCATGGGGGATCGCGGAGTCCCGGCCCGACGGGCCGGGACTCCGCTTTTGCCGGCACTGGTACCATACGGTCATCCCGCGGCGGAGGGACGCCTCGTGACCCAGCCGGAATCGCTCACCAAAGAACAGTATCTCCAGGCCATCGCCGAGAACTCGGCCCTGCTGGCCGCGGCAGCCCGGCGCAGCATGACGGTCAATGTGCCCACGTGTCCTGCCTGGTCGGTCGCCGAGCTGGTCGCGCACATCGGCGAGGTGCAGCGCTTCTGGGCGCTGCAGGTCCGCGAGCGCGCCCGGGAGTTCATCGCGCTCCCGCCATCAGCATTCGAGGCCTGTCCCGGTCTCCTGCCGTGGCTGGACGGGGCCGACGCCGGAAACCCTGATCTGGAGCACATCCCGGAAGGGCTGATTCCCTGGTTCGAGGGGGCGACGGTGGAGTTGATGGACGCCCTCGAGGGCACAGGTCCGGAGGAGGAGATTCGCCACTGGTCGGGCGACAACCGCGGCATCACGCACATGCGCAATCAAGCGATGGAGGCGACGGTGCACCGCTGGGACGCCGAGCACGCCACGGGAGAGATCAGCCCGCTCGATCCGGCCATCGTGGCCGACGGCATCGAGCAGCATTTCGACGTCCAGATCCCGGCGGCCCGCACCTGGGGCAAGCCGATCGCCGGCAGCGGCGAGACGTATCATTTCCATGCCACGGATGCGCCGGGGGAATGGCTGATACGCTTCGACGGGAATGACGTTACCATCCGCCGCGAGCACGGCAAGGGTGACATCGCCATCCGCGGTCCCATGGAAGATCTCTTCCTCTGGCTCTGGGGACGCGGCGGCACCGAGAACATCGACGTGTACGGGGATGTAGCGCTGCTGGAACGTTACCGGCAGTTAGTCCCCGGAAGCTGAGGACAGGCATCAATTCACCCTGTCGCCCGTCGTGGCAGAGCCCTACTCATCTGCAGCAAGTAAATCATCGGTCATGACGACGATGGCGCAGGGGAGCGTGGAGCATGCCGGCCGCGCCGGCACGGACCAATCGGGGCGCTCACCCCCTCACATCCAGCGCATCTCTCAAGCCATCCGCCAGGAAGGAGAAGGCCAGCACCAGGACGGTGAGGGCCACTCCCGGAAAGAACGTCTCCAGCCAGTTCACCCCCAGCTGATTGATGCCGTCGCTGATCATCAGGCCAATGCTCGAGCCAGGGGGCTGAACGCCGAGGCCGAGGAAGGAGAGCAACGCCTCGTTGACGACGACACCCGCCATATCCAGCGTGGCGGCGGTGAGCACGATGCCGATGACGTTGGGGACGATGTGGTGACGAATAATCGGCCCGTCGTGCGTGCCCAGGACACGGGCCGCTTCCACGTAGTCACGGGTGCGCAGCGAGAGCGTCTCGGCCCGGACATAGCGCGCCATCAGCGGCCAGGAGACGACCGCCAGGGCGACCGAGACCAGGGCCAGCCGCGCGAGGCCGCCGTAAGCATTCCCCAGGTGCTGGCCGAAGACGCCGGCCAGCAGGATGGCGAGCAGCAGGCCGGGGAAGGCGAAGAGGATGTCGCTGATGCGGAGAAAGATCTCGTCGATCGTGCCGCGAAAGTAGCCGGCGACGACTCCCGTCAGCAGGCCCAGCGAAACGTTGAGGGACTCGACCAGCGCCACCACCAGTAGGGAGACGCGCAGCCCGGCGAGGAGGCGCGCCAGCAGGTCGCGTCCCAAATGATCGGTCCCCAGCGGATGGGCGGCGGAGGGGAACGCGTCAAGTTGCGCGGTGAGTGGATCGAAGGTCGAGGGACTGGCCGTCCACAGCAATGGCCCAAAGACAGCGGCCAGCACTGCCAGCAGGATGACGGCCGCCGCCAGCAGAGCCGGACGGTTGCCGCGAAAACGCCGCCGGAAGCGCTCGCGGCCGGTATCCGGCGGCTCATCCGGCTCGATCCCAGTGACGACCTCCGGCTCGTCCCGAATCACGCCGCCAGCTCGATCCGTGGGTCCAGCATGGAATAGATCACGTCGGTCAGGGTGTTCATGATCACCACGCTCGCCGCCAGGACGATGGCGAGCGCCTGCATGAGGGGATAGTCGCGCGTGAAGATGGAGTTCACCACGGCGAAGCCGATTCCCGGGATGTTGAAGATGTTCTCGACGACAAAGGTGCCGGTAATGATCAACGCCAGCGACGGACCGAGGAAGGTGACCACCGGTAGCAGGGCGAGACGGAGCGCGTGCCGCCCGATGATGATCCGCCCCTTCAAGCCCTTGGCCCGCGCCGTTCGGATGTAGTCCTCATGCAGGACGCCCAGCAGGCTGGTCCGTGTCAGCCGCGCCAGATAGGCGACGTTCGGCGCCGCCAGCACCAGGATGGGCAGGACCGCCTCCGAGAGCGTGCCCCAACCCGCCACCGGCAGCGAGGGGTAGCCGCTGTTGTACAGGCTGATGTCGATCGCCAGGAGCAGCGGCGCCAGCACGAAGGTGGGGATGGAGTACAGGAGGAGGGCGAGGCCGGTGCTGACGGTATAGGCCGGCTTCCCCTGGCGCGTCGCCGCCAGGATGCCGAGCGGCACGCCGAGCAGGGGACCCAGCAGGAGCGCCGGGATGCCCAATTGCAGGGTGGCCGGCGTGTCACGCAGCAGGAGGGTGCTCACCGGCGTATCGGTGTAGTGGTAGGAGATACCGAAGTTCCCGTGCAGGACGCCGCCGATGTAGGCGAGATACTGCTGCCAGAGCGGCTGGTCCAGGCCATAGACATGGCGCAGCCGGTGATAGAGGGCCGGATCGTGCCGCTGGCCCATGATGGTGAGCACCGGATCGCCCGGTGCCAGGTGCCCGACAATGAAGGTCAGGGTCAGGACACCGAACAGGACGAAGACGAGGCCAAGCGCGCGGCGGAGCAGAAAGGCGAGCATCCGATTTCCCGCCTGCGCTTCGGGCCTACCCGGCCGTCACCGACGCCCAGTTCGGAGCAGTCAGCCCGCCGCCGTTCAGGATGAGGCCGTGCACGCGGGGATTGATGAGCACATCGGTTCGCCCCCAGTACAGGACAATCCAGGCCGCCTGGTCCAGCGCGATCTGTTCGGCCTGCCGGTAGAGCTTGTAGCGCGCCGCGTTCTGTCCCACCATTGTGTCCGCCTGCTTCGTCAGCGCATCGAACCGGGCGTTGCTGAAACCGGCGTTGTTATTGCCCACTCCGGTCTGCAGCTGCAGGCTGAGGAAGTCCTGCGGGTCCGGATAATCCATGCCCCAGGAGATGAAGGCAAGCTGGAAGTTCTCGGCGTTGAGGGCGTTGTTGTAGGCGCCCTGTTCCATCTGATTGAGGCCGACACTGACGTGTAGATACTTGCTCCAGAAGCGCTGGAGCACCTGGGCCGAGGCGCGCTGCCCGGGATCGCCGCCGCTGAAGGACAGGCTGACCGACGGAAAACCCTTGCCCCCGGGATAGCCGGCCCTAGCGAGCTCGGCCTGGGCCTGGGTCGGATTGAACTGCTCGCCGCGCAGATGCGAATTGTAGCCGGGCATCCCGGGCGGGAGGATGCCGTTGGCCGGTACGTACTGGCCCCCCAGAAAGCGATTGACCAGGGCGGTACGGTCGATCGCCAGCGAGAAGGCGCGCCGCACGTGGACGTTGTTGAACGGCGGCTTGCGCTCGTTCGGCGGCAGGTATTCGGTGAAGAGGTAGGGCGCGCTGTGGAACGCGGAAAGCTTGCGGCCCTCGGCCAGTTTGTCGGACGGAAACTGCACCATCCCCATCACATCGAGGGAGCCGGTCCGGTACAGGTTGTAGGCGGTGTCAGGATTCTGGACGAAGAGGATCCGTACCTCTTTGAGGGCCGGCTTGCCGCGCCAGTAGTACGGATTGGGTGCGAGATCGATCTCTTTCCCGTGCTGGAGATCCTTCACATAGAAGGGACCGGTGCCGACGGCGTGCTCGGTCCAGGCTTCCGGACCATATCTCTGAATGAGATGCCGCGGCACCACGGCCGCCACCGGATTGGCCAGCTCGTCCAGGAAGACGGCGACCGGCTTGTCGGTGGTGATCTGAAGAGTGTCGCGTCCCAGGACCCGGACGCCGGAGACCGATTTTGCCTTGCCGGCCGTGACCGCTGCGCCGCCGACGATGTGGCTGAGAAACGCCTGGGCATTGGCGGCGCCCGCGTAGCGCGGCGAAAAGGCACGGTCGAGGGAGTAAGCGAAGTCGGCGGCCGTCACCGGCGTGCCGTCGGCGAAGCGCAGGTGAGGACGGATGTGGAAGGTATAGGTTCGGCCGCCGTTGCCGACCGACCAACTGGACGCGCCATCCGGCGCGATATGCAGATTGGCGTCGAGGCGCACGAGACCGCCGTCGATCAGGCTCATCACGGCGATCGAGTTGGCGCCGAGCGTCTCGGCCGGCGGATCAAGGTCGGCAGGCGTCAGGTCGGGAATGCCCTCATCCGACAGGCGAAGGATGCCGGCCGGCCCGCTTGCCTTCGACTGCGTGCTCCCGCCGCACCCGCCCAGCGCCACCGCCAGCAGCACCAGAACACTCGTCAATCGTCCCAGTGTCGTCGTCACACCGCTTCCCCCTGCCTATCATGTCCGTCTGGCGACGGCCCTATCGTATCAGCCGGTCCATGGTGCCTCCGTCCTGTCCCCCGCAAGGTGACGCCCTGGACCGCAGTTCGATCTCGCCGGCCCGTCCGGCATCACCTGTCGGGGCCCGATCTAACGATTTCTTGGCATCCTGTCGTGATCCGATTCATCGGGCTGCTCGGACGTAGCCGAGCTTCCCGTCTCCGGTCTACCCTATCGGTTCTCTCCACACCGTCTTATGGCGGGCCGTCACCTCGTCTCGGGACAGACAATGTGGCAGGGAAGCCAAACCTGCGCTACGGTGTCGGGGATTGATGAATCAAGCCCCGACACGGATCGCCAGTCACAGGGTCCGAGGGAACCAACGTGCTGCCGATACCAGGGTGATCGACGCCCCGACAGGGATCGCCAATTGGAGGGGTACCGTCTACAGGTCCGCGGCGGCCTCGCGCAGCGGTCCCATGACTTCCTCGGCGAAGCGGGTCATCTGGGCTTCCTCGTCACCGATCGGCCAGATCGTGAGCGAGGTGAACCCGATGCGGACAAACCCCAGGAGCTGCTCGCAGACCCCCTCGGCGCTGCCGGCCACAACCCGCTCGTCGTGTGCGTGTCCGCCCACCATGACCCCGACGTTGTAGTTGCAGGTGATGTCGGCGGAATCACGACCCGCCTCCTCAGCGGCCTCCAGCAAGAGGGCGCGCAGCGTCACGGCGCGGGACGGGGGCAGATAGGGGAGGGACGGGGTCCAGCCGTCGGCCAGGCGGCCGGTCAGGGCCACGGCACGGGGACCGTAGGCGCCGACCCAGATCGGAATCGCGCGGTGAGCGCGCGGCGTCAAAGTGACGCCCTCTATCCGGAATCGCTCCCCGTCATACGTGACGTCGGTCTCGGCCCAGAGGCGGCGCAGGATTTCGATCTCCTCACCCAGCGCCTGGACCCGTTCGGCCGGCGTGAGTACTTCCAGCCCCAGGGCACGCATCCTCTCCTCATCTCCGCCGCCGGCCCCAAGGCCGAGAGTCAGGCGCCCGCCGGAGAAGCGATCCAGTGACTCCGTCATCTTGGCCAGCATCACCGGCTTGCGGTATGGAAGACCGAGGACGTTCGGCATCAGTCCGATGCGCTCGGTGTTGGCAGCCACCCAGGTGAGGAGGGTCCAGGTCTCGAAGGTCGGATGATTGCCGGCCGGATGGTCGGAGGCAGTGAGGAAGTCGTAGCCGAGCCGTTCGGCCAGGCGGGCCTGCGCCACGGGATCGGCGCCGGGACCGGCCGAGGTGGAAAGACTGGTACCGATGGAGATGGTCGGAATGGCGGGACCCCTTCTTCTATAGAGTGAGCAGCGCAACTACGGACTGCTGTCGATCAATTCCTTCCGGAGGTAATACACCGTATGTCCCTCAGGGTAGCCGTCGAGGCGGCCATAGGGGCGGTAACCGTGCCGTTCGTAGAAGTCGCGGGCCTGGAACTCCCAGGTACTCAGGCGGGCAGCGCGGCAGCCGCGGCGCCCCGCCTCGTTCTCTGCCTCCTGGAGGAGACGAGAACCCAGCCCGCGCGAGCGGAGCGCGGTCTCGACCCACAGCGATCCGATCTCCAGCCAGCCCCAGACCGTCTTACCGACCAGCCCCCCAACGACGGTCCCCTGCCCATCGAGAGCGAAGATCTGGAGCGGTACCGCCTCCGGCTCATCCGACAGATGGGTCAGATTGAAGGCCCGTAATTGCTCCTCGATGACATCGGCCCGACGAGCGTCGGCACCAGCGACGAACGTGACAGTCATCAAACCGGATCGGTGACGGACGTGGCGCGCCGGGCGCGGAGGCGCTGCCAGTACTCCTCCCACTCCGCCACGATCTCCGCCTCGGTTGCTCCGCCGTCGTAGGCCGGGGAGATGAGCGGTAATGCCCGCTCAATCGCGACCAGGACGACCGCCTTCACCCGCCGGTCGGGATCGCGCAGGGGATCGTGTCCGGTGTCCCCCCGGTACATCGCCATGATTCGGTCGTGGAGCGGCCCGCTGTCGAGCACCTCGCCGCGCCCTTTGAAGCGATATCCCTTGCGGGTGACACCATCCACCACATTGACCTCGATCGCCGGATTGTGGCGCAGATTCTCAACTGTTTGCGGCGAGTGCAGATGCGCGAAGACGATGTGATCGTCATCCCAGGCCATCGTTGTGCCCTTGGGCGAGAGGTTCGGCGTGCCATCCGGGCAGACGGTGGCCACGAACGCCAGACGCTGCTCGTCCAACATGCGCTTCATGTCGTCGGTCAGAATCCCCATGTCGCTCTACACTCCGGCCGGGAACATCGCCGCCAGGCGGTCCAGGCAATCGTTCCAGCCCACAATGTGATTGTCCCGCTCCTCGGACGTCGCAAAGCTGCCGTGGGCGAGGCAAATCTCGGTCCCGCTGTCTCGCCCCACGAACTCGACGGTCACCGCCGTGACGGGCTCGCCATTCTCCCAGTCCCAGGAGTAAGTGATCCTCTCGGGTGACGCCACCTCCTGATATGTCCCCCGCAGCGAGAGAACTCCCATGCCCGGTATCTCATCAGTCCGATAGTGATACCGTCCTCCCGGCCGGAGATCGATCGCATAGTCTGTCCGGAACCGCTCCGGCCACCACCACCGGGATAGTGATGTTGGCTCTGTCCATGCGGTCCACACGTCCTGCGGTGCCGCGTTGACGACGCGGCTCATGCGAAGCGTCGTGCCGTCCTCGGTCATTGGCCCATCCTCCTTACCGTCCCGGCGCCAACCCGTGCAGCAGCACTCCTCGTGCCTCGCCCACGATGTTGGGATCCAGCTGGTGCAGCACGCCGGCATAGAGCAGCAGGCCCAGGGGCAAGCACACCGCCAGCGTCGTGGCATCGCTGATTCCCTGCGCCCGCATCAGCCCCTCGACGCCCGCCGTGACCGCGCCCATCGTGACCGTCGTCATCAGCGGCACGCGCAACGCGGACCACACCGCTGCCAGGTGGATGTCGAGGAAGCGCCGCGCCAGGATCAGGATGGCGGGCACCTCGAGGACCTGGATCGGCAGGTAGACGGCAGCCAGGCCGAGAATGCCGTGTTGGGCACCGACGATGACGGCCGGCGTGATGATGGCCAGTTTCACCAGGTGGTAGTACGGAATGATGGAAGGGCGCCCGATCGCCTTGTAGCCCTCGAAGAGGGTGAACAGCACTGAGCGATTGCCGGCGTAGATGGCCAGGATCGAGAGCACCGGCCAGGCATCACGGAAGGCGTGCCAGCGGGGCCCTAACACCGGAACCACCAACGAGGGCGCCAGGATGGCGAGGAGGGCAGCCGTGGGCAGGGCGACGGTCGCTATTTGCCGCAGCGCGGTGAGCAGGGCGGCGTCGAGCGCCTCCCGGTCCTGCCGGAGCCGGCTGAGGGAGGGAAAGACCATGCTGGTGGAGACGCTGGCCAGCGCGCCGGCGATGATGAAGGAGAGCTTCCAGCTCGTCGTATAGAAGCCGATATCGGCGGCCCGGTGGATGATGCGGGCCCCGATCAGAACGTCGACGTTCTGGGAGAGGTAGAGGAGCGTGTAGCCGGCCCCAATCCAGAACCCGTACCGGATGAGCGTCCGAGCCACGTCCGGGATGAACTGCGGCCGCGGGCGAAACGGGTAGATCAGCCAGAGCAAGGCCGCCCCGGCGGCCACGGATGCTACCTCGCGGGCAACCAGCGTCCAGACCCCGAATCCCCAGAGCGCGAACAGCAGAGCGACGATGCCTCCGGCCGCTACCTGACCGAGGGCAGGGACGGCCCGTGCCCGGAAGTCGAGACGCCGCAGCAGCAGGAAGTAGTGGATCGAGCCGGCCGACCCGAAGAGGTAGGCGAGAGAGAGGATGCGGATGATCCCCTCGATCGCCGGGTGCCGGAAGTACAGGGCAAGCGGGTACGCGACGATCTGTGCGACCAGGGTTGTGATCACGGCCGAGATCATGTTGATTGTCCAGGCCGTGTTGGCAACCGGCCGGTCGATCTCCTGCTGGTAGACGATGGCCGGCCCGGTGCCAAAGCTGCGGAACCCGTCCAGAAACTGATAGGGCACGCCGGCCGTATCGAAGAGACCGGAGGTGCCGGGTCCCAGGACGCGGCGCAGCAGGACGGTGAAGACGACGCCGAAGCCCTGCGGCGCCAGCAGCGTAAAGAGCACCCAGAAGGCGCCTTCCCGCCGCGGAATCAGCGAGCGGCGGGAAGGTCTCGTCGGAGATGGCGTGCGGAGCGGAAACACGCGCAATTCTCCCACGGTCCGGAGCGAGGCGTGGAGGACATCGAGATTCTCGCGGTGGGTCTGCGAGGCGTCGGGCTCATCGGCAGCCGGATCGCGCCGGGATTGCTGTACTCCGGTGTGCTCGTGTCCTCACGGCACTCGCTGCATCACCTGCTCAGCCAGCCGGCTCAGTCCACGCCCAACGCCGGCTGCCATCGCCTCCAGATCGCTCCGCGTGCTGACGAACGGCGGCATGAGCAGCAGATAGTCGCCCGGGTCGCCATGGCCGGCATAGACCAGCACCCTCTCCTCGCGTGCCGCCGTCTCTGCCTTGCCCGCCACATTCAGTTCCCCCGAGAAGGGCATCTTGCGATCCTGATCGGCCACCAACTCGATGCCGGCCAGTAAGCCGATCCCCCGAATATCACCCACAACCGGATTGCCCCGCAGATGGCGGCGCAGGGCCTCGAAGAGAACCGGCGAGAGATCATTCACGCGCTCGATCAGATGCTCGCGGCGGAGGGCGTCGAGGGTGGCGAGGCCGGCAGCGCAGGCGACCGGATGCCCGGACATGGTGAGGCTGTGCTCGAAACGGCCGGATCCAGCTCGGAGGGCAGCGACGACATGCTCACCCGCTATCATTCCGCCAAGCGGCGCATACCCCGCGGCCACTCCCTTGGCAAAGGTGAGGATATCGGGCACCACACCGAAGTGGCCGATGCCGAACGCCGTGCCGGTCCGCCCGAAGCCGGTAATCACCTCGTCGGCGATGAGGAGCACCCCGTGTCGAGAGCAGATCTCGCCGATGCGGGCGAAATACCCGTCCGGCGGCGCGAGCGCCCCACCCGACGCCCCGACGACCGGCTCGGCGATGAAGGCGGCGATGCTGTCGTCCTGCGTCAGGAGACCATCGAGCCGATCGGCGCAGTGCAGATCACAGGAACCCCCGCAGTGCGTGCAACCGCGATAGGTATTGGGCGCCGGTACGTGGGAGAACGCCGGCAGCATGGGCTCGTAGCGGGCGCGGCGTCCGGCATGTCCGCCCGCCGCCAGGGTCGCCAACGTGTTGCCGTGGAAGCTGGGATGCCGCCCCACGATCCGCCACCGTTGCGGCTCCCCGCGTTCCACCTGGTACTGACGCGCCAGCTTGAAAGCCGCCTCGTTGGCCTCGGCGCCGCCGGACGTAAAGAAGACGGTGGACAGATCGCCGGGCGCGAGCGCCACGATCTCTTCTGCCAGCCGCCGTGCCGGCTCGCTCTCAAAGCGCAGCGCATGCACGTAGGGAAGCATCGTCGCCTGACGTGCCATCGCCTCGGCAATATCGGCGCGGCCGTAGCCGAGGCAGGTTACCCCGACTCCGGACGCGGCATCGAGATAGCGCCGTCCCGCGTCGTCAATCAGCTCCACCCCCTCGCCCCGGACGAAGCGAGGCAAGGACGTATCGAGCCGAGCGCGCAACAGGGGGGACTGAGGGGCATCCATCAGAGCGTCCCATCCTAGCGTGTGGTTGATGAGATGGCCCTCACCCCCGGCCCCTCTCCCATTGCGATGGGAGAGGGGAGATGTGACGGGGAGGGATCGGCGAGACCAGGGCCTGAGCAGCAGAAGAGTATGAAGACGCAGTGAGCTTCCCCTCCTACTTCCCCCTCGCCCACCGCAGTGGGAGAGGGGGTTAGGGGGTGAGGGCCACCCGGGGCTGAGGACCACCCGATCGGCAGCAGATTCGCTACAGTATCTCCAGGGCCGCTGCATTCCGGCCCGCGCCGCACTCGCGGTCAGGACGAGGAGTCAACCCTATGATGCAAATCATTACCACGGCGCACTAGCACCGGCGTCTCTCGCCGCCGCGCGGTCTTACCGCGTGTTGTGCCGTGTCATGATTTGCCCTTGGTTGCCGCATGCCGGGGAGGCATGCCCTCATGATCCTCAGCCGTCAATCGGTGTGGCGCGTGCCGCACTTTCCTCTGCTCTGGGCTGGACAGGCCACATCCCTGTTCGGCTCCTGGATCGGCGGCCTGGCCTTTGATCTGGCCGCTATCCTCACGCTGCACGCCGGCCCGGCTCAGATGGCCGTTCTCAACGGCGCGCTGTACCTGCCGGGCGCCCTCCTTGCCCCGTGGTCGGGCATTCTGGCCGACCGCGTCTCGCAGCGACACCTGCTGGCCGCCGTCGATCTGGCCCGCGCCCTTGCCTTGCTCTCGATTCCGGTCGCTGCTCTTCAGCACGCACTCACGCTGACGCAACTCGACATCGTCGCCGTCTTGCTGAGTGCGGGGCGAACCCTCTTCGACGTCTCGTTCCGCGCCTACGTCCCTACCCTGTTGTCGGGACCGGCCCTGCTCCGCGGCAATGCGGTACTGGAAGGAACGGGCGCCGTGGCCGAGGCAGGCGGCTTTGCCCTCGGTGGGGTCCTGGTGCAGCTCCTGACGGCACCTCTCACGATCGCCGCCGATGCCGTCTCCTTCCTCCTTTCCGCCGTCTCACTGCTGGCCATCCGCTCCTCGCCGCGTGCACAGGTGGAGACGGCGATCTCCTGGCGGGAGATCGTCGCCGGCTGGCCCTTCATCCGGCAGCGTCCGGTGCTCCGCGTCCTGACGGGAGCCGCTTTCCTCTGGGATCTCGCCAGTAGCATGATCGGCGTCGTCATCATGCTGTTCTTTGTGCGCGACCTCCATTTGCATCCCGCCGAGATGGGTCCGCTCTTCGGGATCGGCGGTGTCAGCTCCTTCCTCGGCGCACTCGTCGCCGGCCGCGTTATCCAGAGGCTTGGCCTGGGGCGTGCCCTGATCGCGAGCCAGTTCGTCAATAATCTCGGTCTGCTGGTCCTGGTCCTGACCGGCGGACCCGCCGCCCTGGTCCTTGTCCTGGTGGGCCTCGAGCAGACCACGGACGGGGGCCGGGCCATCTACGAGATCGGCGTCACAACACTCTTACAGCAAGAGACGTCCGACACGATCCGGGGCCGTGTCTTTGGCGCGTATGAGACCGCCCGCTCGGCAGCGATGGTGCTGGGACTGATCGCCGGGGGGATACTCGGCCCGGTGGTGGGACTGCGGGGCGTGTTGGTCGTGGCCCTCGCCCTCTATCTGCTGGTGCCGGCGCTGCTGGCCCTCTCACCGGTGAGCCGTGCCGGTGCCAGTTTGGCGGCGCCATCATCGTCGTAGCGGCCGGC
>JAJPIP010000042.1 GCA_021324655.1 Pseudomonadota bacterium
CCGATATTGATGATGCCGAGCACGCGATGTCGATCGTCGGAGAAATCGAGGGAGTCGTGGATGTGGTGGACGAGATGACGATCGACCCGAACGTCGACTTTCGGTCTACGTAGTCACGCGTGCTCGAGCAGATCGGGCGACTCACCTACCGGTATCGCTGGCCCATCATTCTCTTCTGGCTTGTCATGCTGGGAGCGGGTGCCCTATTCGCGCCGCGGATCACCAGCGTGCTACGAGGCGGCGGTTACTCCATCAACAGCAGCCAGTCGGTCAGCGCCTATAACGTCCTCGACCGATCGTATAAATACCGGGCGCTGACATTCACGGTTGTGTTCACGGGAAAGGTCGGCGCTCTTGACGCGGAGGCACGGCACTTCCGAGCCCGGGCGCTCGCCGTCTACCGCTCGCAGCTATCCGTGACGACGCCAATTGCCACGCCCGACCACAAGGTCGTGTTCCTCCGCATTTTCAGTGAGCCGCAACAGGACCTGGGCGCTCACTACGCCGGCCCCTTGCGTGCCATCCTGCCCCATGGCGCCGTCCGTGGCTATCTCGCGGGGCCTTCGGCCATCTTCCATGACATGGAGACGGTCAGCGATCAGGATCTCCGCTCGGTCGAGGTCGTCACGCTCCCTATTGCCGCCATCGTCCTGCTGCTGATCTTCGGGTCCGCCGTCGCGGCACTGGTACCCGTCCTCATGGCCCCGGTCGCGGTCACGCTCACACTCGCCCTCATCTACTTCATCGGCCATCGGGTGGATATGTCGATCTTCGTCCTCAACACCGCGTCGATGCTGGGCCTCGGCGTCGCGATCGATTATTCCCTGCTCATGGTTAATCGCTACCGTGAGGAGCTGGCGGCGGGCCACGATCTCGCGAGCGCCGTCGGCCATACGGTGGCCACGGCCGGGCGGGCGGTACTGGTCTCGGCGCTGGTCGTCAGTACCGGTTTCATGGGGATGACCCTATCCGGCATCTCGATGCTTTCCTCGTTGGGCATCGGGGGAAGCCTCGTCACCGCCATCTCGCTGCTCGTCGCCCTGACGTTTTTACCCGCGCTCCTCGGGATTCTGGGGCCCAGTATCAACCGTCTCTCGGTCATTCCCTCGCGGCTCTCGGCGGGGAATATCTGGCGGCGCATTGCCGTAACGGTCATGCGTATGCCGGTACGCGTGATCGCGGCTGTGGCCGCGATCGTTCTCTTTCTCGCGATCCCCGCATTCCACCTCCGTGTCGGCATCCCGGGGCCGGAAATCCTGCCACCGTCGGTCGACTCGCGGGCCGGGAACGATATCCTTCAGGCTCATCTCGGCCTCGCCAATCAGTCTCCGGTGCTGGCTGTCATCGTCCGTGCACCGGGCACGGCGGTGTCAACCGCCCGTACCGCTGCCTTCACGGCGCTGGACCGCATCTGCGCCTCGCCGGACGTGGCCGGCGTTTCGACTGTCCCCGTGGCCAACGCACCCGGGCAGATTCGGAGTTGCCAGGCGGCGCTAAATGCGCTGACAAATGCCGGTCCCGGTCAGCTCGCCGCTATCCGGCGCGCCTCGGCGACGCGGCGTGTGGCGCTGATCTCCGTTTTCCTCCACTCCGATCCGTCCAGTGCCTCGTCGGAGCACTACGTGCGTGCCTTGCGGCGCACGCTCATCATTCCGGGCTACCGCGTCCTGATTGGCGGTCAGACCGCGGGCCAGATGGATTTCGACAACTACCTGTACGCGCGCTTTCCGTTGGTTGCTGGGGCGGTGGTCGCCGTCATCTTCCTGGTGCTGCTGGCGGCGTTCCGGTCGCTGCTACTTCCCCTCAAAGCTGTGCTGATGAACGTATTCTCCGTCCTCGCCGCGTATGGAGTCGTCACATTTGCCTTCCAGGACGGGCACCTGGCGCGGATCCTTGGGTTCACGCCCGTGGGCAACATTGACTCGATCGTTCCGGTCTTCCTCTTTTGCGTTCTCTTCGGCGTGAGCACGGATTACGAGGTGTTCCTGCTCACGCGGGTGCAGGAGGAATATCGCGCGACGGGAGACAACGAGGAGAGCATCGCGCGCGGTCTGCAAGTCACGGGGCGGATCATAACGAGCGCGGCGGCTGTCATGATTATCATCTTCGTGGCCTTCTCCTTCGCCCGGTTGGTCATCATCAAGGAAGTCGGTCTGGGACTGGCCGCCGCCGTCCTGATCGACGCAACGCTGGTCCGTGCCCTCCTGGTGCCCGCCACGATGCGTCTGCTGGGCCGGTGGAACTGGTGGCTGCCCGGTCGCGGTTTCATGCGCGTGACGGCGCGGCCGGCGGGACAATCGACGGTGGCTCGCTAGAGAGAGTCCGGCCGGCGACCGCTATCATGAGAGGAGAGGGGCTGCGGGAGTCGTGCGCCCCAGGACCGATCAAAGGAGATCCCATGGCTACCCACCCGACGTTGAAGGCCGAGAAACGGGAGATACTCGGCAAGAAAGTGGGCCGCCTGCGCCGCCAGGGCATTGTGCCGGCGACCGTGTACGGCCCCGCGATCACACCCACCTCGATTCAGATCAATGCGCACGAGTTTTCCAGCGTACTGCGTCACGCCGGCCGGACCGGCTTGATCGATCTCCTCATCGAGGATGAGGCGCCGCGTCCGGTCTTCATCCGCACCACCCAGGTGGAACACAAGCGCAACACCATTCAGCACGTCGAGTTTCTGCAGCCGAACTTGAACCGGCCGATTACGGCGCGAGTGCCCGTCCACATGACGGGCGAGGCGCCGGCCGCACGCGAGGGCGCCATCATTCTGCAGGCCCTCGATCATATCGACATCGAAAGCCTGCCCGAGCAGGTGCCTGCGGAAGGACTTCATGTCGACGTAAGCTGCCTGACCGACACGACGGGCACCTTGCACGTGAGCGATATTACCGCCCTTCCCGGGGTTACCATTCTGACTCCCGCCGATGAGGTCGTGATCACGGCGACCGCGCCGCCGACCGAGGCTGAGGTCGAAGAGGTGGTCGAGGAAGTGATGCCGACTCAAGAGGAGGAGCAGGAGGAAGCTTCCTCGGTACCGGAGGCATAGGACCGATCCGCCTGAACGGGGTGGCTGGAGTTTGCTCCAGCCACCTTTTTCTCTTAGCCGACCCAGCCGCCGGCGAGATGGACCGTCGCTGCTCCCAGCATGATGGCGGCGTTCGCCGCGAGGAACGCGCTGAACCGGTGGTGAGGAATGCGGCCGGCCAGCCAGGCAAAGAGCGGGAAGAGAGCCAGGACGAACCTGTCCATCGAACTGAAGGGCGCGTAATAGTGGTCCATCCATTCCGGTGAGGTGAGAACAAGCGCCCAGAAGCCCGCGCAGTACATGCGCTCGGCGCTCGACAGATACCGCCAGGCCGCAATCGTGAGTCCCAGGAAGAGGACCGTGACTGCCAGCTGAAGGATATTCTCGACGGCCCAGGGGATGTTGGCGGCAGCATGAGAGGCGAGCCACTGCACCGAGGCGATAAAGCCCGTCCAGGGAAAAGTGAGGGCCCGGTGCCAGTTGCGCTGGGCGCCCAGCACGACATCAAAAGGTAGCCGCTGCCACGACAAGTACCAGAGATAGATGATGGCCGACACGACGGATGGGATGCAGGCCGCGAACAGGGTCCGCAATGGGGCCCCTTTCCGCGCGAGGGCGACCACAATGACAGGCAGCAAGATGACGCCGGTTGGGCGGGCGAGCATTCCGAGCCCAGCCCAGCCTCCTGCCCATAACGCCCCCCTGCGGTGGGCGTGATAGAGCGAGGCGACCGCGCAGAGGAGGAAGAGGCTCTCACTGTACGGAGCCAGAAAGAAGAAGGCGGTAGGAAGGAGAGCCATGAGCCAGATCGTGCGCCGGGCGATCTCGACTCCCCGTACCTCGGCCAGCAGACGGTACAGATAGAATAGGGCCGCCAGAAAGGCAACGTTGGACATGATTAGTCCGGCGACGACGCCGGGCCACCCCGCAGCCAAACCGGCATGTACCAGGAGGGGATAGAGCGGCGCGAAGGCCAGGGCCGGCTTGCCGTGGATTCCCCAGTGATACCCGTGCTCGGCGATTCCCAGGTACCACTGACCATCCCAGCGCGTCCAGAGCGCGGCGGGGGCTCGATGCAAAAAGAAAGCGACGACGAATGTCAGCCCGGCCAGAAGCGCGCGGCTCACAAGGAAGGGCGACAGAATCTCAGATGGAAAGAGCCGCTCCGCCGCGGCATTGGGTCTCGCTTGCACTCGTCCTGGCCGTCGCGCTCGTGTGGCGCGCTCCGTCGTTTTTCGATCCCCCGTGGGTCAACGATGAAGGGACATACTTCGCCGTGGCCCAGGCGGTGGATCACGGCTACCGCCTCTATGCCGGTATCTGGGAGAACAAGCCGCCGGCGATCTACCTGCTCTACGCGCTAGTCTACCACTGGCTCGGTGCCTCGCTGCCGGCTGTGCGGGTGGTGGCCGCGGCGGCAGCCTTGCTCGTGACCGCGGGCCTGACAATATCGGCTCGCTCGTGGCTGGGATCGCGCGCTCCTGTCGCCGCCCTTCTGGCCGGTCTCGTCCTTGGCGTCCCGTTCCTCGAAGGCACGACCGCCAACGCCGAGATCTTCCTCATCGCCTGCACGACGTGGGCGGTGGTCCTGGCGCTCCGCGAACACGCCGCGTTGGCGGGTTTCCTGATGGGAGTTGCGATTCTCTTCAAGGTCGTCGCGCTCTTCGACGCCGCCGCGCTAGGTCTCTTCCTGCTTCTACAGCCGTCCCTTTCCGTCCGGCGGCCGGCTTCCTATGTCATCGGTCTGGCGATCCCGATTGCGATCGTGGTGGGATGGGCGGCTCAGGCGGGCGTCTTGGCGGCTCTAGCGCGGGATGCCCTGGTGTACGATCTCGGATACGTTGCCCATGCCAACGGGGGTCCGGTGCCCTGGCTCCTGCTCCTGAAGTTGACCATCCTCGCCGGCCTGACTGCAGTCCTCATCGCGCGGCCGTTTCCGGTACTTTGGCTGGCCTGGTCGGCGGCGGGGGCTCTGTGGAGCGGCCGGCCATTCGGCCATTACTTTCTCCAGGTGGTGCCGGCACTCAGCATCGTTGTTGTCATGGCGCTGCCTCATACCGGCGATACGGCACGGTTCCTTCGCCGCTGGTTTGTGGCTCTCCCGGCGCTTTTCGTGCTCGCCGCCGGTGCCAGTGCTCTCGCCGGCTGGATGCTGGCAGTCGCCGGGCACGATTCGATTGCGGCTCGGCGCTTGCAATGGTATGCGAATGCGGTTCGCCTGGGAGTCGGGCAGGAGACGTACGCACAGTACAGCGCAGAGGTCGACGATCACGTCGAGCGCAACATCGCCCTCGCTGCGGGCGTCCGCCGGATGCCTGCCGGGCCCCTCCTGGTGTGGGGAAACGTTCCCTGGGTGTACGTGTTGAGCGGACGCCTGCCGGCGACGCCTTATACCTCCGCGTACCGTGATCCACCGGTGCCGGGAGAGGTCACCGCCCTGCGGCATGCCATCGAGCACCGCGTGGCGCCCGTTGTGCTGGTCATCAATCCTCCGCTCCCTCCGCTGGATGGAGCGGGCCGCGCCTTGCGAGAGGGCTACCGGCTTACCGGCCGCGTCGGCGCAGGAGCGATCTACGCTGTGCGGGCTCCGCGAGGGTGATGGCGAGCGCGAGAAGCGGAACCAGGTAGAAGTAGTTCACCAGGCTCCGCCAGGCAAAGAACAGGGGCAGCGCCGCCAGGGCGGCGGTTCCGCCACCCAGCAAGACGCGGTGATAGCGAGCAGCCACTGTTCCCGCCAGCCACGACGTCCCTTCCATCACGGTGAAGGCCACTTTGGGGAGGGTCGGCAGAACGTGCGATACGAAGAGGGCAATCACGCCGATACCCAGGGGGAACATCGGATCGCTCATCGGACCGGCCAGGCTGGATATATAGGACCGCGGAGATTGAACGAAGAAGGGCGCATTCATCACGGCGAACACCGTGCACAGGATGCCGAAGCGCCGAATCGCCTCACGCGCTCCGAACTCTTTCCAGATGAGGAGCAGATAGAACGGAACGAAAAACCAGGCAATCTGCTTGGTCCCGGCGGCGATCCCGATAAATGTCGGACTGATCCAGGGAGTCGCCCATTCCGCGTATCCGATCATGAGAAAGAGCCCGTAGAGTGGATCGGGTTGACCACCGGCCGTCAAGACGATGAGCGGCACGTTGGCCAGGATGAGAAGCGGCGTGAGGGGACGCAGCGAGCGGGGCATCCGCCGCGACATGTACAGCCCCATGGCGACCAGAGCGAGTGCGTACAGGAATCGCATGTCGGATATGCCGGCCCATACCAGAGGCAGGATGAAGAGGAAAGAGCCGGCGGGATAGTTGTACTTGGACTCGAACTCCGGTGGAATAAAGTGCGGACGGGAGTGAATGATGGTGTAGTAGAAGACCGACTGGACTGCTGCGGGCGACGGGTAGGTGCGCGCGCCCCGGAACTGTCCCTCCATGAGGGGAGTTGTGGTCGTGGCCGGCGCGTTGATGGAGGCGAGCGCCAGCACCAGATTGGTCTTGATGTACGGATTGTGCCCGCGGAGGAACTGGCGCGCCGCGTAGTAATCCATGACGGCCCCATCATTGCTGGGCGGCGCACTCTGCAGCATGGCCCCCACTCCGGACGTTGCTTTCCAGCCGCCAATAACGGAGAGCACGATGAGCGACGCAAGGGCGATAACACCCAGCGTCCGCCGCAGTGGCACGGGAAAAGCCCAGCGCGGTAGCGCCGCGGCGAGGCTCAACGCCAGCGCCGTGAAGGTTCCGCCGGCCACCAGGACGGCAAAGTACCATGTTCCGGCCGGGCGAAAATGCCCCGGACTCTGGAGAACGACGGTCTGCAAGGCGAGCGCCAGGCCGATCAAGCCGAGTCGCGCCAGGTCGACCGAGCCGACCGCCACTTCAGTCCGAAGGAGGGCTATTCGATCGCGAAGACGAACCAGGCTTCGGGCGCGCGGCAGCGCCGCGCCGCCGGTTTGAATCATGTACTCTCTGCCCTCAACCGCGACTGCGAGATTATAGCTGCAGCGCGCGGAGTGGCGGCCGGTCCTTGCCGGCCGCCACCGTAGCTTACCAACCCGCGCGGGAGCCGCGAATCCGGAAGGTTTCATCGGGCATGAAGCGGCGCCACATGCCGGCAGCGATGGCGCGTGCGTCGGAGGAAATGCCGAAGCGGGCAAAGTAAGAGCAGATCCGCTCGACGTCCCGTACGAGGAAGCGATAGGCATCCGGATTGCCGTATGCATCGATGACCTGTGGGAAATCGATCACGGTGATGCCTCCCTCCCAGTAGAGAACGTTGTAGGCGGAGAGATCGCCGTGGATCCGGTCGTGCTCCAGCATGAGCTCGATGGTGCGGAGGATACGAGTGAAAAGGGTTTGCGCTTCATTCGGCGCGATGCGCACCTCGCTCAGTGTCGGAGCAGGCGTGTGCTCGTCTCCCACGTAGCTCATGAGGAGCGCATTCTCGTCAAGAGCAATAGGTCGTGGCACATCGGCGCCTGCGGTGTGCAGCGTCTGCAAGGTGGTGAACTCATGAGTGAGCCATGAGGTGTGACTGGTTGACGCACCTGCCCGGGAGCCCTGCCGCACGGCTTTCAGCATGCGCTTGTCCCGGACGGCCTTTCCGTCTCCGTCGAGAATGGGGCGTCCCCACTTGTAGTCTGCGTCGTTCTTGAAAGTACGGAACTGTTTGGGACGGTACACCTTGGCTGCGATCAGGTCGAGACCGGTGCTCGGGTGGGCACGGCAGCAGTAGACGGTCGCTTCCTTGCCGCCTTTAACGACACGCAGTACATCGAGAATCTGTTGGTCACGGTGAAACGGTGCGAGGTAGCGTGTGATCCACTCGCGCTCATGGCGCGAGCCGGTAAAGGTGGGGTGAAAGTCGGACGTCGGCTCACTGTTGTGGTCCGATTCCGGCCCCTTCCTGGAGGGTCTGGAGCGACGACCTCTCTCCTGGGACTCAAGGTAGTCGTCCCACGCATCCGCGTCCGGGATGATGACGATCTTGGGCACGGCAGTAGTCTCCGTTGATGAACGTGCGGTTGCCCGCACAGACATGAAAAAAGGCCACGGGCACGACGCGCCGCGGCCGCAACGGAGACCGACTCTCAGCCGATCAATGACCCCGGACGCACCCTCCAACGGCAAGCGTCGAGTGCACGCAGCGAACACTTGGCATAATGACACTCTCCTTTACCGAAAATGGTGCGTCTGAAGACAGACTATCACTGTGGGACCGGCGCAGCAACCATCACGCGCCGCAATGCGCCCCCTTAAACAGGAAAAGCCGGGTCCTGGCACCCGGCTTTGAATCTCTCGCGAGAACTACCAGCGGTTGCGCGGAGCGGGCTGGTAGCAGTCGGAGCAGTAAACGGGGCGGTCGTTCCGTGGAACGAAGGGAACGAGCGCCTCCTTGCCACAGCGCGAGCAGGTCGCGCTGAACATCTCGCGGCGCGGACGGTCGGAGTACCCCCCGTAGGAGCCGCCGTAGTCGCCATTCTGGGCGCGGCGCGCGGCGCGGCAGTCCGGACAGCGCTTCGGCTCCTGGTAGCCGCGTGACGCGTGAAACTCCTGATCGTTCGCACTAAACGTGAATTCGGAGCCACACTGGGCGCAGCTCAGGGTTCGGTCGGTATAGGTCATGCTTCTTCCACCTCTGGGTTGGACAACGGGTTACGTACAACGTCTAGACAGAGCTGGAAGTGATGCCAGGGACCGACCCAGCCCGCACCTAGGGAGTTGTTCACATAAGTCTAGCACCCGCGCAAAAAATCTGCTTTTCTGCTAGGATGCGCGCATAGGTTTCTGCGGGAGGTGCGCGGTGCATGATGACCGCTGTCCCCGATGTCACGGCAATCTATTCTTTGAAGCCGACGTCGCCGAGAACTTGTTGCTGCGGAAGTGCTTGCAGTGCGGTTTTATCGAATCGTACTTCTGGATGGATCATCGGCAACGGAGAATAATTTTCCTGCCGCCGGACACGGATCCTCCCCAGGCTGCCACTATGTAGCGGCTCCGGCCGGCCGCGGTCAGCGTCTTGCCGGCGTACGCCGCCGGCCGAACTCACCCCGGCACGCGTAGCACGTACACCCCGGCGGGGCCTCGAATCGCCCCTCTTCGATGGCGCGAATAATGCGCTCGACTCGCTCGGTTGTCTCGGCAAATGTAGCGTTCGTGGGGACGAATTGGTGCTCGGCGCCGTCACCCAGATAGAAGTACGTGAAGGCCACGCTCTCCGGCGGCAGCCCGTGACGACGCGCTGTGGCCATGGCGTAGAGAGGGAGCTGTAGTCTCGCTGCCGGATCGTCTCGCTGTCCGCCGCTGCCGCTCTTGAAGTCCACGAGTTCCAGTCCCCCGTCGGGCCGCGGCAAAACGAGATCGATGCGGCCGTGGACGTCACCGCGGTCGAACGGGAGGACAAATGGGCGCTCGACCGCGACCGGCGCGATGTTGAAGCGGGAGTGCAGAAAGCGATCGAAGAGAGGTTGAATATCGGCGGGGACGTCCTCACGTAGGAGGGCGGGAGCTCGCATGTGGCGGGCTATGACGTTGTGGACGCTTGTCCCGCGCCGCATGCCGGCGGTCACGGGGGGCGGCCGTCCATCAATGTACGTGGCCTTGTACTGATGAGGACACGCCTCATACGTCATCAGTCCGCTCACGGAGTAGCGGGGACGGGGCTCTTCCATGACCCATTCTGCTCGACTTGCTCTTCCTCCTCCCTTCCCGCTACACCGGAACATGCGCTACGTGCTTGCGGCCGGTGACGCCGCCATCATCCTTCTCTTTGCGCTGCTCGGCCGTGGCGCTCATCATGAGAACGGGAGCCCGGCCTACGTTCTGACGACAGCCCTTCCCTTTCTCGCCGGATGGTATGTGGCCGCCTCGGTCGGCGGGATCTATGAGCGAACTCTCTTGCCCTGGCGATGGGTCATCAGGGACGCGGCAGCGACGGCGCTGGCCGGCGGTCTTCTCGGTTTGCTTGTGCGGTCGGTGCTGGAGAGACGGCCCGCACCGGTCTCCTTTGCGCTGGTCGCGCTGTCCTTTCTGACTGTGCTGCTCACGGCGTGGCATGCCGCGGCACGTGCTGTGATTCGGAGTGATTAGGAGGTACCGATGCGGGCGCGAGATCTTGGCATCATCATCGGCGGTTTGCCGCCGGGTCCGAACGACGCTCTGACGGACGTCGCGGGCGTGGAGGTGGGTTACGAGACCATCGTGCGGGGCGAGGATGTCCGGACCGGCGTAACGGTCATCCTGCCGTTCGAGGGACGCGAGCCGCTCTTTGCCGCCATCCATCGTCTCAACGGAAACGGCGAGATGACCGGATCACACTACATTGACGAATTCGGCATGCTGACGTCGCCGATCGCCATCACCAACACCCACAGCGTCGGGACTGTCCATGAGGCGCTGGTTCGGTACTCAGTCGAACGCGGGTACGTGTCCGGTGAGTTCTCGTCGTGGGCGTTGCCTGTCGTGGCCGAGACCTGGGATGGGATGCTGAACGATATCAACGGCTTCCATGTCAAACCGCACCATGTCGAGGCTGCCATCGCGTCGGCCAAATCAGGTCCGATCGACGAGGGCAATGTGGGCGGGGGCACCGGCATGATCTGCCACGGTTTTAAGGGGGGGACGGGAACCGCCTCGCGAGTCGTTCCCGAGGCAGCTGGTGGCTACACCGTCGGCGTCCTGGTCCAGGCCAATCACGGCCGCCGTGAGCGGTTGCGGATCACGGGCGTGCCCGTTGGAGCTGCGATCGGTCCGGACGAGGTACCGCTTCCGGGTGTGCACGCTGACGGGCAAGGCTCGATCATCACGGTGGTGGCCACCGATGCGCCGCTCCTTCCCTATCAGTGCAAACGTCTCGCCCAGCGCGCGGCCCTCGGGATTGGACGCACGGGAGGGCTCGGTGAAGACAGCAGCGGCGACATTATCATCTGCTTTGCCACCGGGAACCGACCCGTGGTGGTCCTGGGCGATCCGCCGCCCGTGGACGTTCCAATCCGAATGCTTCAGAACGCCTACATCAATCCATTGTTCGCGGCCGCGGTTGATGCCACCGAGGAAGCGATCGTCAACGCGCTCCTCGCGGCAGGGACCACGACCGGCTACGGAGGCGCCACGGCATACCGGTTACCGCCCGAGCGGCTCGCTCAGCTTCTCCGTTAGGTCAACTTGCTCCCGCGTCAGGATGAGGCCATCGCCGTTGCTTGCTGAGTGACGGTGGTGTCGGCCAGTACACCTTGCGGGGACGATGCCCCGTAGAACTCGTACCAGGGCTGAGCGGCCTGCAAGGTGTCGAAGACGTTCTTCAGGTTCTGGGCGCCTTGCGTTTGCAGCCAGGCACGGAACCCGTCACTCCCCTTCTGCGCGTACGCCGGCACGCCGTCCTTCCACGCTGCCCGCCCGCATAGGACACCGTTGAAGCGCACGCCACTGTCGCCCGCGAGTCGTAACGTTTCCGTGAACTCCTCGTTGCTGACGCCTGCGCTCAGGTAGATGAACGGCTTCCCTGCGGCCTGCGCTTGCTCCCGGAAATACTGGATGGCCTCCTCCCGGGAATAGGCTGCCTCACCGGCAAAGGCATTGGTTCCGGACACGAACTTCATATTGACCGGGACCTCAACCTTGAGAACATCCACGTAGTATTGCTCCTTGGAGAACTCGCGGATGCTCTCGAGGACGATCCTCGGCTTCTTCTTGGCATACTCGAGGCCCTTCTCGTCTTCCCCGTCAAGTGGATAGCCGACGAACTCCAGGAAGAACGGAATATCGGCGCCCCGGCACTCATTGCCGATCCGCTCCGTGAAGGCATGCTTGACGTCGTTGACGTCCTCCTTCTCGTCCGGGTTGTAGTAGAGAAGGACCTTAACGGCGTTGGCCCCCTGTTGCTTGATCCTGTAGACAGACTCGTGCGGCAGGAGGTCGGGTAGCCGCCCGGGCTGGGTATTGTCGTACCCCGACTTCTCATAGGCGAGAAGCAGCCCACAGCTGGCGGCTCGGTGCTGCGACGCCGGCAACCCGTACTCCGGGTCAAGCAAGATACCGCTGGCGATTGGAGACAGAACTTCCGTGACGTCCAGCTTGAACGTCTCCATGTCGTGATCGGTGACGTTCTGCAAGCCGGCAGCCTGCAGCGCTTTTTTGAGCGATCCCCGCTGATCCATCGCGAGATCGGCGAAGACGCCGCGGGGATCGGCCAGAGCCTGGAGACCGTTGATCTTTCCCTGGGTGAGTGTCACTTCGCACCTCCCACTCAATCCTGGATGCCCGCCCCATACTAACGAAGCGACGTGAGGAGGAGGGGGCGCGGCGGCGCGTGCCGCCGCGCCCGGAGTGAGGAGTGACGCCCTCACCGTAGCGAACGGACATTGCCGCTCGGTTGCCGGCCGGTGAACGGGCGATGAACCGTTAGGAGCCTTCGCTGCGGCTCAGGCCCGGGGAGAAGGACGTGCGAATCAAGCGCGGCAGGGCGGCCGCACCCAGGAGAGCGATGGGCGCACCGGCGAGAAATAGACCGGCGAGCACAAAGATGGGCCGGATACCCAGTGTCGCCGTCAGGGCGCCTCCCAGCAACGGGCCGGCGCCGAAGCCCATCGAGGAGGCGGCGCCCATGAGGCCAAACGCCGTCCCCTTGGCCCGCGCCGGACTGGTCGTGGCCGCCAGCATACCCACCAGACTGACCAGACCGCCGAAGGCGATGGTCGCCACGCACCGCACGATCAATAACTCGGTGTAACTCTGGACGAAGGCTTGAGGAATCAGCAGCAGAGCGCTGAGCAGGACGGCAGCGCCAACCAGGGGCTTGAGCGGCAAGTGACGTTGCAGGCGGCCGGCAAGGTATGACCCCGCGCCGGCCGTGAGTCCCGCAGCCGCCATCAGCCAGCCCGTATCGGGCGCCACGTTGCGCGCGGAGTGCAGAAGATCCTGCACATATAAGGGAATAATTGGAAACATCGCGGTTCCCGCCAACTGTGAGATCAACACGAGGGCGAGCGCCAGGCCGAAGGCGGGGATGGCGATGACGGATAGCATGGAGACCGCCTCATCCGTGGTCCGGCTGTGGGCGGCGCGAGCCGGCTCCCAGGCGAAGAGATAGACGACAAGGGTCGCCAGAGCCAGCAGGAGCCCGGCCGCCAGGTAGCAGTACCGGTAGTCGAGCAGGGCAGCCACCGCTCCTCCGCCCAGGGGGCCCATAGTGGCGCCGATGAAAACGCTCATCTGCAGTAAACCGATGGAGCGGCCCGTCTCCTTCTCGGGGACGGCAGACGCCACGAGGGCCTGGGCCGCGAAGACGGTGCCCGTCAGCGCGCCTTGCAGCATGCGAAGTCCCAGCAGGATCCACGGTGACGGTGAGAGCCCCATCATTGCCAGGATGATCGAGGCGCAGATCATCGCCCGCAACAGCATGAAACGGTATCCGAGGCGGTCGGCCAGTTTACCCCAGACGGGCCCGAAAATCGTGGCGGGAATGGAGGGGCCGAAGCCGATCAGGCCCGACCAGAGCGCGACGGCTCCCAGGCCGTGAACCCCCAGATCGTTCTGCAGGTACAGGGGAATGAAGGGAAGGGTGAAATCGAAACCCACGATGGCGGTAGCCTGAGCGACACAAATCGCCGCGACCAACGCCCGCCAATCGCGGGACGTGCGGGAAAACATCTCAGCCTCGGAAGCCGGCGCAAAGGAGACAAGTGCAACGAGCACGCCGGTGGAAGGTTCACATGTATACTAACGGTCTCTTCGCCTCTCCCGCAAATCGTCACGACGCATGGCAAGATGGAGCGTGATGATGCGCCCTCTGCGTGATGCCTCGCTCGCCGCCGCCCTGACACTGGCGGCTGCCGCCGTCCTCGTCGGCCTGCAGGCGGCCGGCATCGCGACGAACGTGGCCTTCACGGTTTTCTGGACGTTGGCGACGCTGCTCATGACGGCTGCCATGGCTTTTTCCCTGTATCGGGGTGACAGTGGTGGGGCAGTGGCGTGGGGGTATATCGCCCTCATCCTGGCCATCGGACAGATCCTGCTGTCGCTGCAGATTGCCACCATGGATGTATCGCCCGTCTGTAGCGCGATCTACAGTTCGTGCTCCATCAAGTCCCCGGTTGCCTGGGTGCCCTGTGGACTCGGCGCGGCCGCCGCCTGGCTGCTCTGGGGCGCGGTGCGGCGAGCCAAGGCGGAGGCGCCGCAGCTTTAGAAACCAGGAAGGTCGCTGAGCCGGAAGTCTTCCAATGACGGGAGGGTGCGATCGGCTTGTTGGAGACGTGCATCGCCGGCGAGATGCTTGTCGGGGACCGCTATGCAGTACATGCCCGCCCCTTTGGCGGAGAGTACCCCATTGGGTGAGTCCTCAAACGCGACACAGGTTTCCGGCGGCACTCCCAGCAAACGTGCGGCGCTGAGGTAGACGGCGGGATGCGGTTTGCCCTCCGCCTCGTGTTCGGCGGACGCGATGGCGGATACGAACGTGCGAAGATCCAGACGGTCGATGACCGCGTCAATCAGTTCTACCCCAGAGGACGAGGCAATCGCGATCGGTAGTCCGGCTTCCGCGATCGTCTCGACCGCTCTCCGCACTCCGGGATTCGGCCGGCCCTCGGTTCTGACGAATGCGATCACGCCGTCGACGATCCGCTGTGCGACGTCTTCGACCGAGGGGCCGGTCCACGGGTAGCGGCTGTACCACAATGCGGCCACCTCCTTAACTCTGATCCCCATGGTCTCCATGCCCTGCTCGTCCGTCAGATGCAGCCCGAGTGCCCCGAAGACCTCTCGCTCCACCCGTCGCCACACCGGCTCGGTGTCGATCAACAGGCCGTCCATATCGAAGATCACGGCGCGGGTCGTCATGTCCTCAGGCTACCAGTCACGCGGCCCATAACTTGCAGCGCAATGTGATAGTGCGACAAGGAGCGAACCATGGCTCGAATGATGAGAACCCGGCCGCAAACAACCGAGCAGGATCTGGCAGCCTACGTACATCGGATCGCTTATCCGCTCCGCACGGACGACGTCGCCGACTACGATCCCTTGCTGGACATGATCGGCGATGCCCGCATCGTCATGATTGGAGAGGCCAGTCACGGCACGCACGAGTTCTACCGTGAGCGCGCTCTGATTACCCGACGCCTCATCGAGGAGAAGGGATTTGCCGCCGTCGCGGTCGAAGGCGACTGGCCGGAGTGGTATGCCGTTAATCGCTACGTGCGAGGAGGCGACGGCACAGGGCACGATGCGCTTGCCCACTTCACGGTGTATCCCACCTGGATGTGGGGCAACCTCGATACCCTCCACTTCGTGGAGTGGCTGCGCCGCCACAACGCAAATCACCCCAGCACGCTGCCGCAGGTTGGCTGCTATGGTCTCGATCTGTACAGCCTGTTCGCGTCCATTGAGGCAGTGGTGCGGTATCTCGATAGCGTGGATCCGCAAGCGGCGCAGGCCGCTCGTGACCGGTATGCCTGCTTTGAGCCGTTCAATGGCAACAAAGACGTCTATGCCTACTCGGCCGGTCTCGGAATCGTCGAGTCGTGTGAAGATCAGGCGATCGCCATGCTGCAAGACTTGCGGGAGCGGCGAGCAGAGCTGGTACCGAAGAGCCCGGACGACAGCTACTTCAACGCAGTCATGAGTGCGGAGGTCGCCCGAGATAGCGAGCGGTACTACCGGGCAATGTACCGCAGCGACGAGCAATCGTGGAACCTGAGAGACACCCACATGGTGAATACGCTCGACCAATTGCTTGATCACCTGGGCTCGCGCTCCAGAGTCGTGGTGTGGGAGCACAACACCCACATCGGTGACTTCCGCTACACGACAGACGCCGACGACATGGTGAATGTGGGTCAGCTGGTGCGGGAGCGTCACCCAGGCGAATCGGTCGCCGTCGGATTTGGGACCTTTGAGGGCAGCGTGACGGCCTCTCGTGCCTGGGGAGATCGGCCGGAGCGCATGCCGGTTCCGCGCGCGCAGTTCGGCTCGTTCGACAGCGTGTTCCACGACGTGGGTATGAGTCGCTTCCTCTTACTGACACGTCCGCTCAGGGACGAGCATCACGCCGACGGGTTGAAGGAGTACCGTGGCCAGCGCGCCATCGGCGTCGTCTACCGCCCCGAGTACGAAGCAGGCAACTACGTCCCGACCGATTTGGCGGAGCGCTACGATGCCTACATCCACATCGACGTAACGCGAGCCGTGAAGCCGCTCGCTATCGAGCCGACCTGGGGCGCCTCTCGGATGGAGGACACGTTCCCGACGGGGTACTAGGGATCTAGCCTCGGACCGTTGTTTCCGGCGCGGGGTGGCGTGGAACCAGGTCACCCCGTGCGATGGCACGGTCGAGACTGCGCAGGTCGGTATCCACCATCATGGTGACCAACCCGTCGAAGTCGACCTCCGGACGCCAGCCCAATTCGAGTCGCGCGAGAGTTGCATCGCCGACGAGATGATCGACGTCGGCGGGTCGGATGAGTCGTGGGTCGAGACGGATGTACCGCTCCGGATCCAGACCGACTCGAGCGAAGGCACGTTCCACGAATTCCCGCGCCGTGTGAGTCTCCCCGGTGGCGACCACGTAATCCTTGGGCTCATCGCGCTGGAGCATGAGCCACATCGCCTTGACGTAGTCGCCGGCAAAGCCCCAGTCGCGCTTTGCCTCTAGGTTCCCCAGCGATAGGTGGTCGGACAGACCAAGCGCGATGCGCGCTACCCCATCGGAGACTTTGCGGGGAAAGAACTCCAGGCCGCGGCGCGGGGACTCATGGTTGAAGAGGATCCCGGACACCGCGAACATGTCATAGCTCTCGCGATAGTTGACAGTGATGTAGTGACCGTAGACCTTGGCGACCCCGTAGGGCGAGCGAGGATAGAAGGGAGTGTGCTCGTTCTGCGGACTCTCGCGGACCTTCCCGAACATCTCACTTGACGACGCCTGATAGAACCTGATGGACCGGTCGACGGTGCGGATGGCATCGAGCATGCGGGTCACGCCAATGCCCGTGAATTCGCCGGTTAGCACGGGCTGGTTCCAGGACGTTGGAACAAAGCTCATCGCCGCGAGGTTGTATACCTCGTCCGGCGCGCATTCGCGAAGGATCGACGAAAGCGACATCTGGTCCAGAAGATCGCCCTGGACGAGCTCGATCCGGTCGGCGAGATGCGCAATCCGATCGTGATTCTCGTGCGAGAGCCGGCGCACCATGCCCACCACGCGGTATCCCTTGCTGAGCAGGAACTCCGCGAGGTAGCTTCCGTCCTGGCCGGTGATTCCCGTGATGAGTGCCGTTTTCATCGCTGCCTCTCTCGCCTCCTGGTGTCGCGCCGCGTTATGAATGGTAGCAAAGCGGCCGAACTTTACCGCGGCGCATCGCTCGATTCGAGATGGATCATGCGGCGGGGAGGGATGCGGCAGTCGTCGCACTCGGCCTCGATCGTCGCGTGCTCAATGTGGAAGCGGCGCCGTAGCACATACCTCAGGTCGGCCAGCAGTGTCGCGGTATCGGAGAGGGACTGATTGGGGATCGCCACATGGGCCGTCAGTAGGCGGAAGCCGTCGGCCAAAGCCCAGACGTGGAGATCATGCACGTCCTCCACACCCGGCACTTCAAGCATGACGCGGCGAACAGCATCCAGATCTACATCCGGCGGCGTGCCCTCCATGAGCACGACGACCGATTCCCGCACGATCCGGACGGCACCCACTGCGATGAGGAGGGCGATCACCAGGGAGATGATGGGATCGGCCGCGCTCACATGCCAGAGAAGGATGAGGACACCGGCGATGATCACGCCCACCGACGCCGCCATGTCGCCGACTACGTGCAGTAAGGCGGCGCGCACATTTAAGTTCGCGTCCTCACGGTGGAGGGCGAGCGCGATGTAGCCGTTGACCAACAAGGCCAGGAAGGCGGCCGGAATCACGATCTGTCCCTGGATAGCCTCCGCATGACGGAGCCGCAGGCCCGCCTCCACGACGATGACGAGGGCGATGAGAAACAAAATGACGGCATTGGCGAGAGCGGCCAGGATTCTGCTCCGGCGGTAGCCGTACGTATTCGCGTTGTCGGCCGGCCGCCCGGAGAGGCGCGTGGCGAACCATGCCAGACCCAGGGCCACGACATCGGTGAAGATGTGACCCGCATCCGACAGTAACGCGAGTGAATTCGACACAAATCCGGCCACCAGCTCAATCAGGAGGATGCCGATGGTCAGCACCAGTGCGGTGCGCAGGGCCGTGCCGGAGTGATCGTGCGAGTGGGCCATGCTTCAGTCTAGGACGCCGGTTTGAGCGATGTAGGATGGCGAGGAGAGGATGATGGAAATCAAGCCGGGACAGCGCGTGGTGGTAAAAACTCCCGACCGTCACCAATGGCGGGGACGCCTCGTCGAGGTCAAGGAGGCGGACGGTCGCCGGCTTGCCGTGGTCCGGCTCGACACCGGCTGGGTGACAACGTACCCGGTTGCCATCGTGCAGCGCGAGACCTAAGTGCATGAAGCCGTATCGGGGGTACTCTGGCTGCTCGGGTTGGCAGCGGCCCTCACTGCCAGCGAGATGCTGGTTCGTGCCGTCTCCTCCCTCGGGCACCACCACGGACTGAGTGGCACCCACCTGGGGATACTCGTCGCGCTCGGCGCCGATGGCCCCGAGGTCACCTCTGCTCTCATCGCGACCTTTGGCGGCTCACAGGCGATCGGTCTCGGCGTGGTCACCGGCTCGAATATCTACAATCTCGCCGGGCTGCTCGGGCTGGCGGCGATCGTCGCGTCGGGTCTTGGGACGAATCGTCTGCAACTCTTGATAGACGGCGGGGCCAATGTCGTCCTGACCCTTGTTCTGTTGGTTCTCCTCCAGCTCCCCGCCATGCACCTTCCGCTGTCCATTACCCTCCTGGGTCTTTTCGCGGTGTATGTGGTGGTCGCCTCGCTTCCCCGCGAGCGCCTCGCCGAGGCGTTTCCCGAGTCGTGGAGGCCGCGACTGTCGACACACGAGGAGCCGTCTCCGTTGCGCCACGCGGCCCTCATTGCCGCCGCGGCAGTGGCCGTCATTGTCGCGGGGAGTGAACTGCTGGTGAGAACCTCTATCACGCTTCGTCCGATGCTACACGTGTCGCCGCCGGTCGTATCGGACTTCGCTTTGCCGGTGGCTACCAGCTTGCCGAATACGTGGGCTGCCGTGTCTCTGGCACGCAAGCGGATGGCGACTGCCGCCGTGGCCGCCACCTTCAACAGCAACTCGATCAATATTGCGTTGGGGGTCGGCATCCCCGGCCTGGTCGTTGCGCTCCACGCCTCGCATGCTGCCCGGACGCTCGATGCCGGCTGGCTGCTCGGGATGACCCTGGTCGCCCTGGCTCTGCTCGCCACGCGCCGGAATCTGACAGCGCGTGAGGGATGGCTGCTCGTCGCTCTCTACGGCGTCTTCGCCGTCCTGCGGTTGACGATCTTTGCGTGAGTCCTTCCCGTTTGGCGTTACGACTCGGGAGGGAGGGCGCTCTTGAGCGTTTCTCCGGCTCGCAGCACTAACTGACGGAACTCGGACATCGAGATCTCTTGCGGATTGAGCGTGTCGACCGTCAGCACCAGAATGACCGGTCCCTGCGTGATGAACGCCCAGTAGCTGACCAGACCGTTGGCCGCGGTCACCGTCTCGACTGCCACTCGTACTCCCTCAACATCCGTGCGCAGATGTGCCGCCTCGGCGACCTGACGAAAGGTGTGCTCTGCTCGCGCCGCGGAGGGAAAGATGAGCGCCAGCGCGCTCACGGTCACGGGCCGCTCTTCGCCGCCGACTCCGACCACGACATCCAGCCGCCGGTAGGCCGACGCCGCGGCCGCAGCACGTAAAACGTCCCCCGCAGGATATTGGCCCCCGGGTGGGCCCGGACGCACGTACAGCACCTGAGGAAGGGACTGCCGCACGTCCTCTTCCGTCAGCAGTAACGTCTCAGGATCCACTGTGCCCCTCGAGATAAGACTCTGCGCTCGCGGGGGCGTGCAGGGGAGGGAAGACTTTGACGGCGATCGGAGACCCGTGGAGTCGGCAAATGCGCACCGCGGCTCCGGCATCGAGGATCACCTCGTCTGTTTCGGTTGACAGTTCGTCCACCGCGATCGAGTGGCCCGCCACGCACCAGTACGTTGTGTCTCTCCCGGCCCTCTCGCCCACGGGACTAGTATAGGCCGCCATGAACGAGGCTTTGGCTCGACTCGAAGCGGCTCTGCGTGTCGCGCCGCTCCGTCCGGGCGCCCGGCTCCTCCTCGCGGTGTCGGGCGGCGCCGACTCCGTGGCGCTGTTGCGCACGACCTGCAATCTGGCGCCCGAGATGGAATGGGACGTGCGGATAGGCCACGTGCATCATGGGCTGCGTGGCTCGGAAGCAGACCGTGACGAGAGCTTTGTTCGTCATCTGGCCACGAATCTCGGCGTTCCCATTGACGTGGAGCGCGTGACCGTGCCTGATGGTGGTTCTGTGGAAGCAGCCGCCCGCGTGGTCCGCTATGCTGCTCTCCACGACATGCTGGCTCGCTGGGGCGGGGATCAGATTCTGACCGGTCACACTCAGGACGATCAGGCGGAGACGGTGCTTCTCCATCTCTTCCGCGGGACAGGACTCCACGGTCTCGGGGGTATGCCGGTGCAGAGCGGTCAACTGATCCGCCCCTTTCTCGGGGTGACGCGCGCCGATGTCACGTCCGCTCTTGAGGTTCTGGGACAGGCAAGCGTGGATGATTCCACGAACGTCGACACGCGGTACACGCGCAATCGAGTGCGCCATGAGATTCTGCCGCTGCTACGGACCATTCAGCCGGCGATCAACTCGGTGCTTGCTCGGACATCGTCCCTCCTTCGGGATGATGCGTCGCACCTCGACGCGGAGGCCCGCCGTGCCATGCAGTCCGTCAGCACGCCCTCGCCCGGCAGCGTCTTTATCTTCAGCGGAGCGTACCGTTGTCTCCATCCTGCCCTGCGTCGCGCCGGTCTTCGGCTTCTCGTGAGGGATCTCCTGGGTGACACCGCCGAACTGGAAGCAGGACATGTTGCGGCGCTGGATAGTGCCGTGGCGAATGAGAGATCGCTCATCGCACGGCTGCCACGGGAGCTGACGGTGGTGGCTACACCGTTGGGAGTTGTATTAAGGCACGGCACTGAGTCTCGTCCGGCGACTTTCCACGCGCTGCCGGTTTCGGTCCCCGGGACGATCTCCCTCCCGCACGGTACCCTCGCCGTCGAGTATCTGCGGGCGACATCGGACGAGATCGCGCGCATCATCAGAGTTGCAGGACCTCATCACGCCCTCCTTCGCGCGGGAGTTGGGCACGACATGATCGTCCGTTCACGGCGTGCCGGTGATCGTTTGCGTCCGGTGGGCGGGCGAGGAACGGTGACGCTGCACGACCTCTTCATCGATCGCGGCGTGCCGCGCGCCCTACGCGAGTTGGTCCCGGTCGTGGAATCCGGGGGCAAGATTGTGTGGGTCGCCGGACTCGCGGTCGCTCAGGATGCGGCTGCGGAGGCCGCGTCGCAAGTGGCGCTACATGTGATCTGGACGCCGGAAAACGGTCGTATAAGGTGATACAATCCGGCAGCAAGCCCTGGGGAGTGCCAGGGCTATTTTTTGGAGTCATTTCTGTGGATGGTAAGTGGTTTCGTAATAGTTTTATCTGGCTGATCGTCATGGTTTTTGTCCTGGCGATTGCCTTCCAGGTCTTTCGCGGCAATAATCCGCAGACCAAGAACATTCCTGCGACAGGTCCCAGCAACAGTCTGGTCGCGATGGTGCAAGCGGGCTTGGCGCACCACCAGCACCTCACATTGACGGAAAGCGGTAGCACCGTCGATCTACAGCGGGCGGGCGACCCGGTCCATTACCAGGCCGACATTGGAAGCCAGCAGGATGTCGTCCAGTTGCTCCGGGCCTTCGGCATCGCGACCAACTCGGCGAAGTTCAAGAACGACGTCTCGCTGAGCTACAGTCCGCCCAGCGAGTTGGGGAACTGGCTGGCAGGGCTCATCGGTTTCCTGCCGGTGTTGCTCTTCGGCGGTGTGATCATCTTCATGATGCGCCAGGCCCAGGGCAGCAACAATCAGGCGCTGTCCTTCGGCAAGAGCCGGGCCCGCATGTTCGCCGGGAACAGGCCAACCATCACCTTTACCGACGTGGCCGGGGTGGAGGAGGCGAAACAGGAACTTGCCGAGGTGGTGGAGTTCCTCAAGTATCCCGATAAGTTTGCCGCGCTGGGCGCGCGCATCCCGCGCGGCGTCTTGCTCGTGGGACCGCCTGGTACCGGCAAGACGCTGCTGGCCCGCGCCGTGGCGGGAGAAGCTGGTGTTCCCTTCTTCTCCATCAGTGGCTCTGAATTCGTCGAGATGTTCGTCGGCGTCGGTGCCAGCCGAGTTCGTGACCTTTTTGATCAGGCAAAACGCAACGCTCCGTGCATCGTTTTCGTCGATGAGATTGATGCAGTTGGCCGGCAGCGCGGTGCTGGGCTGGGTGGCAGTCACGATGAGCGGGAGCAGACGCTGAACCAGATCCTGGTGGAGATGGACGGCTTCGACACCAACACCAACGTCATCGTCATCGCGGCGACTAACCGGCCTGACGTGCTCGATCCGGCGCTCTTGCGTCCCGGCCGCTTTGATCGCCAGGTCGTGCTCGACAATCCGGATATCCGCGGGCGGCTGCAAGTGCTGGAGGTCCACGCTCGCGGCAAGCCTTTTGAAAAGAACGTCAACCTGCAGCAGCTGGCGAGCCAGACGCCCGGATTCTCCGGCGCCGACCTCCAGAATCTCCTGAATGAGGGTGCCATCCTCGCGGCGCGCCGCAACAAGAAGGCAATCGGGATGCCGGAGCTGGAAGAGGCGATCGACCGCGTCATCTCGGGTCCTGAGCGCAAGAGCCGGATCATCAGTGACCGCGAGAAGGCAATCACCGCCTATCATGAGGTCGGGCACGCCCTGGTGGCACGCATGCTCCCCAATCTGGACCCGGTCCACAAAATCACGATCGTTGCCCGTGGCCTGGCAGGCGGGTACACGCGCCTTCTGCCCACTGAAGACCGCTACCTCTACACGGAGTCGCAGTTCAAAGAAACGCTGGCGTTTGCTCTGGGCGGCCACGCCGCCGAGCAACTGATCTTCGGTGAAGTCACGACGGGCGCCTCGAACGACATCGAGCGGGCGACAGGATTGGCCCGCCAGATGGTCACGCAGTACGGCATGAGCGAAAAGCTCGGCCCGCGCGCCTTCGGAAAGAAGGAAGAGCTGGTCTTCCTCGGCCGCGAGATCGGAGAGCAGCGTAACTACAGCGAGGCGGTGGCGCAGGAGATCGACAACGAGATCCGTAACCTGATCAGCCAGGCCTACAACGTGGCGCGCGAGATCCTCGTCAAACACAAGGACAAGCTGGTCACGGTTTCCGAGAAGCTCATCACCGAGGAGACCATCGAGGGGCCGATCTTCGACGAGATCATGGGGATCGCACCGGCGGCATAACGAGCGGTGTGCGATGAGGTGAGTTCTGAGGATGGGTGAACAACCGGAAGCTCATGCCTCAGAACTCACGGCTCAAGACTCACACCGCACCACTCAGATCCGATACCCTCTCATCCCGGAAGTCCTCTCCGGACAGACGGCCGACGTGTATTTCGTCCGCACGGCGGAGGTCTTGCGCACGCTCAATCGGAATCCTCGCGTCGGCATGGAAATCTTTCCGGGTCAGCCCGGGATCGCGTCTGGCACCGATCAGGTTCTCCAGTTGCTGGACAGTGTCGGTTACCGCGGTGAGGTGTGGGCATTGTCGGATGGAGAGGAGGTCCGCAAAGGAGAGGCCGCGGTCGAGATGTATGGGCCGTACCTCGACTTTGGCGTCTACGAAACCGCGATCCTCGGTATCCTCGCATCCTGCACCGGATGGGCAACCGCGGCACGCCGAGTCGTGGAAGCCGCGGGGGAGACGCCGGTGATTTCATTCGGTGCGCGCCATATCCACCCGAATGTGGCCGGGATCATGGACGCCGCGGCCGTCGTGGGGGGATGCGTCGCGTGCTCGACCCCGCTGGGCGCGGCGCTCTCCGGAACAACACCGTCCGGCACCATGTCGCATGCCTTCATTCTGATCGTCGGCGACACGGTGGAGGCGGCGGAAGCGTTCAATCAGGTCATGCCGCCCGATGTTCCGCGCGTCGTGCTCGTCGATACGTTTCAAGACGAAGCGGTCGAAAGCGTGCGGGTGGCGGAGGCGCTTGGTCCGGCTTTACAGGGGGTACGACTGGATACGGCGAGCGAACGCGGCGGCGTTACTCCTGGGCTCGTCAAGGAGGTTCGGACCCGACTCGACATGGCGGGCTTCACGAGAGTCGAGATCTTTGTCAGTGGTGGTGTGACGCCGGAGCGCATCCGGCGGTTCAAGGAGGAGGAGGCTCCCGTTGACGGCTATGGAGTCGGGAGTTACATCACGGCAGCGCCTCCCATCGACTACACTGCCGACATCCGAGAGATCGAGGGGCGCTCCGTGGCCAAGTTGGGCCGCATCCCCGGAATGCAACGCAATCCGCGTCTCCGGCGGAGGCGCTAGGCGCTCGCGACCGCTTCTTTTTCCCCGATCATGTCGAGGATCGCCTGCGTTCCCTGCGTCGTCCGGCAGTCGACGATGATGCCGAGTCCCTCGAAGATACGGGCCCGATTCGGATCCTTGACGCGGCACACCACTCTGGGAACGCTGAAAACCTTGTACGCGATCTCGCTCGCCATGATGTTGCGGTTGTCCCCGCTGGTCGCGGCGACAAAGACATCGGCGGATTCGATACCCGCCTCGCGCAGCACATCCTGATCGATCGCGTTGCCCACGATCGTCTGACCGGCAAAATCGTCCGGGATTCTGTCCAGCGCCTGCTCATTCCAGTCGATCACCGTCACGTCTTGCCCCGCCCGTGACAGCATTCCAGCCAGGCGTGACCCGGTTCGTCCCGAGCCCATGATGATCACGCGCACCGATTACTCGCAGAGTCGCTGACGGTAATTGAAGAGCTGGAGATCGACATCCTTCTGTGCCTGACGCGCCTGGAGGTATGCCTGGAAGTAACGCTCGTACTGGTACCCCCCGGACTCTCCGTTGTGCTCCATATCCCGCAGCAACGTGACCCACTGCTCGGTGGCCCGGCTCAAACTCTCGTGCTTTTCGTAAAGGCGATGCTCGATGGCCGTGCGTGACGATCGTGAACGAAACAGACGTCGCAGCGGGGCTGGGTTATGCCACAGCGCCATACCTTCTCAGGCTAGCAAGGTTCGTTGCTGGGTCGCAGAGTGTCGCGGGCCTGGAAGGCTGAGAACTGGACGTTCGCACGGTCTCGGTCACCGGCCACCATAACCGGAGGGGTGCCCTCGGCACGCTTGGTCATAAACTCGGCCACGTTATTGACCTCGCCTCTCGCTAGACGAAGAGTGAAGTCCAGCAAGCAGTCATTGCACAACTTGTACGAGCCGTACACAGATGCGCCCCGGGGCGACTTCTCTTCCCCACAGCTGTCGCAGGCCATGGGACGGCCGAGGTCGATGCCGCGATCTACCTGGTCATCCGCCAGGCTACGCACGACCGCTGTAATGCGCTCGACGGCTTGCGGTGTCAGTTCGTGCTGCTGGTCTCGGGCCAAAAGGCCGCCCCCTTCATGGCGATTGGTGGCCCAGTATACCACCGTACTTCAGCCGGGGAGCATTAGTTGCGTGATAAACTTAACCGATCGACACGGCGGCGGAAAGGACACTTTATGCGCTTCTTCCTGCTGCTGACCCTTGTCGTTGCGCTGGCCGGCTGTTCCGGAAGCGCGTCCTCGTCACCCACCCCGGTGCCGACGCGCGTGGCGTCGGTCCGTAGCACGCCAACTCCGCATCCGACCGCGATCGCTCTCGATGCTCGCTACCTCGCTTTTGTTCACCGCGTTTGCACGGATCTGGCGGCTCGTAACGCGGCTGCCGTGGCCGCCTTGCTCATGAGATACCAATACAACAGCGGATTGCGCTGGGGACTGATCGGGGATGGGGAAGGTCACACGACGTCCCCGAGTGTTCTCGGCACATGGCTTGCCCATAGCCGAGTGCGATGCATTTCTCTGACTCCGGACAACGTCGGGCATGGCGCGGTCCTCACGTCGGGATGGTCTCTGCCCTCAGGCTCGGTCGTCACCCAGACCGCGCAGCCTAGCTGGGCCATCGTTGAGTTCGACATGATTGGCGGCGCGTGGAAAATCAATGACTGGACGTTCGGCTCTCCGACGATACTGCAGCAGGCGATCCACGTGAATACCCCCGCCGTCGTCCCCTACCGTGCATGATGCGCGTCGCCCTCTTCTCACTCCATAGTTCGCCACTGGCCGATGTCGGTCAGGGAAACGCGGGCGGCATGAACGTGTACGTGCGCCGGCTGGCTATCGGTCTGGCGGCGCAAGGGATCGACGTGGACATGTTCACGCGGCGAACCGATCTCCGCAGTCCGGACGTCATCGATTTGCCGGCAGGGCCGCGACTCATCCAGCTACGGGCCGGCCCCGCTCGGCAGGTGCCCAAGAGTGTCCTGCCGCTGCATATCCCGGCCATGGTGGAAGACTTCCGCCGGTTCCAGCGGGACGAAGGCATCCGGTACGACGTGATCCACAGCCACTATTGGCTCTCAGGACTGGCCGCGGTACGTGCCCGTGAGGGTGATACCCCGATCGTGCATATGTTCCATACCCTTTCCAGGGTCAAGGAGTTCTACACCGGCCGGCCCGATCCGACGGATTCGGCACTGCGGGCGGACGGCGAGCGCTGCGTCGTAGCGGCGGCCGATGCCATTGTCGGGTCGATCGACGTGGAGAGAGAACAGATAGAGCGCCTGTACGGCCGCGCGCCGGCACGATACGAGATCATCCCACCGGGTGTGGACCTGAGTCATTTTCGTCCACATGATCCGGCCTTCAGCCGGCGGGTGCTGGGGCTCAAGGGCGACCGCATTATCCTTTTCGTGGGGAGACTGGATCGCATCAAAGGCGTCGATTTGCTCCTGCAGGCGATCGCGGAGATTGCTCCGGTGAGTGCCGAGGATATCCGGGCGGTCATCCTCGGGCATGATGAAGGGGCTCGTCGCGCGCTCGGCGCCTACCAGCGGTTGGCGCACAAGCTCGGAATCGAAAAGTACGTCGATTTTCGGGGCGTCATCCCGCAGACCGAACTGCCACTGTACTACTCGGCCGCTGATGTCCTCGCCATGCCGTCTGCGTACGAGTCGTTCGGGATGGCTGCCGCGGAGTCAATGGCGTGCGAAACGCCGGTTGTTGGATTCCGTGTCGGCGGCCTGGCCGCCCTGATTGAGGGAGGTCGGACCGGCTTCCTGGCCGCTCCCGGCGATCACCGGGACTACGTCACGCGGCTGCACGCAGCGCTGTGGCACGATGACCTGCCGGCCATGGGACGAGCGGCTCGCCGAGCCGTCAGTGGTTTCGACTGGGACGCGGTCACGGAGCGGACGGTTGACCTCTACCGCGACCTGTTACGGAGCCGGATTCCACTGCGCGTCTCCAGCCGCTAGCGTCCGATTCGCCCCTTACGCGTTTGCCCGCATAGCGAGAGAGCCGGCCTCGACCCGGTTCCGCAGCACTCCGATGCCCTCAATCTCCGACTCAAGGATGTCGCCCGGCCGCAGGAACTCCTGCGGCTCGCGGGCGTAGCCGACGCCGGGTGGGGTTCCCGTCGCGATGATCTGACCGGGTTCCAGCGTCATGACGCGGGACAGGTCGGCAATAATGGCCCCGACATCGAAGATCATGTCGGCGGTGGTGGCCTCCTGTTTGATCTCGCCATTCACCCGGCTGCGGATGACCAGGCGCGACGGATCGATCTCATCCGACGTGACGAGCGCCGGGCCGCTCGGGCACGATCCGTTCAAGCTCTTTCCGTAGAAGAATTGGCCCCCGCGCCCATACTGCAGGTCTCGAGCGGAGACGTCGTTGACGACCATGTACCCAAAGACGTAGTGAAGGGCGTCTCGTGCCTCGACGCCTTCCGCCCGCCGTCCGATGACGACGGCCAGTTCAACCTCCCAGTCGATCTGCGTCGAGACGGCCGCATCGTACGGAATAGGATCGTTGGGACCAATGACGGTGGTGACCGCCTTGCTGAAGTACGTCGGACCGGTCACCTCGCCCGCTCGGGCGCGGGCCATTTCGGCCGCGTGTCCCGTATAGTTGCGTCCGAGGCAGATGACGTTCGCGTCGGGACGCGGGATCGGCGCCGTCACCACGACCTCGTCACAGGGCACTCCGCGGCTGCGTTTCCCTGAATCGACAAGTGCGGCCGCGTTGCCCCGCCGGATGAGATCGAGGAGGTCGGCCGGCGGCTGCGTGCCTGCCATCCGTGCCGCTTTCTGGATGTCGATCACGGTGTCGCCGTCCAGCGCTCCGAGACGCAGCACCGCTGAATCTCCATGCCGAAATGTGATCAGCCTCACCGATTCCACCTCCCAGACCAGTCCTGCTTCCAGAGTAGCCGCCGGTGCAGGTACTCTGGCGGGAGGAGGGGACATGATGGCAGAAGTGCTGACACGGTTTGACTGCTCTCATGAGCAGCGATTTGACGTGTCCATTGAGGACGACGTGCGTATCCCGGATCGAGCCCGTGGCCTCGGCAAGTGTCCGGCCTGCCGGGGTGGAGGCCAGTGGTTTCCGGTAGCCGGAGTCGTTCCTGACCCGGACGGCCATCTGACGATCGATTCGATCATGATTATGCCGGCGTAACACCCCAAAAACCGCGCCAATACGCTATACTTTTGGTAGTACGGCTCCAGCATACGGACAGCCCGCACGGGCTGTCTTTTTCTATGAGATACACATGACCACACGAGACGACATTCGCAACGTTGCCATCATCGCGCACGTCGACCATGGTAAGACCACGTTGGTTGACGGCATGTTGAAGCAGAGCAACGTTTTCCGCCAACCCGATCAAGCCGGATCGCTCATTCTCGACTCCAACGATCTCGAGCGCGAGAAGGGCATCACGATTCTCGCCAAGAACACGGCCATCCGCTATGGGGACGTGAAGATCAATATCATCGACACGCCCGGTCACGCCGACTTCGGTGGTGAGGTGGAGCGTGTGCTCAATCTGGCGGATGGCTGTCTCCTTCTCGTGGATGCCGCCGAAGGGCCGATGCCGCAGACTCGCTTTGTCCTCAAGAAGGCACTCGAGATCGGCCTGCGCCCAATTGTCGTCATCAATAAGATCGACCGTCCCAATGCGCGCATCGACGAGGTGCTGGCGCGGACGCAGGATCTCTTCCTGGAGCTTGCCACCGAGCCCGAGCAACTCGACTTTCCAGTCATCTATACGATTGCCAAGCAGGGGCAGGCCATGACGGATCCCGCCTCGCCACGTGCCGATCTGAAGGTGCTCTTCGACACGATCGTCGACACCGTGCCTGCGCCCTCCGTCGCGTCCGGAGCCCTGCAGATGTTGGTCACCACGCTCGGGTACGACTCGTATCAGGGCCGCATCGCCATCGGGCGCATCTTCCGCGGCTCCGTTCGCCCCGGGCAGAGCGTGGCCGTCATCGGCCGCCACGGCACCGTCCGCCAGTCGAAAGTTGTGGCGGTTTACAGCTTTGAAGGCTTGCAGCGAGTTCCCGTGGAGTCCGCTGAAGCGGGTGACATCGTCGCGCTGACCGGCATCGAGGATGCTGCGATTGGAGAAACGGTCGCAGCCGCCGAGCAACCTGACGCCTTGCCTGGCATCGAAGTGGAGGAACCGACCGTCAAGATGACGATCGGCGTCAATACGTCACCGTTCGCCGGCCGCGAAGGCACGATGGGTACCTCCCGGCAGTTGCGGGAGCGCTTGACGCGTGAGCTGGAAACCAATGTCGCGCTGCGGGTGGAGGAGACGGGCCGCGCGGACACCTTTCTCGTCTCCGGCCGAGGCGAACTCCACCTGGCGATTCTCGTCGAGACCATGCGGCGCGAAGGGTATGAGTTTGAGGTCTCCCGGCCCGAGGTCATCACGCGGGAGGTCGATGGTCAGACTCTGGAACCGTTTGAAGAGCTGGTGATCGACACGGTCGAAGAGAATGTTGGGTTCGTTACCCAGGCCATGGCGGCCCGCAAGGGGCAGATGACCAATATGGTGACGACCGAGACCGGAGAGACCCGGATGGAGTTCACGATTCCCACCAGGGGCCTCATCGGCTTCCGCAACGAGTTTCTGACGGCGACGCGCGGCAACGGTATCATGAGCTCGCTCTTTCTGGGATACCGGCCCTGTGCTGGGGAGATCGTCAGCTACCGCAACGGTGCCCTCGTCGCGCTGGAAGAAGGACAGGCCGTGTCCTATGGATTGGCCAATGCCCAGGAGCGAGGTCTCACCTTTGTCGAGCCGGGCACACCCGTATACGGCGGAATGATCGTGGGCCTGAACTCGCGGCAGGAGGACATCGTCATCAACGTGTGCAAGGACAAGAAGAAGACGAACGTACGCTCCTCCACGGCCGATATCCTGGTGCGCCTCACACCGGCGACGATTCTCTCCCTGGAGCAGTCCCTCGACTTTATCGGCGACGACGAGCTGCTCGAGGTCACTCCGGAGAGCTTACGCCTGCGTAAAGCCGTTCTGAGCCATGACCTCAGAGGCAAGAGGCGCCGCTAACCGGCCGGGACCCCCTGAGCGCGCAGGACGCGCTTGAGAATCTTGCCCGTCGAGCTCTTGGGTAGCTCGGCAGCAAAGGTGAACCGCTCCGGTACCTTGTACGTCGCGAGGTGATCGCGGCAATACGCATCGAGCTCGGCCGGTGATGCCGCGGTGCCCGGATGCAGAACGACCACCGCGCACGCCGACTCCCCTTTGATCTCGTCAGGCATTCCCACCACGGCGCATTCCTTGACGGCCGGGTGTCGGTACAGCACCTCCTCGACTTCGCGCGGCCAGATTTTGAAGCCGCCGGCATTGATCATGTCCTTGACACGATCGACGAGGTACACGTAGCCGTCCTCGTCCACATAGCCGATATCGCCTGTGTGAAACCATCCGCCACGCAACGCAGCTGCCGTCTCCTCCGGATGGTTCCAGTAGCCGAGCATGACGTTGGGTCCCTTGATGAGAATCTCGCCCCACTCGCCGCAACCGAGCGGACGGTCGTCCGCGTCCACAACGCGCATCTCCACCATCTCGATGGGCGTCCCCACCGATCCTGGGCGATACTCCCACTCGTGGTTGTACGACGCGAAAGGTGACGTCTCGGTCAGTCCGTATCCTTCGTACACGGGAAGCCCGAAGCGCTCGTGCCAGCGTGCTGCCACCTCGGTCGGCATCGTCGCCGCCGCCGAGAAGTAGTACCGCACGCTGGACAGCGCGCTCGGCTTGATGCCGGCATTCAAGAGAGCGATGTAGACGGTCGGGACCGCGAAGAACATCGTCACGCCATCGCGCCGGATCGACGTCAGGATCTCGTCCTGCACGAAGCGCCGGTGCATGACGATCGAGGCCCCGGAGTTGAAAGCAGTGTTCATGATGAAGTTCTGGCCGAAGCAGTGGAAGAGAGGCAGAAACAGCAGAAGGCGATCATCCGGATCGACGCGTAGCAGATGGCCGGTGGCGTACATGTTGGAGACCACGTTGCCGTGGCTGAGAACGGCGCCTTTCTGCCGTCCGGTCGTGCCTGAGGTATAGAGGATGGCGGCCGGGTTGTTTCGGTCCATGGCCCGGGCAGGGAACCGCTCCGTGGATCCGCCCCCCAGATCGCCGAGCGTGCGGTACCCGGACGCAGCGCCCTCGCACACCACCACGCCCTCCGGCTTGATGAGGCGGCCCACCAGCGGCTGCAGGCGCGGGAGCAGATCCGCCGTCGTGAAGACCATGGTGGCACCGCAGTCGGTCAGGATGTGCTCCAACTCCTCGGTTGTCAGCATCGTATTGATGGACACGGCAATCGCGCCGATGGTCTCGATGGCGAGGTAGGCGACCGGAAAAGCCGGGATATTGGGCAGGAAGAGCGCCACTCGGTCGCCCATGCCGACGCCGAGAGTGTCCAGTCCGCGGGCTGCCCAACATACCTGGTCGCGCAAGTCACGGTAGGTGATCGCGGCCCCTTCGAACAGGATTGCCGGCTTGTCGGCGAAATGGTGCGCGGCGCGCTCCAGGTTCTCTGCGATGTTCACCGTCCCCTCCTTGTTTTCCGGGAAACGTCCTCTCGCCGTAGACCAATCTGGCCCGGCCGGGCTACCAACCTCGAGTGCGTCAGGAAGACTCCAAATAGACATCCTCGGCACTTATCTCGAAAGGGGACGAACGAAGTATTTACGGGCAGCCTACAAAACGCGTTCAATGTGTCCTGGCGTCCCGGACTCGACCAAGAGGAGAGGACAGGCATGTCAGGACCTACTGCGCTGGTTACTGGAGCGGGCGGGTTTATCGGGGGCCATCTGGTCGCCGAGTTGCGGCGGGGCGGCGCGGGGCATATACGAGCCGTCGACATCAAGCCGTTCGGTGCGTGGTACCAACGTTTTGACGATGTCGACAACGTGCGGCTCGATCTGAACGACCACGATGCATGTTATCGCGCGGCGCGTGGCGCGGACCTCATCTATAACCTGGCTGCAAACATGGGCGGCATGGGCTTCATCGAGCACAACCGCGCGCTCTGCATGCTGTCGGTTCTGATCAATACGAACCTGTTGCGCGCGGCGCGGGACGCCGGCGTCGAGCGGTATTTCTTCGCGTCATCGGCCTGCGTGTACGCTGCCGACAAACAGACGAACCCGGGAGTTACCGCCCTGCGCGAAGAGGATGCCTACCCCGCCCTGGCCGAAGACGGCTATGGATGGGAGAAATTGTTTTCCGAGCGCATGTGCCGACACTTTCGCGAGGATTTCGGCCTGATGACCCGGGTCGCTCGGTACCACAACGTGTACGGCCCCTTCGGCACGTATGCCGGGGGCCGGGAAAAGGCACCGGCCGCCATCTGCCGCAAGGTGATCGAGGCGAAAATGTCGGGCCGGCACGAAATCGAGATTTGGGGCGACGGACAGCAGACCAGAAGCTTCATGTATGTGGCCGACTGCGTCACGGGCACACGGGCCATCATGCACAGCGACGTCATCGATCCCATCAATCTCGGCAGCAGTGAACTCGTCACCATCAATCAACTGGTCGACATCGTCGAGGACCTGGCCGGCGTGAGCCTCGAGCGTCGCTACAACCTGAGCGCGCCGCAGGGGGTCCGTGGCCGGAACAGCGACAATACACGCCTCAAGATGGCGCTCGGCTGGGAACCCTCCACCCGCCTGCGCGACGGCATCGAGCAGACATATGACTGGATCGAGCGCCGGATGCTCGGGCAGGAGGAGGCGGTTGCCTGATTCTGAGCAGCCGCACCGGATCATCTATGTGAGCCTCGTCTTCCACCCCGATCCATCCGCTTCGAGCATCTTATTCACCGATCTCTTTCGGCGGCTGGCCGGTGATTCGATACAGATCACTGTTCTGACCGGCTTCCCCTCCAGCAGGGGAAGCCACGCATCCGCCCGGCTGCCACGGCATGAGGAGGTCGACGGAATCCGCATCGAGCGTTGCGGGCTTCGGATCGCAGGCAAGTCGAGCCTGTTGACGCGCGCGCTGTCGTACGGCACGTTTCTCGCGCATTCCGGTTGGAAGCTGGCCAGGACGGGCCGCGGTGCCACGGTCGTGGGCGGGACCGATCCGCCGTTCACCTCGATCGCACTGTGGCTGGGCTCGCATCTTGGGCGATATCGCTACCAAGTGCTCTTGCTCGACCTCTATCCGGATGGATTGGTTGGTCTCGGTGCCCTGGGTGAGTCCTCACCGGTGACGCGTCTCTGGCGGTGGTTCAATCGCCGAAGCTATCTGAGAGCCGGCCAATTGCTGGTGATTGGGCGGGACATGGCGATGCTGCTGTCCCGCCGGTACGGAATCGACCCCCAGCAGGTCGCGTACATTCCCCATTGGGGCGCCAGGGAGGCGGAGATGGGGAGGCAGTCCGGGTTCCTCGCAGCCCTCGGACTGGAAGGAAAGTTCGTCGTTCAATACTCCAGCAATATGGGTCTCTGGCATGACATAGATTGCTTCGTTCACGCCGCCGACCGCCTTCGCGCCGACGAGACGATCCACTTCCTGTTCATCGGGAAAGGCTGCCGGCGGGCCGCGGCCGAAGCCCTGGCTCGTGACCTGCGCCTGACCAACATCACATGGCTCGACTTCCTCCCGCGTGAGCGTCTCAGCGAGAGTCTCATGGCCTGCGATCTGTCTCTCATCTCCCTCCGGGCGGGGCTGGAGGGAGTCGCGGTTCCGAGCAAGCTCTATGGGATTCTCGCGAGTGGACGAGCCGTGGTGGCACAGGTGCCACACGAATCGGAAGTAGCCTATGTGATTGCCGAAGAAAAGTGCGGCATCGTGGTCATGCCGGGCGATGTAGAGGCATTGGCGGCAGCTATCAGCCGGCTGGCACATTCCCCTGACGTGACCGCGGAGATGGGCCGAAACGCGGCCGCTGCGTACCGCAACAAGTACACCATTGACAGGGCAGTCGCGGCGTTCCGGCACGTCTGGCATCTGGCGTGAAGGTAAAAGGCGAGAGGACAAAGTCGAGGCGCCTGATGAAGCTGGAGGCGGTGCGAGGTTTCGCGGCCCTCTACGTCGTGGTTCATCATGCTCGTCCTCTGACCGGAAGTCTGGCCGTCGTGACGTCGTTCGGACAGGAAGCGGTCATCCTGTTCTTCCTCCTGTCGGGCTTCGTCGTGTACTACTCGTCGTTTGCAGGGAGAAGCCGCTTTGACCTCAGCCGCTACCTGAATCACCGCTTTCGCCGTATCTACCCGCTGTTTCTGATCGCGCTGGCCGTTTCCTATCTCTGCTCCTGCCTCGTCCGCCATGCGCTGCTTCCGGTCTCAGGGTGGCAGCTGGCGGGGAACCTGGCATTGCTTCAGGACGTGGCTTCCCTCAAGCCCGGCGTCTGGGTTCAGCCGGTGGGCGGGGACGCACCGCTCTGGTCTCTGTCGTACGAGTGGTGGTTCTACGTGTTGTTCATTCCCATCAGTCTCGGCGTCGCCGGTCGGGTCGACCTACAGCGGTACCTCGTCTTCATCATGTCGCTCGCGGCAGCGCTCGTCTACCAGATGGTCCCGAACGAGCCGTGTCTCATCCTGGCGTACCTGGTGATCTGGTGGACCGGTGTCGAGTTTGCGCGAGAGTATGCGCGGAGTGGAAGGGTGACGTTCCGCGGTCAACTGTCGACCATCGCCTTGCTCGGTGCCATTGCAGCGACCTGGGCGCTTCCCGTCGTGGTGCGTCACGGACACGGCCACCTGCAGCCGGGCGTTTACCCGCTTCTTCCCCTCCGCCACTTCGGCATGGCGCTTACCGCGGCCGGCGCCGGTGTCCTGTGGTCGAGAGTCAGGTTTGTCGGCTTTCGTTTTGTGCTTGGCCCGTTCGCACTCGTCGCGCCGATCTCCTACGGCCTCTACATCATTCATTACCCAATCCTCACGTTGCTGGAGCCGCTGACGATCTTGCCGGCGCTGCGGCTCGCTCTGCTCCTTGCAGTCGCGGTTCCACTCGCCTGGGTGATGGAATGCTGCTTGCAGCCTCGCCTGAATGTGTTCTTCGATCGTCTGCTGCCGGATCCAAAGACACCCGTCCCTGCGCGCCTTGTGGAGGCCACGGCGGAAGCGTGAGTGTTATACTGCTCCGCCCTTACCTCCCGGAGTGCCTCGTTTCTGTCCTGAAGGGAGCAGATCAGCATGATGGGCGCGAACGACCTGCATCAGGGTGGAACGGGAGAGAAGGAAAGTACTACTCCATCCGGCGTGATCGGCAAGAGACCCATGGCGAACCCGCGTACGTCCCGACTCGCCGGAGCTCGATTCCGGCAGAGTTTGCCGCTGCCGCCCCCTGACGTTGGGGCTGTCCGCCGAGATCTCGAGACCCGGCTGGCGGAACTTGAGGCTCGCAACACCGACCTGGAGAACCAGGTCGCAATTTTGCACAGCGAGCTGGCCGGTTTGGCCGAAGCCGCGGGCGCGCCCCCGGCGAGCGCTCGCGATCAGTCACCGTGGTGGTCCGGTCTAGCGAGCGTCGCGGTGGTCGCCGGTATCTTCGTGGTGATCATGGTGATCTTGCCTGACGTGTCACTCCCGTTCTTTCCCAGCAGCGGCGCTGTTGGGCCGGGGGCAGGCGCCAGTCTGCAAACCCCGATTCCAGCCCTTCCGGCACCCACGCCGAGTCCGTTGCCGACTCTCGTGCCGACCGTCCGGCCTCACTCTCACTCGGCAGTTGCCGGCCACACCGGGTCCCAGCCGCGCGGAGCGACCCGTAACACACACCGTACAGGGAGAAATCATGGCACACATCGATAACATCAGCTTCCGTCCCGACACCCGGGAGGTTCAGGCCCATCTCCATACGGCGGCCGGCGACGTTCTTACAGAGTGGACCCTCGACGAGACCGATGCCGACCTGGCGGGACTTCTGTCCGATGTTCTGGTGACGGTCGACGAGATTCAGGTCGCGCGCACCGCTGACGGCTATGAGATCGGGGCCAGCATGTCCATCGGCGGCCGGCCGTTCCTCACGTCCTGGACCGTCGATGCGGGAGACACCGAGTTCATCGACCGCTTCCGCCGGCTCCTGTCGCGGGCGGACGCCACGGTCGCGCGCCGACTGCAGGCAATTCTCTCCCGTGACCTGGCGCTGCAGCCCTCTGTTGAGTAGAGGCCCCTTCTCGACCTAGCGCTTGCTTTCCGTGGGCGTCATGGTCACCAGTGGCGCGGATGTCGAGGAAGGAATGCTCGCGGGCGATGTGCTTTGAACCGGTGGTACCGCTGCGTTGTTCGTGACGCGCGCAACAGTCGTAGACGTGGCGACAGGCACGGTGGCGGCCGGTGTGCCGAACTGGGCCGGCCGAACGGTTCCGCTGCCCGCTTGCACTGATTCGGTCACGATCGGAGCGCTTGGGGCCGAGACCGCCGGAGCGGGAGACGGCGAGGCCGTGGCGGCACTCTTGAGCTGGACATCCGTCGTGGAGGAGGTCGTCGCCGGTGGCACAGCAGTGGCCGTCATTGCGATCTGAGTCTTCGTAAGCGGCGTGCGCACCGGTTCCGTTGGTCGTGACGACGTGACGGCGAGGGTTGACCGTGTGGGAGCAGAGGCCGTTCGGGACGGCGCCGCACCGGAGCGGTGCGAGGACGTGGCCGAAATCGCGGGGCGTGACACCGTTGAAACCGGGGCTGACGGTGGCCGCGACATCGTCGGAGTGGTGGCGCGCGGCATGAACCCGCTGGTGGGTCGGCTTCCGATCAATGGCCGCGACAGGATGGCTGATGGTGCCGGCAGCACGGCGGCGGTGTGTGTGTCCACGTGCCTCGTCGAATGAATAGCCGGGTACGACGGACGGCGCTCCACCGGCAGCGGTAGCATGGCCGCGTTACGGCCGGAGCGAGGAATCGTCGCGATCACGCCGCTGAGGGCGGCAGCCGTCACGGCCGCTTTGACGGTCGCAGGCGGCAGCGCGGGTGGCGCGAGGCGCGCGGCGAGGTCGCGCAGGCCGCCCAGGATACTCACCGCCGGCACTCCGACTTTGTGGTACTCCTCACGCAAGCGGCGCCGGGCGCGGAACAGCAGGGTCTCGACGGCCGATTGACTGACGTTCATCTCGGATGCGATATCGGCGTAGCTCAGTCCGTCCACCTCCCGCAAGACGAGGACGCGCTGGTGGCTCGCTGCCAGCTTGCCCAGGGCCTCGACCACCGTCTGATGCTCCTCGCGTACCTCGATCTTTTCCTGCGGTGTGTCACCGTAGAGTGGCAAGGGCAAGACTTCCTCATCGGGCATGGGACAGAGCCGCCGCCGCGAGCGGAAAGAATCGATGGAGAGGTTGCGAGCGATGCTGAACAGCCAACTCCGGAAAGCGGCAC
>JAJPIP010000065.1 GCA_021324655.1 Pseudomonadota bacterium
CTGCGCCCAGGTCGGTTCGTCGGCGGCGTGGAAGCCGTAATAGAGACCGAACACGACGAGAAGAATCAGGATGGCGCGCCGGAGGTGTCTGGTAGACATGGGGGACGTCCCATGATGCCCCACCGCGCGGGGCCGGTCTCAAGCCGGCGCCTCGTCCGGGTCAGAGCCTAAGCGCAGGTGGGTCCGCCTGGTCCGGAGAACGGCATCCCTGATCAGCAGGGCGTGCCTATTCGCTGAGCCCGGTAGCGGCTGTGCCGGTAGGGACAGCGGCGCGCGACGACGCCGCACGGACGAGGCGTAGCAGAAGAACACCTGCCCCGATAAACAGGATCAGGGCAAGCGCATGCCCAAGACCGACCAGCGGCTGGGGATCGCAGTTCTGGGCCATATAGTCGCACCCGGGCCCGCCTCCCGTGAACTCATGCAGGTGGATGTTGGCCAGGCCGACGAGACACAGGCATCCGATCGCCGCCAACGCGCAGCAAGCCCAGGCGGCAAACGATCCATGGCGCCCCCGAGCGAGTTCCCGGACCGCGACCGCGAAGACGGCAAGGCCCGGGACCGAGATGACAACACCCCAGACGATTCCATCTCCCAGGCCGGCGATCCCCGCCAGCCATAGAACGGCGATCATCACGGCAGTTTTCATGCACCCGGCCCCCAGTTACGCTCGCGGAGCCGCTTTGCGACCGACGGCGGCGAGTGCGACATCGACGGCGAAACGGGCCCCCCGGCGTTCGGGATCGCCGGCCGGGTTATAGGCGGCCAGCGCGAGGACGCGCACCGGAACGGTCCACGCCGCCGCGGCTATGGCCTCGATCAATTGCTCGCGCGGCGGCCAGTGAGGCGCCGGAGTGTGGCCGCCGGGGACTTCCTCGGGACCGGCGACATCGAGATCGACGTGCAGATACCAGGCGTCAGCTTCGCCGGCACGCGGGGCCAGCAAGGCCATCAAGGCCTCTCCGCTTCCCTGCTCCATCATGTCCGAGGCATCGAGACGGGCAATGGGGTGGCGTTGCAGGGCGTCGATCTCGGCCTGGTCCAGATCGCCGGCTCCCACCAACGCGGCCGCTTCGGCCCGCACCGGCTCTCGCAGACCGGCCGCCTCTCGCCAGTCGTCGAGATCCCAGCCCAGCATCACGGCGTACGGCATCCCGCCCCAGAGGCCGGTCTCCGTCGTAGCCGTCGTGTTCATGTCGCCGTGGGCATCGAACCAGACGACACCGGCTGTTCCGGCGGCTCGCGCCAGTCCGCCGGCCGCCCCGGGGGCGTGGGTGCAGTCCCCTTCCAGGACGATGACGTCCTTCCCGGCGTCCAGCGCATCCCGCACGGCGTCGGAGGTCCGGCTCGCGATCTTACCGAGATTGGTCACGATATCGCGCGTGCGCTCCTGGCGCGGCAGCTCGATCCAGCTGGGGTCGTCCACGGTCTGCCCCGCGGCGCGGAGCGCGTCAACCAGGCCCGCATCGAGGATGGCCTGCGGACCCTGGGCGGCTCCCCAGCGGGCAACGTCGTTGGAATAGGGGACACAGATGACGGCGACAGGCACGTGATCATTGTAGGCGCGCGAGGACAGAGCTCAATGCCTTGACGTGGGAAACGGTCAGACGACAAATAGTTGCAGGCCGGCCCCGCGCTGGCAGTGAAGAGCCGCCCTGGTCTCGTGCCGGGAGGTCACGGGGTTCTGGAGCGCGAGGAGGTCGGGAGGCGGGACACTGCTTCGCTCCGCTCCGCGGTCCCACCCGACGGCGACTTGGAGCCTCTGACCACCCTGGTCGCTTTATGCGTTCGCTACTTCTTCTTGGGGAGCTTGCGGGCGACGTGGAGGTCGGCTACCGTCATGGCCGAGAGGCCGGCGGGAGCGATGAATTCATAGCCCCAGACGGCACCGAGCTTGAGCCTGGCGTCACGCGGGGCGCCCGATGGCTGGGCGCCGGCCGGCTTGAAGGACGACAGAGGGATGGTGACATGCTGCCAGCCGGCCTTCTTGTCGGTGAAGGCGGCGGTAAAGCGCTGGGCGGTGTCGGGCGCCGTGGAGTAGCGCACATAGTCGACCGCCATCGATTGCGGGAAGACGGTGGAGGGATCGACCGCCTGGCCGAAGTCGCCGCCCACGGCGACGTTCAGGATCACGAACATCGGATGACTGAAGACCCACTGTCCCGGAACGGAGCTGCGTTTCGCCGTGAAGTACGTCTGACCGTCGATCGACCAGGAGACCTGATTCGGGGTCCAGTCCACGGCATACACGTGATAGTCGGCGGCGAGCGGCGCGGGGGAGTCGTACGAGCCGCCGTAGCCGGCGCCTTCGTAGCCGGGACCGTGCAGCGTCCCGTACAGGGTAGTGGGCAGGCGGCCGACGTTCTCCATGATGTCGGTCTCGCCGCATTGCGGCCAGCCGACCTGATTGATGTTGGTGCCGAGCAGCCAGAAGGCGGGCCAGTAGCCGGCGCCGGAGGGGATTTTGATGCGCGCCTCAATGCGCCCGTACCCGAAGGCCACATTCCCCTCCGTCAGCAGACGGGCCGACGTGTACTGACAATCGCCGTACCAGCAGCTCAGGTTCTGCGACGGATCCGCCTTGCGGACGGTGATCAGCAGGTTGCCCTGCCCGTCAAGCGCGGCGTTGTCGGTGGACGATGTGTAGTACTCCAGCTCGTGGTTGCCCCAACCACCACCGCCCGTATCGTGTCCCCAGACGGAGGGATCGGGTGCGGCACCGGCCGGACCGTTGAATTCATCCGACCAGGCGAGCTGCCAGCCGGACGGCCCGGGGTCCTTCGCGCTCTGCCCCTGCACCGTGAGCGCCACCTTCTTGCCCGATCCCGTTCCATGGAACCAGAAGCTGACCGCCTTGCCGCAGGTCCAGTTCTCGGGCATGGGAAAACGGCGTCCGGCGGAGAAAGTGCTGCCGGCATCTGAGGGAGACGCCTGAAGGGCTCCCACCGGCTCCAGCTGGTTGGGAAGCGATCCTTGATGGTTCGGCTGGATCTGAATGATCTGCGCCGTGGCGTTGTCGTGAATGGTGTAGAGGGCCGGTGTACTGCCGATGGAGTCCATCACCGTCGTTCCGCATTTGGTGTGCTTGGGAAGAGGCGCCGCCTGCAGGCTACCAATCGAGCGCGGCAGGAAGGCTGTCGCCCCCACGACCGCCACGATACCGGCAAGCCGTCCCCACTGGCGCATGTTTCTCCCCTCCCATCCCATGGTGGGATCAGTATAGCCGGGGTGTTGCGAAAGATGTATGGCGGCGGGATAGCGCGTATCTCGTTCAGACGGCGCGATGAACGCGGCAATAGCACCTCTCCCCAGCCATCTGGAAGCCGAGTTTCTCGTACAGCGCCTGCGCCGGTTTGTCTTGCGCCGTGAGCCAGACGAGATCATCGCCGGCGGCGAAGCGGTCTCGCACCATGAACGAGGTCAGCGTGGCGGCCACACCGCGGCGCCGCATCGCGGGCAACGTCGCGACCCGAGTAATCTCGGCGACGCGGTCCGACGAGGAGATGAAGCCGGTCCCAGCCGGGATCCCATCCAGTGTCGCCAGGGCGTGCGTCCGGCCCTCCAGACGGGTGACTTCCCGGCGGACATCCTCGGTCGACTGCCAGAGATCGACCTCCATCACCTCCGTGAAGACGCTCCGAAACGCCGCCAGATCGGCGTCGGGGTCCCCCGGCTGAAGGAAACGAACTGCCACCCCCGGAGCCGCGACCGGACGGACGTCGCCCGGCGTGCAAAGCATGATGGGTTCACGCTGGTCCTCGACGAATCCCGCCGACGTCAAAGCAGCCGGCAGGTCGGGCCAGAGCGGCTCGTTGAACTCGACATACGGCATCCGGCCACGCGTCTCGAACTCGCGCCGCAGTCGCCGCAGCCACGCCACCGTCTCCTCGGGTGAGCCGAGCGGCTCGAGCGGGACCGCTTCGTTCAGCCAGGTATTGTCGGGGCTTGTGCTGAACATAGCCCGGAACGGGCCGATGGCGACGATCTCGCTGCCCCATCCCGCCGTGATGCGCGCGAAGAAGTTGTCAGTGGGTTCGAGACGGCGCAAGGATTGGATGAGGTGATCGGACAGCGTCAGAGACAGAGCCTCCCAGGCAGGAGCAAGTAGGCAGAGTGTAGTCTGCCGCACAGACGGGGAACGCGCGGCCGGTACCGGCCGCGCGTTCCCCGTGCCTTGATCTGTTAGCTGCGCGGCTTGTTCAGGATCGCCGTGTATGCAGCGCTCTTGTCGTAGGTGTTGAACAGCTGCCCGCTCGCGTCGAAGTTGTTGCCGGTGGCCAGGCGCGGGCAATTGGACGGACCGGCCGGGCCCGGCTGGCCAACGGTATGGGCGGTCACGCTGTACAGCGACGCGCCGACCGGCGGGTTGCCGACGTCCTTGAGCGGCACGTAGAGGTCGATCGTGCCCGTGCTCTCGTTGATGCCGTACTGGATCTGGTTCTGACCGGGATAGACGAGGTACTTGGGCTTGGTGGAATCCAGGCTACAGGTATTGCCGTCGTACGCGGTCAGCGCGCCGGTCGTGAGGTTGACCTCCAGATAGGCGTAGTACACGTTGCCGGTGGAGTCGTACTGAGTGTCGGTGTCGCCGGGGATGTGGTAATTCCAGCTCGTCAGGTAGTCGGCATACAGGTCGCCGGTATCGGCTCCGAGGTCCGCCGTGGTAGGGGGGCTGCTCAGGTTGGCGACTTTCAGGCGTACGTCGAGCTTGCTGAGATCGGCCGGATCAAGGCCGACCGAGGAGCCGGTGATGTCGAGCTTCGGCACGTTGGGACCGATGCTCCCATTGGCTTCATAGCGCGCGTCCCCGGTGGGATCGCTCGCGCAGGGAGTGGACGTGACGGCGGCGCAGGTGGGAGCGCTGCCCTTCAGCGTGGTGCCGAAAAGTGTCGGACCGCTCACCTGCTGTGCCTCGTCAATCAGCGCTCCGGCGTTCCCGCTGGCGTCGCTGGCCCCGTTATCGGAGGTATCGGCCCAGATGACCCGGGCTGCACCCGATTGATCGATATCCACCTGGAAGAAGTCGGCCAGGCTGCGGTCACCGCCGGTGGTGCAGCCGATGCCCATGGTGCAGATGCCGCCGTAGTGGTTGGGATGCTGCGCCACGGCGACCGGAGCACTGAAGGTCGGCGCCGCCGTATTGGCGTTGAGTGACTGGCTCAGGTACGGATACCAATTCGAGGCCTGAGCGCCGGGATCCCATCCCGTCGCGGCGGCGGACTTGGCCGTGCCGTACCAGACGATGTCGATCGCCCCCGCCTTGCCGGCGATCACCCAGGGGAACAGATTCACGTTCGTCGAGCCGGCATCCACCTGCCGGGCAGCGGTCCAGGTGGCCGCGTTGTTGCCGGAGTACGAATAGTAGATGTGGCTGGGACCGTTGATGTTGCCGGAGGCGTCGGTGGGTGCCTGCGACCAGACGGCGTACAGGCCGCCGCTCTTGTCGATGGCCAGCACGGCGAAATCCTGACCGGTGGTGCAGTCGGACGTGGCGGTTGGCGTGCAGGCGGAGACGGTATGAGGCGTCCAGGTCTGTCCACCGTCCGTCGAGCTGTCGACCTCGACGGTATCCGCTGTGTTGGCGGTCGCCGGATTGGCATACGCGGTATGGATGGCAAAGACCTCGTGGGTTGCCTGATTGACCTGGATGTTGCCGGCGATGCCATCGTTGCAGGAGACCACGGTGAACGGACTGAAGGTCACTCCGCCGTCGGTCGAGGTCTGGATCACGAAAGCGTTCCCCGCCGCGCCGTTGCCGAGCGCGCACTGCGTGGATGGGTAGGCGGCCGCGCCGTCGGCGATGTCGTAATCCATGTACACCACCGAGCCGGAGCCACCCAACGGCCCCTGCAGCCCGAGCCACTGGCGGTCAACGGCCGAGGCGAAGGAGGAGATAGGATTGCAGACCCAGGTCGCGCCGCCGTTGCTCGACGCTCCCGTCGAGATGTTGGTCAGGCCCTGCAGATCTTCGAAGAGGAGCGAGTCCTGCGATTGTGACGCCGCGGGCGAGAGGGCGAGATCGGTGTCGCCGCCGCCGGGGCAGTTGTCCGGCTTCCCGGTCAGATTGTTGCTCGGCACGAGCCGGAACGTCTTGCCGCCGTCCTCGGACCGCCAGATGTAACTGGTCGTGGTGCTGAAGCCCCAGGGAATACTGGCGTAGGGATTGTTCAGCCCGCAGCTTCCCTCGCTCCAGGTGGCGCTCGGTCCACACGTCTTGATATCGGGCTCACCGCCGAGGCGCTGGTCATCCACGACGGTGGTCGCCCCGAAGCCGATGCCGGCCGAGGCTTGAACGAGATGCGGCCGGATCCCGGGGAAGGCCAGGACGGCCAGGAGCGACGCGACAGTGGCGAGGGTCAGGAGCGGGCGAGCAAGCGGTGACATGCGTGTGCCTCCACGGTGAAGTCGGAATCTCTCTTCCTCTCTCCATTCAACCGACTCTGGGTCGGTTTTTGGGGTCGTGGAGGCAAATTAGTACCGGTCCTAGCGGAAAAATAGGGCTCGGACCCTATGCCGGAAATGCGGAGAGGGCCCGGCACCTGGCCGGGCCCCGCCAGAACGAAGGCGTCTCTAACTCTCGCCGGTAAATTGGATGACGGCGAAGGCTGCTCCGACCGGATCTTCGATCACGGCCATTGGCCCCATCGGTGTGGGATGAGGGCCATCCAGGACCTTTCCACCTAACTCTTGTGTGCGGGCAGCCGCATCGTCCGCGTTTTCCACGGTGAAGTACACGAGCCAATGAGGAGGGATGGACTCGTCCAGCATGCCGGTCATATCCATGCCGCCGGCAATGTTCCGGCCGTCGACCTGGAAGAGAGTGTACTTCATCCCGTTCGGCATGTCCGAGTTCTCGATACCCCAGTTGAAGACGCGGCGGTAAAACTCGTTGGCCCGCTCCGGATCGCGGGTATATAACTCGCTCCACGAGAAGGAACCCGGCTCGTTGACAATCTCGGCCCCACGGTGCATCTGCGGCTGCCAGACACCGAAAAAGGCGCCGGTGGGATCGGAGCAGACCGCCATTCGGCCCTGCCCCAGGACGTCCATGGGCCCCGCCACCACCTGGCCGCCGTTCTCGCGGACGGCCTGCGCCGTGGCGTCGGCATCCTGGGAACAGATATAGGTGGACCAGGCCGGATGCTGGTCGGGGCTCATCGTCCCTCCGGCTGCTGCCACCATCTTCCCGTCAAGGAAGAACATGGTGTATCCGCCGGCTTGGGGATCGGGAACCACCTGCGACTCCCAACCGAACAGGCCATCGTAGAAGGCGCGCGTCTTCGCGAGATCGGGGCTGGAGACATCCACCCACATCGGGGTTCCGGGCGCGTAGTCTGGCATCTCAATTCCTCCTAAAGAATCGTCCTGCCAAAAGAGAATCCGGCACAGCGGGGAGGTGGATAAGGCTTTGGACGAATGCGTTTACGTGCCGAGCCGTCCAGAGAAGCTGTGCCGGATGTGCTGATTGTTGCACTCTTTTTCAAAGACGTCTAGTCCCCTTTTTTGTCATGTCAAAGCGGCCCGCGTGGTACCCTAACGCCATGATCATGCGGGTCCTGCCGGCCGCCGTGGCCGGCTTTCTTCTCATCGCGGCCATGCCCCACTCACGCCACGTTTCGGTCACGGTGACCGTGGGCACGCCGCTCGCGTCGGTGGCGCCTGATGCCATCGGCCTCAACACGGCGGTGTGGGATTGGCAACTGCAGGACGGACCGGTCCCCGGCCGGATCCGGGCAGCCCATGTCGACTTGCTCCGCTTTCCCGGAGGCTCAACCTCCGATACCTATCACTGGGCCGACAACTCCATCACACCCGGCCAGCAGGGCGGGGTCGATCCCTCCAACACCTTCGACGCCTTCATGGCGCATATCGTTCGCCCCACCCACTCGCAGGCGATCGTGACCGTGAACTACGGCTCCAATCAGGACGGGACAGGCGGCGGTGACCCCGCGGAAGCGGCCGCCTGGGTCCGGCACGCCAACATCGAGATGCACGACAACGTGCGGTACTGGGAAATCGGCAACGAGGTGTACGGGAACGGGTATTATGGCGCTCACTGGGAAACCGATCTCCATGCTGATCACTCCCCCACCGCGTACGCCAGGAACGCCCTCCAGTTCATCGCCGCGATGAAAGCGGCGGATCCGACGATCAAGGTCGGGCTGGTGCTCACCGCGCCCGGCAACTGGCCGGATGGTCAGGGACCGGAGCAGTGGAATCCCACCGTCCTCTCCATCGCTTGCAGCCAGGCCGATTTCGTGATCGTGCACTGGTACCCGCAGAACCCGGGCAGCGAGTCCGATGCCGGCCTGCTCGCCGCGCCGGACGGCATTGCCGGCATGGTCTCGCAACTGCGCGCTGAATTGACTCAATACTGCGGCTCGCACGCTCAGGATGTCGGCATCATGGTGACCGAGACCAATTCGGTCAGTTCGAACCCGGGCAAGCAGACCACCAATGGCGTCAACGCCCTCTTCCTCCTGGAGGATTACACTGCCTGGCTGCAGTCCGGCGTTGAGAGTGTCGACTGGTGGGATCTGCACGACAGCGTCTTCGCCGGAAACAGCTCACGGCGTCTCGCCGGCAAGCGCACGTACGGCAATTACGGCGTCCTGTCGTCAGGTGCCGGCCCCGAGCCGGCGGAGGATAAGCCGTATCCCACCTACGACGCTCTCCAGATGCTGGGGATCGCGCTGCCGCCGGGCGCCACCTTCCTGCAAACGCACGCCGGCAGCAGTTCTCTCTGGGCAGCTGCCCTGCGGCGCCCCGACGGCTCGCTGGCCCTCATCCTCGTCAACCGTGGCCGCACGTCGCCGGCCACGGTCACGCCACACGTCGCGGGCGTCCGGGTGCGGAGCGCGTCGCTGACCATCCTTCGCGTCTCTCACCCCGTACCGGTCACCCACCGGCTGCGTCCCCACCACGGCGCGGTCACCTTCGCCCTCCCGCCGTACGCGGGTGCCGTCGTTACCCTCCATGGATGATCTCCGCGTTCCGCCCGGCCTCATCGGCGGCCTGCTGCTCCTCACCGTCCTGCTGGCCGTGATCTTCATCCTGGCGGCGCAGAACGTCCATACGCCGTGACCTGAGCCTCGCTCGATTTTCGGCGAACGCAATCCAAATGTAGGCGCAGGGCTTGTCCCTGCCCGAGACGTGCAGGGACAAGCCCTGCGCCTACGTGTCGCTTGCCCCGGACGATGCCTACCGATCGAAATCAGCCATCCGGGGCCTTCTCCCCACTGTGGGATACTCGTCTATGACGCGCGCCAGGCATCTGCTGATTGAGACCGATGGGGCAGCCCGCGGCAATCCGGGACTGGCCGGGGCGGGCGTGATCATCAAAGACGGCCAGGGACACGTGCTGGAGACGATCGGACGCTTTCTCGGCGTGTCGACGAATAATCAGGCCGAATACCGAGCACTGATCATTGGGCTGGAAGCAGCGGAGCGCTATCACCCGGAAGACGTCACGGTTCAGATGGACAGCGAGTTGGTCGTCAAACAGATGAACGGCCAGTACAAAGTCAAGCACCCGGAGATGATCCCCCTGTACTCGGAGGCCGTCGAGCACGCCGCCAGGCTTCCTCGCGTGACGATCCGCTATGTACCCCGCGAGCGGAACCGCGGCGCGGACGAGGTTGCCAATGTGGCGATCGACAGCCGCGGACGGCGGGTGGCTGTCTCGGAGTAACGGAACAGCTCAGCGCTGCGCCGGCTCCAATCCGACCTTCGCCGCCCATGCGGGCTCGTCGATGTAGACGGTCTCGCCGTTGACATCGTCGGCGTCCGGCGAGAGTAGCCACATGATGAGCGTCGCCGGCTCTTCCGGCGGACGAAGCTTACCCTGCTCGTGCAGACCGACGAAGCGGGCGTGATTGGCGGCGCCGAAGGCTCCTTCCGGCGCCGCTCTGATCTCCACCTGCATCTCGGTGTCCACCACACCGGGCCGCAGGCTGTTGGCACGGACACCGCGATCCCCGACTTCGCCGGCCAGGATGCGCGTAAACGCCTCCACGCCGGCCTTTGCCGCGGAGTACGCCGACCAGGCCGTGGTGGTGCCGCGGGCCGCGCCGGAGGACACGTTGACGATGCGCCCCCAACCGGCTTTCAGCATGTGCGGGAGCGCGGCGTGACAGGTGTAGAAGACGCCGTCCAGGTTGACGGCGATGTTGTAGCGCCAGGCGTCGGGTGAGATCCGGGCGACGGGACCGATTGGGGCGATGACGCCGGCACTGTTGATCAGGATGTCGACCGGTCCCGCAGCGTCGAAAAGCCGCCGGACGGACGCGGGATCGGCGATATCGACGGGGAAGGCAAGCGCCTTTTCGCCGATCTCCCCGGCCACCGCCTCGATCTCCTCCCGCGTGCGCGCCGCGACCACGACCTCCACGCCGGCGTCGGCCAGCATGAGTGCCACCGCCCGGCCAATGCCGCGTCCGCCCCCCGTGACGAGTGCTGTCTTTCCGTCCAGATATCCCGGCATGCTCTTTTCCTATTCTGCTCGCAATACGGCCAGCGATTCGATGTGATAGGTCTGCGGGTAGAAGTCGAACATCTCGAGAGTCTCGACGCGATAGCCGGCCGCGGCGAGGGGGACGAGATCACGTGCCAATGACTGCGGCAAGCAGGAGACGTAAAGCAGCGTCGGAGGACGTTCGCGCACGAGCGTGTCGATGACGGGTGGCGTCAGGCCGGAGCGGGGCGGATCCACCATGACGACGTCGAAGCCTCCCTCCAGCGCCTCTTCCGCCCGTCCCGTCACGAAGCGAACGTTGCTGAGTCCCCACTCCTGCGCGGTCCGCTCTCCAGCCCGTACTGCCAGAGCATCGGCCTCGATCTCAACCACTTCGTCCGCCTCGGCGGCCAGGAAGAGCCCCAGCACGCCGACCCCGCCGTAGACATCGGCAACCCGTGTGCCGGCCAGCGGTGCTGCCGCCTCCTGGAGACACGTGATCATCTCCGGCAGCAGCAGCAGGTTGGTCTGGAAGAAGGAGGGAGCGGCCAGCCAGACGGGGCGGTCGCCGACCAGTGTCGGGGCCAGGAGATCACCCTTGACGGCGCGAATCCCGCTCGGGGCGGTCACGGCAACCGAGGCGATGTCGTCCAGATCGGACAGGAGAGCGGTCAGCGGATCGAGCGGCTGTGGATTCTCGTCGGTTTCGAGGATGGCCGTTTGCAGCCGATCTCCCTCGATCACGCGCACATCAACGCGCACGCGCCCCCGGTAATCGGGGATGGTGCCGGCGCCGATTGCCTCATTGAGCACGGCCATGAGGCGGCCGATGGCAGGATGCGAGATCGGGCAATCGTGCAACGGGACGATGGCCAGCGAGGCGGCGCGGCGAAAGCCGGCGCTACGCCCCAGGGCGATTCCGGCGGTCGAGCGGTAGCGCCAGGGCTCAGGCAAGGCGTGGATGGCGGAGACGGTGACGTCGAGCTGGGCTCCTCGCATCGCGATATCGAGCGCGGTACGCTTGACGGCAAGCTGCGCCGGGTACGCCAGCATCTGCCACTGGCAGCCGCCGCACTGCCACTCTCGAAAGTACGGGCAGGGCGGGAAGACGCGCTCCGGGGATGGATCGAGGATCTCCACGATGCGGCCGCGGGGACGCTTGCCGCCGACGACCTCTGCCCGTACCGTCTCGCCGGGGATGCCGTGCTCGACCTCAATCGAGCGGCCCCGATACGGCGCGCGCGTCGTCCCGTGAGCATCGAACGACCCCAGGACGAAGGTCTCGACCTCCGGTTCGGCGCGCTCTGCCGGCATACGATCCTCCGCACGGGTGGTGGTCCGGCGTCGACGCCGGCACTTTCACTCTACGAGAGGGCGACGAGAAGAGCGTTGGCGCGACCAACCTGCCCTGCCGGGAATCTGAAAAACACTATCCTGGGTTTCGAGCCATGACCATCTCGATCGATGAGATCCGGGACGCCGCTCGGACCCTGCGTCCCTCTATCCACCGCACGCCGCTGGTGCGAAGTCAGAGTCTCTCCGCCCTGGCGGGCACGCCGCTACATCTCAAAGCGGAGTCGCTGCAGCGGACGGGCTCATTCAAGGCGCGCGGCGTCCTCAACGCCGTGCTCGCCCTCTCTCCCGAGGAGCGCGCCCGCGGCATCTTCACCTTCTCCGCCGGCAACACGGGGCTGGCCCTCGCCTACGCCGGGCGGACGCTCGGCATTCCGGCCACCGTCATGGTCCCGGAGACGGCGCCGCGGGCCAAGATCGACGCGATCGACGCCTATGGCGCGCGCATCGTCGCCGTTCCCGGCGCGGAACTGATGCAGCGGGCGGCAGCGCTGCCGGCGGAAGAAGGCTTGACGGTGATCCATCCCTGGGAGAACCGGGCACTCATCGCCGGCCACGGCACGATCGGGCTGGAGATCCTGGAGGATCTGCCTGACGTGGCGACGGTGGTGGTTCCTGTCGGCGGCGGTGGACTGATCGCGGGCATTGCCTCGGCGCTCAAGGCGATCCGTCCGGAGGTGCGGGTCGTCGGCGTGGAACCGGAAGGATCGCAGTCGGTGGGACAGAGCCTGGCAGCGGGAGAGCCGGTCCACATCACACCGGTCTCCATCGCCGACGGACTCAACGCACCCTCCACTGCTCCGACCCCGCTGGCAATCATCGCCCACCTCGTCGACGAGATCGTCACCGTCCCGGAGGAGTCGATCGCTTCGGCCCTCGCCCTCATCATCCAGCGCACCAAGCTGTTATCCGAGCCGTCCGGGGCCGTCGCCACGGCGGCCCTTCTCTCCGGCGCCGTGCAACCGGCCGGCCCCACCGTCGCCATCCTCTCCGGGGCGAACGTGGATCTGCATCGCCTCTCCGGCCTGGTGGGCGCATCCGGATAGGGACCCGACCATATCCGGCCGATGCTTACGGGCCGAAGGCGTGCTGGAAGAAATCGGCCAGGCGGCGATACAGGACCTTCTGGTTGGCGGGACGCACGATGCCGTGCCCCTCATCCTCGAAGGCCAGTACCTCGTACGGCACCTGGGCCTCGTCCAGCGCGGCTCGGACGGCGTTGACGTTCTCCGGAGTCACGTTGGGATCGCGCAGGCCCTGTACGATCAGCAGATCACCCTGGATGTTGCGGACGAAGTTGATTGGTGACGCCAGACGATATCTCTCCGGCACCTGCTGGGGTGAGCCGCCCATCATCTCTTCGCTGTAGGGACGGAGGTCGGGCCGGGTCGTCTCGTAATCCACCACCAGATCGGTCATGCCGCAGATCGGCGCCGCGGCAGCCAGCGTCGCCCGTGGCCAGCGCGTGATGCCGCACCAGGAGGAATAGCCGCCGTAGGAGGTGCCGGTGATGCCGACACGCGCCGGCCGCGCGATACCGCGCTCGATGAGCGCCTCGATGCCGCTACGGATGTCGTCCTGCTCGCGGCCTCCCCAGCCATCTGCCTTGATGGACTCCTGGAACTCCAGTCCGAACCCGGTGCTGCCACGGTAATTGGGCTGGAGGACATGGAACCCGCGCGAGAGATAGTACTGCACCTGCGTGTTGAAGGCCGCCTCGGTGTGGGCCGTCGGACCGCCGTGCACCAGCACGATGGTCCCTCGCGCCTCACCGACCGGCCGGTAGAGCCAGCCTTGAATCTGCCGCCCGTCCCCCGACCGCCAGTGAAAGCTCTCACCGGGCACGAACATCTCCTCGGTGAGCGGCGTCCGGTTCCAGAGCCCGGTGAGCGACACCGGCGGCCCGCCGTCGAGTCGCACGATATCGCCAGGGTGCGTCGAGGAGTAGTAGGTGGCGATCCAGCCCCCGTCGACGGCACGGAGCGGGAGCGCCGTCCCGCCCGACACCTCGAACGGCGTCTCCTCGCCGCTCTCCACGTCCAGCAAGCTCACGGACGTGACCGCGTCTCTCACCTCCACCACGGCGACCGTCGGCTGCTCCGTCCCACGGAGCACGTACGCATCCTCAATGTTGCGCGCGGGGTCGTCAATGAGGGTGCGGCGCTCGCCGCTTTCCAGATCCAGCACCTCGAGACGGCGATGCGTACCGGTCTCGGCGAGTGCGAGCACGCGCCGGCTGTCGGGCAGCCAGGCGGCACTCACTTTCTTGTCCGCCCCGACATTGAGGATCTCCCGATCCTCTCGCCCCTCCACGTCGACCAGCCAGATCTGCGTCCCCGCCGGATCGAGATCCTGCCGCTCGTAGAGGATATGGGTGCCCGCGTCGTTGAGCTCCGGGTCGTTATAGGCAGGGCGGAGCGGACGGGCCAGCGGCGTACGAACCCCGGTGGCGAGATCGTGCCGGTATATCCAGCTGGGCTCGATCTCCTCCCCACGCTCGACATCGAAATTCATGGCATAGAAGAGAGACAGGCCACCGGGGTGCAGATCGCCGCCGCGCAAGAAGTAGGGCGGCTCCTCCTCGGTGAGCGGCACCATCATCCCTGGCTCGCTGAGCGCCACCTGGTAGAGGGCGTACCGCTCATCACCCCCGCGATCCTGTGCGACGATCACCGATCGGTTATCGGGAGAGAACGAGACGAGGATGGTCTCCTCAGAGGTGTTCGTCAGGCGGACCGGCGGCGCGGATCCGTCGGTCGGCGCCGCGAAGACATCGGCCGCCTCGCCGGCCCCGAACCACGTCCAGGCCACCCACTGGCCGTCCCGCGAGACCTCCGACGCCCCCAGGCGCGGAATGGCGAGCAAGGCGTCGAGCATATCGCCGGTCCGAACGTCGGTCATGCGTTGCCGGCCGGAACGGCCTCCTCCTCTTGCCACTTGCCACGTTCCTTGATCAGGGCGATAAGGCGGTCGTCGGCTTCGGCCGCCGGGACACCCTTCTCCACGCACTCTTTCCCGACGTAGAGATTGACCTGCCCCGGAGCGCCGCCGACGTAGCCGAAGTCGGCATCCGCCATCTCGCCCGGACCATTCACGATGCACCCCATGATGGCGAGTTTGACCCCGACCAGATGGGAGGTGCGTCTCTTGATGCGCTCCGTCGTTTCTTGCAGGTCGAAGAGGGTCCGGCCGCAGGAGGGGCAGGCCACGTAGTCGGTCTTGGTGAGGCGGGCTCCCGCCGCCTGCAGGACATTGAAGGCGAGGGAGGTACTGTCCGGCGCGCCGGTGATGAGGACGGCGTCGCCGATGCCGTCACAGAGCAGCGAGCCGAGCGTGATGGCTGGTGACAGATACGGCTCATCATGGTCTGCGGTGGCCGCCAGCAGAATCGGCACGGTCAGATTCCGCTCGGCCAGTCCCCGTACCAGCCGGCGATAGTCGGCGATCGTCCCACCGTCCAGCGTCACCGCTGCCGCACGGCCGGCGATGTCCAGCAGCGGATCGAGATCGCCGCCCGTCCCCTCCGCGATGATCGGCAGATCGTATGCGGAGGGATCGGCCGTTGCCGGCAGGATCACGGCGTCCAGATCGGACGCGGCACGCTGCAAAAAAGCGGGATCGCCACGGCCGATGAGAGTCAGAGCGGCCTGCGGCCACTTGCGGAGACGTTCTCGGATGCGACCAAGAGCGTCGACATCTGCGTGGCCGCTGAGAGTGAGAAGGGCCGCATCGGGCTTCGGCTGGCGCCGTCCTCCCGGACTCGCCCAGCGCAGAATCGACGCCATCGCATCCGCTCGCTCCGAGAGCGAGCCGTCCAGCGGCGCGATGACGGCGATGGTCTCCGTGCCGCCAAGGCAAAGATCGCCGAGAGGCGTTTCGCGCGACGGACGTCGGGTGTAGTGGTAGAGATCCCAGGGCGCCCCTGGGTCGTCGCCCGCCCGGTCCCGGCGTCCCCCGTAGCGGGCGGCCAGCGCGTCGGCCACGGGAATCTCCGCTTCGGGTTCCTCAGTCAGCGAGACGCGGATGGTATCGCCGATGCCGTCTTCCAGCAGCGAGCCGATGCCAATGGCGGATTTGATCCGTCCGTCCTCGCCGTTTCCCGCCTCGGTGACGCCGAGATGGAAGGGGTAATCCCAGCCCAGCTCGTCGAGACGCGCCGCCAGCAGGCGGTACGCCGCGATCATGACCCTGGGATTGGAGGCTTTCATCGAAAAGATGATGTCGTGGTAGTCGTGCTTGCGGCAGATACGCGCAAACTCGAGCGCCGACTCCACCATGCCCTCCGGGGTATCGCCGAAACGGTTCATGATGCGATCGGACAGGGAGCCGTGGTTGGTCCCGATCCGCATGGCGATGCCGCGCTCCTTGCACTTGAGCACAAGTGGGGTGAAGCGCTCCTCGACCCGCGCCAGCTCGGCGGCGTATTCCTCGTCAGAGTACTCGCGGACCTTGAAGCTGCGCGAGTCGGCATAGTTGCCGGGATTGACGCGCACCTTGTCGGCGTAATCGGCCGCCGCGAGAGCAGCGGCCGGGTTGAAATGGATGTCGGCGACGATGGGCACACGGATGCCGCGCGCTGCCAGCCGCTCCTTGATTGGTCCCAGACACCGGGCGTCGGACGGAGTGGGAGTGGTGATCCGTACGATCTCGCAGCCGGCAGCAACCAGCCGCGCGACCTGATCGACCGTCGCGTCGACGTCTTTGGTAAGCGTCGTGGTCATGGACTGAACGCGAATCGGATTGTCGGCGCCCACGCCAACATCGCCAACCATGACGACGCGCGTCGGGCGGCGCCGGTAATTGTAGAGATCGGGGGCGTAGGACAGGGTCATGCGGTCTCCGGGAGGATGCTAGGCATCCAAGTGTACGGAATTATGTCGAGGTCACTCTTGCGTCAGGGCTCGTGCATTATCGGCATCGCCGGGTGGTCGTGGCCGGCCCGAGTGCCGGCCAGCCTGACGCCGGCGTAGACCACACCGGGCTGGTCGCCACGCGGGGCGACCACGACGGCATAATGCACGAGCCCCACTCTTGCATTACGAGGGATTGACAACTGAATGGTTCGGATCAATAGTGGGAATGACTCAGGTGAAGGAGGAAGGATTATGCGAGCATCTCAGCGACTCCGGCGCCTCGGGCGCCTGGCGACCTTCGCGGCAGCGGCCCTCTGTCTGCTGCCCGTCACGGCCACGGCACAACAGGCCGGTCCCAGCGCCAATGTCAGTGTCTTCGCCACCGGCCTCAACGCACCGCGCGGGCTCGCCTTCGGGCCGGACGGCAATCTGTACGTCGCGGAGGCCGGAACGGGGGGCACGTTCAGCACCGCCGGACTCTCCATGGCATCGTACGGCCCCTGCCTCCCGGCTCCCGCCGAGCCCGGTCCGGCTCTCGGCGGCTATACCGGCCGTATCTCGAAAATAGATGCCAGCGGCAATCGCACTGACTTCATCGACAACCTGCCGTCGCGCGTCACCGGCACCTTCTTCATCGGCCCGGCCGACGTCAAGTTCTCCAACGGCGTCATGTACGGGCTGCTCAATGCGGGATGCATCAACGGCAACCGCGACGTGCCGAGTGGCGTGATGCAGATCGCGCCCGACGGGACCTGGAATGAGTACAACCTCAGTACCTGGGAGTATGCGCACCCGCCCGCTGCCCCCGACGCCGCGGACTACACGCCGGATGGCACGTGGTACAGCATCACAAGCGATGGCACGCTGATCTACGCCGTCAATCCAAACTCGGGCCAGATCGTGTCGGTCAATCCGCTGACGGCTCAGATCAACCAGGTCGTCGACATCTCAGCCCTGGCCGGGCACGTCGTCCCGACCGCGATCGTCTACAGCAAAGGTAGTCTGTACGTGGCCAACCTCGGCCTCTTCCCCGTCCAGCCGGGAACAGAGAAAGTGTGGCAGGTCAACGTGAGTACCGGCCAGGCAACGGTCTTTGCCGGCGGCCTGACGGCGGTCGAGGGGTTGGCAGTTGATAGCACCGGCGCTCTCTACGCGCTCGAGAGCACGACGTCAGCGGGCGCTCCCGCCCCCGGCACAGGCATGGTGGTGAAGGTCAACAGCGACGGCACGCTTGCGACGGTCGCGAGCGGCCTGATGTTCCCCACGGCGATGACCTTCGGTCCCGACGGGAACCTGTACGTCTCGAACTTCGGTTGGGGGCCTCCCGGAAAGGGCCAGATCGTCAAGATCACGACGAGCGGTACATAGCCAGGCAGGCGTCGCCAGACAATAGTGGGGGCCCGGGAGACGCCGGGCCCTCACTGCGTTACAATCAGTTGACCTGAGTCTCCAACTGGGGCCCAGGCTCTTTTTTCCCTCGGGTGCCGCCATGACCGATCGCTTCTACATCACCACCGCCATCGCTTACGTGAACTCCACGCCCCATCTCGGGCACGCGCTGGAGTTCACCCAGGCCGACTGCTTCGCGCGCTACCACCGCCTGATCGGCGACGACACGTACTATCTCAGCGGTACCGACGAGAACGCGCTGAAGAACGTGCAGGCTGCCGAAGCAGAGGGCATTCCGGTGCGGGATCTGGTGGCTCGCAACTCGGAGCGCTTCCGCGATCTGGACGAGATCCTCCACATCTCGCTCGATCAGTTCATCCGCACCTCGGCCGATCCACGCCATACACCCGCCTCGCAGAAGCTCTGGGACGCGTGCGATCGTAACGGCGACATCTACAAGAAGCACTACCGCGGGCTGTACTGTGTCCGCTGCGAGAAGTTCCTGGACAGTGACGAACTGGTGGACGGCAAGTGCCCGGTGCACCTGGTCGAGCCGGAGCTGGTCGAGGAGGAAAACTACTTCTTCCGCCTGTCGCGCTACGGCGACCAGCTGCATGACCTGATCGCGAGCGACCGCTACCGCATCATCCCGGAGACCCGCAAGAACGAAGTCCTGAGCTTCATCTCGCAGGGCCTGCAGGACTTCAGCATCTCGCGGTCCCACGAGCGGGCGCGTGGCTGGGGAGTTCCGGTACCCGGCGACCCCTCCCAGGTCATCTACGTCTGGTTCGATGCGCTCACCAACTACATCTCGGCGCTCGGCTATGCCGACGACAGTGCGCTCTATCGGACCTACTGGGCGGAGAACCCGCACAAGACGCATTGTGTCGGGAAAGACATCATCCGTTTCCACGCCATCTACTGGCCGGCGATGCTGCTCTCGGCGGGCGTGCCGCTGCCCGAGACATTATTTGTGCACGGCTTTATCAACATCGGGGGCGCCAAGCTCAGCAAGTCGTCGGGCCTCGTCGTGGACCCCGTCGCACTCGTCGATCAATACGGGGCGGAGGCCGTGCGCTACTTCCTGCTGCGGGCGATCAATCCCACTGCCGATACGGACTTCACCCTGGACAACTTCGAGCAACGCTACAATACCGACCTGGCGAACGACCTGGGCAATCTACTCAACCGCACCGTCAGCATGGTCGAGCGCTACCGCGGCGGACGAGTCCCGGCCGCCGGGGCCGGCGGTGATCTCGAGACGCAGGTGCATGAAACGGCGCGGGAAGCCGAGGCGGCCGTCCGCGACAACCTCGACCGCTACGATCCGCGGGGCGCGCTGGATGCAATCTGGACGCTGGTGACACGGACCAACCGCTACGTGGAGGAATCCGCCCCCTGGACGCTGGCCAGGGCGGCCCGCTCCGGCGAGAGCGGAGCGGACGCGAGGCTCGACGCGGCCCTCGCGACCATGGTCACCTCGCTCAACACCATCGCCATCCTCCTTCAGCCGTTCGTGCCGGCCACCGCCTCCGAAATGCGCCGCCAGCTCGGTTTGCCGGGAGGGCCGGTCTCGTGGACGCAGCCCGCCTGGCAGGCGGCGCCGGAAGGAACGCAGGTGGCAAAGGCCCAGCCTCTCTTCCCCCGCCTCGAGACCGAGGTCGCGGTGGGGTAGCGAGCGACGTCGCCTGACCCACCAAAACACGGGGAACGCATCTTACGTGGGCGAAGGATTTGTCCCTCTGGGAGACGGGCAGGGACAAGCCCTGCGCCTACACCCGGACTCGATCCCGTGATCCGATCGTAACCTGCATCCGTATCTCCAGGTGGCAGAGCCTCCTCTCGCCACCGGCGGGACTGCCCCTCGCCGGACGGCCCCCGCATCAGCGTACCGGTGCGGGGGCCTCTTGCCCTACCGCTGGGCACGCTCCCAATAGTCGAGCAGCATCTCGGCGACCAGCATGCGGGCTGCCTCCTCCGGCATCTCCCGGGAGACCAGATAGGCAAAACTGTAGGCCTCGCGCTGGGGCAGCGCGGCGATCTCGGTCTGCAGATCGTAGAGCCGAGCCAGGATCGCTTCGTGGTACTCGTCGCTGCTCATATCACCCGGATTATAGGACGCCCGTTCCATTCAGGCCTTTTTTCCGGACCGTGCTGCCTATAATGACCGAGGGTTGACAGATGCTGGCTGAGCTCGACATCGCTATCTTCCTGCAAAGTGACGGCGACCTGGCCGCGACGGCGCAGCGCGTCTTCAAGGCGCTGGGAAGCGAGCCGCAGAGCGGACACAGCGAGGAGTGGGGGGACCACTACGCCGCCGCGGGCCTCGGCTTCCGTGCCGTCCTCTTCCGCAACGAGGGAGAGATGCTGGATCCGGAATTCGAGCGCTATCGGTACAGCCTGGAGATCATGTCGCTCTTCTCCGACTCCGAGCTGGATCCGGTCGATCTAGAGATGCCGCTCAGCGACTACTACGCTCGCCTGCTGGCCTTCACCCTCGATGTCGAGACCGCCACTGCCGTCCCGGTCGAAATCGACGAGGAGCGTGAGGTTTTCGAGGTACGCGCCTTCAAGCGCAACCCCAACTACCGGCTCGACCAGGGGCCGACCGTCCCCAAGGTCTTCGTCGTGGAGACCCGGGAGTTGGTCGAGGCCTTTGACGACACGCTGGATGAGGAGCCCGCGTCCGAGGAGTATGAGGACGAGTAGATGATCCCCTTCTCCGATCCCAGCCAGCCGGATCGCATCTTCCCCGTTGTCAACATCGGCCTGATCGTCGTCAATTTCCTCGTCTTCTTCTACGAGCTCTCACTGGAAGCGCAGGGCACGTCCGTCTTCAACGCCTTTGTCTTCCACTACGGCCTCGTGCCCTGCGAGTACACCGCGCACTGCCACCCCTACGCCGGCACGCCGGCACCGTTCGAAGTCACGCTGCTCACCTCGATGTTCATGCACGGCGGCTGGCTGCACATCCTCGGGAACATGGTGTTCCTGTGGGTGTTCGGCGACAACATTGAAAACGCCATGGGGCATCTCCGCTACCTGCTCTTCTATCTCCTGTGCGGACTGGCCGCGAATGGGCTCGAGATTGCAACGGCCGTCGGCTCCTCGGTGCCGGGTCTGGGCGCCAGCGGCGCCATCGCCGGCGTATTGGGTGCGTATCTGATGCTCTTCCCCAGGGCGCGCATCGGGACGCTCATTCCCATCACCTTCATCTTCCTGCCGATTCGCCTGCCGGCCTGGGTGCTCATCGGCTTCTGGTTTATCCTGCAGTTCATCAACGGAGTGGCCGTGCTCAGCAACACGGCGGCTCAGTCCCAGGGCGGCGTGGCCTATTGGGCCCATGTGGGCGGCTTTGTGGCCGGCGCGATTCTCATCTGGGTCTTCCGTCAGAAGCATCGAGTGACGCCGCTGCAGGCGTACCACTCCAGTTTCGGGAGAACCTGACCGCTGTCCCCGTCCACGCCACCATCCCGGCCGGAGCCTCTGGAAGGTCTGGTCATTCGCACCGAGTCGGGTTTCCACCGCGTTCTCACCGATCAGGGAGTGCTCGTCAGCCGCACGCCCAAGCGACTCCTCGATCGGGAGCGTACGACGACCACGGCGGTTGTGATCGGCGACCGGGTCCGGGTGCGGCCGACGAAGGACGGGACCGGGGTGATCGACGAGATCCTGGAGCGTGACAACGCACTGCTGCGCGGAGCAGCGGGGGGTCACCGATTCCTCGACGTGATTGCCGCCAACCTGGATCTGCTGGTCGCGGTGCACTCGCTCCGCGAGCCCGAGTTCAACCCGGCCCGGCTCGATCGCTTTCTCTTGATCGCCGAGGCCGCCGAGATCCCGGCGGCGGTCGTCCTCAACAAGGTAGATCTGGTCCCGCCGGAGGAGGCGGAGCCGATCGCCGCCGTCTATCGCGTCATCGGATATCCCGTGCTCCTGACCTCAGTGAAGACAGGGGCCGGCATCGATGAGCTTCGCTGCCTGCTGGAAGGGAAGATCAGCGCTCTCGTCGGACCGTCCGGCGTCGGCAAATCGAGTCTGCTCAACAGCATCCAACCCGGCCTCCGGCTCCGGACGGGGGAAATCAGCGACGCCACCGGCAAGGGACGTCACACCACAACCACAGCAGAACTCCTCCCGCTCGCCGGCGGCTTCGTGGCGGATACGCCGGGACTGCGTGAGCTGGCCATTCGAGAAGTCGATCCCGAGGAGCTGTACTACCTCTTCCCCGAGTTCCGGGAGTATATCCCGGAGTGTCGCTTCTCCAATTGCACGCATCGTGACGAAATCGGGTGCGCGGTGCGCGCCGCCGTGGAGGAGGGCGCGATCGCGCCGTCGCGCTATCGGAGTTACCGGCGCATCTACGACGAGGTCGACGCGCTGGCCCGGACCTACTGATCTAATCCGCGGCCCTGGTGTCCGACGAGGTGGCGTCACGCTCCGGAGACTGTGGAGCCACGGCGACGGCATTGCCGCCGGCATACTTGGCTTGATACATGGCCTGATCGGCGCGGGTAAAGAGATCGGTGCCGGCATCGCCGGCGCGGTGATGCGCCACCCCCACCGAGACGGTGATCATCTC
>JAJPIP010000088.1 GCA_021324655.1 Pseudomonadota bacterium
CTCCACAACTTCTCCATGTGGCTCAACGCTCAGCTCGGCCGCCCTCTGCTCGCCTTCGCCGACCTCATCGCCTGGTAGCCCAATTCACACCAAGCGTTAAAGCCCTCTGCTACCGGGGTGCGTCCCCTTTAGAAGGACGTTTCCGCTGATCGTGTCTCCACGCCGTGTGCCATCCCGATGACGACGAGGGGGGCCATTCCGAGGAAGAGGCCATCCTCGAGTACGCCGGTCTGCAGCTTGATGGCATTGGCGGTCGCGGGATCGGCGAGGTCGCAGCCGGCACACGGCCGGCAATCAAGGATGTAGTTGCCGTTGTCGGTGACGAATGGCTTGTCACCGCCGCGCAGCGTGCAGTCCAGGCCCAACGTCTCGAGGCGGCCGCGTGTCGTCACCCAACCAAACGGGACGACCTCCACCGGCACCGGATGATGGTCGCCGAGCCGATCGACCAGTTTGCTCTCGTCGACGATGATGACGTAACGGGCGGCGGCAAGAGCCACCAGCTTTTCCCGGGTGAGGGCTCCGCCCCGTCCCTTGATGAGGTTGAGTTGGGGATCGACCTCGTCGGCGCCGTCGATCGTCATGTCCAGATGTGGGCAGTCGTCGAGCGTCGCGAGGGAGAGCCCTTCACCCATGGCGAGCGCCGCGATCTCGTCGGACGTGGGAACGCCGGTAAAGTGCAAGCCGGCTCGTACCCGCTCCACCAGGCCCTCGACCAGGAAGCGAGCGGTGGTTCCGGTGCCCAGCCCGACCCTCATGCCGTCGGCCACCAGGTCGGCTGCATAGCGGGCCGCTTCTCGCTTCTGCTGCTCAGCTGTCATCCCGGTTTTTGGCTCCAGTGCGTACAGTATAAGCGTGGGTGTCGACGCGCCTGAGGAGATCGTGGCCCCGGACGAGGCGGCTGACCCCCTCATTCTGGCGATCGACGTCGGCACGTCCTCGGCGCGCGCGCTCGTCTATGACGGAGAGGGCCGCCAGGTGCGGGGTTGGGAGAACCATCGCCCCTACGCCGTGAGAACCAGCCCTGACGGCGGGGTCACCATTGATCCCGACGGTCTCGTCGAGCTGGTCGCGGGGTGCCTTGACGCCGTCCTGCACGTGATGTCGCGCCCCCCTGCGGCCGTCGCCTGCGATACCTTCTGGCACAGCCTCCTCGTCGCCGACGGATCCGGGACGCCGCTCACTCCCGTTCTCACGTGGGCGGACACGCGTAGTGGACCGGCCGCGGCGAAGCTTCGGTCCCACCTTGATGGTCGAGCGGTTCATGCCCGAACGGGATGCGTGCTGCATTCCAGCTACTGGCCGGCGAAGCTCGCCTGGCTGCGGACCAAAGAGCCTGAGGTGATGGATCGGGCCGGCATGTTGATGGGATTCGGCGAGTATCTCTACCTGCACCTCTTCGGCGATCGGCGGGTCAGCATCTCGATGGCCTCCGGTACCGGCCTCCTCGATCAGAATGCGTGCGCCTGGGATCCGAAGCTCTGCGAGGTTCTCCAGATCAGCGAGGCCCAGCTGTCGCCCGTCGTGGACTACACGGACAGTGCCGGCGGCCTGCGGTCGCCGTTTCGCTCACGCTGGCCGCAGCTTGACGGCATTCCGTGGTTCCTGCCCTTGGGAGATGGTGCCTGCAACAACATCGGGAGTGGAGGAACCACGCCCGAGTGGTTGGTCGCCATGATCGGCACATCCGGCGCGCTGCGCGTCGTGCGAACCGCCGAGCGGGTGGATATTCCATGGGGAGTGTGGACGTATCACGTCGATCGGCGCCGCTTTATTCAGGGCGGCGCGCTGTCGGACGGCGGTAATGTCTTCGCCTGGCTGATGCAGACCGTACAGCACGCGCCGGTCACCGACGTGGAGCGACAGCTGGCGGCGATGCAGCCGGACGCCCACGGTCTCACGGTTTTGCCTTTCCTGGCGGGGGAGCGGAGCCCCGACTGGAATGTCAACGCGCGCGCTGCGCTTGTCGGCATGACCCTTGCGACAACGCCTATTGATGTCATCAGGGCATCGTTGGAAGCCGTTGCGTATCGGTTTGGGGTCGTGTACGACGTTTTGCGGGCAGTTTTGCCGCCAACGCGCGGTATCATCGGAAGTGGGGCGGGGCTGATTCATTCACCTGCCTGGCTGCAAATCATGACTGACGTCCTGGGTGAACCTGTCGTCGTGTCGGCTGTTCCCGAGGCCTCGGGGCGCGGAGCAGCCTTGCTCGCCCTGGAAGCGCTCGGTCATCTGCCGGACGTCACTGCGGCGCCGGTTCCCCTGGCCGACACGTACCGCCCCCACCCGGACCACACCCGCGCCTACCGCGCCGCGGCGCAACGCCAGCAGCGTCTCTATGATCTGCTGATCGGCGACTCATCGAGAGGAGACGTATGACTACCGTGACCGAAACTCCATCCAAGATCAATCCCCAATTGCAGCGTCTGATGATCAACACCATCCGGACGCTCTCCATCGACCAGGTACAAGCCGCCAACTCCGGTCACCCCGGTGCTCCGCTCGGCATGGCGCCCATGGCGTATACGCTGTGGACGCGCTTCCTCCGGTACAACCCAAAAGATCCCGACTGGGTGAATCGTGATCGTTTTGTGCTCTCGGCGGGGCATGCGTCGGCCCTGCTTTACTCCATGCTGTATCTGACGGGGTACGACCTGACGCTCGACGATCTCAAGCAGTTCCGCCAGTGGGGCTCGAAGACGCCGGGACATCCGGAGTACGAGCTGACACCCGGTGTCGAGGCGACGACCGGTCCACTCGGACAGGGGTTCGCGAACGGCGTCGGCATGGCCATCGCCGAGGCGTATCTCCGGACGGTCTTCAATCGCCCGGGATATGACCTCATCGATCACTATGTGTATGCGTTCGTCAGCGACGGAGACCTGGAAGAAGGGATCAGCGCGGAAGCGGCCTCGCTGGCCGGACACTTGCGCCTCGGCAAGCTCATCTACCTGTACGACTGCAACCGCGTCCAGCTGTCCGGTCCCACCAACGTCACCTTCACCGAGAACGTCCTGGAGCGCTTCCGCGCCTACGGATGGCATACCGATGAGGTGCGGGACGGTAACGACGTGGAGGCAATCACCCGCACCATCGAGGGCGCGCAGCAAGTGAAGGATCAACCGTCTCTCATTGCGGTGCACACGGAGATCGGTTATGGCAGCCCGGAGGCCGGCACGTTTAAAGTGCACGGCGAGCCGCTGGGCCCGGAAGGCGTGGCGGAAACGAAAAAGGCACTCGGTTGGCCGTGGCAGGATCCCTTTCACGTTCCTCCGGAAGCGCTGGATGCCTTCCGGGAGGCCGGCGCCCGGGGTGGCAAGCTGCAGGAACAGTGGAAGGACCACGTCCAGCACTGGCAGCAGGAGCACCCCGATCTGGCTCGACTCTGGCAACAAGCCCAGGAGGGCACCTTACCGGAGGGCTGGAACAGCGAGATGCCGGAGTTCACTCCGGGGCAGCAGATCGCGACGCGCGAGGCGGCCGGGGAGGCGATGAACTGCATCGCCAAGCACGTCCCGACGCTGATCGGTGGCGACGCCGATTTAGCACCGTCGACGAAGACCACGATCAAGGGGTACGGAAACTTTCAGCCCGGGCACTACGACGGACGCAACATCCACTTCGGCGTCCGTGAGCACGCCATGGGCAGCGCCGTTAACGGGATCATCTTGAACGGGATGACCTGGGCCTTCGGCGCGACCTTCTTCGCCTTCAATGACTATCAGCGTCCCTCCGTGCGCCTGGCCTCCATCATGCGCATTCCCACGATCTTCGTCTACACCCACGACAGCGTGCTCCTCGGCGAAGACGGCCCGACGCACCAGCCGATCGAGCAGCTGGCCTCGCTCCGGGCCATGCCGAACATCTATACGATCCGGCCCGCCGATGCCGTCGAATCCTCACAGGCATGGGAGTGGATCATGCAAAACCGGCACAACCCCATGGCGCTGATCCTGACGCGCCAGAAAGTGCCGGTACTGGATCACTCGCGGGCAACCGGTAGCCTGAAGAACGGCGCATACATCCTGGAGGAGGCGAGTGGTGGCCGGCCCGACGTGATCCTGATCGGTACCGGATCCGAGGTCGCGCTGTGTGTCGGAGCGCGCGAGCAACTGGAAAGCAAGGGCATCCACACCCGCGTCGTCAGCTTCCCCTCCTGGGAAATCTTCGAACAGCAGCCGGAGAGCTACCGGAGTACCGTCTTTCCGCCGGATGTGACCGCGCGCGTCTCGGTCGAAGCCGCCTCCACCTTCGGATGGTGCCGCTGGGTCGGTGAGCGGGGCAGGTCCGTCGGCATCAATCACTTCGGTGCCTCGGCGCCGGGCACGGAAAACGCACAGCATATGGGATTGACAGTGGAAAACGTGGTCGCCACGGCGCAGGCGGTGGTTGGAAAGGCAGAGGGACAGCAATGAGTGAGAACCCGCTGCGCGCTCTCGAGGCGTGCGGAACAGCTGTGTGGAGCGACTTCATTCGGCGGTCCTTCGTCGAAAACGGGGACTTGCAGCGCCTCGTCGAGCAAGACGGTATCTCGGGTGTGACATCAAACCCCACGATCTTCGAAAAGGCGATCGGGGGGAGCGACGATTACGATCAACAGCTGGAGAAGCTGGCCCGACAGGGACTCTCGCCGGAGGACATCTTCAAGGAGATAGCTGCAACCGATATCACGATGGCGGCCGATGTGCTGCGCCCGGTCTACGACCGGACCAAGTCGTACGACGGCTACGTGAGCGTCGAAGTGACGCCGTCCGCGGCGCACGACACGCAGCGGACGCTGGACGACGCGCATTGGTTCTGGAAGCGTATCGGCCGTCCGAATGTGATGATCAAGGTCCCGGCGACCCCGGAGGGCATGCCCGCGATCGAGCAGCTGATCTCGGAAGGCATCAACGTCAACATCACGCTGATCTTTGCCGTCGAGGTCTACGTGCAGGTGATCGAGGCGTACCTGCGGGGTCTGGAACGACGCCTCGACGCTGGGCAGCCCCTCGACCATGTAGCTTCCGTCGCCTCGTTCTTTGTCAGTCGGGTCGACACGCTGGTGGATAAGCTCCTGTCGGCCAGGGAGAAGGACGGGCAGCAGATCAAGGATCTTGAAGGCAAGGCAGCGGTGGCGAACGCCCGCATTGCCTACCAGAAGTTCCAGGAAATCTTCGGATCGGACCGCTTCGAGCGTCTGAAGCAGCACGGCGCGCAGGTACAGCGGCCCCTCTGGGCCAGCACCAGCACCAAGAACCCGAACTATCCCGACACGATGTATGTGGACGAACTGGCCGGCAAACACTGCGTCAATACCATGCCGCCTCAGACGATCGTGGCCGTGCGCGACCATGGTCGCATCACCTGCGACACGGTGGAGCAGGACATCGAGGGCGCCCACGACCTGATGAAAAGGCTGGCGGCGGCCGGGATTGACATGGATGCCGTCACGGATCAGTTGACGGTCGAAGGCGTCCAGAGCTTCGTCGATTCCATTATTCAGCTGTACGGGACGATTCGCGAGAAGGCCCGCGCTGTCCTGGCGCAGGGGCCGGGAAGCGACCGGGCCAGCCTGAACGGCCAGCAGTCGGCCGTGGATGAGTCGCTCAACAACATGGCCGAGACCCACATGATCCAGCGGATCTGGGAGAAGGATCCATCGGTCTGGAAACCAAAGACCGCAGACCAGAGCGAGATAACCGACCGCCTCGGCTGGCTGCATGTCAGTGACTGCATGCTGGAGAACAAAGACCGCTTCGCCGAGATCGCGCAGGCGGTCCGTGATCTCGGGATGACGCATGCCGTCGTGCTGGGCATGGGTGGCAGCAGCCTGGCCCCGTACGTCCTGTCTCAGACCTTCGGCCGGCAGCCGGGCTTCCCAGAACTTCTCGTCCTGGACAGCACCGATCCGGAGGCCGTTCGCGCGATCGAAGACCAGATCGAGCCCGACCGAACCCTCTTCATTGTGTCCAGCAAGTCCGGCACGACCACCGAACCCACGGTCTTCATGGAAACCTTCTGGGCCAAGGTGGAAGCGACGCAGGGGCAGAACGCCGGGGGGCAGTTCGTGGCCATTACCGATCCCGGTACGCCACTCGAGAAAGTCGCCCGCGAACGCCGCTTCCGTGAGGTGTACGTCAACCCGGCGGACATCGGCGGGCGCTATTCCGCGTTATCGTACTTCGGGCTGATTCCGGCCGCCGTCATGGGGCTGGATGTCCCGCGGCTCCTCGACAGCGCGCTCCGCATGGAACACGCGTGCGGAGCCAGCGTTGCCCCGAACAAGAATCCAGGTGCATGGCTTGGCGCCATCATGGCCGACCTCGCGCAATCGGGCCGCGACAAGGTGACCTTCCTGCTCTCCGAGAGCATCGCCACCTTTGGGCTCTGGCTCGAGCAGCTGCTGGCGGAGAGCACCGGCAAGGAGGGGAAGGGCTTGGTGCCGGTACCCGGGAATCCTCCCGGTAGCCCCGAGGATTATGCGGACGATCGCCTGTTCGTGTACATCCAGTTGACCGGCGACAACAGCGGGGACCTGGACAGCAAGGTGCAGTCCCTGGAAAAAGCGGGCCGGCCGGTGGTTCGCCTCCGTCTGGAAAATCGGTACGACATCGGATCCGAGTTTTTCCGTTGGGAGTTTGCGACCGCCGTCGCGGGCGCGCTCATCGGGATCAATGCCTTCGACCAACCCAATGTGCAGGAGAGCAAAGACAACACCAAGCGCCTGCTGCAGGAGTTTGAGAGTCGGGGAGCGCTGCCTGAGCCCCAGCCGGTGGCGGAGTCGGACGGCTTCGCCCTCTTCGTCAACGAGCCGGCGCGCTCGCTGATCGGCCGCTCTTCGCGCGACCTCGAGGCCGATCTGTCGGAACTCCTGTCCACCGTCCACGCGCCCCAGTACCTGGCCATTCAGGCATACGTGGCGCCGAACGCTCAGCACGATCAGGTGCTCGAGCCGTTGCGCGCGTCAGTGCGCGATGCCCGCAAGGTCGCCGTCACGCTCGGCTACGGACCAAGGTTTCTGCATTCCACCGGCCAACTCCACAAAGGTGGGCCGCCGGAGGGCGTCTTCCTGCAGATCACAGCGCGGCCGACGCAGGATGTCCCGATCCCCGGTGAGTCATACACCTACGGCACGCTGATCGACGCGCAGGCACTGGGCGACTTCCAGGCGCTGGAGAAACACGGCCGGCCGGCCATCAGCATCCGAATGCCCGACGAGAGCGAGCGATCGATCCAGCGGCTCGCTCGGATGATCACGAATGCCGTGCAGCGCAAAGTCGCCGCCCGGGCCTGAAGGAGATCCACATGCAGATCGGAATGATCGGTCTGGGCCGGATGGGCGGCAATATGACGACTCGCCTCATCCAGCACGGACATCAGGTGGTGGCGTACGACCGAAGCGATGATGCGGTCGAGCAAGCAGCCAAGGACGGAGCGACGCCCGCTCATTCGTTGCAGCAGTTAGTGCAGGAGCTCAAACCGCCGCGCGGTGTCTGGATCATGGTTCCGGCAGGAAGGCCCGTCGACGATACCATCCACGAACTGTGCTCGCTGCTCTCGCCGGGTGACACGGTCATCGACGGGGGAAACTCGAAGTGGACAGACTCGATCCAGCACGCGAAGGACGTCGAGGCCAAGGGGCTTCACTGGCTCGATGTCGGCACCAGCGGAGGTATCTGGGGCCTCAAGGTCGGCTACTCGATGATGATCGGCGGCCGGCCGGATACTTTCAAGCATTGGGATCCGATCTTTGAGGCCCTGGCACCGGAAGGTGGCTACGGGTTGGTGGGGCCCGCCGGGTCCGGCCACTTCGTCAAGATGGTGCATAACGGCATCGAGTATGGGCTGATGGAAGCGTATGCCGAGGGATTCGAAATCCTGAAGTGCTCCAATGATTACCCCAATCTCGACCTCACCCAGATCACCGGCATCTGGAACCACGGTAGCGTCGTTCGGTCCTGGCTGCTTGAGCTGGCGGAGGCGGCGTTCCAGCGAAATCCGACGCTGGAGGGAATCGCGCCGTATGTCCAGGAATCGGGCGAGGGTCGCTGGACGGTGGAAGCGGCCATTGATGAGAAGGTCCCCGCGCCGATCATCGCCGAGTCACTTTTCCGCCGCTTCGCGTCCCTCCAGCAGGAGTCCTTCTCCGACAAAGTGCTGGCGGCGCTGCGCAACGAGTTCGGAGGCCACGCCATCAAACACGAGTCCGGGGAAGGGACGTAGCCCATGGTCACAACAGTTCAAAACCCCCTCCGGGAGGGGATGACGGTTCAGCGTACCCCCGAGCCCTCGATCATGGTCATCATGGGCGCGACGGGCGATCTGACGCACCGCAAACTCATGCCCTCCCTCTATAACCTCGCGGTCGAGCATCTCCTCCCCAATGGATTTTCGGTTGTCGGCTTTTCGCGGCAAGACAAAGATCACGAGGACTGGCGAAGCGACATGCGACAGGCGGTCGACAAGTACTCGCGCTACGCTCCGGTTCAGCCGTCGGTCTGGGACAGCTTTGCGCAGGGTCTGTTCTTCAAGCAGGCGGATTTCGCCGACGAAAACTGCTATCTACAGCTCAAAGAGATGCTGGACAAGCTGGATAAAGAGCGCGGGACCAACGGAAACCGCATCTTCTATCTCGCCACGCCGCCGACCGTCTTTCCTCTCATCGCGGAGATGCTCGGCAAGGCCGGGTTGGTGACCGACCAGGCCTTCGGCCACGGCTGGACCCGGTTGGTGATCGAGAAGCCGTTCGGACGCGACCTGGAGAGTGCGCAGAAGCTGAATCGGGAACTGCTCTCCGTTTTCCACGAAGATCAGATCTACCGCATCGACCACTATCTCGGGAAAGAGACCGTCCAAAACATCCTGGTCTTCCGCTTCGCCAACGGCCTCTTCGAGCCCATCTGGAATCGCAACTACATCGACAACGTCCAGATTACGGCGGCCGAGGATATCGGCATCGACCGTCGTGGTGGCTACTACGAGACGGCGGGGGCGCTGCGTGACATGGTGCAGAGCCACATGCTTCAGCTGCTGACGCTGACTGCCATGGAGGCGCCGGTCGCGCTCGATCCGAACGCCGTTCGCGACGAAAAGGTAAAGGCCTTGCGCGCCGTGCGGCGGCTGCGCGGCCAGCACGTTCTGCAGGACGTCGTGCGCGGGCAGTACGGTCCGGGCTGGGTCGGCGGTCAACACGTGGAGGGCTACCGCGCCGAGGAAGGGGTAGCTCCCGATTCGGCCACCGAGACGTACGTCGCGCTCAAATTAGAGATCGACAATTGGCGGTGGGCCGGGACGCCTTTTTACCTCCGGACCGGCAAGCGCATGCCGAAGCGGCTGACCGAGATTGCCATCACCTTCAAACAGGCGCCGCTCGCGCTGTTCAAGGATCTCGACCCGGACAGCATGACGCCCAACGTGCTGGCGATGCGCATTCAGCCGAACGAGGGCATCTCGTTGAAGATTGTCGCCAAGGTGCCGGGGCAGGGATATGACATCCAGCCCGTGTACATGGACTTCCTCTACGGTTCCTCGTTCGCCCGGCAGGTGCCGGAGGCGTATGAGCGGCTGTTGCTGGATGTCATGATCGGCGATTCCACGCTCTTCACGCGTCGCGATGAAGTGGAACAGGCCTGGGAGATCGTGACGCCGATTCTCGACGAGTGGTCGCATACTCCGGCTCCTGACTTCCCGAACTATGCCGCCGGCACGTGGGGACCGGACTGCGGTCAGGAGTTGATTGAACGCGACGGTCGTACCTGGCGCGTGGTGTGATATGCATGCTCCCATCTCCTCTACCTGGCATGGGGCCGATGTTGATGCCACTACCATTGAGCGGCACATGGTCGATCTCTGGAAGGAGGTCACTGCCGAGACGGCGCTCCCCGGTGCGGTGCGAACCAGCATTCTCAATCTCGTGATTTACGCCGGCTCGGCAGAGAGGGCAGAGCGTCTCAAGAAGGAGCTTGCCGGCCAACCGCGGCGGCACGGGTCACGCACGATCTTGCTCATCGCCGACCGCGACCGTCCCGGCTCATCGGTCGACGCGGCGTCCTCGGTGCGGTGCAGCGCCTCCCAGCCTGACTCCCCGCCTCTCTGCTACGAGGAGATCACGATCACGGGCGTCGGGAAAGTTGCTGACCACCTGGCCAGCGTGGTCGTCCCCCTCCTGGTCGCCGAGCTGCCGACCTTTCTGTGGTGGCCCGGTCAACCGCCTTTCGGGCATCGTCTCTTCAACCAGATGCTTGGCGTGGCCGACCAACTGCTCATCGATTCCTCGCACTTTGACTCGCCCGGAGATGGACTGGCTCATCTCGCCCGCCTGTGCCGCGCGCGGCAAGGGGTCAACGATCTCAACTGGGGACGGCTGGCTCCCTGGCGTGAGGTGATCGCTCAATTCTTCGACGGGGCGGCCTGGCAGCCATATGCGTACGGCCTGCGGTCGCTGCACCTCATCTTCGGTTCCGGAACCAACTCCGCCCGCCGTGCCACGGCCACGACGCTGCTCCTGGCGGGATGGATCGGATCGCGGCTCGGCTGGACACCGGAGACGACGCTCGACTCTCTGGTGTCCGGCGCGTCCACGTTGACGGTCGAGCGCGGAGACCGGGCAATTGACGTCACGACGGAGTTTCAGGACGCCGGCGAGAAGATGGCGGGCCTGCTGATCGGCGTCGAGTTGGTGTCGCAACCGAAGGGGCTTGCGCCGGCGCGCTTTGCCGTCAAGCGTCTGGAGGACATGGAGCACGCCTGCTCGACGATGAACGTCCATGACGGTGTGCAGCTCCAGCGAGTGGTGCCGTTGCACATCGAAACGGATGCGGAGCTGCTGTCGCAGGAGCTGGAACAGAGCGGCCACGACACGTTGTACGAGTCCGTCGTGGGCGTGGCCAGCCAGCTGGCGGGACGAGAGGTATGGGTGCCGTCGTGAGTCGCAAGATTGAGGTCGCCGCCGACGCGGACATGCTGGGGCGCGCTGCCGCCGATCTGATCGTGCAGCGAGCGCAGCAGGCCGAGGGGCGCTTCGCCATCGCGCTCTCCGGCGGAAATACGCCGCGCCGCCTCTACGAAACGCTGGCATCAGAGCCATGGCGGTCACAGATGCCGTGGCAGGGCACGCAGGTTTTCTTCTCGGACGAGCGGTTTGTGCCGCCCGATTCACCGGACAGTAACTACTACCTGGCCGAGCAGACTCTCCTGTCTCGCGTTCCCATCTCATCCCGTTTCGTGCACCGGGTCCCGACGGTGGACATTGATCCGGAAGATGCCGCCGCGCTCTACGAGGGCAATATCCGCGATGTTTTCCGCGCCCCCCTCACCGCGACGCCTCAGTTCGATCTGATCCTGCTCGGTATGGGTGCTGACGGTCATACCGCCTCCCTCTTTCCCGGGACGCCCGCGTTGCAGATCGAGGACCGTTTGGTCGCCGCCAACCACGTGCCGCAAGCCGGCATGTGGCGCATCACGTTCACCTATCGCCTTCTCAACGCGGCCCGCTGCGTCGTCTTCCTCGTCGAAGGGGAGAGCAAGGCCGGCGTCCTGCGCCAGGTGCTGCAAGAAGGCGACCTGCCGGCCGCCAGCGTCGCCCCGGCCGGTGATCTCATCTGGATGATCGATCGGGCCGCGGCCTCCCAGCTGCCGCCGTCCCTTCTCCCATGACCGGCGAGATTCACATCTCGCCGTCCATCCTTGCCGCTGATCCGCTTCATCTCGGCGACGCCGTGGCCGCCGTGCGCGACGCCGGTGTGACACGGCTGCAGGTCGACGTCATGGATGGCCGCTTTGTGCCCAACATCACATACGGACCGGCGGTCGTGAAAGCCATCAAAGAGGCCTCCGGTTTGATGGTCGAGGCCCATCTCATGATCGTGGAACCGGAACGCTACGTCCCGGTCTTCGCCGAGGCCGGGGCCGACGTCATCATCGTGCACCAGGAAGTGTCTCCGCACCTCTACCGAACGCTGCAGCACATTCGGGATCAGGGCAAGCGCTCCGGAGTCGCCATCAACCCCGGCACGCCGGCTTTCATGCTGGATGACGTTCTGGGACTGGCTGATCTCGTGCTGGTTATGACTGTCAATCCGGGCTTCGGCGGACAGCAGTTCATCCCCGAAATGCTTGCCAAGGTGCGGACCGTGCGGGACATGGTGGACCGGCGCGGGCTGGCTGCCGAACTCGAAGTCGATGGCGGAATCGACGAAGAAACCGCGCCGGAGGTGACCGCGGCCGGCGCGACCGTCCTCGTCGCCGGAACCGCCGTCTATGACAACCCGTCCGGCGTGTCCGCGGCCGTGACGTCGCTCCGCCGGGCGGCTCTTAGCGGGACCAACGTGTAAAAATAGTCGGAGGTGCCTCCATGCTCAAGCTGATTATGTTTCTGGGCGGACTCGGTCTCGGCGCGGCCGGCGCGGCCGGATGGTTACTCGGCGAGATGCCGACTTTGCCCGAGGGACGTAGCGAGTGGGAGGTCCGGCTCCGCGAGGTGCAGGCGCGGCTGGAAGCCGCCGCCGCCGAAGGGGCGCGGGCCGGAGAGCAGACGGAGACACGCCTGCGCGCCGAACTTCAGGCGTACCGCCAGGGGCGCGCCTCGGCCTGAGACACCGGCGATCGCGCCGCCGGACGGCCCAAGACCGTCTGGTAGAATCTCCCCGAATCGCCGGGGGACGTTATGAACAGCGACGAGATACGTCAGCAATTTATCAATTTCTTTGTCGAGCGGGGCCATCTGCAGGTTGAGCCGCTCGGCCTCGTGCCGGCTGATCCCGGCATCACCACGCTGTTCACCATTGCCGGGATGCAGAAAATGATCCCGTACTTCATGGGGCGCGATGAGCCGCCGAGCAAGCGGATGGTAACGGTGCAGCGCGTGATTCGCACTGTGGACATCGAGGAGGTGGGCGACGATACGCACCTGACCTTCTACGAGATGCTCGGCAATTTCTCGGTGGGCGATTACTTCAAGCGTGAGGCAATTCACTACACATGGGACTTTCTCACGCACGACATGGGCATTTCAGGCGACCGCTGGTGGGCCACGATCTATCCCGGTGATGAGGTGGCCCGCCAGGCCTGGCTCGAGGTCGGGATGCCGCCCGAGCGCATCGTGGAGACGGACAAGTGCTGGTGGGACCAGGGACCGGTGGGGCCGGCAGGCACGGACTCGGAGATTCACTATGACCGGGGAGTCGAGTTCAGCTGCGGGCGTGAGAACTGCCGCCCGGAAGATGAGGACTGCGACCGTTTCATCGAGACCTGGAACGACGTCTTCATGGAGTATTACCAGGACCACGAAGACCGGCGTCCGCTTCCCTGGAAAAACATCGATACCGGCATGGGGTTTGAGCGTCTGACCGCCATCGTGCAGGGCAAGAACTCTCCCTACGAGACGGACATCTTTACGCCCATCATGGCCGCAACTTCGCAGGCGTCGGGCAAGGAGTATCAGCCCGGGACGGACTCCGCACGGTCCTTTCGTATCATCGCCGACCACAGCAGGGCCATCGCGTTTCTCATCGCCGATGGCGTTATGCCGGCAGCCGAGGGCCGCGGATATGTCTTGCGGCGCCTGCTGCGCCGTGCCGTGCTGCACGGACAATTGCTGGGCATCTCCGGTGCCTTTCTTACCAAACCGGTCGGTGCGGCCATCGACGTCCTCGGCAGCTACTATCACGAACTGGCCGATCGGCGCCGGAGGGTGCTCGACATGGTCGGCCACGAGGAAGAGCGCTTCCTGCAGACCTTGAATCGCGGCCTCTCCATCTTCGACGAGATGGCGGCGCGTGCCTCTGCGGATGGGAATGTTATCTCAGGGCGCGACGCGTTCCTGCTCTCCGATACCTACGGTTTCCCGCTGGAGCTCACCATGGAGCTGGCGACTGAGCGCCGGCTGACTGTGGACGAACCGGGCTACACGGCCGCGCTGCAGGAGCAGCGCGAGCGGGCACGCGCCGGACGTAAGGAGACCGTCGCCGAGGTCTCGCCGGAAACCTATGTGGCGGTCGCCGAGAAAGTGAGTCCGACCGTCTTCACCGGATATGAGGAATTGACGACGACCGCGAACGTAGCCGCACTGCTGGCCGGCAACGAACCGGTGGGGCAGGCGGTTGAAGGTGAGGATGTTGACATCATCCTGACGGCCACGCCGTTCTATGCGGAATCGGGCGGGCAGGTTGGAGACATCGGCCTCATTCGCGGCGGCTCGGGTGTGGCGCAAGTGCAGGATACCCAGCGGCCCCACACGGCCGTCGTCGTCCACCGAGCACGCGTGATCGAGGGCTCGCTCTCGGTCGGCGATGTGGTCGAAGCGACGGTTGACGCCGAGCGCCGCCTGCACATCCTGCCGCATCACTCCGGCACGCATCTCCTCCACAAGGCTCTGCAGGAAGTACTCGGGCCGGAGGCGACACAGGCGGGATCACTGGTCGCTCCCGACCGTCTGCGCTTCGACTTCCGGTGGCCAGGGCCGGTCACCGATGAACAGATCCAGGACATCCAGGACCGCGTCAACGCCGCCATCTGGGCCAACTTGCCGGTTCGCACCGAGATCAAGCCGTACGACGAAGCGGTGCGCGAAGGGGCGATGAACCTGTTCGAAGGGAAATACGGAAGTCACGTGCGGGTCATCAGCATGGGCGAATGGAGCAAGGAGCTGTGCGGTGGAACGCACGTCAACGCCACCGGTGACATCGGGCTCTTTCTCATCACCGCTGAGTCCGGCATTGGAAGCGGTATCCGGCGCATCGAGGCGGTCGCCGGCGCCGCGGCCTATCGCCACGCCCAGGAGATGCGTGAGACGCTGGAGGGGGTCGCATCCGTCCTCGACACGCGCCCCGACGACATCCTCTCCCGGGCACGTCATCTGGTGGCAGAGGAGCGGGCCCTACAGAAGCGAATTGAGGACCTGACGCAGCGCCTCGCTCGGCGCGAGGCGGAGGACCTGGTGCGCCGAGGGCTGTCCGTCGACGGATTCACGGTCGTCGCCGATCGGGTGGCCGCCGAGAACGCGGATCAGCTCAAAGCGACGACGGATGCCGTGCGGTCTCAGCTGGAGCGCGGAATCGTGCTCCTGGGGAGCGTGGTGAACGGCAAGGCACAGTACGTGATGGCCGTCACCCCGAACCTGGCCGGCACCGGCTTCGGGGCGAGCCAACTGCTGCGTGAGGCCGCCCGGACAGTTGGTGGTGGTGCTGGGGGCACGCCTGAGTTCGCCACCGGCGGCGGCAGCGCGGACAAGCTCGATGATGTCCTGCGCGCGGCCGTCGAGATCATCAAAGAGAAAGCGGATTCCTGAGTGACCGAACGACACGATTTTCCGGCGGGTCCACGCCGATTGCTTGGACTGGACGTCGGAGACCGGCGGATTGGCGTGGCCGTGAGCGACCCCACGGGCCTGCTCGCCACACCGATCGAGGTTTACCACCGACGTGATGTGGCGGCGGATGTCGCCCATATGGCAGAGCTGGCTGCGGCCGAAGAGGCGGAAGGGCTCGTGGTGGGCTTGCCGGTGAACATGAATGGGACGGAAGGGCCCCAGGCCGAGAAGGTACGCGCCTTTACTCGGCTGCTGGAGGAGGCAGGGTTGCCGGTACGCCTCTGGGACGAGCGGTTGAGCACCCTGGAAGCGGAGCGGCGCATGGCGGCCGCCGGCCGAAAGCGCAAGCGCGGTGTGGTGCAACACAACGACGCCGAAGCCGCGTCCGTCATTCTGGAGAGCTATCTGGACCACGTCCGATCGGCGGTGGCGGGATGAATAGCCGCCCTGTCACCACGCGCCGCGCGCGGCCCGTGCTGGCGCATCCCTATGGCGGGTCGACGCACCGTGGCATCGGGCTGCGTCTCGCCGGGATCGCGATCGTTCTGCTCGCCATTCTGGGGGTTGTGGGGGTCGGTTGGCTCTACTGGACCATTCACCAGCCGGCATCGCGCGACGGTTCATCCGTCACGTTCCACGTGGGGACTGGTGACACCGTCTCCACCATCGCCGATCGCCTACAGACTGACGGCCTGATTGATAGCGCGCTGCTGTTCCGTATCGATGCCAGGCTGCGCGATCTTGGCGGGAACCTCAAAGTCGGGGACTATGTCCTCCGCCGCAACATGAGCATCGACCAGACGATTACCGCTCTCACCATCTATCA
>JAJPIP010000015.1 GCA_021324655.1 Pseudomonadota bacterium
CGTCCACATATCCACGCCCCACGTCCGGCATGAAAGGAGGTATCCTCACTGCAGCCCAGCGTCCCATGACCAAGTCGTAAACTCTCCACCGAACCGGGGCAACTTCAGATCAATATCGCGAGTGGCAGCCCGCGCGGTCGCCCGAAGAAGTTGCACGGACAGTAAGGGCCGCTCTTGAGTCGGCTGGGACGCTGACAGTCGTTGAACTAAGCGAGGTGGCCTCGGCGTACGATCAGGTCGCTCAAGGGGCCGACGATGCAGCGACCGCTACCTCTGAGCAGCTGCATGTCCGCGACCCGGAACTATAAAGGCGAGGCATCTGAGTGATAGACAAAGCAGGAGACGGATACCGCGGGGGCGAAGCAGATCACGACGCTCCCCGACGGCACGCTCTTGAGCGAGGCGATCGGGGGCAAGACGTACTGATACCTGTCCGATGGGGCGGGGAATGTGGCGGGACTGACCGACAGCTCCGGGGATCTCGTGGATCAGTACAGCTATGACCCGCTGGGGAACATCAGGAGTTCGACGACCCCTGTCGCCAATCCCTTCACCTTCCAGGGAGGGATGCACGACAGTGCCACCGGCGTCTACTACACCGGCTCCGGCTACTACGATCCCGCCAACGGACAGGCGTTTGGCTGCCAGGATCAGGGCTGGGTCGATCCGGGTGAGGATCTGTGTGGAGAGGACGAACCGTTCGCTACATATTGCCGCAATCTGGTATTGCACTCCGGCTCAGCAAGCACCGCGTGTAACCGGGCGTACGATCCCTCGTACTTTTGGGTGCGGCTCGATGAGCATGAGCGCCACCAGCTTGAAGTCGCGGTGTACTTGGTCAATTCGTATCTCTGGTTCTTAGACGTAAACCACCTCTCACATCATCCGATAATTTTTTGGACAGTCTCTCTACTCTTCACTAACTTGGCAGAATCAGCATTTGCCGCCGGAGTGATAGCCTGCCGACATCGTGAGTACCTCGACCTGTACTACCATACGTTGAAGATTGGCCCATGGGAGTCATACCCCCTGTTCGTCACTTATAAGTGTGCAGGGCGCGAGATATGACAGGGCCAGACTCGAGGTACCGTTCCAAGTGGCCGGAACGCTTGGGGTGGGCTGGTGCCACACTTGCAGCCCTCCTCTTGCCGTGGTGGCTCGCATTGGCAGGATCCGCAGGCATACTCATAGCTGCCCGGCTGAACGCGCCAATGCCTAAAGGACTTGTTCGGATCGCTGCGCTAACTCTCGCCGTACTCATAGTCCCGCTATGGGGGCCTCTTGTAGCTCTCCTAGCGAAGGTCATTTTCAGGGGGCCATCCGGACATACCCGAGCAAGCGAGTAACTGAGGATTCATTCCACCCGTACGAACGAAGCTGGTGGCAGCCGCGTCGCGGTGCGGCCTGGAGAGCAATTTGCTTGGTGGGAACGGCGGAATCGAAGTGTCTCTGTAGTCGACGCATTCCGAAGGGTCGACGACAACTAGGGGTTGCGTTGGCGGCACTAATGAACCGATGATTGATGAGTCGAGCCGTCACTTCGACCACTCCGAATGCGACGATGGGCCGTCTCCGGACGATTGTTTCCAGGGCCGGGGGCATACGAGCGACGTCATGTCTACACTTTGGCAAGTATTGAGCGTGCTTTGGTTTTCCTTTACGCTTTGGAGCGCTGGGCTCACACTCGCTGTATTGGTACTGCCACATGTGCTCGCACGCGAAGCTGGAGATCGACCCGACGTGCCAGCGCAACAAGTCGTCACCTGTCTTGTCCTGCTGGCGACCGGCGTTGTGGCAATGGTGCTCGCGTGCCGTACGCAAGTCACTTCACAGTCCGTCTCCTGGACGATAAGTTCTTTACTCCTGTTCATTCTCCCGCTTGCTCTCGTCGCAATAGCGTTGTCAGCTCGCGTCCGCATCCATAGACGGCAGAAGTAGCGTGGCTTCCTGAAGGGGCCGCGATCGGTTGCGGAAGCGGTAGCTCCCTATCCCACGACACCTTCACCTCTAAAGTCGCATCCCTACCTCAAAACGCCCGCATCTGTGTACAGTTTCAAGGTACAGCCGCTACTGAACTGACCCCGTTTCGGTGGCTTTTCCGCTCTTTTGGTGATGTCGGGCTGAGGCTCCTGTTGGTGGAGGATAGGGGAGCTCTCCACGCCCAGGATGCCGGCCATGTCCCCCACCCTCCTTCCTGACCCGACCCAACTCCGTCTCCTCTGCCTGATCGCGACCGACGAGCGTATCACCGTCGACGTTTGTCCCAAGGCAGTCACGGCGAACTGCCCGCTCTGCGGTCAGCCATCTGAGCGTGTCCACAGTCGCTACCGCCGGTCCCTTGCCGACCTTCCCCGGAGCGGTCTGGCGGTGTGCCTGCGACTGCACGCCCGACGCTTCTTCTGTGGCAATCACGCCTGTAACCGCCGCATCTTCACCGAACGCCTCCCCGGTGTGGTCGACCCCTACGCTCGACGGACCACTCGCTTGACCAGTTGGTTCTCGCAGGTTGCCTTCGCCCTCGGCGGTGAGCCAGGGGCAGACGGAGGGGCAGGTCACGAAGGTCAAGCTGATCAAGCGCAGTATGTATGGCCGGGCCAACTTCGATCTCCTCCGTCAGCGCGTCGTGTACAGTTCGGTCGCTGCATAACCTGCGGCGTCCCGGACCCCTTCGGTCAGCCCATACCCCCATCATCGGGGGAAAGACGTACTGCTACCTGTCGGATGGGGCGGGGAATGTGGCGGGACTGACCGATGGCTCCGGGACCCTGGTCGATCAGTACAGCTACGATCCCATGGGCAACATCACGAGTTCGACGACCCCTGTCGCCAATCCCTTCACCTTCCAGGGTGCGATGTACGACAGTGCCACCGGCGTCTACTACACGGGCTCGGGCTACTACGATCCCGCCAACGGACAGAGCTTCGGCTGCCAGGATCAGGGATGGGTGGACCCGGGCGAGGATCGCGTGGGGAGGACGAAGGGCCAACCAGTTCTGCTGGGTCCTCCGGCTCGATATCGGTGTCCGAGTTGGGCCGAAGAGGTAGGTACGGATCAAGACTGTTCCCACGGACTCGTCACCGCGGTGAGACCCGCTGTTCGCCGCAGCTGGAATCCGTCACGGTCCCAGCGATCACTTCGGTGAGGCGGTCATCGACGAGCATCTCGACTACGGCATCACAGAGAGCGAGGTACTGACGATCGCCGAGGAACGCTATAAGCTGCCCCAGTTCATCGCCAACAAGGAGAATGGTTACCTGGGTGTGTGCGGGAAGGCGACGGTCCTCTACGTGGTCGGCGACGAGGTCATGGCGGCTACCCTCGATGTCGCACTCGCCTGGAATCCACGGAATGAGACAATGGTAACAACGCACTTCGAGCCGGATTGTCCGCCGCAGGGTTGGGCGGGTATCGCTTGAGAAGCGGCTTTAGCGGCCGAGGGGTGCATGGAATGGAGCCGAACTCGACGCTCCTGGCCCCACCTAGTGTCGGGGTGGAGCCGTGGAGAGAGTGATGACGGAAGAAGAGCGCGCTCGCTGGCGAAAGCTCGCCAAGACCAAGCGACAGCAACGGGAGCAAGACTTTCTCGCGGCGTATGGACTGCTGGGTGCCGCGGTCCTCAGGACCCTGGTTCGTCACGACCCCGCTGGCATAATTGGAGCCGGAGCTCCCTCAGTCCAGTACACCACCGAGGCCAGGCCCATTTCCGAGCGGCTCTGCCGTGCGGAAAGCCGAGCAGACGTGCGGAGCGTAATCCGTGAGGTCCTCGAGCACTACTTCTGGCCGGGCATAACTGACAGTGCCACCGAAGAACAGATGGCAGGAGAAATTTGGGAGACCTGTCGCGAACACCGGTGATGGGGGACGATTTGAGGTGAGGTCACGATGTGTGGAGCGAGCGGCGCTCTGTCCAACGGAGCGTCATGTCAGGCCAGAGCGCTCATTGTCTTCAGTTTTCCATCCTAGGCGCTAGACCGCTGATAACCGGGATGGTCGAACGCTTATGCCGCATAGCCCCCCAACACGGCTCACTGCATTAGGGCTAGGGATGTTGCTCATCGTCAGTTGCGGTGATCAGAGAGCAGCCACCTCGCTCCCACCATGCTCTACCCACAGCCGTGGGACGCGTTGCATCGTCACCCAGAGGACCTCCACACCTCTCCCGGATTCGCACCCGTGATCATCAAGCACAGTCAGTTCCGCGTCGTGGAAGTACAGTGGCGATACCGATGTACCGCCACCCCGGCAGAGATGACCGCCGCGCTGGTGGGGGCGCGGGGTTCGACAGGGAGCGGCAAGCAGCTCTACTACTACCGACGGCACGGGCCAGCAGGATGGAGTAGACACGGCGCATTCCAGTTCAAAGTCGCAGGAGCGCGCTATATCTACCTTCTGGCGGGTCCCTTAGGAGTCACCACTGCGTTTCCGCGCTGTACTACGGATCTCACTGTGATTGGGCAGACATAGATGAAGTGATGCCGGTTTGGTGGAGGGTTTGTGACTACGACAAGGCGTTAGAAGTCGCCGTGCCATGCGGTGATCGGGGTGCGTACCTCAACGTCCCCAATGCACCGCTCTGCTTCTGAAGCTCCGGTGTCTGCCAATCACGGCGATGACATACGGCATGAGCCAGGCCGGTCCTTAACGCTCGGGAGGTGGTTCTCTTCGCCGCCGCGACGATCATCTTCCGGTTCCGCCTCCAACACTGGGCGGGCAGCTATCACTTCCGATGGCTCGTTCCCACCGCGCTCTTGGTCGTTCCGGCAATGATGACTCATGCAAAGTCGTCGGGGCTCAGGTCGTTACTCTCTCGCTGGACCTCGTTGGAGGAACCCTCGCCCGGATCAAAGGCACGACCCACGTCGCTATGATCGGGCGCCGCTAACCACTGGTGATGGTCCCGGTCCTCTGTGAAGCGTCGGCCCGAAAAGTGACTTTCGAGGCACAGCCCCTCATACCTCGTAAACTCGCACCTCAGAAGCCGAACCCCAGCGCCTGCCCGATCGAGCCGGCCATGACGGCGAGCGCCAGGATGGAGATGATCACGGCCGCGACCCGCGCGATGGCGGCGTAGACGGGGCCGTTGACGAGATCGCCCATGATGCGGCGGTCGCTCGCCAGGCGGACGATGGGGAAGAGGACGAAGGGGAGCAGGACGGCATCGATCACCTGGGTGATGAAGAGCACCTTGATGACCGAGACCGGAATGAAGGCGGCGATGATGGCGCCGATGGCGATCAAGCCGGTGAAGAGGCTCATGAAAATCGGGGCCTGCCGGAAGCTCTGGCTCTGGCCGCTCTCCACCCCGAGCGCCTCGGTGACCGAGTACGCCGTCGCCAGCGGCAGGACGGCCGCGGCCAGCATGGAGGCGCCGAAGAGACCGACGGCGAACAGATACTTCGCGGCGGGACCGGCCAGTGGGGCCAGCGCCTGCGCGGCCTGCGCCGCCGTCTCGATGTTGGGATTGGGGTAGAGCTTGGCTGCGGTGGCGATGACGATGAAGGCGGCGACCAGCATGGCGAAGAGCGAGCCAACATAGACGCCGATCTTCTCCGGGAGGTAGTCACGCGCGGTGATGCCCTTCTCGGCGATGGCGCTCTGCACGTAGACCTGCATGTAGGGGGTAATGCTCGTCCCGATGAGGGCGGCGATGGTGAGGAGATAGCCGACCGAGCCGTGGAAGGTGGGGACCACCGTCGAGTGCGCCGCCTCACCCCAGTTGGGATGGGCCAGAATCGCCGAGACAGGGTAGGCGAAGAAGACCAGCGTCATGGCGAGAAAAACCTTCTCCACCACGCTGTAATCGCTGCGTACCACCATGAACCAGATGATGGCGGCGATCGGCAGGACGAGAAAGCGGCCGTTGGGTACCACCAGATCGACGCTGGCCGAGATCCCGAGGAACTCGGTGACGACGGTCAACGCATTGGCAATAAAGAGCGCCAGCATGACGAGCGTCGTGATGTGGATGGAGAAGTTCTCGCGAATGAGATCGGAGAGTCCCTTGCCCGTCGCCGCGCCCATGCGGGCCGCCATCTCCTGGACGACGGCCAGCGCGATGATGATGAGCGGAAACACCCACAGCAACGAGTACCCGTAGGAGGCGCCGGTGGTGGCATAGGTGGCGATGCCACCGGCGTCGTTGCCGGCGTTGGCCGCGATCAGGCCCGGGCCCAGCGACGCCAGCAAGATGAGCAGAATGCGAGGCCGGGTTCGGGCCAGCAGCAGACGGCCGATGGCGGAGTCGCGCCGGGGCATCGCCGTCCCGGGCGTACCACTGGCGCCGGCCGATTCCGCGGCGGCGTCGACGATGTCACCCAGGATGGTCCCCGCGCCCTCCGGCGGCCGTGGCGTCTCTCGCTGCGCCATCTCGTCTCCTAGCTAAAGACGTGCGGGAGCCGCCGCGACCAGCGCTCCGGAAGCAGAACCTCCATAGCGTCATCGACGGTGATGACGCCGACCATCCGCTCCTCATCATCCAGGACGGGGAGGGCAATCAGGTTGTACTCGGCCATGGTGCGCGCCGCCTCGTCTTTGGAGGCCTCCGGGTAGACCCAGACCAGATCGGTGTCCATGATCTCGGTCAGCGGCGTGTCACCCGGCGCCAGCAGGAGATCGCGCAGCGACACGATGCCGAGCAAGCGCCCGGCTGCTTCGTCGTCGGCCCGTGCCCAATCCGCTGCCGGCACGCGCTCTTCGACGACATAGAGATACTCAATCACGTCGGGCGCTTCCTCCAGCCGTCGAACGTAGGCAATGGTCTCGTCGACCGACATCCGCGGCGGAGCGGTCACGAAATCCGTGGTCATGATGCCGCCCGCCGTATCTTCGCCGTAGGCCATCAGCTCCCGGACGTCCTCCGCATCGTCGTGATCCATCCGGTCCAGAAACTCTTTTCTCTGCAGCTCGTCGAGATCCTGCAACAGGTCGGCGGCATTGTCGGGGTCCATCTCTTGCAGGATGTCGGCGGCGCGATTCTGGTCGATCTCCTCGACGATGTCCGCCTGCCGCTCGTCCTCCACTTCCTGCAGGGTTTCGGCGGCCGTCTCGTCGTCCAGGCTCTCGATGATTTCAGCCCCCTGCTGATAGCTCAGGTCGTCGATGATGTGCGCGATGTCCACGGGATTGAGAAGCGCCAGCCGCTCGTGGGAGAGGCGCAACCGCACGTCGGGCACTTCCGCCGTCAGAGGGTCGATATCGGCCCAGGCGATCACCTTGACGGGGTGATGCTCCTTGCGCTTCCCGCGTGTCGACGGCAAAGAGATCCGGCTGTGGTGGCCCTGCCCGGCAAAGAGGCGCCCCCATGTCAGCCGGCGTGCCAGCGCCTCCAGGCTGATATCCACGCCAATAAGACGGAGCGTGTCCTCCGAATAGAGGAGCTGGAGATCGTTGGCCCGAATGACGCGCCGCCCATCGACGTCGATCAACTGCTTGTCGAGAAGGTCGCGCGCCAGGAGCACCTCGCCTTCCCGCCGCCGGAAACCGATGAAGGTGAGGGTGGCCGACGAAAGGCGCGCGCCGTCCTTGGTTAGCGAGGCCACCTTCGACCAGGAGACGAAGATCTCCTGACCGCCGGCCAGGTGCACAACCAGTCCCGATATCGGCGGGAAGTGCTCGAGGGTCACCTCGCCGGTGGCGGCGTTGAGCGCCTCGAGGCGGGCCACCAGATCCTTGACGATGGCGATACGCTCGCCCGCGTCGTTACAGACGGGGCGCCCGACCACCTGTGACAGATAGAGAAACGGCATGGCGACTCATTGTATGAGCCGCCTACCGGCGTTAAACGGCGCGGGCCCGCACCGGCGGCGTCACGCCGATGGTTCCCTCCTCGACGTAGAGAAGGGTCGCGCGGTCCCGAAACTCCTGAGGGAAGCCGTTGATATTGGAGGTCGTCGCGATCACCTGCGGGTGGGACTCCATCAGACGCAGCAGGAGGCGGCGCCTCCCCTCGTCCAGCTCGGCCAGCGCTTCGTCGAGCAGCAGAATCGGCTGCTCCCCGGTCCGGTTGGTCATATAGCGCAACTCCGCCAGGCGCAGCGAGAGGGCGATCGTCCGCTGCTGGCCACGACTGCCGTACGACTGGGCATCGACGCCGTTGATCTCGAAGGAGAGATCGTCGCGATGTGGACCCACCAGCGTCACGCCCTGGTAGATCTCCTTGGTCTGCAGCGTTTCGAGACGCCGCCGGAAGGTCTCCGCCAGCCGGATCTCGGGGACGTGCTCGGCATCCTCCAGGCTCGGACGGTAGAGAATCTGGAGCTCCTCACCCAGGCTGGAGAGGTCGGCGTATGCCTCACGCGCGAAGTCATTGAGGATGCCCAGCATCTTGCGCCGCGTCGCGATGATCTCCACGCCCGCGGCGATCAGGCGCTCATCCCAGAACTCGAGCAGGGTGGCCGGATCCGGCTTGCCGCGCAGGCGCTGGAGGAGGGAATTGCGCTGCGTCACGATGCGCCCATACTCCTGCATCAGACGCAGGTAGCGGTGATCGATCTGGCACAACATGAGGTCCATGTAGCGCCGGCGGCCGGACGGCGAGCCGGAGATGAGGGAGACATCATCGGGCGAAAAGAGAACCACTTTCACGGCCCCGACCACGTCCCCCGCGCGCGACGGCTTGCCGTTCAATTTGAATTGCTTCCGGATTGACGCCTCAACCGCCCCTGGCTGCTCGGCAATCGCCATCTCCACCCGAACCGGGCCCCCGTTCGCCGTCGCGTCAGCCTCAAGTCGCGCGAAGCGCGGCATGCCCTCCTCCTGCTCTCCCCACGTGATCAGTTCCCGGTCGGTTCGCGCGCGGAAAGACTTCGTCGTCCCCAGACAGAAGAGTGCTTCCAGCACGTTCGTCTTGCCGGCGGCATTGGGACCATGCAGCAGCGTGATACCGGGTGCGAGGCGCAGGTCGAGCTCGCGGTAGGTACGGAAGTGACGGAGCTTGAGGCGTTGGAGGAGCAATGAAGACCTAAAACATGATGATGCGCCGGAAATCGGCGCCATCAATTATACCAGGCTCGGGTGCAGTGCGCTGATAGAGAGGACTGTCAACTTTGGCTCTTGGACGCCGTTTTCGCGCCCTCAGACGCGGCTGCCGCCTTCCGGAAATAGCGCAGGTAGCCATCCACCGTCATACCGTACGGGGTGGCGAGCTCGTACGCCTGGAGGGCGTCGGCACGGGTGGTCACCGCCATGAGCTCGCGATTGCCGTGCAGCATCAAGTTGTCCACGATCTCGGGGCGGCCCTGACCGCTCTCCTCGGCGCGCCGGACGACATCCGCCCAGGCGTGCAGTCGCTGCTGGGCCGCGTCGAGGTGGTGAGCGACGTCGTCGAAAGGGCCGAAGTGCGTCAGCAACAGGCGGCGAGGACGCAGGTCACGGAGCCGGTCTAGACTCCGATCCCAGGCCTCCAGATCGATGTCGGGCGGCGGAGTCGGCGGCCGGACATAGCCGACTCCCTGCAGGCGAACGGCGGCGACATCGCCGGTCAAGACGACGTCCCGATCGGCGTCATGGTAGGCCACGTGATGCGAGGCGTGACCGGGTGTGTACACGGCCGTGAGGGCCAGGCGGCCCACCTGGATCGAGACGTTGTCGCCCATGGAGACAATCTTGTCGGCCGGAATCGGCTCGATCGAGCCCCATAAGGGCTCCATCATGTCGCCGTAAATGCGGGAGGCGCTGTGCCACAGCTTGAGAGGATCGACCATGTGGGACGCGCCGACCTCATGGACATACAAGCGGGCTTGCGGGAAGCGCCGGATAAACGTGCCGGCGCCGCCGGCATGGTCGAGGTGAATGTGCGTCACCAGGATCTTACCGATCTCCTCCGGTGCGGTCCCGGCCTCCGTCAGACCGGTCAACAGGGAGTCCAGCGTCGACGTCGGACCGATCTCGACGAGCGCCTTCTCATCTCCCCCATCAATCAGATACGCGCCGATCACACCCGGGACGCCCTGAAAGTCGAGATCGATGAGATGGATGCTGTCGTCTATGCGGAGGACGCCGGCCATCACTTCCTCCGGCCCGGAATCGTGCGCTGTCCTAGACTCCTGCAGGAACTGTGCGAAGGAGACGGCAATGGCATTTGAGACCTTTCCGGAGACGGAAGGAACCATCCCTTTTCATGGGTATCACACCTGGTACAAGATCGTCGGCGAGGGCGAGGAGCCAGGTAAGTACCCCTTGCTGGCTCTGCACGGCGGGCCCGGCGCGACCCATGATTACATGCTTCCCATCGCGCAGCTGGCGGGCACCGGCCGCCGCGTTATCTTCTATGACCAGATCGGCGGTGGCCGCTCCGCCATCGGCGAGTCACGGCCGGAGATGTGGACGGTCGACCTCTTTCTGGAGGAAGTCCAGGCGGTGCGGGACGCCCTCGGATTGGAGCGGGTGCACGTCATCGGCTCGTCCTGGGGCGGCATGCTCGGCATGGAGTACGCCCTCACCCATCCAGCGGGACTGCTGAGCTTGATCGTCTCCGACTCACCGGCCAGCATGCATCAATGGGTCGCGGAGGCAAACCGCCTGCGGGAAGAGCTGCCACCGGAGGCGCAACAAACGCTGCTGGCGCACGAGGAAGCCGGAACCACCGACAGCGCCGAGTATCAGGAGGCCATGCGGGAGTTCTATGCCCGCCACGTCTGCCGCGTCCAGCCCATGCCGGACAATGTCGCTCGCTCCTTTGCCTTCATCGAGGAGCACCCCGAGGTCTACAACACGATGAACGGGCCGAGTGAGTTCCACGTCATCGGCACCATCAAGGAGTGGGACATTACCAATCGCCTGGGTGAGATCGACGTCCCGACCCTGGTCCTCTCCGGCCGCTACGACGAGGCGACACCGCTGATCGCGGAGACGGTGACCCGAGGCATCCCGGGCGCCGAGTGGGTTCTCTTTGAGGAGAGTAGCCACATGCCGTTTGTCGAGGAAACGGAGCGCTACAACCAGGTCGTCGCCGCCTTCCTGGACAGAGTCGAGAGCAGCCTGGACTGATCCCGGGCGGACACGGGGGCGATCAGCCGATGGGCGCCCCGACACTGGGCGTGACCGAGGGAAACGGATTGATGGTCGGCGTCACGGCCGGCGTCGTCGACGTCGGTCTGGGCGGCCTGGTCGGAGCGGCCGTCGGCCGCGGCGGCTTGGTCGGCGCCACCGTCGGCGGCGGCATGGTCGCGGTCGCGGCGGGGGGCGAGGTCGGCGACGCCGTCGGACGCGCCGTGGCCTTCTTCTTTGGCCTGGGAGTCGCCGTCGCCGTGGCGCGTGGCGTCGCCGTCGGGTGGCCGACCAGTCCCAGGGGATTGGCCCCGGTGACGAAAAAGAAGGCGCCGGCCGCGATGACGGCAATGGCGAGTAACGCCAGAAGCGCCCATAACAAAGGGCTGGTGGAGCGAGACGTCGTCACGGTGCGGGGTGTAGCGGGCGCCGGTCCCGGAATCGGGACCGCGCCGGTGGCGGCGGGGACGGCCGTGTACACGGCCGTCTGCTGCGGCACGATGGGGGAGAGAACGGTCGTGCCGCTCGGCGCGTCGCCGGCCCCGGTGGCGAGAGCCGCGGCGAACTCAGACGCGTCGCGGTAACGGTCCTCGGGATTCTTGGCGAGGGCACGCAGCACGGTCGCAGAGGCGTGCGGGGTGATTGACGGATTGAAGTCGGCCGGATTGGGCGGCACGCTATGGATGTGCTGCATGGCGACGCCAATCGCGTTCTCGGCGTCAAACGGCAGGTGCCCGGTCAGCATCTCGTAGAGGATGATGCCGAGCGAGTAGATATCGGCGGCCGGACCGAGCGTCTTGCCCTGCGCCTGCTCCGGCGAGAAGTAGTGGACGGTGCCGATCACCATGCCGGTGCGCGTGAGCTGCGAAGCGCTGCTGCCCCGCGCGATGCCGAAATCGGTGACCTTGGCCTGGCCGTCCGGCGTGACCAGAATGTTCTGGGGCTTGACGTCGCGGTGAACGAGCCCGCGGCGATGGGCAAAGGCGAGGGCGGAGGCGACCTGTTGCCCGATGGCGAAAGCAGCCGGCACGTCGAAGCGGCGGCGATCGCGGATCAGGTCCTTGAGGGTCGAGCCCTCGACGAACTCCATGACGATGTAATGGAGGTCGCCGTCCTCTCCGATGTCGTAGATGTCAACGATATTGGGATGAGCGCCCAGGGAGGCGGCGAACTCCGCCTCCTGCTGAAAGCGCTGCAGGAAGGGCTTATCGCGCGCGAACTCCGGATGCAGCACCTTGATGGCGACGGTGCGGCCCAGTTTGGCATCGACCGCCCGGTAGACGGTCGCCATGCCACCCTCGCCCACGGGCTCGAGGATGCGGTATCGATCGTTCAGCAGGGTTTCGGGCGGCAACACTAGGGGATGATACCAGCGGAATAAAAAACCGCCCGCCGGCAAGCGGCGGGCGGGGGGATATGCGAGATCGCTTAGATAGCGGGAACGGGAGCGGTTTCGGCGCGGAAGGCCGCGACGCTCTCGCGGATCTGCCGTTCGAGCTCTTCGCGCAGATCGGGGTTCTGGCGCAGGAACTCCTTGGCGTTTTCCTTGCCCTGACCGAGGCGGGTGGTCCCGTAGTTGAACCATGCCCCCGTCTTCTCGACCAGCCCCATCTCGAGACCGACGTCGATGAGGCCGCCTTCACGCGAGATGCCCTCGGTGTACATGTGATCGAACTCACACTGGCGGAAGGGCGGCGCGACCTTGTTCTTGACGACCTTGACGCGGACGCGGTTTCCGATGACGTCACTGCCTTGCTTGATGGACTCGATGCGGCGCACATCCAGACGGACCGACGAGTAGAACTTCAGAGCGCGGCCGCCCGGCGTCGTCTCCGGGTTGCCGAACATGACGCCGATCTTTTCACGGAGCTGATTGATGAAGATGACCGAGGTGTGCGAGCGGTTAATGGAGGCGGTGAGCTTGCGGAGCGCCTGCGACATGAGACGGGCCTGGATGCCGACGTGGGCATCGCCCATCTCGCCTTCGAGCTCGGCCCGCGGCACGAGCGCCGCCACCGAGTCGACCACGATCACGTCGATCGCGCCACTGCGCACCAACATCTCGCAGATATCCAGTGCCTGCTCGCCCGTGTCCGGCTGAGAAATAAGCAGGTCATTGACGTTCACGCCCAGACGCGCCGCGTACATCGGATCGAGCGCGTGCTCGGCATCGATGTAGGCAGCCGTGCCGCCCAGCCGCTGCGCTTCCGCCACGATATGCAGCGCCAGCGAGGTCTTACCACTGGACTCCGGACCGTAGATCTCGGTCACGCGGCCCCGCGGAATCCCGCCCACACCCAGCGCAATGTCGAGTGCGATCGAGCCGGTCGGGATCGTCTCCACCTCGAGGGTCGGACGGTCACCCAGCTTCATGACGGCGCCCTTGCCGTGGGATCGCTCGATCTGGGAAAGCGCCAGCTCCAGTGCCTTCTGTTTATCCGACAATGTCGTCATCCTCCTGAATAGCTCAGCGTAGCCAACTGCTTGAGCGAGAGCAAGCCGCCGCGATACGAGAGATTATAGCACAGATGTACTAGAGACTCTACTTTGACACGCTTCTCGTGACGTCGTACAATTGCATCGCAACAGACAGTTACGGCATGTCAGGAGTTTGGGGAAGGAAACGTCCATATGAATGACGGAACACAGGCATTCCCGGGACGCAAGGCAGATCCCGACGAGGTCATCAAGCGCTACCTTGAAGTCCGGAACCTGGAGAAGACGGGACGGGAGTTCGGGATCACGCGGGAGCGGGTCCGGCAGATCGTGAACCGAGCCGGGATCTCGACGGCGCGGCAGATCAAGCCCAAGCCGGAGAAGCCGGAGCGGTTGTGCAAGGAGTGCGGGGCGCAGGTGAACAGCAGTCACGCCCTGTACTGTGA
>JAJPIP010000023.1 GCA_021324655.1 Pseudomonadota bacterium
CGTCCACATATCCACGCCCCACGTCCGGCATGAAAGGAGGTATCCTCACTGCAGCCCAGCGTCCCATGACCAAGTCGTAAACTCTCCACCGAACCGGGGCAACTTCACAAGGTGAAGCCGTCCTTGGCGGCTCGTGCCCGCTGGATAAAGAGTGCGACCGATTCGTACTGGGAGAGGCTTGCCGCGTCTCTCACCCGATGAGCATCAGGGAGCGAGAGGGGAGGCACGCTATGTTCCTGCTCCCAGCTCAGATGAAGCGGAATCCGGCTGGTGACGAGGACATGGAGATCGCGGCACCCATCCAGCAGATGAGCCACCAGGTGACCGGCGTCGAGCAGGTGCTCAAAGTTGTCGAGGACCAACAGGAGGTGCTTTGCCTTCAGCTGCTCGGTGAGGGTCCCGGTTAGATCCTGCCCGCCCTCCTCCTTCACACCCAGCACCCCGGCAATCGTAGACGCAACCAGCGAGGCATCTGTCAGGGAAGCGAGATCGCAGAAGAAGACGCCATCCTGGAAGTCATAGAGGAGAGTGTTGCCGACTCGCAAAGCCAGCCTCGTCTTCCCCGTCCCCCCTGGCCCGGTGAGCGTCACGAGCCGGATATGGGGGTCCCGCACCAGCCCGGCAATCGCGGCGATTTCCTCCTCCCTCCCCACAAAGAGCGTCGAATCGTCAGGGAGATTGGTCGGGTGGGTGACGAGGATGGGCTGGAGCGGAGGAAGCCCGGCGGGGATATCCCCTTCTCGTGCGATCTGCAGGACCCGCACCGGCGCTGTGAGGCCATTGAGCGTGACCTGTCCTCGGTCCACGAAGGCCAGACCGTCCATCTTTCTGGCCAGATGGATGACGCCTTCGCTGGCCAGGATCTCACCGCCCCCGGCGATCGAGCAGAGGCGGGCGGCCAGGTTGAGGGCGCCTCCTCGGTATCCGCCCCGAACAGGGATGGCCTCGCCCGCGTCGAGGCCCATCCCGACGTTCAGGGGAAGGGCCGGATCATCCGCGACCGCCTGCATGAACGCCGCCTGCAAAGCGACCGCACCACGAAGGGCATCTCGGGACGAGTCGAAGACGCAGAGCGCCTCATCCCCCCGCAGCTCGATCACCCGTCCGCCGTGCTCGCCTACCACCCCCTCGCAGAGGGCGGCAAAGCAGTCGGCCAGGCGGGCGGCCGCTTCATCGCCGTGGTCGTTGGTGAAGCGGGTGTACCCCCGCACATCGGCAATCAGGAAGGTGCGGACGGACGAACCAGCTGCCGGCTCCGCCAACTCACGCACGGCATCCTCCGGAGAGCGCCGCTCGCGCGGGTACGGAATGCTCGATCGATCCGCGGGCTTGGCAGTGGAGATGTCGTCGTCGTCGAGCATGGTCGGCATCACCCCGGTGATCCCTGGATCGGCGCTCGCCACCTTGACGCCCTGAAGACTGCCCGTGTTCGTCCCTCCGCGTAGACGACGGCACGTTCCAGCCTGGACGCGTGCCGGCTCTGAAACCGAAGCCGATGACAGACGGGGCCTCTTGCTGTCGGCGGACGCACCGTTGATGTCCGCGGCCCCGTCTGTCATCGAGCCCTCCTACCGTGTCACGACTACTTTAATCACCGCAACCAGCATCCCCATCAGCGCGAGGGCGCTCAACTCTGGACGCCGCCCGCTCTTTGCTCCACTCCGTCCCCCTCACGACCGGCGACCGCGTCGACGTGCCGGTAGTGTACCGGCGGAACGGCGGTAACCCCGAACTGCTGCAACATGGGTGCAATGAAATCCTTAATCCATCGCTCGTGGGTCTCCCGCGATTCCCAGAACTCGGTCACGAAGAACCCCGCGTCGCTGAGTCCATAGGCGCCGGCAATGAAGCCAGGAAACGTCTTGATCCGGGGTAGCACGTGTGCTTCGAACTCTTTCGCCTGATCCGCGGTCGCTCCGGGTAGTTCCGTTCGCATTTCTACGGCCATTGTGTGTTCTCCTTCTCTATTGTTGCTGGATGATATTTATGGGGACAGTGATGTGGTGAGGCCTCCCCCTGTTCCTTCAAACGTGGCGGCCACACGCGGTCACGCTGGACGACTTGGACGGCTACCCGGAGTTAGCCTGAGCAGGGGCGAAGAGCTCGAGCTGGATCCCATCCGGGTCGCGGAACGCCACGAGAAACGTCCCGGGGATCGCCGCGGCCTTCATCTCGGAATGGTCCACGCCGTGCGCATCGAAACGCGCGATCCACGCCTCGAGCTGCTCTCGACCAGCGACCTGAAACGCTAGATGGTCCAGGCCCGTCCGTCGTTCACTGAACGGCACGTCGGCCTCCGGATGCTCGTGCCTGCTCAGCCCGAGGACAATGCCCGAGGGGTGATGCATGATGATGCGGTGGAAACCCTCTCCGGAGTACGCCCCCAAGCGACTGAAGTTGAGTACCTGCGTGTACCACTGTTCCGATCGCTCCGGGTCGTGCACGTTGAGTGAGATGTGGTGGGTTCCGAACAGGGTCGGCTCGGTCACGTACTCCCGCCTGTCGCCGATGGCCGGCGTCGGTGATATGCCGCTCATGTTGCTTCTCCTCTACTGCTCGCCCGGGAGGATGTTGTTCATGTGGTACTTGTGGGAGAGGGTGAGGAATCTCTCCATGTCCGGTAGGATCGGTGCCGGTGGATGAGCCGGATCCTCGACCGGGATTCCCGCTTCCCTGAAGAACCCTTCCATCTCGGCGGCTGGCGAGAGAACCGCGAGGAACCGGCCGCGGCCCGAGCCGGCGTTGTGGTAGGTGTGCGGGACGCCGCCGGGGACATGAACAACGGACCCTGCACCGGCCCGTGTCATCACTGTCTGGCCGTCGCGCATCGTCGGGAACTCGAACTCACCTTCCAGCACGAAGAAGATCTCCTGGGCCGCGTGAGTGTGGAGAGGGGGACCTCCTCCCGGCGGTGTGTCGACCTCGACCACCAACTGAGTTCCCTCTGTCTCGGCTCCCGGGACCTTGATGGTGACCATCTCCGGTCCAATGAGGTAGGCCTGTCCCTCTCCCGCGGCCGTCGCGGTAATCATTCGCTGACTGGTTGTTGCCATGAACGTGCATCCTTTCGATGTCGTCACGAGACGCGAATCTTTTTGCTCACTGTGCTGAGGAAGCGGCCCTCCTACGCGCCGGACTCTCCTTGCCCGTCCGGCACCGCGGGCCGCTGCGCGGCCCGCGGTTCCCACGCAGCGCGATAGACGGCAATCACGTCCGGGATCAGACTGCCAAAGCGAGCAGACCGTTCGGGGACGACCGGCTCCTTCCCGATCTGCTCCGCGATAATGCCACGGCGGGCGGTCAGGAGGATATCCACCGCCCGCTCCGTCGGCATGCTGGGCTCCATGACTCCGGCCTCGATGACCTCCGCCAGCCCGCGCCGCGCGCCCTCCAGGAGGGCCCGCACCGCCTGCTTGTTCCCTTCCGAGGGGACAAAGTCGGGGATCGGCATGGCCAGGGCAAGGTGGTAGAGCTCAGGATGTTCCTCGGCAAAGGCAAGCCGGTTCTCGAACCATGCCTGCACGCGCCCCCAGTCCGGCCCATGACCGGTGAAAGCCCGGTCGTCGCCCTCCCGCATCAGCTGAATCGCCATTCCGAACAGCGTGTCGTACATGGCCGACTTAGTGGGAAAGTATTCGGCGAGGGACTGCGGCCGCATGCCCATGCGGCGCGCCACCTCATGGAGGTTGAGCGCAGGGACGCCCTGATCCCGCATGATGGCCCGCGCGGCGGCGAGGATAGAGGCGATCGTCTCCTGTCGGATACGGCGCCTACGCTCCATTGCCGGAAGGGGCTTGCTCGTCTCGCGTGTGTCCAACTCCATCCTTCCACCCAGCTCCCTGATGCCATCAGGCTAACCTGATACTGGCAGGATACAGCACGAGCGGCGGAGTGTCAAGAGGCCATTTCGGTCTGAAGTATCGCCATGAGGCGAGACCGACCAGCATGCCATGAAGCGCGCTCGCCAGCCACCGCGTGCAGGTCCCGCCTCGTGCACCTGTACCCGACAGCCCGAATCCCTCCAGGTGCGCCACTGTTTTTGGCATGCAATCCTGCTCTCTTCTCGCGGTAGGCGGGCTCCGGGCTGTCCGCGTCCTGCCCAATCTCGCGGAACCCTCCGCATACGGCGTCATTGCTCATGTGTTGCGAGGGACCAGACGGTCGCGCACCCAGTGCGTGAGCTCTGCCTCTCGCAGCTCTCCCGCAGCAAGCCGCACCATCGTCTCGACGACCTCGCTCTCTTCAGCCTCGCTGGTCTCCTGCCGCCACTTAAAGCCATTGCGCTCGACGAACTCGATGAGACACAGATAGGCGGCGCCCTTGTTCCCGTCGGGCAATGGGTGATTGCGGACCAGGTGGGAGCACAGGACAGCGCCTTTCTCGGCAAGTCCTGGGTAGAACTCCTGGTCGCTAAAGGCGGCAGCCGGAGCAGCGAGCGCCGATTCAGCAACAGTGATGACCCGATCGGATCGAGCCAAAGCTTACGCTGGGAGTCCGAGGACTACCTCAGCAATCAGAAGAAAGTCAGCCAACTCGAGGTAGGCATAGCGCACAAGGAGGGTTACCGATCCGCAAGTTTCTCGAGGATGCGTCGGTTACGCTCCAATGACGCGCGCAGGCGCTGCTGAAAGGCCTTATCCTTGCGGCGCCGCTCGACATGCTCAGTGATCGCCGAGCGGACCACCTCAGCCACCGGCACACCATCTGCTTGTGCCACCGCCTCCAGTGCCTCTGCCTGCTCCTGAGAGAGGCGAAGTGTCATCGCTTTGCCGTCCACGTTGGATCCTCCCCTGTGTCGACACGATGCTACCACGGTATCGTGGTGTCTAACTACCTCGACTTGGAGCTCCCGGTACGTGAACGCGACTTATCCTGATGAGACTCCCGTCAGGGCCTCGCCCCAGATTCCAGCGTCGATCACACTCTTGACGATGCTGTGACGGGACGGGAATGCCTGGAGCGCAGACTCGTGGCAGCGGCGGCTAGCAGTCCGAGCAGCAGTCCGAAGCCCACGCCGCGCAGAGCAGGACCGGGCCAGAGGCCGTCACGCTCCACTTGAAATGCGGCAAAGCCGATGCGCCGCCCGTCCGGCAGCCAGGCCGGCACCTCCTCCTCGACGCTCGGCGTGTTGGTCAGGTTTCTCGGGTGGCTGCCATCCGCATCCATCACGTAGATGTCCGTCCAGCCGTGAGGACAGAAGACGGCGTAAGTGATGAGCTTGCCGTCGGGGGACCAGCGCGCGTTGTCGCTATGACACGGGCCGGTGGTGAGCCGGCGCGCGACACCGCCGGAGGGGCTGACCGCGTAGATGTTGTCGTTGCCGGTTCGATCGGAGGTGAAGGCGATGGTCCGCCCATTCGGTGACCAGTCGGGAGCGTTCCCCTTCTCCGTCCCGGGCAGCATTCGGGCGCCGCTCCCGTTCGCATTCATGATCCAGACGTGCCAGATGCCCCCTTGTTCCGAACCGTAGGCAATGCGCTTCCCGTCCGGTGACCAGCTCGCTCCGTACTCCCAGGCCTCGTTGTAGGTGAGCCGTCGCTTCCCGCGGCCATCTGCCCCGATGACGTAGAGCTCCGCCGTCGAATCCTTGGCTCCTTGCTGGGAGATATATGCGATAAGTTTCCCATTCGGCGACCAGACCGGCAGATAGTTGTTCCTCCGGTCGTGGGTCAACGCATGCTGACCCAGACCGGGAAAGGACGCCACGAGTGTGAAGACACCCGTCCGCGCCGTGCCCAGGCTGTAGACCAAGCTCTTTCCGCTGCGGGACCACGCCGGCCCCCAGCGGATCATCCCGCCGCTCGACAGCAACACGGTTCGGCCGGTGCCACCAACGGTTACGACGGAGAGGGTCGAGGTAGCAGCTTTGTGTCGCCCGATCCCGAGCGGGGAGTCCAGCCAGGCGGTCATAGCACCGAGGAGCAGAATGACGGCAGAGAGGATGATCGCGGTCGAAATCCCTATCGTCAGGCTCGACCTGATTGGTCGTCTCATTGTTCTCGACACCGCTGGAGAGGGGACATCACCATGACTCAGCAAGAATGTCGTCGATTTGTGCCAGGTCTTCTGGACTCAAGGTTACAGTAGGGGCCACCAGATGCTCACGCATGCGGGTGGGTGATGGAGAGCCAACCAAGGGGCCCGTCACGTCCTCCTGTTGAATCGTCCCGGGGAGCGCGAGCTCTGCCAGGGGAACGCCGAGGCGAACGGCAAGCGGCCTGAGAGCATTGCCCGTCCGCAGATGGTAGTGGAAGGCGAGAGCAGCCCTCACACCCTCAACAAAAATCACAGCCCGGTTCATCCACATGGTGTCCGGCCCTTCTCGAGGCTGGAGCCAGAGAAAGGCTGCAGCGCCACTGTCGGCACTCCTTCTCTCACGATCAGCTCACGTCTGTCTCAGCATCTGCCCCGAATGAGTCCCACTTGATAGCGCTCCATTTACCGGATCCGCCACACTATGGGACACGAGATCCCTATGGGAGCACGCACGTCGAACCTCGGTCAATCGAGGGAGAGGATACGGCGAACGACATCCGTCAAGTGCTGCGCGGCGTTGTCCCCGGCAGTTTGAACGCGCCACGCGACGTGGCCATCCGGCCGCACGAGCACGGCTCCTTCCGGACCCACTCCGTACAGGCTCGGCCACGCCCCCGTCCTTTCGATCAACGGTCCGTCGGGACCTACCGTGTAGCAGCGCAGCGGTACCCCAAGCTGCTCTGTTGCTTGCTCGCCGGCGATGCACCATGCCTGGCCGGCAGGGCCCGTGAGCAGGACGAAGTGAGTGTCGAAGAGGTCGAGCGTGGAGATCTTGTGGCCATCTCGCCACAGCCACATGTGTGGCGCTCGGCTACCAGGGCGAGCGGTCGGGACATACTCGACGACCGGGTTCGCGACCGCCGGTAGATCGGTATCGTCGGGAACGATCGCCGAGGAGTCGTAGGACACGCCCAGGACGCGGCCCCGGTTACTGAACTGCTCCGGCCTGGGCGCGCCCGGTCCTGCGGCGACGTTTCGCGCCACGTCGTCATTCACCTGGAGAGCGAAGGGCCGCCGCTCTGCCTCGTACGTATCGAGAAGCGCGGCTCCCGCCCAGCCATCGAGATGACCCGCGAGCTTCCACGCCAGATTGTGGCAAGCCTGGATGCCGACATTCATCCCCTGACCACCGGCCGGCGGGATGAGGTGGGCGGCGTCACCGACGAGGAACACGCGATTGTCGCGGAAACGCTCCGCGACCGCCGCCGCTCCCGACCACGGCTGCGCCGACAGCACCTCTACCTCGAGATTCTCGACCCCCACGGCAGAACGAACTAGCCGAATGCACCGTTCCTGGTCGAAGTCCTCCGGTCGCTCGCCTCGTTCCGGGTGGTAGGGGACCACGTAGCCCCAGAGGTCTGCAAGATTGACTGCACCTATCACCCCGATCCCTTCGGGCGGACTGACCCAGTACAGGAGGGCCGGGCGGTTCGTCGCGATCGCCCGCAGGTCGGCCCGGAAGTAGATAGCGATTCGATGAAAGAGCACGCCCGGCCCGGTCATGCCGATCCCCAGCATCGATCGAATCGTGCTGTGTGCCCCGTCCGCGGCGATCAGCCAATCTGCCCGAACGACCGTCTCCTCGCCGCCGGCGCGGTCGACGACGGTTGCAATCACCCCCTCGCCGACCTGCTTCATCTTCGTGAGCTCCTGGCCGAAGCGCAGCTCGCCAACTCCGTAAGATCGAGCAGCCTCGAGGAGGAGCGGTTCCAATTTGTCCTGGGCGCAGCCCGCGCTCGTTGTCGGGCTGTCTGCCTGGACCCGTTCGGCGCCGCCGTATGGCATACGCCTGGTCTCGGGGGCAACAAGGGTCGGCGCCCAGACTACATCCCGGGCTCGATCGAGCTCGCCGGCTGCGGCACGCACGGCCGGCTCCAGTCCCCACACCCGGAACAGCTCGAGCGTTCGCACGTTCAGGCCCCGGGCCTTCCTGTACAGTGACGTACCGGGATGACGCTCCACCAGTAGCGAGCGCACCCCGTGCCGGGATAGGAGCAACGATGCGGACAGGCCAACCGGTCCGCCTCCGACGATCAGAACGGGGACGTCAGCGTCGGACATCTATCCCTCCAGATTGTTCAATACGCTCGCAACGTGGACCAGTTGAGGTGCTGAACTTCCCCGCCGGCGAGCAATCGGTGTCAGCACCAACCGCCTGGCAATCTCGGCGTTTGAGCGGCGCTGCGCAAGAAGACCCAGGATCTCGTACTCCCGGTCGGTGAGCTCGGGAACGGCTTGCGACGAGAGATGGGCGCGGACCTGACCAAAGTACGGCACCATGCGCTCGGCGATTACCGAACTACGGATCGCTTCCCCATGGCTGACTGCCATCACCGCCCGCAAGATCTCCTCGTGCCCACCCGGTCCTGGCGCGTGCCCAGTACCCCTACACCATCGTCGCTGATTTCCAGGCAGAGGGCGTCCTCCGCCCGAAGCTCAACACGGCGGGTGCGGGTCCGGGCATGGCGAGTAACATCGGTCATTGCCTCCAGTCCGGTGCGATAGGCGGCGACTTCACCGGCGGCGGGAAGGACCGGGATCTCCTCGGGCGCCACAACAACCACGCGGAGGCCAGTCGCTCCGTCCCGGTGGGAGGCATGCTGACGGATAGCGGCAACGTGGCCATATTCGTCCAGGCTGGGGGAGTCGAAGCGCATAGACAAGCCGGCGAACGTCCGCGATCGTCCCCTTGACCTGCACTTTGAGGAAGTCCAGCATGCCTTCCGCTCCTTCCTTCCGGCCAATACTATCGACTTGCAGCAGCGGCAGCGAATAGGAATGAATGACCGCGAACATGCGCGAAACGGTCCGGTACCAAACCTGGGAACTGGGTGTCGGGGGTCCGAATCCCTCCGGGTACGCCACTTGTTTGTTTGGCTCCAGGACGGCGAATCCAACGGAGTAGTAGGGGCCCGAAACTAACGTGCGGCGCGAATGTAGGCGCGCCATTACAAAACTGCTGCTGAACAACGGTCGTTGACAGGGGATCGATTGGGTCGGCTCTCCTCCAAGTTATCTAGCCGTCTGTCCCCACAGCCTTCATAGAGCTGCTCGTGTGAGCCTTCCTGGGGCAATGGTGCCGAACGGGTTGCCGGTGAGGACCGCCCTCAAGCTACACGCGGGACACGATTACCGCTTACTTCTCAATGCAAGACCATCCGGTCCAGGCGACGTCCCGACCTCCCGCGCTAGGCGGGGGCGCGCCTCCTCACCCGGGCGTGACGACAATCTCGCCATCGCGACCAAATGCCCACGCGAAGCGGATCGGTCAGTGCATGGAGAACCGGTTTAGTCGCCCGTGAAGGAGTGCGGCAGCCCGAAAAGATCAGGGCTAAACTTCTCAACCGCCTGGGTCTGCGCCGGCTGACTCGCTACCACCAGGGTCACGATTGCACGCGCCAGCTTGGCCCTCACTAAAGCCTCGGGGGCTCCGTCACTATGTCAAGGGGCCCGCCCGCGAGGTTTCATAAGCAACTCCTGATCGTCTCCGCCCCCCGGTCACTCTCGCCTACTCGAATGACAGGTTTGGGTACTCCTCGCCAGGCTGAAGCGGGACGACGTCACCTATCGCTCGCCGGACCTTCAGCACGACCTCGGCCAGAACGTCGCTGTCCACCTGACCACCCAGAGCACCTGTCTCGAAGTCGAGCAGGTCTGCGTCCAGGCAGCAGACCTCATCACAAAACAGGATGCTGTCGTGCTCAATACCACCCTGTCCCTCGGGGAGGAAGACGCGCGTCGGTCCAAGGTTCCCGCGCGAAAACGCTGGAACGACAATGTAGTCGTCCTTGTGGTAGTTCCGGCGATTCTCCGAGACGACCAGAGCTGTGCGCGGGGTGTCGGGATCGTGGGGCTGGTTCGGTGTTTCCACCCACCAGATCTCGCCTCGGCGTGGCCAGCGCGCTACCACCTACCTGGGGTGGTCAGCCCGGTCGAAACGCCGCAGGGCGGCCGCTCGCCGGACCCGCTGCCACTCAGCGTACTCCTGTGCCGGCGGCGCGTTGCGCTCGTCCGCCCGGTACTGCGCTTCCAGAGCCCGTTCGAGCTCCTCCGCTTGTTGCTGCGTGTATGTGGCTTTGTGCTCTTGGGTCGTCATGGCATGTGCTCTCGAGATCTCAGCGGTGTCACACAATTATGGGGCACATCAGAAGGTTTCGCGAACTGTTGACGCGCCTGCGCTTGCTACGCTGCAGCAAGTCGCAGTATTAGATGGAGGGATGAGCAGAGATTGGGCCGCTTACGAGACCGAGATCCAGGTTCGGACCGCCGCCTTCGCCTTCCTTGACTCACTGGTGACTCGACTGGGCGGGATCGTGCGGTATGAGGATGTCGCCCAATTCGAGTACATGGGCGACCGGATGTCCCTGCTTGACCCGCAGCGAGGAATACGGAAGCCGAGACAATTGGGCGCGGCCCTGAGCATACGAACCGTACATTCTCCAGATCCCTACACCCGACCCTACGCAGACGACATTGGCACGGACGGCTATCTTCGCTACAAGTGGAGAGGTACCGACCCCAACCACCCTGACAACCGCGCCCTGAGAGACGCAATGACTCTTCAGTTGCCGCTTATCTGGTTCCAGGGGGTCGGACCGGGTGCGTACGTTCCGATCTATCCCGTCTGGCTGGCTGCCGAGGAGGCATTGCAACACGAATTCGTCGTGGCACTGAATGAAGCGCAAGTGGCGGACTGGAACGCTAGCGGCCGGCGCCAGGTGGCCGAGGAGTCGGCGCGATACGAGCCCGGTATAGTCAACCAACGCCTACATCAACCTGTCTTTCGAGCTCGCGTGATCCTGGCATACGAGCGGCAGTGCGCCCTCTGCCGCCTACGCCACGTCGAGCTGCTCGACGCTGCGCACATCAGAGGGGACGCAGAGGGTGGCCAGCCGGTCATCCCCAACGGTATTGCCATGTGCAAGATCCACCATGCCGCGTTCGACACGAATATCATCGGGGTTCGCCCGGATTATGTGGTCCAGGTTCGCGGAGACGTGCTTGACGAGACCGATGGTCCCGTCTTGACGCATGCGCTTCAAGAACTCCACGGCGCGAGGCTTCATCTGCCGGCTGCTGCAGCGGCACGGCCGGACACACAACTTCTCGAAGAGCGATACACGAGGTTCCTGCGGGCGAGCTGAGATGCACGCCGGACGCGAGCCTCTCATCGGTCCGTGCCCGCTGTCGCACCGAATCGCTTCAGGCACTGCCCTCCGCTGCAAGACTGCTGCAAAACACCGGTCTACGCCGCACGCCCGCAATTGTCCGCGGTACTGATTCGTCTTGTAGAGGGGAAAATCGAGCTCCGCGAACGCCTTTGAACCGCTTACACCAGTCTTCGGAACTAGCCGTCAGGGGTTCGAATCCCTCCAGGAGCGCCATTCGTTCAAGAGCGTTTGGTGACGGCGTTTGGGACGCGCCGGTCGCGGCGGAGCGTCGGCAGCACGTCCCATGGCCGGACCTCGCTTAGCGAGATGAACCTCCGAACCCGAATTCGTTGCCGTCCGCGTCGCGGTACGCGACCTTGGAGACGCCGTTGCCGTAGGTTTCACGCTCGGCGGGCCCGAGCCCCCGCTCGGCGATCTGTGCGACCAACGTGTCCAGGTCGTCGACAAAGACAAGGTGTCTGGCGTTCCCGGCCCGGTCGGGCCGCTGCTCGATGAAGACGAACCGATGCTCGGCGAGTTCCCACACGGCCTCACTCTCGTTTGGACGGAAAGACGGCGGCGCGCCAAAGAGTCGTCGGTACCACTCGAGAGACGTCGCGACGTCGGTCACAGGGATTCCGGCGAACAGATCGATCGGCATGCACCGGGATTCTACGTCGAAGCGGCCGCGCCCTGTTCCCTACCTCCGGCGAGAGCACAGATCCCCCAGCCTCGCGACTATACTCGGATGCGCGCTTCACGGCGAGGCCGTGGGATCGACATCAGGCAGGGCTATCTATGGCGGGCGAGCAAGCCCCGGTCGTCATCGTCGAGGATGAACTGGACGTCCTGGATGTCCTGCGTGAGGCCCTGGAGTACGAGGGCTATAGAGTGATGCCGTTCACGCACCCTGACCAGGTGCACGCGACGGCTGCAGCGATCGACCCTGCCGCTTTCCTCATCGACATCATGCTGCCACGGTTGAGCGGCATCGAGCTGGCCGAGGCGCTGCGCCGCGAGCGCTTCCCGCGGACTCCCATGATCGCCCTGTCGGCATCCGCGCTCATGCTTGACCTGGCCCGCCAGTCCGGCCTGTTCAATGACTGCATCGCCAAACCCTTTGACATCGAGGAGCTCGTTCGAACTCTCGGCCGGCTGAGCCAGAAGGTCTAAAGGAATCGGCGCCACAGCGACCAACTCACCCCCTGTAGCAGATCAGGGCAGGATATTGGCGATACGGGCGATCACCAGGACGGCCGTCAAGATCGAGGCGAAGGACTGAATCATGAAAAGCGCCTTCGCCCACTCGCTGAGCGGCATGGTATCGGTGGGGCTGAACGCGGCGGCGTTGGTGAAGGACGTATACAGGTAGTCGAAAAAAGAGGGGGCCCAGTCCGCTGGAGCCGAATCGGGGTTCGCCATCTGGGGAAAGAGGAAGTCCGGCGCCCGGTGATGTGGGAGACAGCGGGCCACGGGACCGCCGCGATCAAGTTCCCAATACCACAACCCGAACACAATGACGTTGGTCCACCAGATCTGCCCCGACCAGATGATGAGGTTGGACGCGATGATTTTGGTGCCGTGAACCGGCGTTCCGGTCAGCAAGTCATGAATGAGAAGCAGCAACGAGCTCACGTTCGCCGCGCTCATCACGGCGATCAGGGCGATGGCGAGCGCGCGCTGCCACTCGTGCCCCACCTGCTCTCGCTGCCGTGAAACCAGGAGTGCGATGAAAAGCGCCGCCTCGATCGCGGGCAGGAACCAGGCCTGCCCGTAATACAGATGCGCCGGCAACGTGACGTAGAGCGCGAGCGCGGCCGCGATGGCGACAAGCGCCGGCCATCGCTGGAATTGCCGCGACGGAACGCCCCACTCAGCCTCTCGCCGCGTCCGAATATCCGTCAAAGTCGGCTCGTCGCCGTCGGAACCACTCGACTCCATCACTCACGCCGCTCGGTCTATTGGGGCCACCACTCTCTGGGGAGAATTCCCGTAGGTGTGCCGGATGAGCCCATTGTACGTAGGAGAAGCGTCACCTGCTGCGTCTCCGCTTCCTGTGTGGCGGAGATGAGGTACGCGCCGACGCTGGAGGGTCGAGCCGGCTACGTATCCCCTTCCTCGGGTGCTGCGAGTTCTGCCTGGAGGTCTTGTTCCTCGAACTTCTTGGGACTTGTCTGGACCATAGGCAGCAGGGCATTGGGCAGCGCCGAGTCGACCGCGCTGGCGACGAAGCGCCGCGCCCTCTGGACCGGGCTGCGCGGCAATGCCCGATCGTAGCGATCGAGCATCTCCCGTAGGCTCACCGCCAACCCTTCCTCCTCCGCCCAATCGCGAAGGATGTCGGTGTAGACATCACCGGCGGTTCGGCCTCCGCGCTTTGAGGCAAGATGTCGCTTCCGAATCTCAAGGAGGGTCGGCAGGTACTGTGTGCGGTACCAAATCCCCGCGGCCTCGGGAAGTGAGACGTCCCGATCGGTCGAACGTTCCAGATAGAGGCGGTAGCCCTCGATGTGGTGCTGCAGGAGGTGGTAGCGCCAGGGCGCCGTCAGACGGATGCCCTCGAGGCCGGTGGCACGCTCGAACTCGCGCCGCGCGTAGTAGGTCAGATTCACTTCTCCCTCGCGGCGCGGCAGCGCCTCGGTGACATCGGCATCGAGATAGTCGACACCCAGATCCTTGGCGGCCGCCACGCGGGTATGTCCATCGAGGACGTAGTAGCGATTGCCGAGTTGGTAGACAGAGATGGGCGGGAGAACCTCGCCGGCGGCCATGAGACGCCGGATCTGCTGGAAGTGGGCACGGGCTGGTCCTCGACCACGCGGAAGAAAATCCGGACCGAGCTTTTCTGCCTTCCCTGCGCTCCCCACAATGCGCTTGACGCGAATGGGACGCGTGCCGAGAGGTATGCGAGTCGAGACTCCGGCACGCGCCGCGTCCTCGTCGAAATCGCGAGGATGAGAGCGTGATGCTGGCATGGGACGGAAGATCCTCGTTCCAGTCTAGGCGTGATCCAGTCGACAGGGGCCCCAGGCGTGGCCGGCCTCAGACATGGAACCCCAGCAGATTCCAGAAGGTGAGAAATGGAATGAACGCCAGGGCAGCGGCTGCCACCAACGAGTGGTGCAAGCGTGAGGCCGTCGACCCGACCCCCCTCACCCAGCGGACGATACTCACGCTAACGAGGATCGGGGTCAGAGCGACCGTCACCAGCGGTAGACACAGCAGCAGGTACACCCAGAGAGGGCTCCCGTACTCGAGCCACGAGTAGTGCTCCGCCTGGGTAGACACAGCGCTCCACATAGCGAGGCCGAGGAGCGCCACAAACACCATGTTGAGGGCGGAAACGATCCCGGCCGGCACGCTATCGATATGCGTCGATCCCCGCACCAGCGGGACGACCAGCCAGACGGCAATCCCCGAGAGAATGATCAACAGGAGGATCGCCACGTAGACAAGCTGGACATCCGTCGTCTCATCCCACGGGATACGATCGTAGACAGAGTTGCCGCCCGGCACCATGCGGATGACCCGACCGCGCGCGCCAAGCTGGAACGCCCAGAACGTGTCGCCGGCGCCGACCTGGAACAGGAGCGGCGCCACGCGCCGCGCCGATACCGTTTGACCGGACCAAAAGTGCGCCGTCAAGCGCGTCGCACCGCTCGCCGACACATCAACCTGATTGACCAGCTGACGAAGCTTCTCGATCGTGTCCGGGTCGTATTCGTCGCTCCAGTAGCTCCCCGTAAACCGCGTGAGAGGAAAACGCGTCGATTGGTAGCCGGGATAGCGGTGTGTCTTCCGACGCGCGGGAAAGTAGCGGTCGAGCAATCGCCGCTGCACGTCAAACAGATAGTCGGAGCGAGCGGTGTTACCGGCAATGAAAAACCCGAAGTCCTGGCGAGGGAGGAGGGCGAGTAGATCGCTGAACCCGCGCACGGTGCCGGATTCCTCGACAACCAAGTGGCCGTTCTGGTAGTAGCGGCCGAAACCATACGCTCTGGACGGGAATGGCGGAAAGCCGAGTATGCGGGGGTAGCTGCTGAAGTGGGATGCTTCCAGCTCGCGGATCACGCGCGCACTCACAATCCGCCCTCGCCTTGCGCCACGGGGGCTGAGCAGGGCCACGAGGAGCCGTCCCATATCCTCGGCGGTGGACACCATGCCCTCGGCGGGCGCCAGATTGAAGAATTCGCGCGGGGCGGCCGCCGTTGTGCCGCTCTCACTCACGTCGTAGCCCGTTGCCATCTGTCTGAGTAGCTCCGGCGGTGTCGGTTGCCGCGCGCTACTGCGCTCCATCCGTAGCGGTCCGAAGACATGGCGATTGACATATCGCGCGAAAGGCCGGTGAGAGACGTCCTGCACCAGGTACCCAACCAATCCGAAGCTGAACGAACTGTAGCTGTAGGTGACTCCGGCCGGCCGGACTTGTGGCGGCAACGCCGAACGGAGGTAGTCGCGCAGCGGACGGACATCGTGGGGATCGAGGGTACGGCGGCCGATGTGGGGCTCACCGAGTCCCGCCGTGTTGGTGAGAAGAGCGGCCAGCGTGACGTGCCTCCCGCCCAACTCGGGCACGTGAACACCATCCAGATAGCGGTTGACGTCCTGACGCAGCCCTACCCGGCCCGTGTCGGCGAGGACGAGAGCGCAGATCGTCGTGAGTATGGAGGAGACCGCGCCCAACTCGAAGACCGTATGAGTTGCACTAACCGGCGTCCGCTGCGCCAGGTTCGCCTCGCCATACCCTGCAGAGTCCAGGATTTTTCCACCGCGAACGGCGACGAACGCAATGCCTGGAACGTGGAACTGGGCCCTGTCATTGCGAATGACCGTGCCGATGAAGCGTGCAAACGGCGCGCGACCCGCGGCCGAACGGCGTCCGTGCTCCGGGCCGGTGACCGCCGACGAGGTGGCGAGGACCAAACAGAGAGGGAGGAGACAGCGAATCACAGGTAGGCAAGGACCTGATAGAGGAAGCCGAACAGACTCACCGAGCCCTGAGCCAGGCGAAGCAAGCCTCCCTGACCGGGCAGCACGTGATGGAAGACGTTCGTGATAAGCAGCGCCCGCCGTTGACTCCGCGGAAGCGCCGCCGCCAGCTTTTCCGACTCGACGTACGGGACGAAGGTGTCACCCCGATCCTCGAGGATGAAGGTTGCCGCACGATACGAGGCCATGTGAGACGCCGGGTTGTAGCGCTGCATGCGCAGCAGGTCGCGGGGATCCGAGGCGCGCAACACACGCTCGGCCGCGTCAACAGTATGAGACTGGAAGACGGGGAGGAGGCCTGCCGACCCGTTGGCACGCAGAATGGCCTTTATTTGGGACGCTGCACTCGGGTCCGGACTCCAGCGGACGGCCTTCCCGTGATACGGATCTCGCCCGGTCGCCACGCTGACGAGATAGTCGTCGATGTTGTAGTACCCCGCGAAGAAGATCAGTGCGTGCACCTGACGATTGA
>JAJPIP010000059.1 GCA_021324655.1 Pseudomonadota bacterium
CGTCCACATATCCACGCCCCACGTCCGGCATGAAAGGAGGTATCCTCACTGCAGCCCAGCGTCCCATGACCAAGTCGTAAACTCTCCACCGAACCGGGGCAACTTCAATCCAGCAATTCGATGCCGGAGACACTGCCGTCCCCACGCACGTGGGGGTGAACCGCTGGGTACACCCGACGGCCACACGGCCCGCAAGCCGTCCCCACGCACGTGGGGGTGAACCGGGGCAAACGATGAATCGAATGCAGATAGCCGCTGCCGTCCCCACGCACGTGGGGGTGAACCGACGCGCGTGACGGATGAGGTCGCCGCGCGCGAGCCGTCCCCACGCACGTGGGGGTGAACCGTTGGTCTTCGGACATTTCCTGGGGAGGCAGGGGCCGTCCCCACGCACGTGGGGGTGAACCGGTTTGGCTGCCTCGTTATCAGTCGCAGTCCGTGCCGTCCCCACGCACGTGGGGGTGAACCGCAGTGGCAGGCGTGACAGTGGCGCCCAACGCGGCCGTCCCCACGCACGTGGGGGTGAACCGGTTGGGGACGATGACCAGCGACGACTCGATCTGCCGTCCCCACGCACGTGGGGGTGAACCGAAAGGGCGGAGAGCCTCTCGCAATCCCTCCTCGCCGTCCCCACGCACGTGGGGGTGAACCGACGCACGCCCACTACCACGTCAGCAGCCGCACGCCGTCCCCACGCACGTGGGGGTGAACCGCGCCTGCGGGCTGACATGGAGCCGCCAGAACAGCCGTCCCCACGCACGTGGGGGTGAACCGAACTTCGACCTGTTCGTCCTCGACAACGGGAAGCCGTCCCCACGCACGTGGGGGTGAACCGACGGCGGAGTTGCCGCCGTACGCGTCGCGCGCGCCGTCCCCACGCACGTGGGGGTGAACCGGCCCGACCCCCAACGAGCCGCTCATTCCCCTGGCCGTCCCCACGCACGTGGGGGTGAACCGGCGCTGACCGATTGGCACGCCGACAGCCTCGCGCCGTCCCCACGCACGTGGGGGTGAACCGAAGCGTCGTCACCGCGCGATCTCCCAGGAGGCGCCGTCCCCACGCACGTGGGGGTGAACCGACTCGGTCACACAAAACAGCCATCCCCAGATAGCCGTCCCCACGCACGTGGGGGTGAACCGGGTGGACCGTCGAGACGGCGCGAAAGAAGGCGGCCGTCCCCACGCACGTGGGGGTGAACCGCACCTACGACTATGCGCCGCTGATCCCCCACCGCCGTCCCCACGCACGTGGGGGTGAACCGCTGGTCGCTCTACGCGCTGGACCCCAACACCAGCCGTCCCCACGCACGTGGGGGTGAACCGACAACGCCCCCCACGCTCGCCCAGGCGCGGCGCGCCGTCCCCACGCACGTGGGGGTGAACCGAAGGCTGCCGGCCGTCCAGCAGCAACATTCATGCCGTCCCCACGCACGTGGGGGTGAACCGTACACCTTCCTCCCCGCGGCGCCGGCCAAGCAGCCGTCCCCACGCACGTGGGGGTGAACCGGATGCTGATACGCGGCTGACGCGACACCTGCTGCCGTCCCCGCACGTGGGGGTGAACCGAAAGTCGCTTCGACGGCCGTGCGTCTGGCCTAATTCTTCCCCTGTAGAGTGCGACTCGTGCCGCACCGCGTACTCGGCATGGGTGGCGAAGGACCAACAGATCCCGACCTCGATGAAATATCGGACTTCCCCTAGGCGGAGGCGGAGAGACAATAGCGGGACTCGATCGATTGGACCGACCGAGGGGCGGCCCAGCTTCGTCCCGTCCGGGAGACCGGTCACCTCGCTTCCAGACGCCACGAACGAAGCCGGTTCCCGTCTGCTTCGAAAGCGACACCTTGCGCCACCTCACGCAAACGGCGTGGAGGCGAAACATCGGCTATCAGACGCTCCTCAAGGCGGTCGTCATGGAGCGACCCTACGAGGAAGAGGGGCGCGACGGCCCTGTCGGCTGACCCGGGCAGCGCTGCATCTCCCTCCACAGCGGCCTCGTCAGGCACGTCGGGCCGCCGCCGCGATTGTGTGAGATTTCGTCCCCGGTCAGTGCCGTCACGTCACAGCCGGCGGCGCGCAGTCTCTCGGCGGTGACCGTGTTCTCCCGCAGGATGATGCAGCGCCGCGGGCCGGTCGCCAGGACATTTGGGCCCTGCGTCGGGAACTCTTCATCCGGCACCTCGACCAGCGAGACGCCGCGCTCCTCGAGCATCTGCACCAGCGCCACCGGCAGCAGCGGCAGATAGACGGCCGCCAGGTCGGAGTCCACCAGGCTGATCAGGGAGAGCAGGTGCAGGCACTCGCCCGGCCCGTGCCAGTAGGGGAGATCGACCGGCACCACCGTCACGCCCTGGGGCCCCAGAAGCGCACTGAGCTGCCGGATCCCCTCGGCGTTGGTGCGATACCCTTGCCCCACGACCAGCGTGCGCTCGTCGAGCCACAGGCAGTCTCCGCCCTCCACGGTTCCCGGCGCCTCGATCCGCCCCACGACGGGGATGCCGAGCTCGTCGAGGGCCGCTTCCAGGGCGGCCGGCTCACCTGACCGCAGCGCCTTGCCCATGCGGCAGAGAATCACGCCGGCGTCCGTCGTGATGACCGGGTCGAAGGGGAAGATGCCGTCTTGCAGGGCGGCATCGGGAAGAGAGATCGAGACCACCTCGCAGCCCTGTTCTGTCAAGGCATGACAGAGGGCGTCGTGCTCGGCCAGCGCCTGTTCATGGTGGATCGGCCGGTGATAGCCGAACGCTTCCCAGGAGACGTGCCCGTTTGGCGGCACGGGACGGGAGACGAGCACCCGACGCAGCGGCGCCGTCATGGAGTGCCCGCCCCAGTCGCCGTTTTTCGTTTTCCCTGATGTCATGCCATCTCTCCTGCCCTCGTCTCTGGTATCTGTCCTTGACACACCTGGCACGCCGTCCTACAGTGTGGGTATCCGGCCGCGGCTTTAAAAGGAGAGTGCCATGGCACATGCGCGAGACAAAGGACGCCGCGAGAAGCGGAAACCAAAGAAGGATAAACCATCGGCAAGCAAGCCTCCCGTGTCATCCGGGGGCTAGGAGTAGACCATGACAGCCATCCGCACCATCGCTATCATCATCGCTGCTATCGCCTTGGCCGTCCTCGTGCTGAAGGTTCTGGCCTTCGTCACCAGCATCCTGTTCCAGATCGCCCTGTTCGTGTTCGTGGCCGTGCTCGTCTACCTGGTGCTGCACCGCATGAGCTCATCGCTGCGGCGGCGCTGGTTGCCCGAGAGGCGGTAAGTTACGCTGCGATCGCGGCGGCCGCAATCTGAAGTATCGGGCCCTGGCTGTGGGTGGCCCACAGGTTTCCGTGGCCATCCACAGTCAGTCCCTGTACCGAGCCCTCGGCCTCGTTGACCGGCCAGAGGCGGAGACGCCGGCCATCGGCCCGGTACTCGGCGACCGAGTCGACATACCGGCCGCCCATCGCGAAGAAGCCGGCCAGGAACCAATTGCCGTTCCGGGTGACGGCCAGCGCGTCGGCGCTGATCCAGTTGGAGGTGTGCGGCTCGAAGCCGTACGGGCTGTTGCCCTCCCACTGCCGGAGCACGCTGCCGGCCGCGCTCAGATGATCCACGAAGTACTGGGCGAAGGCGTGGCCGCCCTGCTCGCAGGGATCGTGACAGATGCCGGCCACGTACAGCGAGCCATCCGGGGCGAGGACGATGCTGGAGGGGGCGATGCTACCCGTTGGTGGACCCATTTTCGGGTGAGATGTCGCCGTGTCGAGGCGCGCCGCGGCGGGTGGCGTCCAGGTGGCGAGGATGCTCCCCCTGGCACTCAACTTGACGATGCGGTCGTGTTGCCAGTCGGCCACGTACAGATTCCCTGCCGCATCGACGGCCACACCGCGGGGTAGGCTGAAGCCGGCCGCGTACGCCGCCAGCTGCTTTCCGTTCAGATCGAAGCGGACTACCCGGTTGTGGTTGGGGTCGCTGACATAAACGCCGGTCTTGTTGACGGCGATGCCGGCCGGCCATGACTGGTACTTGTTCTTGAGGGGAGCGCCGTAGGCCCAGGAGCGGACGATCGTCCCGCCCAATGTGCGCTCGGTCACTCGGAGCGTATAGGCATCTGTGATGTAGATGTGCCGTCCGTAGACCGCGATGCCGGCCGGATCGTTCGGATCCTGCAGCACGGTGCGGAAGGGGGAGGCCTCGCCGCCCCGTCCGGCCGCGACCGCGGAACCGGGAAGGACGGCGAGGAAGCAGAGAAGGAAAAGAAGGATGCGCATCTCGTCACCTTTCCTAACGCAGCGACCGGAGTATTGTGACAGAGGCTCTGTCAGAATGGGCAGGAGGGATTGCCATGCTGACCGCACCTGAGACCCGCCGGGACGCGGTGACCGAACAACTGCACGGCCACGAGATCACCGACGAGTATCGTTGGCTGGAGAACGGGACCGATCCGGCGACCGTCGCCTGGGTGGAGCAGCAGAATGCCCATACACGTGCCGTCCTCGACGCCGTCCCCGGCCGGGAGTCCATCGAGCGCCGTCTCACGGAACTCCTCTCGATCGGCACTCTCACCTCACCCGAGCCGTGCAACGGACGCTACTTCTACACGCGGCGCGATGCCGGCCAGAATCAACCCGTCCTCTACGTGCGGGAAGGGCCGGTGGGTGAGGACCGCCCCCTGCTGGACGTGAATCTCCTCAGTGAGGAGGGCTTGGTCGCCCTCGATTGGTGGTATCCCTCTCAGGACGGCGCGATGGTCGCCTACGGCACATCGGAGAACGGGAACGAGGTCAGCACGCTGCAGATCATCGATGTCGCAACCGGTGATATCCTGCCGGATCGCATCGAGCGCACGCGCGCCGCCGCCGTCGCCTGGCTGGCCGATCACCGCGGCTTTTACTACACACGCTATCCCCGGCCCGGCGAGTGTCCGGAGTCCGAGGAGATGTATCATCGCCGCATCTTTTTTCACGCCCTCGGCACCGATCCGTCGGATGATCCGCTGGTGTTCGGAGCCGATCTCCCCATGGAGTGGTGGCCGAGCGTTTCCCTCTCGGAGGACGGCCGCTGGCTCATCATCACCGTCTCCGAGACCTTCGATCGCTCGCAGGTCTGGCTGCGCGACCTGAGCCGGCCCGACAGCGCTCTCCGCCAGATCGCGGGCGGTGAGGACGCTCTCTTCTCGGCGCAGGTCGGCGGGGACACGCTGTACATCCACACCAACCTGGACGCGCCGCGCTTCTGCGTCTTTGCCGTCGATCCCGAGCACCCGGACCGGGAGGGATGGCGCGAGATCATTCCGGAAGGGGACGACCTGCTGGAACAGATTGCATTGGTGGGAGGCCGCGTGGCCGGCGTCTCTCTCCACAATGCCGTCTCGCGGCTCACCCTCTACGAGCCCGACGGCTCGCCGGTGCGCGAGATCCCTTTACCCGCTCTCGGCACCGTCACCATGGTCACCGGCTCCTGGGGTGAGCTCGACGCCTTCTACGCCTTCGAGTCGTTTGCCTTCCCGCCGACCGTCTACCGCCTGCCGACCACCTCCGGCGAGCCGACAATCTGGCAGCAGATCGAGGCTCCCATCGATCCGGATGCCTATGAGGTCCGGCAGGAGTGGTACGCCTCGCGGGACGGCACGCGCATCCCGATGTTTTTGGTGCAGCGCCGCGACCTCGATCGCTCCGGGCCGCATCCCACCGTGCTCACCGCTTACGGCGGGTTCAACATCAGCATGACGCCGGTCTTCACCCGGACCGCCTTTCTCCTCATGGATCACGGCGGCATCTACGCCATGCCCAATTTGCGGGGAGGTGGCGAGTTCGGCGAGGAGTGGCATCGCGCTGGGATGCTTGGCAACAAGCAGAACGTCTTCGACGATTTCATCGCCGCCGCCGAGTACCTGATCGCGCAGGGCTACACCGATCGGCAGCATCTGGCGGCGAGCGGCGGCAGCAACGGCGGACTGCTGATGGGCGCTGCTCTGACGCAGCGCCCCGATCTCTTCCGTGCTGTCGTCTCCGCCGTGCCGCTTCTGGACATGCTGCGCTACCACCACTTCCAGATCGCCCGACTCTGGATCCCGGAGTACGGCGCGGCGGACGACCCCGAGCAGTTCCCCTTTCTGTATGCGTACTCGCCGTATCACCACGTCCGGCAGGGAGAATCGTATCCCGCCGTCCTGCTGATGGCGGCCGAGTTCGATACCCGGGTCGATCCGCTCCACGCCCGCAAGATGGCCGCTCGGTTGCAGGCCGCCAACGCCTCGGAATGGCCCATCCTGCTCCGCATCGAGACCAACGCCGGGCATGGTGTCGGCAAGCCCATCACCAAACTGGTGGAGACGCAGACCGATTTCTGGGCGTTTGTGTTCTCGCAGCTGGGGATTGAGGGGTGAGGGCGGTCCCGGCTATCGTGACATCCGGAACGCTCTGACCTTCCCGGACTGATCCGTGATGTAGACCCGGTTCCCCGTGACCGCCGGATACTCCCAGTGCACGGGACCGATCGGCGCCGAACCAAGCAGCTTTCCGGTGGCGGGAGCGTAGGCGTTGAGAGCGCCGCTGTGGGCGACGTAGAGGATGCCGTGGGCGAGGATGGGGGTGGTGCCGCCTTGACCGATGGACCAGAGGCGCTGCAGGCGTGGTCCGTGGCTGAAGGCAACGCGATACGCCGCCAGGCCGCAGTCGTTGGCGTAGATCGCCCAGGCCTGCCCCTCATGCTTCCAGACGGCGGGCGCCGTGAGTACCTCGCAGCCTCCCGGCGCTGCAATGCTGTCCAGATCTCCGCCCAGCGTCCCCAGCGCGTGGTGGCCACTCAGGTTGTCACGGTTGAGCAGGCGCAAGACCGCGGGGCCGCAGGACGAGCAGGCGGGGCCCTTCCCGCCCTGCACCATCAGGCGCCAGGTGTGCCCGCCGTGTGTCACGGCCGGCAAGAGGGCAGGTCCGGTACTGCCGAGATCGAGGTCGTTGTCGTCGAGGTACTGCTGATCGGTCGGCGTGTACGAATCCAGCAGGCGTGATCCGTCCGGACTCAGCTTCAACACCGAATCGCCCCAGTTGGTCCGCCCGTTCCAGGGCCCGTTGCCCGAGACAATGTAGACGCTGTGATCGATGGGATCCACCTCGGCCTCGCCCCGCCCGAAGAGGCCTGATTGGACGAATGAGCAGTAGCTCCCTGTCCCGGGAGATGGTCCCAGCAGCCGGGGGATGTTGCTGCAGAGGCTATTGAAGACGTGGACGGTGCCGTCCCCCAGTGAGACGGTGACCAGGTGTCCCTCGTAGTGGCCCTGATCGCCGATGAAGCCACTCGTCGCCACGTAGATATGCCCGCCGGCGACCGCCGGCGTGGAGGCGACCTTCTCCACGTCCGGCATGAGGGTGATGCGAACCGGCCAGCCGTGGCCCTTCGTCTCGCGTCCTGAGGCCGAGTTGTAGCGGTGCAGCCTGCCGTCCAATCCCACGGCGTAGACGAAACGGCCGGATGGATCGGCGGTGGGGCCGGCGGTGGTGCAGCGGGAGGGGCCGGAGGTGGAGGCGTGCCAGACGACCCGGCCGGTGGTGGCGTCGAAAGCGTAGAGGGTGGCGCGGCGCACCGGATTGCCAGGATTGCAGTTGGCGCCGTTATTGCCGGCGAGGACGTAGATCATGGCGGTGTGGCCGCGCGGATGGGCGATGTAGGCGGGGTTCGAATCGGCGTTGGGAGAGACGCTGCGCTCCCACAGGAGGTGGAGCTGGAGCGCCGGGTGAGCCGGAGGACGGCTCAGGGCGGCGAGGGCGATGGCCGAGGGGATAGCGATGATGACGGCGAGAAGGGCAAGAAAGGGGCGCATGGTCGTTCCTTCCGGTCCCCCTCACTATGGCAAGATTGCAACCAGAGATGGTCCTCCCTCCCGGCAAGCTACCGCCCGACCTGCAGGCGGCTCTCCTGTCCCACGTCTCCCTGGGATCCAACGTGATCCTGGGACCGGGCATCGGCGAGGACGCGGCTGTCGTGGAGGTCGAGGAGCGCTACCTCATCCTGGCCAACGATCCCGTCACGCTGAGTGATGAGCCTGGGGCCATTGCCGTGCAGATCAACGCCAACGATGTCGCCGTCACAGGCGGCGAGCCGCGCTGGCTGCTGGCCACCATTCTCCTTCCCGAGGGCACCGAGCAGGTGACAGTCGAAGGGATCATGGGCGGGCTGCTGGACGCCTGCGAGGAGCTCGACGTCTCGCTCATCGGCGGACACACCGAGGTGACCTCCAGCGTCACCCGTCCCGTGGTCATCGCCACCATGGTGGGTGAGGTCTTTCCGGACCGGCTGGTGACCAGCGCCGGGGCGAGCACGGGAGATCGGCTCATTCTGGCGCAACCGGTCGCGATCGAGGGCACCGCCATTCTGGCCCGCGAGCGAGAGTCCCTGTTGCGCCAACGTGGCGTCCCGGAGGATGTCATCGCGCAGGGCGCCCGACTGGCGGTGGACCCGGGGATCTCCGTGCTGCCGGCGGTCCGCGCCCTCACCGCGCGTGTCGTCCCGCACGCCATGCACGATCCAACAGAGGGGGGCCTGCTGGCGGCAGTGCGCGAGGTCGCGGCCGCCTCGGACGTGGGAGTGTCGCTCGATGCCGGCCGGGTTCCCGTCTTGCCCGAGACGCGGACCATCACCGACGCGCTGGGCCTTGACCCCCTGGCGCTGCTCGCCTCCGGAAGCCTTCTGGCAGCCGTCACGCCGTCCGATGTCACCGCCGCCCTCGCGGCGCTCGCCGACGCCGGCATCCCGTCCGCCGAGATCGGCGTGTTGCAAGCGGTAACCGACGGCATGATCCTCCGCCGCGGTGGGCGGGAGATGCCGTTGCCGGTGGTCGTGCGGGATGAGTTGACGCGGTTGTAAGACGTGTTCCCCGGTCCCCCTGTCGATTGGGATCGGCGGGAACACTGTAGCGGAGGCCCTCTGTCCCTACGGCGTCACGGATGCCGCACCGCGTGATACCAAATCGACTACCGGGGATCCGCAAACCCGCTATAGGGATAGGCATCGGCATCCGTGACAAGGCCGGCCCGGACGGGATTGTCTCGGATGTACCGGGCGATCTCCCCGGCATCCTCGCTCCGACGAACGATGTGATCGTAGAAACGGGGCTGCCAGAGACGCCCTCGGATGCCGTGCTCCCAGCTTTGCCGGGTCGTGAGTCGCTTGAACGCTCCGATCAATCTGCCGAGGGGAGGCGAGTCCGGCGGGAGACGCAGCAGGACATGGAGGTGATCCGGCATCACGCAGTGGGCCTGAATCTGGACCTGGCGCTCGGTACGGAGCCAGTGAAGGGAGGAGAGCACACTCTGGGCGATCTCCGGCCGCCGGAACGGCGCGGTGCCGTGGACCGCACGAATCGTGACGAAGTAGGCGTGGGAGGGATTGGCGTAATCAAAGCCGGCCAGACGTCTCTGCCGCCGGCGGGAGACAGTCTTGTCCACTTGGTGAGCATAGCAGGGACGCCGAGACGAACGACCGTGCATTGCGGAGACAGCCGGCAGCATGGTGCCCGAGCACGCAGAGACAGAGGTACAGCGCTACAGCGGCCGCGTGGTGATTCCGACCGTGCCTGACCGGCGACACCGGAGACAGGATCTGGAGAACTTATGTAGCGGAGGTCCTCTGTCCCTACGGCGTGCCCTGCTCCAGAGAGGTATCGGAACCTCTCACCGTTTCCTTTGCCGCACTGCGGTAATACCCGTCGAAAAGCTCACCACCGGCCTCCTCAAGTGCACCGGAAACGACGGCGATCAGCCCTTCCTTCTCATCCTGCCGGTACCAGGCGTCGAGGGCGAGGGCGAGACGCCGCGCGGCGTCCGGATCGGCTCGGCGGAGAGCGCGGACTGTCCACTTGTGCTCGCCCCACCAGCGTCGCCGCGTCTGGAGAAGGAGGGTTGCTGCCTGCTCGGCAAGGGCGGCGGCGATGAGGTTGCTCTCGTCGCGCCGCGTGCTGCCCCGAAAGTCGTCGAGAAGATCGGTCAGGCGGTAGCGCGCGTCCTCCAGCGCCGCGGGCTCAAGGGGCGCCGGGCCCGCGGCGATCACGGCCCGTGCGGCCTCTTGGAGCGCCTGCGCCTCGCCGCCGCCGCGCACGATGGTGCCCTCCGCCAGCATCATGGCGAGGCTTGGCCGGCCGCGCGCCGCGTCTCTTTGTATCCACTCCGGAAGAGATGCATCGGTGTGGACGAACAGTTCGATGGGCACTCCCTCGAACCGATAGGAGGCGCGGAAAGGAGCCTCGTGACGGTCCGCAACCGCGACGATATCGAGATCGGAGGTCGGCGTCCCCTCGCCCCGGACGACGCTACCGGCGACGATGGCCAGGTGCGCGTCGGGAAGGTGTTCAGCGAGAAAGCGCCGTGCCGTCCGCACCGCATCCGGCAGCGGCGCGGACCCAGCGGACGATGTCGTCATACGGCATTGTCGCCGGATGCGTTGTGTCAACTTCCAGTAGCGCCTCGCCGGTGTCGACGGGAGCGATGCGCTCGGTCGCGAGACGAGCGGCGAGGGTGGGGTACACGGTGCGATCGACATGTCCGGGATGGCGTCCCGGGCTCTCGTCTCGCTCCCGAAAGCGGCGCTGCAGCGTCTCTCCCCGTGCCCAGCAGAGGATCTGGATCGGAGTGAAGGGATGTTCTCCCTGCAGCCGGCGCAGCTCGGGCGAGGCGTGATCCGGATCGAAGTTCGCCTCCAGGATCACAGATCGACCGGCGGCTAGTTCCGCGGCGGCGATGGAGTACAGGACACCGAAGGCGGCCACCCCGAGTCGTTGGGACCACTCTCGATCGGACCAGCCAAGGGTGTCGAAGAGCACCTCTTTGATGCCGTCCTTACTGAAGAACGGCCAGCGGAGATCGTGGGCCAGCCGCGTCCCCAGCGTCGTCTTACCGGATGCCGGGTGACCCGTGATCAGGAGGAGCGCAGTCACTCAGGGACGGTACGCCACAAGGCCATCGCCGTTGGACACATACAGAGTGTTGCCGGAGAGAATCATGGCACCGCCCGCGCCATTCTGACAGCTGAGCGGTTGCCAGGCGCGCAGGGCGCGCCCGCTGCGCCCGTCGAGGACGGTGAGCAAGCAGTGTTGCTCGCTATAGGCGTACACCAGCCGTCCGGCCGCGGCGATTTGCAGTCCCGATCCGACGTCGGCTGCCCAGAGAATCCGGCCGTTGCGGGCATTAACCGCGAGCATGCCCGGATGGAAGCGATCGGACGGCACGTAGATGGTCCCGGCGGCCACCACCGGATGGATCTCATTCGGCCGGCCGAGGTTGACCTGCCACGCGATGTGACCGTCGGGACTCAGGGATTCCAGCTCGGCATGGAAACGGCCGCTCATGATGTTAACGCCGGTGTCCACGTAGGCGTGTGACGCGTCTCCGCTCCACAGGCCCAGGTACGGGATGGAGCCGATGAGCTGCCCCGAGAGTGGATCGTAGATGCGGGTGCTGCCTTTCATTTCCCCCCAGCCCTGGAACAGGTGGTCGAGTACCAGCGTCGGCGTCGCCCCAAAATTGCCGTGGTGCGTCCACAAGACGTGACCGGTCATCAGATTGATGGCGTACGAGGCGAGGGTGCCGCACGGGTTCTGGCAGCCCTTTCCGGTATAGACGATGTTCGCCGCGATGATGAGTCCCTGTGCCCCTCCGTTGACGCGCCAGTATTGATGGCCGGTCAGGGGATTGATGGCCAGGACGGTCGCGATCGTGGCGATGACGAGCCGGCCGCCGGCGTAGGCGAGATCCTGCATGCCGTTGCCGATTGGCGTGGCTGGCTGGGACAGATGGAGAGACTGGGATGTATAGGTACGGAGAGTGCGCCCGGATGCGGCATCGATCACCAGCAGCCTGGAGGCGCCGCCGTTGTTATTGGCGAGCATGTAGACATAACGTCCGGCGACGATCGTATTGATAGCGGAAAAGCCGGTGCGCCGCCACGCCATGTGCAAACGCGCGATCTGAGCGGGAGTGAAGCCCTGCGCCGAGTAGCTCGTCGCCGCGGGATCGTGGCCGTCCATCGGCCAGTCGGCGGCGCGCGTCACGCTGAGCGCAAGGGCGCTGAGAAGGGCCAGTAGGATTGCAGTCAGCCGGCGCATGCGCACCACCTCCTGATGGGAAGACTGTCGAACGGCCCCGCCGGACCGCCACCTGTATAACGATTCGTGTACTGCAGTGTGACATGGTGGCACGTCCCGGTCACGACCTGCCAGATTTAGATCGATGACCAACCTCACCGATCGTCTCGTCGCGCTTCTCGACGCCGAGGACGCGTCCTACCGTCTCCTCCACCACGCTCCGACCCGCACCAGCGAAGAGTCGGCGCGCGTGCGGGGCACTCCACTGCGCCAGGGCGCCAAGGCGCTCGTCTTTCGGGCCGACGGCACACCGATCCTGGTGGTGATTCCGGCCGATCGGCGTGTCGATTCACGCGCCGTGAAGCGGGCGCTCGCCATCAAGGATCTGCGCTTCATCTCACCGGACGATCTCAAAGAGCTGACCGGCCTCGACCCCGGCGCCGTCCCGCCCTTCGGACGTCTGCTCGGATTTCCCACCTATGCCGATGAGGATCTCCTCGGCGAGCCGGAGATCTCCTTCAACGCCGGCGATCGCGGCGTCTCCGTCATCATGCCGGCCGACGAGTATCAGAGGATCGAGCGGCCGGTGGCGGGCCGGTTCAGTCTCTCGCCTAGTTGACCACCTGCACCACGGTCCCGACCTGCGCCCACGCGTACAACTGCTTCATGACCGATTCCGGCACGTTGACACAGCCGTGGGTTCCCGTATAGTTCTGGCCCGGCGTTCCCAGCACCGAGTTGGTGCCGGGACCGTAGGCGCTGCGCCAGGGAGCATCGTGGATGAAGTAGCCCCCCTGGCGGAAGTAGAGGGCCCAGTTGACGGGAGATGGCGGGTAGTAATACCGAGAACTCTTGGGCCAGGGTGAGATGAACTTATACGGGTGGAACCTGGCCATCACGCGGTACGTGCCGGTGGGAGTCGGCAGGGCCTTATTGCCGGTGGTGACGAGGGTGGACACGACCAGCCGATTGCCGTCGTAGGCATACAGGCGCTGCTGGCTGAGGGAGACGACGATCTTCTTGTAGTCGACGACGATGTCTCGCCAGCCCTGCAGACTGCTGTGTCCGTAGCGATCGATGGCGCGGACATACACCTCGTATGAGCCGGACGGCACCGTTTGCCCGCGCGCCGTCTTGCCGTCCCAGGTGATGGATGCCGTCGTCCCGGCCTGCGTTGTTCCCAGTGTGTAGAGGCGAACCAGCCTGCCCGACGCGTTGTACAGTCCAACTCTGATATGCGTGGCGGGCTTGGTGAGCGCAAAGGAGAGCGTGAGGTGATCGAACTGTGGGTTGAACTGGAACAGATTGAAGCGGACGTGCTCCAGCTGCGGCGGGGTCACGTCGATATGGATGGGGAAGGTCGTATCGGCGCTCCAGTTACCGGCGCGGTCTACGGATCGGACGTGGAAGTACCACCGGCCGGTGGTGAGACCCGAGAGGGTCACCGACGGCTGCGTGGTACGGACTGCCGTCAGTGCCGAGCCGTTGGGATCGGCATCGAGCCGGTACGAATAGCCGGCGACGCCGGAGAGGGCATCGCTGCTCTGCCACTGAAAGGTTGCGGTCGAACTGTGGTATGTCGTCGATGCGGAAGGATCCGTGGGCGACGAGATCTGGGGCGCCGTGGGCGGCGTCCCGTCGATCTCGATCGGGCCGGGACCGTGAGCCCACCGGGAGATGCCGCGGCTGTTATGGAGGCGCACCGCCCACCGATAGCGGCCGTCGGTCAGATGGATGGTGACGGACGGCGTCGCCGACGAGGCGGTGGGGACATCGGACAGGCGCGCGCCGATCCGCTGCACGTCCACGTCGATCCCCGCCGGCTCAACCGGATCGGCCTTCAGCACGACATCGTGCGACGATGTCCATTGGCCGGGCTCGAGCAGTTTCCCGCCGGCACTGGCTTGCACCAGGGTCGGCCGCGCCAGAACGATAGCCGGACCGGCCGTGAGACGGACGTAGGCGAATGCCGCTCCGGCGGCAGCGATCAACGCAAGCAGCAGCACGACCAGAAAACGCATGGACAATTCTACGGGGTGGCAGGATGCTGCTGCCGGTCGGGACGGCCCTCTTGCACCTCGTTGAGAATGGCGGCCAGCGCTTCCAGGCTGGCCAGGTTGTGCGCCGGGAGAAAGTCGTCTACATACGGGAGGGCGGCGCGGATGCCCTGAGTGAGCGGCTCGTAGCGCGGTGAGCCGAGGAGAGGATTGAGCCACATCAGACGGTGGCTGCTGCGCTGCAGACGCGCCATCTCTGCCGCGAGGACCTCGGGATCCCCGCGATCCCAACCGTCGCTGATGATCAGAACGATGGCCCCCTGGCCCAGGACACGCCGTGCCCAGCGCCGATTAAAGGTGCGCAGCGATTCGCCGATGCGCGTCCCGCCCGAAAAGTCCTGCACATCGGCCGCGACGGCGGAGATGGCCGCATCGGGGTCGCGCCGGCGCAGCTGTGGCGTGATGCGGGTGAGACGCGTGCCGAAGAGAAAGACCTCGGTGCGCTCGCGGCTGGATTGGATGGAGTGCAGGAAATGGAGCAGCAGCCGGCTGTAGCGGTCCATGGAGCCGCTGATATCGCAGAGGACGACCAGCGGGCGGCGTTTCGGCTTGGGGCCCAGGCGAGCGAGCTCCAGCATCTCGCCGCCGCTGCGGATACTGTGCCGAAAGGAGCGGCGTACGTCGAGCCGCCGGCCATGGCGGGACGGGCGCAGGCGCTGTGAGCGGCGACGCGTCACCGTCCAGCGCATTTGAGCGAGGAAGCGCCGCGCGTCGGTCAGTTCCTCCTCATTCATCCGGGCGAAATCACGCCGCCGCAGCAGCTCTACGCTGCTGTACATGGCCAGAATCGTGTCCTCGGCGGGTGCCCCGCCATCCGTTGGCTCGGCCAGGGAGAGCCGCGCTTCGCCGGCGCCATCGCCGCCTCCTTGCGCCCGCGCGATCGGCGCGCCGGAGGGCGCTTCCGCCGCGCTGAATTCCTCCAGCTGCACGTCACGAATCCCTTCTCGGCGGCCCCAGAAGAGGTCGAAGGCGCGGTCGAAGAGAGCGAGGTCGTCGTGGCGCGAGACGAGGATGGATCGCGCCGTCTGGCGGACATCCTCCTTGGCGGTCAGATCGAAAGCGGTCAAACTGTGTGCCAATTCGGCGATCTGGCCGCTTGTGACCCGGATCCCCGCGTGTCGCAATAGCCGCCCGAAGACGATCAGATTGTGGAGGAGAGGGGACGGAGAGGCTGATGTACGATTGGAAGGCAATGGCAATCTCAGAGGGTGCGTGGGATGAGTCCGGTTCATCCTACGCGAGGTGGTGGATGGCCCGGCAGAGGGGCCGGGAGCATGCCTGATTCGGCGAGCTCCCTGGGGGCTTCGGTCCTCATCGTCGACGACGACTCGGATATCAGGTCGGTTCTAGCGGAATTCCTGAAGGACGAGGGATACGCGCCACGTGAAGCGGTCGACGGGCGTGAGGCGATCGCCTGCCTCGAATCGCCCGAGGGCACGCCCGATCTCATGCTCCTCGACCTCATGATGCCGGAGGTGGACGGCTATGAAGTGCTGGCGCACATGCGCCGCACCCTCCGGCAGGATGTGCCCGTGCTTATCTTCAGTGCCCAGCGGCCGGGACCCGCCGTCCTGGAGGCACTGGATGCAGAGTCCCGGGATTTCATCGCCAAGCCGTTCGAGTTCGAGGAACTGCTGATCCGCATGCAGCGTCTTCTCCATCGCTCGCCGCGCTTCGCCGCGGCGGAGACCGACGTCCTGCGCGTTTATGTGCTCGGCTCGCTGCGTCTGTATCGCAAGGACTCACTACTGTTCGACGAAAGCTGGCGCAACAAGCCGGCGAAGACGATCTTCAAGATGCTCTTCACCACGCCCGGCAAACGGTACCCCAAGGATGTCCTGGCCGAGGCTCTCTGGCCGGAAACCGAACCCGACGTGGCGGCGAACCGCCTGCGAGTTGCGGTGCACGATCTGCGCAAGATGCTGGGTGAGGGGGGACGCCAGGCGAAGCGCTACATCGCCCAACAAGAGGGTGCCTACTACTTTGACGATCGCCTCCCGGTCTGGAGCGACGTGGCCGCATTTGCTGAGGCGGTGCGGCGCGGACGGGAGTTGGCGCGTGAGGATCGGCGGGACGATGCCCTCCAGGCGTATGGAGAGGCGGAGGCGCTCTATCAGGGCGAGTATCTGCGTGATGACCCCTTCTTCGATTGGACAATATCCACGCGCGAGCGCCTGCGGGAGCAGCATCTAGCCATGTTGAGTGACGCCGCGCGCCTTCATGCCGCGGACGGGCAGTTTGAGGAGGCCGCCGGCTTCTGCCGGAAGATCGTGCGCATTGAGCCATGGCGGGAGGAAGTCTACCGCCGCCTCATGCAATATCTGATGGAAGCAGGCCGTCCCCACGAGGCGCTGCGCGTCTACGAGGAATGCCGCCGCGCGCTGCAGGCGGAGGTCGGCGCCGAGCCCTCCCCGGAGACTGCCGGCCTGCGCGATCTCATCGCGAACGGGAAGCGGTAGAGGGCGAGGGCCCTCATCCCCCCGACCCCCTTCTCCCGCTGCGGCAGAAGAACGGGGAGACGGCCGCGTGTGTGCTCCCCTCGCCCATCGCAATGGGAGAGGGGCCGGGGGTGAGGGCGCCCTCACCCCATCGGTGTGATCGTGATTACCGACCAGATCCCGTCGGGACCGTGGCGCACGAACTGATTGAGCACGATCCAGTACTCATGGCCGCGAAAGCGGACGATGACGTCGGTCTCCGGCCTGGTGTCTTCGCCGACGTGGGCCGTCGGCGCCGCCGGTACGGTCGCCGGATTGACCAGGGTGATGGGCGCTCCCGAGAAGCCGTCCTGCGGCAAGAGCCGCAGCGTCGCGCTGACCGGATTGAGGTAGATGGTGTCCGCACGATTCCCGGCATCGGCGCCCCGCTGGATCTGTCTGAGGGAGGAGAGCGAGTAGTACACGGCGCCGGTGTGCGGACCGATCGAGGTGACGGCCGGTGTCGACGGTAGAGATGTCGGCGACGTAGTTGGTGCAGCAGTGGGCAACGGGGTACGCGTGACGAGCGGAGCCGGCGTGCGCTGCGTCAGCGGCGGCGAAGCGGCGGCGACAGCCACCAAAAGGACCGAGGCGAGCAGGACTATGATCCGCGTCACAGAGGCATGGTAGAGGCAGAAAGCTACTCCTTTCGTGCAAACATGTCCAGATATGGCCAAATAGCCGTTGACAGTCTCCTGACTTCTCCGTATTCTTAGCCAGCCAATACATCGTGGCCGCTATGGACACATACCGGGCCGGGAACTCCGGTAGAAGGGGGGAGGCACAGGGGGACATCCGTGGAACCGTAGTCGCATCGTGCCGACGATGCCGGTCCTTTCGGCTCAGCACTCACGCGAGACACGAACCGTAGTGGAGGAGAACCACCTTGAAATTCACGAAACCATTGTGGCGCGCCGGGGCGATCCTCGGCATGGCGCTCGCTTTCCCCGCCCTCGCCGCGCAGGGCACGATGGGTGTCCAGGCGTCAACGCCCCTACCCGAGCTTTCGAGCACCTTCCTGAGCAGCGCTCACGTCCTGGGCGATAGCACCGGTCCCAAGGGTGCCATCGGCACGGGGCAGAGGAATCAGAACTTCAGCCAGCCGCTTAACCTCGACTCGATCCCGAGCTTCACCCAGTTGTACTTCAAGCAGGGCTTCGACGGTTACGGCAATGCCACTAACACGTGGTACACCAACAGTGTCGGCAATGCCCCGAATCTGGGCGGCACCACGACGATCGATGCCCCGGTGGTGCCGGTGACGCTGAATCTGCTCGACCCGAGCGGCAACGTGTTGGCCACGTACTCGCCCAGCCAGTACGTCAACCCCGTCATGAACTCGCCGGTCTTCCAGAACTACTCGTACCGGAGTAGCTCCACGCCGACGCAGTTCAACGATGCCTTCCTGCGCACCGAGTACTACAATCAAGCGTCGTCCAATTGGCACACCATGCTGTCCGGTCACGTCGTTACCGGCCGCACGATGAACGTGCCGTACGGCTACTACTACGCCATTCCGAACGCGAACGGCACGTGTTGTCTGGCCGTGCTGATGGACATCAATGCGTTCGGTAACCTACTCTTCCCCTCGACGCCGACCGACACCACCACGCCGATCGGTGCCGCCGAGCATGCGGGTCAGATGACCACGCACAGCATCACCACATTCCTGTTCCCCAACACCTTCCTGTACTTCGGCAACCCGAACAATTGCTGCGTCCTCGGGTACCACTCGTGGGACTACGAGCCGGGTGATGCCACCAACGGGTACCGCACCCGCGCCTACGTCATGAACTACTCCAGCTGGATCTCGCCCGGCCTCTTCGGGGCAGGCTTCCAGGACATCACGGCCCTGAGCCATGAGATGTCCGAGACCTTCGCCGATCCGTTCGTCGTCGCCGACGGCATCCATGACATGACTCCCTGGTGGCAGGCACCCAATGGCAACTGTCAGGACAACCTGGAGGTTGGTGACGTCATCGAGGGTCTGCCGAATGCCACATACCCGATCAGCATGAACGGGTACACCTACCATCCTCAGAACGTCGCCCTCAATCAATGGTTCGAGGGCCAGGCGCATTCCAGCGCTCTGGGCGGCGCGTACAGCTTCCCGAATCCGTTTGTTCTCCCGCAGACGGCGGTGTCGCAGCCGTACAACTGCACGCCGTAAGCGAGTAGAGAACCGGTCTCTCTGCCGCCAGGTAGAGGGCTGACAGCAGGAAGGCCCGCGCGGTGCGCGGGCCTTCCTCTTTTTATGGCCGCGCGGCGCGACTGCGCCGGCGGCAGGTGCGGACCCGGGCGCGGCACCGTCGGCGATGAGCGAGGAGCCTGGAAAGGTCCCGGTAGGTCCGAGACAGCACACCGGCGAGATGGAGAAGCCCGGCTGGGCTACCCCGCGTCTCCCAGCATGACGCGCGGCATCCACTGTCGCCGTCCATCAGCGGCGTCGTCAGTTGCCTGCCCGAGAGCTGAGACCGGCGCAGCCAGACAGCGCTTGATGGAATCAATCAACTCGTCCACGTCGAATGGCTTGCGGATGGTCTCGTCGAACACGCCGCACCTTTCTGCCATATGGCACTGGAGCACGGACGCCGAGACCGCGATGATCGGCACCCCGGCGAAGCGGCTCATTCGCAGGTCGCGCGCCACCTCGGTCCCGTTGCTTCCCGGCAACATAAGGTCGATCAGGAAGAGATCCGGGTTGGTGATGAGGAGCGCGCTCGCCACCTGGGACGGATGCGACAGGCACACGACGTCATAGCCCTCGACGGTCAGGACGTCACGCAGCAACGCGTTGACCTCCGGTTCGTCTTCCAGTACCAGAATGCGAGGCACGCCCCACCCTCCTCATCGCCGAATGGGGCAGCCCAGAGCAAGAATCGGGCCACGGACGCGCGAGCCTTCTAAAGGAGGCCGGAGAGCGGCCGTTCGACAACGCCGGCGCGGCGGGGTCCACCGAATTTCGCCTATTGACAACAACCCTCTTTGGAGGTAGCCTGAGCACACCCGCGGCGGGGGAGTCTCGTCTGAGTGGTCGTGAAAGGAGCGCCTATGCGCCGACCCCGCGGCTCAGGTATTCGGTCAGGCTCTGCAAAAAAGAAGGAGACAGAGTATGAACCGCTCTTGGCGTATGGTGCCGGTCACGGCCATCCTCGCGCTGACCATCTTCGCGGTCCCGATGCAAGCGTCGGCGTCCACCCAGTACTCCCTCCACGTCCATGGGATGGTGGCAGAGGCCTACTTTGGCGCATGGACGTCACCAACCCTCTACACCGAGGTGTACGTGAACGCCGGTAAAGCGATCGGCGGGAACCAAACCTCGTACACCTTCGTCATCGCCGACCAAATCGACTTCTCGACCAATCCGAACGGCAACGTAGTCACGTTGTACGTGGGCCAGATTCCTTCGACGGCGCTGCAGATAAGCTCCAAGCTCAGTTCAGCGTCGCTCTCCGGGGCGATTCCGGTGACTGACATCAACAACAATCCCGCCACGTTGTGGGTCAATCTGTCGTGGACGGCGAACGGCTCACCGGTCAAGAACGTGTCCAATAACAACTTCTCGGCGCAGGGTTTCCACATCACCAGCCACCTCGACGGGACGTCCGTGAATGCGAGCGCATGGGGTTCTATCTCCGATGGGACCATCGATTTCACCAGCGGTAGTCCGGCGCAGTACGCGGACCTGAACAAAGTGACGGAGAGCGAAACCGTCACCACGCACTGAGCCTAATCACACGCTCGCGGGACGGGGTGGGGAATGCTTCCGTTTCCCCACCCCGATTCTTTTCGGTCTAGATCTCGGCCCTGGATGCCGGCACAGTCTCTCCGTTGCCGGACACCGTCTGACGATATCGGGCGGCGTCGATCACGGCTTCCTGAATCGTTGCCAGCAGGCGATCGATGTCAAATGGTTTGGCAAGCACGCCGTCGAAGACGCCGCTGTGGCGGGCGAGATCCTGCATGATCGATGATGCGGAGAGCGCAACCATCGGGGTCTGGGCGAAGCCGTTGCGGCGCAGATCCTCAGCCACCTCGATGCCGCTTGTCTTTGGTAGCATAACGTCGATCAGGAAGAGATCGGGCGCCCGATGCCGCGCGACGTCGAGGACGACATCGGGATGACTGATGCCGACGGCATCGAGTCCGAACATCGCGAGAACCTCCTCCAGAAGCTCGCGAATGCTTCGATCATCTTCAACCACAACCACGCGTAACGCCATGTCGCTCGTTCCCTTCTCCGCTCGCAGATCGGGAGGACTGCAGCAGGGTTCGTGCCAGGGGATGCGCCGGCATCCATGGCGCCTCGGGCGCGTCAGGATCCACCACGCCCACCAACGCGCCCGGGCACAGTGAGCCCCCTATACTGGCTCCATGCGCAATCGCCGCTCCCTTTCCGCGCTTAGCGCTGCCGTCGACCAGGCCGGCACTCGTCACGATCGCGCCGTCGCCCACTACAATCTCGCTCTGTTCCACGACAACAATGGACGGGAGGCGGAGGCCATCCCGCACTACGAGCAGGCGCTGGCCCTCGGCTTGTCCCTCCCCCTCCGCGCGGAGGCACTGGCATGGCTCGCCAGCAGCCTATATAAGACTGGCCGGCCGTCAGCAGCGTTGGAGCGAGCGCAGGAAGCGCTGGCCCTGACGGATGATGCCGATTTGCGCGGTTTCCTCCTCCGGCTGACGAGACGTATAGCCCGGGCCAGTGGCCCGCCGGCCACGTCGTGGTGAGCGCGTCCGGCGGGCGAGGTGCGGCGATGAGGCTGCGTCGGTAGATGGAGCGAGCCCACCTTCGGATTCACGGCCGGGTGCAGGGCGTGTTCTTTCGGCAGTCGGCAGCGGAACACGCCCGATCCCTCGGCTTGACGGGCTGGGTGCGTAACGTGCCGGACGGTACGGTGGAGGCGGTGGTCCAGGGGGAGCGGGACGCCGTTCAGAGCTTCCTGCGCTGGGCTCGTCGCGGTCCGAGTGGAGCGCGGGTCGAGCAGGTCGAGATTGGCTGGGAGGCGCCCGGCCAGGAACTGGATTCTTTCCGGATCACGGGATAGTACGCCTGCCTGCCCGACTTCCCGGTGTCGGCAATAAACCTGTCCCGAGAAGCTAATCGCCGCCTACGTGGGCGAGCCGCGTGGCTCGGCGTCGTCCGGCTTCCGGCCACTGCACGCACATCTCCCCACCGACCGGCACCTGCTGCCAGCGTCCGATCATCTCTTCCACGTGCGGAATGAGCGACGTGATCACCGTGTGGTAATCGGCACGGGATCGCGGTGTCCGGGGGTGATCCGACAGCGGCAGTTCTCGCACCGGTTCCCCGTCCAGTACTCCCGTGACGTTTCCCACAACTTGCTCGGCGAGACCGATGGCACTCACGTTGGCGCGGATGATCGCCTTTGAACGTTCGGCCGCGTGTGGTGGTTGTCGGCCAGCGGCGACCCGCATCCCACGGAAGATGCCGCCCGCCGCGATCGTCCCCCAGAAGCCATCCGGCAAACCCATGTGTCGTTCGACGACGTAATGCGCAAGATCGTGAGGCAGGGGATCGAGGTGCCCGTAGACGGGGACCGACAGCGTCACGCCGTCGGAGCGAGTGACACTGGCCCGCACGTCGCGATGATCTACGCGCGTAAAGAGGATTTCCAATGGGGCGCTTTCCCTGCCTCCACCATACGCCCTTGACGCAATTCTGCAGTCGCGGACGGTCAGAGGTCAGAGATGTGCCGCTTTCCGGCCTGGCTCAGCCGTCAGGGTACGAACTGGGGGGACTCACCGAGTGAAAAGGAACCATGTCACGGAATGGTGACGCTCATGTAACGCGCAAGTAACGGACGGCCTGTACAACAGACAGCCAGGAGCTGTGTTCACAGCGAAAGGAGTCCAGGTCATGCGTCGTATTACCCACAACCGTTCACTCTTGGCGCTCACCGCAGTCGTTTTTGCCCTCCTCCTCAGCGTGCCGCTCGATCCACTGGCACATGGAGGCACGGCGGCAGCGAGCGGCAAGACCATCACGTTCAGTGGACAGGTGGTCAACGCCTTCGCGTTTTCCTCTCAGAACTTCGGTCCATCCGGTCCTCCGCCCGGGTCGGTCGAATACCAGCTGAACGTCTTTCAGTCCGGCACGCAAACCATGCTCGAGTACACGGTGTGTACGTGGCAGTGGGATTCCGTCAATGACTTCTGGAACTGCGTTCTCACCGAGGGAGGATTTGGATTGATCCCGAGCAGCGCGGTCCAGTCATCCGGGGGTGCAAGGCCCACCAACGTCTCATTGAACGTTGACACGAGCAGCCTGAGCAGTCCCAACTTCCAGCTGTTCGCGGGCTCAGGCGGGACGATCTCGCTGACCTGGAAGGCCGTGCCCGGTTACACCAATGCGAACAGTGGGAATTTCCACTCGACCTCGTCACTGCCCGGTCCAAGTTTCTCCTACAGCTCGTCAGCGAGTTCCTACTCCAGCTCGGCCGGAGCGCAGGGAACGATCCTTGGCTACACTGTCCCTGACCCGACCGCCTTCGACGGCGCCTCTATGGGATCGATGCAGGGCATGTCCGCCTGCCAGGGCTGCTAGTGCTCGGGTTTGGAGAGCCCATCTGAGCGCGGGTAACGCGAAGAGCCGCCGGCACCGCAGTGGGCCGGCGGCTCCGGTCTTTTTTGGGGCTGCGAGCCGCTGTGGCTCAGGCGACGGATTGCGCTCCGGCCACCGGGACGAGGAACCCTTAGGCCGAGGGATCATCAGTCCCCGTACCAGATCGTGCTGCGCGTCCAAGGCTTCCAGCCGTCAGTGGAACATTCATTTCGCCCTTGACGCTCGAGGCCTGATCGCTACGGACAGGTTCCCGAATCCACGCGAACCTGACCGAAGGAGCAGGGAAGGGAGAAGGGCGAGTTTTTTCCCGCGCTAACTACATCCCTCTCCTAATTGCCGGCTAATGTCCCGCTGCTACAGTCCTTTCACATGAAGGAACGGACGGAATGATGGGATACGACAGCAACACTCGGGTGCGGGGCGAGGCGATGAGTTTCATTGTGCGGTTGTGGCGCGACGCGGCGGGACGGCCGACGGCCCAGGGCGAAGTAGAGCATATAGGAACGGGTGAGCGGCGTCTCTTCCTCGATCATGCGGGGCTGATCGACCTGCTGGAGAACTGGCAGCGTGACCTGGAGACCGTGCACTGAGAGAGGTCGCCTTAAACACGAAAGGGGCGAGTGCTGATGCACCCGCCCCTTCGGTCTTTTGCGGTTAGCTTGCCTGCTCGGTGACCGGTTCCGGCTCGGCCGGGGCGATCTCGATGGTGAGGGCGCCCTCGGCGAGCCGCAGGGCGACGGTTGCGCCGTTCTGGACGCTGCCGTTCAGGATGGCATCGGCCAGCGCATCGTCCACGTGCCGCTGGATGGCGCGCCGCAGCGGCCGGGCGCCAAACTCTTCGTCGTACCCTTCGGCCAGGAGGAAGTCACGCGCTTCGTCGCCGACAGTGAGCGTGATCTGCTGCTCGGTGAGGCGTTCCTGCACGTCGTCGAGGAGGAGATCCACGATGCGGCGGAGATCCTCGCGCTCCAGCGAGCGGAACACCACGACCTGGTCGATGCGGTTGAGGAACTCGGGACGGAAGGCCCGCTTGAGACCCTCCAGCGCCTTGTCCTTGATCGCATCCTGCCGGCCGTCGGCGCCCACCACGAACCCGATGCGGGCCGCGCGTTTCAGATCGACGCTGCCGACGTTGGAGGTCATGATGACGAGCGTGTTCTTGAAGTCGATGGTGCGTCCCTGCCCGTCGGTGAGGCGGCCGTCGTCCATGATCTGGAGGAGGGCGTTGAACACCTCGGGGTGCGCCTTCTCGATCTCGTCGAACAGCACGACGGAGTACGGGCGGCGGCGGACTTGCTCGGTGAGCTGGCCACCCTCGCCATACCCGACGTAGCCGGGCGGGCTACCGAAGAGCTTGGAGACGCTATGCGGCTCCATGTACTCCGACATGTCGAGACGGATCATGGCGTCGTCGTTACCGAAGATCTCGGCGGCCAGTGCCCGTGCCAGCTCGGTCTTGCCCACCCCGGTGGGCCCGAGGAATAGGAAGGAGCCGATGGGACGGCGCGGATCTTTGAGGCCGGCGCGCGAGCGCCGGATGGCGCGTGAGACGACGGTGATCGCCTCGTTCTGACCGATGACGCGGCGCGTCAGATCCTCCTCCAAATTCAGGAGATTCTCCCGCTCCGACTCGACCATCTCGGTCACCGGCACGCCGGTCCAGTCTTCGATGACGCGTGCCACCAGCTCGGGGCTCACGATCAGCGGCGCCGCTTCCGTCAGTGTCGCCCGGGCAGCTTCCAGCTCGCGCTGCAGCAGAAGCTCCTGCTGGCGGAGCTGGGCGGCACGCTCGTACTCTTCGGCCAGGGCGGCCTGCTCCTTCTGCTGCTGCAGCAGGTTCAATCGCTGCTCCAGGGCGGCAACGCCTTCCGGGCCCTCGCCGCTCTCACTGGCGTCGAGACGCAGCGCCGAGGCGGCTTCGTCGATGACGTCGATCGCCTTGTCGGGCAGGAAACGGTCGCTAATGTAGCGGTCGGAGAGGGTGACGGCGGCATCGATCGCCTCGTCGGTGACCTGGACGCCGTGATGACTCTCGTACTCCGGCCGGACGGCCAGGAGCATGGCCACCGCTTCCTCGGCGGTGGGCTCGTCCACGTAGATGGGGGCGAAGCGACGCTCGAGGGCGGCGTCACGCTCGATCTGGCGGTACTCGTCGAGGGTCGTGGCGCCGATGCAGCGCACTTCCCCGCGTGCCAGGGCCGGCTTCAGCATGTCGGCGGCGCCGACGGCACCCTCCGCGGCGCCGGCGCCGATGACCGTGTGCAGCTCGTCGATGAACAGCACGATGTCGGGGTTCTCACGGACCTCCTCGAGGACCTGCTTCACGCGCTCCTCGAACTGCCCGCGGAACATGGCGCCGGCCAGCATGCCGCCCATGCTGAGCGCGATGATGCGCTTACCCAGCAGGGCTGCCGGGACGTTGCCTTCCACGATGCGGCGGGCGATCCCTTCGACGATCGCCGTCTTGCCGACACCCGGCTCGCCGATCAGCACGGGATTGTTCTTCTGGCGGCGGGCGAGCACGGTGATCACACGCCGGATCTCCCGCTCGCGTCCGGCCGTCGGATCGAGCTTGCCGTCCTCGGCCTCACCGGTCAGATCGCGTCCGAACTGGTCAAGAACCGGCGTTTTGCTGCCGGACTGCCGCTCCGCGGTTACCGTGCCGGGGCCACCCGCGTTGTTGCCGAAGATGGAGCCGAGATTGGCACCGAGGTTGGCACCGCCGGCGTTACCCACGACCTCCTGCGCGCAGTTCTCGCACAGGTAGCGTGACTCGCGCTTGCCCGCGACGATCTGGTCGATGCGGACGCGCGCGTCATTGGTCTTGCATCTCTCACATTTGGGCATTGATCGAATGAATCCTTTCTGTGCCGCCTACCGGTTGACCCTGGGCCGTCCGGCGCGGCGCCGCGGTGGCAGGCTGGTCTCGTAGACCTCCATAACCTGCTCCGGGCGGTAGTGCTCGCCTGCTCGCACGACATACGCCCGCGTCCACAGCGTCGGTATCTTGGTCATCTCCTGGAATTCATGACGCAGACAGCGGGAGGAATATGCCTTGAAGCGGCAAACGATGCGATGCGGGGATAACGTCGGCGGCGCGGCGACGGCGACGTAGACGCGGTCAGGCAGGATCTGGACCTCTCCGAGTTGGAGGGCCAGGGTCGCCGCCGTCTCGCGGATCAACGTCTCCAGCCGCTGCGCGGCATCCCCGATCAGGCAGGGCTTCGCCCGCATGGGACCCCACACGAAGTGGTACACGATCCGCTGCTCTTCAGAGTTCACTGTAGATATACCCTGCCTAACTACACGAATTATAGCCGAGCGCGCGGTTTCTGTAAATGCCTAAACTATCGGGGTGCGTAGAGCCACCCTCACTCGGTCCCGACGATCATGGTGGAGGTCATCTACCGCCGCCTGGTGACTGCCGGCGTACGGGATGTTATCCTGACCAACGCCCCTTCCTCAGCGTTCATCCTTCTGTAGGACAGTGTTCACCGCGTGCTCAGACTTCGTCGTTTCATTCCGGACATAGGATTCGTTTCAAACTGTAATCAGGTATCTCTGAGGGGGAAGAAATCTTTATGAAACGCTTGTCGGTGGCGCTCGCCCTGTGCTCGGCTTTGCTCGTGCTGGTGGCGGGACGCTCCGTTCTCTATGCCGGGAGTCCCTACACCGCGCATGATGCGGCCCTGGCACCGGACAGCGGTATCCACAAGATCAAACACGTGATCATCATCATGCAGGAGAACCGCTCCTTCGACTCGTACTTCGGAACCTTCCCTGGTGCCGATGGTATCCCCATGGAGAACGGCGCTCCCGCCGTCTGCGTGCCGGATCCCAACACCGGTGCCTGCGTGCAGCCGTTCGTCGACCACAACGATCTGAATGGAGGCGGCCCGCACGGGGCGCCGGCCCATACCTACGATGTGAACGACGGCCAGATGAACGGCTTCATCCAGGAGGCAGAGGCCGGCAGGAATTCCTGCAGCGGCGGCCCGACCAACCCGACCTGCACCCATGGGCGGATCATCGATGTCATGGGCTATCACACGCAGAGCGATATCCCGAACTACTGGGCGTACGCCAGGAACTTTGTGCTACAGGACCACATGTTCGAGCCGGTTGCCTCCTGGAGCCTGCCTGCCCACATGTATCTCGTCTCCGGCTGGTCGGCGCGCTGTCCGGGCGGGGACCCCATGGCGTGCCGCAACGACATCAACAGCTTTGGCTGGTGGGGACCGCCGCCCTCGACGCCGTACGCGTGGACCGATATCACCTATCTTCTGCACCGCTCTCACGTGAGTTGGGGGTACTACCTTGATGGCGGGAGCAGTGGAACCGCCTTCGGCAGCAACTTCACGGGTGTCCCCTATATCTGGAATGTCCTGCCCGGGTTCAAGGACGTGAAGACCGATAAGCAGCGGGGCAATGTCCGCACGCTGGCCGCCTTCTATACATCCCTGGGCGGCGGTACTTTACCGGCCGTCTCCTGGATCGTCCCGCAGGTTGCCGATAGCGAGCATCCGCCCGGACTGGTCAGCTACGGCCAGAGCTACGTGACGACCATTGTCAATGCGGTCATGCGCAGCCGCGAGTGGAGCCACACCGCCATTTTTCTCGCCTGGGACGACTGGGGCGGCTTCTACGATCACGTCGTGCCCCCGGTGGTCGACGGCATGGGATACGGCATCCGTGTGCCCGGCATCGTGATCTCTCCGTATGCGCGCCGCGGCTACATCGACCACCAGAACCTCTCGTTCGATGCCTATCTCAAGTTCATCGAGGATGACTTCCTGCACGGGCAGCGGCTCGATCCGGCGACCGACGGACGTCCCGATGCGCGGCCCGATGTCCGCGAGAACCTGGCTGCTCTGGGCAACCTCGTCTCCGACTTCAATTTCCGGCAGAAACCGCGCGCACCGTATCTCCTGCCCGTCAATCCGGTGACGACGCTCGTCACGCCCAGCACCAACGCCTCCGGTCAGCTCCTCGCCTCCGGAACCCTGCAGAGCATGACGGACACATCTGTCGTGATTCGAACCGACGCGGGGACCGTGCGGACTCTCCAGACCACCAAAGCAACACGGTACGTGGCGCAGGATCTGAAGACGGCCCTCGCCGGGCTCCAGAACGGGGACTATGTCGCGGCCTACGGAAAGACGTCGGTGGTGAGCACCCTGCTGTACGCTACTGCTCCCTTTGCGCCGCCCGCGGCACCCAGGATCAAATCGCCGTACGTCAGCACGACGCCCGGCATCTGGCGGGCGATATTTCGGGGGACGACCCTGCCGTCGTCATCAGGCAGTTGAGGCTCACGCGCCGGCTGGCGCTTCATCCAGGTTTTTGACCGTCACGCCGGCGCCGCGGACCGTGGTCTCGATAACCTGAATCTCGCACGTCAGGTTGGCCGCGCGTGCGGTGACGGCGGCTGTCACGGCGCCTGTGTCCCCGCGCGGTGTGAAAGCCACGACCATCCCGTCGGCAACTGTCGCTCCATACGGGGTCGCCGCGCGAGCCGCTCCGACAAGAGAGCCGATCGCGGGGTCGAGATCCTGAGGCGCGGAGAGGGCGTCCTTCAATTGGTCCCACCGGCCCCAGATCAGGCTACCGACGAGGTAGGCGAGACGGGCATGCTCGAAAGGTGTTGAGCTCGGGTGTCGCGGTTCGGACGGAATGACCAGGACCACGTCGAGTGCCAGGTGATTGGCGATCGGCGTGCTGTAGACCGCTTCTCCGACCCGGAAGGCCGTCATCACCCCGCCGTATACGGCGCTTGCCGCCCGCACGATGTCGCCGACGCAGAGCGCAGCGGACTGAAATAGTGCTTTCTGAGCATCTTTCGCCTCCACAGCCACGGCGGCAGCTGCCAGGCCTGCAACGCTACGCGCCGTGACATCGCCCAGGCAGGCCGGGAGATTCTGTGTCACCGTGAAGCATGCTCCGGGGAGAGCCTCCGAGGGAAAGGCACGGTAGGCCGCACCCGCCGTCTCATCCCCCTCCATCGGGTCTCCCACCGAGGTGATCCTGGCATCCAGCGTCAGCGGCCGGTCCAGCGCCAGTCCCAGAGCCCCGCCGCCGAGCAGAATCGTGGCCGGCACCTCGACCCGCAGCGTCGTCACGGCACAATCCGGAGGGGACGGTAGGACCAGGAACGAGCCATCAACCTAGGGTACCGTGTGGTAGGAGGTGCCCATGTCCCCGATCGAGCCGGTTCAGATCCTATCAGAGGAAACGATCTATCAGGGTTCCCTGATTGACCTGAAGCGAGAAAGGGTGCGGCTGCCCAACGGCAAGGAAACCACGCGAGAGGTCGTCGTGCATCCGCAGGTCGTGGTGATGATTCCGGTACTGGACGACGGCCGTCTCCTCCTGATCCGGCAGTACCGGGATGCTATTCGCAAGGAGACGCTGGAGGTGCCGGCGGGAGGGATAGACGACGGTGAGACACCCGAGCAGGCAGTGCGGCGCGAAATGAAGGAAGAGACAGGCTACTCTGTCGGCTCGCTGCAGGCGATGACCTCCTTCTACAGCTCACCCGGCTTCACCACCGAGCTCATGCACCTCTTCCTGTGTCAGGGATTGCAACCCGGCACCCCCACCGAGCCGGATGACCAGATCGAGCCGGCACTGCTCTCTCTCGACGAGGTGATGTCCCGGGTCTGGGACGGAACGATCGTGGATGCCAAGACCATTCTGTCGCTGGCCCTCTATCGCCTGCAGGACGGACGCGGATAGATGGCGTCGATCGTCGCCGTGACCGGTGCCTCCCGAGGCATCGGGCGGGCTACCGCGCTGCTCTTTGCTCAGAACGGCTACCGTGTGTTCGCGCTGGCCCGCTCTGAGCCGGATCTGCACTCTCTGGCACGCGAGCACCCCGCTATCACACCGATCCGCATGGACATCACGGACGACGCATCGCGGGCGGCAGCGGTCGCGACGATCATGCGCGAGACGGCCGGCTATGGGGTGGACGTTCTTGTGAACAATGCCGGCTACGGACAGATCGGCGCCGTCGAAGAGGTGCCGCCGGAGGCGCTGCGGCGGCAACTGGAGGTGAATGTGGTTGCCCTGATCGCGTTTACGCAGCCCTTCCTTCCCGGGATGCGCGGGCGGCGACACGGAACCATCGTCAACCTCAGCTCAGCTGCCGGCCTCGTCGCCACGCCGTTCATGGGAGCGTACAACGCCTCGAAGTTTGCGCTGGAGGCCCTCAGCGATGCCCTGCGGCGTGAGTTGTCACCGTTCGGCGTGCGGGTCGTCCTGATCGAGCCGGGGCCTATCAAGACCGACTTCGGCCGCGTCACCGAGCAATTCGCCACTGTCTCACCCGACTCTCCCTATGCTCCCCGATACCGCCGCTACCAGGGCACGCACCATAGCGTCGGCCTCTTCGGGCGCTCTGCCGGGGCCGTCGCACACGTCATTCTGCGGGCCGTCTCCTCGCCACATCCCCGGCCGCGTTACCCCGTCACCCTCCCCGCCCGGCTGGCCGGCCTTGCCCACGTCCTTCCGGCTCGTCTCGTGGACTGGGGCATGAGCCTCGCGATGGGGCTGCACTGAGCGTTGGTATACTTCGGCGCCGAACAGGCGGAATCTATCTCGACGGGGCGTCAGTGAACTTTTTATCTCCCAGCAACCTCTTCCAGGCGTCTGCCACCATGCCGCCGTGGCCCTTCGATGTGATGACCGGCGCGCTCGTGGCCATTTTTCTGCTTTCGCTCATCTTTTACCTGCGCCGCGGCAAGATCGCCCGGGATAATCCGGTCCTGCGCCGTTTCATCCGCCGCGCCTCGCAGGCCTATCTGTGGGCGTCGGGCATCGGGATATTCCTGGCTATCATGCGCTATCTCGGGGTGGATTACATTGATATGCCCTTCTGGCTGTACCTTGACTGGTTGCTTCTGATCGGCATCACCGGGTACTTCGTCTACGAGCGCAGTGAGCGCTATCCGTTGGCTCTCTGGGAGTTTCGCCACGCTACCGAGCAACGACGCTACCGGCCCGAGGCCCGGCGGCGCGCTGAGCCCCAGACGCCGCGTCCCAACCGTCCTCGGGGTAAGAGGAGACGCTAATGCGGGTCTTCGTGACGGGTGGTGCCGGGTATATCGGCAGCTTCACGACCCGCGCGCTCCAGGAGGCCGGACACGAGGTCGTCGTCTACGACAACCTGAGCTATGGTCATCGGGAAGCGGTGACGGCGCCGCTCATCGTTGGCGACCTGGCCGATGCCGCCGCCCTCGATGCCGCCCTGACCGCCGGATTCGACGCGATTGTGCACTTCGCGGCCTCGATCGAGGCGGGCGAGTCGATGGTCCACGCCGATCGCTTCTTCCAGAACAACGTCGCCAACTCGATCACCCTGCTCAACGCCGCCGTCCAGCACGGGGTGTCGCAGTTCATCTTCTCATCCACCGCCGCCGTCTACAGTGAGGGAGCGCACATTCCCATCAGTGAGACCGAGCCCACGGTGCCGGAGAACACGTACGGCGAGACCAAGCTGCTGGTCGAGCGAATGCTGCCCTGGTACGACCGCGTCCATGGTCTCCGCAGCGTCGCTCTGCGCTACTTCAACGCGGCGGGCGGAGCGCCGGACGGCTCGATGGGACAGGACCATGAGCCGGCAACACACCTCATCACGGTGGCGATCAAGGCAGCTCTGGGCCTCATCCCGCGCTTTCCGCTGTTCGGCGATGACTATCCCACGCCGGACGGCACCTGCATTCGCGACTACATCCACGTGATGGATCTGGCCTCCGCCCACGTCGCCGCCCTCGATCATCTGGCGGCAGGCGGGGCATCGGATGTCTTCAATGTCGGGACTGGTCACGGTCACAGCAACCGTGACGTGATTCGCACGGTCAAAGAGATCAGCGGTGTCGACTTCCCCGTGGATATCGCACCGCGCCGTCCCGGCGATGGGCCGGAACTGGTCGCCGACGCCGGCAAGCTCCGGCATGCCCTCGGCTGGGAGCCGGTCCACAGCGATCTGACCACGATCGTCGGCTCCGCCTGGGAGTGGCATCGGACGCATCCCCAGGGCTATGCCACGCCGGGGCTGGCCCTCACCTCCTGATTCCTCTCTGGCAGCACACGTCAGGCATCCTCTAGAATCCACCCGCATGTCGGTTCAGCCTGCCGCGCCTCGGCCATACTCTCCGACCCCACTTCCCCGTCCGCAGGAACGCGCGTTCTCGGTCTGGCGCCCCATACGGACGCTGCTGTTCTCGGTGCTGGGATTGATCCTGATCGTCGTCCTGGCGCTGGGTGTCCTCATCGAGAGCCCGCCGGCCCTGGAAGCGTTGAGTGCGATCACGCTCAAGCCGCAGCCGGGGCTGGTCCCGTGGGACGGTCGGGATCGGATTACCGTGGTCATCATGGGCCTCACCCAACGCACCACCGAGCCGGCTCGGACCGACACGCTGCTCGTCATGGATATCGATCCAGCCCACCACCAGGTGCACATGCTCTCCGTGCCGCGTGATCTCTGGGTCAACATCCCCGGCTACGGCCAGGGAAAACTGGCCGTCGCCTACGAGGTTGGCGGTCCGCGTCTGGCCTCGTACGTTCTGGAGAGTGACCTTGGGATTCCGGTCGATTACTCTATCGCGCTGACCTTCCGGAACTTCATCAAGATCGTCAATGCCATGGGTGGCGTGACCGTCAACGTGCCGCGGGAGCTCAACGATCCGCTCTATCCCTGTCTGACCGGAACCGCCTACTGCCCGATCGACATCAAGGCCGGTGTCCAGCACATGAACGGCGCCACCGCTCTGGAGTTCGTGCGCGAGCGGCATGCCTTTGTCCAGCAGGATCTGGCACGCGTCCAGGATCAGCAGGCCTTCTCTGAGGCGGTCAAACAGACCCTCCTCTCGCCCGCCATCTGGCCGCGCTATCCGGCGATCCTCAAAGCGGTCGAGAACGGTCTCATCACCAACGTGCCGCTGAACGCTCTCCCTGAGATCGGCCTCCAGGTCCTGCTGGCCCGCGGCCACACCACACACAACTACATCAATATCGAGAACGGCATGGTGCAGCCCGCCTGGAGCAATGACGGGCAATCCATCCTGCTGCCGACCAACTCGACTGATATCCCGAACCTGACGCATCAGCTCTTCTCCGACCCGACGATTGCGGCGGAGGCCGCGCCCGTCGAGGTGTTGAACGGGACGTCCACCACCGGCGTGGCATCGAGCCTGGAGGCGACGTTGCAGGGGCTGGGCTTCCACATGGTGGGCGCCGGCAACGCGGCGGCCACCGATTATCGCCAGACCGAGGTCATCGTCAACACCAATGCGACGGGGCCGGCCGCTTACACGGCGCGCCGCCTGCAGCGTCTTCTCGACGCGCGTCTGCTGCACGAGCCGGTTCCCGGTCAGACGGCCCGGATCGTCGTGATCGCGGGCAGCGACTCCCCGCTGGTCGCTACCGCGCCGGCAGGCTGATCTCGAAGCGCGAGCCGCGTCCGACCTCGCTCTCCACCTCGATTGAGCCGCTATGTGCCTGGCAGATCCACTGGGCGATGGAGAGGCCGAGACCGGTGCCGCCGCTTTCGTGCTCACGTGCGCGGTCCACGCGATAGAAACGGTCGAAGACATGCGTCAGATCGGACCGCGGGATGCCGATGCCCGTGTCAGTCACGGACAAATGGGCGTGGTGATCGTGTTTGTTCAGGGCGATCTCCACGCGTCCGCCGGGATCGGTGTATTTGAGGGCGTTGTCGAGCAGGATCAGGAGCAACTGGCGAAGCCGGCCCTCGTCTCCCATGACACGGACCGGACCGTTTAGCTCGACCTCACTGTGAATGCCGCGCGCCTCGGCGATCGGCTGAATATCCTCGTGGACGGCCTCGACGAGGGCACGCAGGTCCACCGGGCGCGGCTCGATCTTCACACCGCCGGTATCGGCCCGGGCCAGGGTCAGCAGATCGCCGACCAGGCGATTGAGGTGATCGGTCTCCTGGATGATCTCGTGGACCAGTTCCTCATCGCCCTCGGGGAGCTGATCGGCGCGGCGCGCCAGCATCTCCGCGTTGGCGCGGATCAGGGCCAGCGGCGTGCGTAGCTCATGCGATGCGTCGGCCGTGAACTGGCGCTGGCGAGAGAAGGCTTGACGGATGGGAATGAGCGCCCGGCTGGCGAGAAAGAGGCTACCGAGGCCGGAGAGAACGACACCGAAGAAACCGCCCAGGATGAGCAGCAGGGTGAGCGTATGCTCGGCCTCCACTTCGCCGGCCGCGGTGCGTCCGATCTGGACAATATAAGGAGTCGGGCCGGTGCGGGCCATGAAGGTGATGATGCGCTGGGGATGCGACTGGTAGGTGACGGTTCGGACGTCGGATCCCCCCGTCTGTGCAACTTGATGCATCGCCGGTTGGAACGACGTGGTCGTCCCGGGCGGACACGTCATGATGCTGGGATCGATGGTCTTCTCCTGGACACACTCGCCGGAGTACAGCTCTCCGTCCGGTGTCAGGATCACCGTGTGATAGCCGTCGTCTCTGGCCGCGACTGCCAGTTCGACACCGATCCCCTGGGTGGCGATAGTCTGGATCGCCTGCTGCCTTCGCTGCTTCAGATCGCTGTCCACCCCCCGGTAAATCTGCTGACGAAAGACGGCGTAGACCAGGATCTCGAGAATCGCCAGGATGATGACGAGGATGGCGACATTCCAGGCAACGAGACGCCAGCGGGCAAGTGTGAACATGGCCTACGCTTCGAGCTTGTAGCCCACCCCACGAACCGTCTTGATCAAGGGCTCACGAAAGTCGCGGTCGATCTTGTTACGCAGGTAGTGGACGTAGATGTCCACCACATTGCTGAACGAATCGAAGTTGTAGCCCCACACGTGATCGAGGATCTGCGTCCTGGTCAGCACGCGCCCCGCATTCCGCATGAGGTACTCCAGGAGCTGGAATTCCTTGGCCGTGAGCTCGATGGGCGTATCGCCACGGCGCACCTCGTGCCGCGACAGGTCGAGGACAAGATCCCCGCTGATCAGTTCCTCGTCCGCCTGCGGTTGGACGCTGCGCCGCGAGAGGGCTTTCACGCGGGCAATCAACTCGGCGAAGGAGAAAGGTTTGACCAGATAGTCATCGGCCCCACTTTCCAGACCCTCCACGCGGTCCTCGACGGCGTCGCGCGCCGTCAGCATCAGGATCCGCGTGTCTTTGCCCTCGGCCCGCAACGTGCGGCAAATCTCGATGCCGCTCACGCGTGGCAGCATGATGTCAAGGACAAGGAGGTCGTAGTCCGTTCCCTGCGCCATCTCGAGCGCCTCGGCGCCGTCGAGGCACACGTCGACGACGTGACCTTCCTCTTCCAGCGCTCGGCGCACCAGATTGGCCAGGCGCCGCTCATCCTCGACCACCAGAATGTGCATAGGTATCCTTCCGTGTCAAGGATACAACCGAAAGATTGGAGTCGGGTTGGACCGAAAGGATAGTTGCACTCCCAAAGTCCATACAGTACAGTGACGCACCAGGACAACTCAGATGGATGATGCGATCCAGCCGCCGGAGGCGATGATCCACCAGGCGGACCGACTTCAGACTCTCAATGAAATCGGCCGCGTCGTCTCGGCGACCCTTGATCTCAACACGCTCTACGAGACGATCTATGAGCAAGTGGGCCGGGTCATGGACACCACCCATTTCTTCATCGCCCTCTACGACGAGCGCCGCCACGTGGTGGATGTCCCCTACCTCCGCGAGGAGGGTGTCCTCTACCGCGACCAGATCATCAACGCGGGGGACAGTGTCACCTATCTGGTCATCGAGCGTGGCACGCCCCTCCTCTTCCGTAACGACGAGGAGTACCAGGAATACGCCGCGGCCAACGGTCTCGTCGTCGGCGTGGTGGGTGTCAAGGAAACGGACGCCAAGATCTTTGTCCCGCTGAGCACCGGCAGCCGGACCATCGGCGCCATGACGGTCCAGAGCTCACGGGTCAACGCCTATACGCAGGACGACGTGGCCACGCTCTCGGTGATCGCCTCGCAGGCGGCAGTGGCCATCGTCAACGCCGCCCTCTACCGTCAGAGTCAGGACAACGTCCGGCAGATGCAGGCGCTCCTCCATGTGGCTCGGGCCGTCAATTCCTCCCTCGATCTGGAGTCGGTGCTCGATGCCATCCTCTCCGGCATGCGCGATGTCGTGCCGTATTACATTGCCGCCATCATGCTTCCCGACCCAACGCACGACATTCTCGAAGTTGCCGCCGCGGGCGGCCCACTCGCCGAGGAGCGCCGCCGGGTGATCAAGATTCCCTTCGGCCATGGGGTCACCGGCCTTGCTTTCCAGAAGGGCGAGCCGATCATCGTGCCGAATGTGCGCGAATTCTCCGGCTACGTTCCGGGTGATTTAAGCGTCCGGTCGGAGCTGGCGATGCCGTTGAAGCGGGGGGACCAGGTGATCGGGGTGCTGGACGTGGAGCGGGCGGAGGTGGATGCGTTCAGTGGTGATGACTTGAACCTGCTCAGCCTCTTTGCCAGTCAAGCGGCCATTGCCATCGAGAATGCCCGGCTCTTTGCCGCTCAGGAGCGGCGAGTCACCGAGCTCCA
>JAJPIP010000030.1 GCA_021324655.1 Pseudomonadota bacterium
CCACAACTTCTCCATGTGGCTCAACGCTCAGCTCGGCCGCCCTCTGCTCGCCTTCGCCGACCTCATCGCCTGGTAGCCCAATTCACACCAAGCGTTTTAGCCCGCCGGCCTAAAGGCCTCGTCTACACGAGGGGTCACGGGTAGAGGATCACCCCACGGTGCGGCATAGCGAGTCAGGCGCAATCTCACCGATGGCATGCGCCCCATGCATGGCCGGCGCCTCCTCGCGCGTCATCGGCTCGCCGGCCAGGCGGCCCAGCACCAGGTCAATCGTCTCCGTCTTCGCCCACAAGGGATAGCGCCGCATGATCTCCTGGACGTGGCTATCCTCGATGACGATGTTGGTGCGCACCCAGGCCATACACCAGTCGTACGCGTGCCGTGCGTGCTACGATGACGCCACAATGGACGCCGCAACCGTCATGTGCCCGTCCTGCGGGACGGCCAGCCTCTTCGGCAAGAGATTCTGTGCCGAGTGCGGCTCGGCCCTGCCTTTGCTGTGTCCTGGCTGCGGTAGTGCGATCACGGCCACCCAGAAGTTCTGCGCCGAGTGCGGGACAGCGCTGCGTGGCGAGCCTATCGCCGGAGCGGCTGCTGGGGCGCCGGCCGCCTCTCCCGCCGTGATTCCCTCACCGGCCCCGCCGACGCCGCCGTCCCCTCCTCCGTCGGAAGAGCGCCGCTTAGTCACTGCCCTCTTCTGTGATCTGGTCGGCTTCACCCCCCCCTCCGAGGCGCTCGACCCCGAAGAGGTCCGTGACCTCCAGGCGCAGTACTTCCAGGCCATGGCCGACCAGATCTCGAGATATGGCGGCACCGTCGAGAAGTATGCCGGAGATGCGGTGTTAGCCCTCTTTGGGGCACCGATGGCCCATGAAGATGACGCCGAGCGAGCCGTGCTCTGTGCCCTGGGGATGCAAGGAGCCATCGAACCGGTGGCGGTCACAGCACGAGAGCGTTGGCAGGCGAACCCGCAGATTCGGGTCGGAGTCAATACCGGCGAGGTGGTGAGCGGGACCTGGGACGCGAGTGGGAGGCAGGACGTCGCGGTCACCGGCGATGCCCTCAATACAGCAGCACGCATTCAATCCGTCGCCGAGCCAGGAGAGATCCTGGTAGGAGCCGAGACCATGCGTCTCACGCGGCGACGGATCGTCTATGGCGAACGCCGTGATGTGACCCTGAAGGGGAAAGTGGCCTTGGTGCCGGTCTGGCCGGCGGAAGGCATCCGGGAGGAGTTTGGGGAGCGCTGGGAAGGGTATGAGACGCCGCTGATTGGCCGGGACCGGGAGATGAGCTTGCTGCTGGAAGCCTGGGTCCGGGCCCAGGGCGGTGAGGGACAGCTGGTCGCCGTGGTGGGGGATGCGGGAGTCGGCAAGAGCCGGCTCATCGCGGAGGCCCTGGGCCGGATCGCCGCTGCCTCCGCCGTGCGCGTCGTCCGGGCTCGCTCCCTCTCCTACGGTCAGGAGATCTCCCTGTGGCTCATTGCCGATCTCCTCCGCTCTCTCTTTGGCATCAAAGAGCAGGATGCCCTGCCGGATGTGGCTGCGACGCTACAGATCGCCATTCCGATGCTGCTCGGTGACGCCGAGATACGGGCCGAAGCTCGCGATGTGCTGGGAGAGGTGCTGGGCCTGCCCATTGGGGAGAGTGCCGTCGCCAAAGCGGGACCGGAAGCCAGGAGGCAGACCTTGATCCGGGTCCTGCGGGCGCTGCTGGGAGCGACAAGCGACCGAGCGCCGGCCGTCATCGTGCTCGAGGATCTGCACTGGATCGACAATGCGAGCCAGGCGGTCCTGGCCGAGGTGCTGGCGGATGTGCTGGGGATGCGTGTCCTGGTGCTGGCGGCACAAAGGCCCGGCTGGACAGCGCCGTGGAGCGAGTGGGGCTGGCCGGAGCGAATGACCTTGCGGCCTCTCGGCGACAGAGACACGGCGGCCCTGGCGGAAGCGGTGGTCGGGGGAACACGCCTCGCGTCCGACCTGGAACGGCACGTGGCGGAGCGGGCAGGCGGCAATCCCTTCTTTGTGGAGGAGATGCTGCGCGCTCTCCAGGAAACAGGAGGACTGGAGCGACGCGACGGGCAGATGTCTCTGGTGGCAGATGCCGCCAACCGTTTACCGAGTACGTTGACTGAGGTGCTCTTGGCACGTCTGGACCGGCTGGGAGGCGAGACCAAACAGGTGGCCCAGGTGGCGAGTGTCATTGGCCGTAGCTTCAGCGTGCCGCTCCTGGCCGAGGTGGTGGGACAGGCAGCCTCTCACCTCGACACGCCCCTCACTCAGTTGCAACGTGCCGAGATCGCCTTTCCGCGGCGGAATCCCGACCTCGAGTACGTCTTCAAGCACGTCAGCATGCGCGATGTGGCCTACAACACCCTCGTGCAGAGACGCCGCCAGGAGTTGCACCTCCGGACGGCGCGTGCCATCGCTGCCCTGTACCCCTCCGACGAGTACGCCGAGATGATCGCCTACCACTACGCCAGAACCGAGGCGCCGGAAGCAGCGGAATGGCTGGAGCGAGCGGGCGACCGCGCCGCGGCCGTCTATGCCAACGGGGAGGCTCGGGACCATTACGGGGAGGCGATGCGGCGATTGGAGCAGCAGGGAGCGGAGCAGGCGGTCGTGGCACGACTCAACGAGAAGATCGGGAGCGTCCTGTTGAACGCCGGCCGCTATGACGAGGGGTTGGAGCCTTTGAGGCGGGCCGCCGAGACGGCTCGATCCCTGCGGGATCTGGATATGGCAGGACGGGTGACGGCCCGCATCGGCATGGCGCACCGCTACCGCGGCACACCGGACGAGGGCATTGCCCTGGTCTCCCCGATGATCGATCTCCTCGCGTGGTCCGGCCCATCGGAGGCACTGGCCGCTCTCTATGTGTCGCTCGCGTCACTCTATATCTTGCTTGGACGCTATTCGGAGCAAATCACCGCCGCCGATCGCAGAGCAGAGGTCGCGCGTGCCATCGGCAATGACCGTTTGTTGGGGGAGGCGCTGGAACGCAGGGCGGCGGCGATGTCATCACTCGGACATCCGGAGGAGGCGCTGCAGACGTTCAACCAGGCGATTCCTCTGATCGAGACAGGAGGCGATCTCGCCGTGCTCTGGCGTGTCTTCAACAACGCGGCGGTCGCGTCGGGAAATCTAGGCAAACTGCGCCAGTCCATGGACTATCTCCACCAGGCGCTCGGTGTCGCCGAGCGCGTCGGCAACCCCGACCAGACCGCCTTCATTCTCGGCAACATTGGAAGCATACGCATCGAACTCGGCGAGTGGCAGGGCGCGAGAGAGGCATTGGAAAAGGGTGCCGTCATGCTGGGCGACCAGCAAACCGCGAACGCGGCGACACCGCCGGGGTACCTGGGGCAGCTGGCCCTGTACCAGGGAGACTGGGACGAGGCCGGGAGATTGCTGCGCGACGCGCTCGCCATCGGCCTGCGCACCGGAGAGCGTGTCGTCCAGGAGGAAGTCCAGGCCTTCCTCGCGGAGCTCGATGTCCTGACCGGCCGTCCGGACGCGGCGATCCGCCGAGTCGAGGGGCTCATCACGGCCGAGGCACCGGATTACCACGTACCGGTCGTCCTGGCATGGGCACTTCTTGAGGCAGGACGGGTGGACGAGGCGGCGGATCTGGCGAGTCGTAGCGTCCAGCGGGCGCGCGAGGAGATGCAACGCAACTTCCTGATGGACGCACTTCGCGTGCAGGGGATGGTGCTGCGGAGGCAAGGACGTCATGACGAGGCGGATACGAGCCTCGCCGAAGGCCTCGATCTGGCCCGTGCCCTACCGACCCCCTACGCGGAGGCTCGCATCCTGGAGCAGTTGGGACAGAGGGAGGAGGCTCTCGCCATCTTCCGGCGCCTGGGCGCTCTGAAGGACGTCGAGCGGCTGGAGCAGGGAGTGGCCGAGGGCACGGGGTAGCGTCTGGTCTGGGTGGACGTCGAGCGGACGGGCAGCGAATGCCGGGCGGTGCGATAGATCTGAACCGAGACGATATCGTGCGCGTGGCACGTGGATACGGTGCCCGGCGCGTTCGCCTCTTCGGGTCGGTGGCGCGGGGCGACGATGGACAGGGGAGTGACGTCGATCTCGTGCTGACCGTCAAGCCGGGAACCTCTCTGCTCAATCTCGTCGCCATCAAGCAGGACCTCGAGGACCTTCTGGGCCGGCCCGTCGACGTGGTGACCGAAGCGTCGCTGAGCCCCGACATCAGGGACGCCGTCCTGCGTGATGCGGTTGACCTGTGACCCGTGACGCCGTCTACCTGCGCCACATCCTCGATTCCGCCGGGATGATCGAGCACTATACGGACGTGTCGCGTGAGCAGCTCATGCGTGAACCGATGCGGCACGACGCGGTCATCCGGCGACTGGAGATCATCGGCGAAGCGGCCAAGAATCTGTGAGTGGGACTACATGAAGATCATCCCGGCGTTCCCTGGCGCCGCCTGGCGGGGATGAGGGACGTACTGATCCACCGCTACGCCGCCGTCGACCTGGACGCAGTGTAGGAGATCGTGAAGCGTGACGTTCCCCAACTCAGGCGGAGCGTGCAAACGCTGCTTGCCACAGACGGCGGAGAACTGCCGAACTGAGCGCCACGCTGCGTCGCGTCGCCGCGCGTCCAGGGCAACGAATCCCTCCGTGGACCTCCCTTCGCTCCACAGGAGCACAGCCGCAAGCCTAACCGCGTCAGCAGCGTATAACGGCGCGCGATGACCTTGGCTCTGTTGGGTAGGGGCCGACTCCTGCCTCGCCCGTCCCGACAATCGTCTCACCGCGCACACGGTCCCTTGACATCCCAGCCATCTGGCATGCCCGTCCCGACGATCGTCTCACGGCGCACACGGGTTCTTGACATCCCGACCATGTGCCGTCGGGGTCGGATCCGGCGTCGCCCGTCCCAACGATCGTCTCACAGCGCCACAACCATTGACATCACGACAACACGCCGTAGGGGCCGGCTCCTGCCGTGCCCGCCCTGGCCCCTCGTACCACAACGTTGGCATTGCCAAACACGCGGACCACCGACGGCATGAATCAGCCGAACGCTCTGGCACGAGGGAGAAGGCGGGCACGGCAGAGCCGGCCCCTACCACACGATCGAGCAAGCTGGTAGGGGCCGGCTCCTGCCGTGCCCGCCCTGGCCCCTCGTTCCGTCATGTCGGGATTGGCAGACAGGCGGAAGACAGACGGCGGGAATCCTCGAGAGGGATGGGCACGACGGACCAAGCGGGCACGGCAGAGCCGGCCCCTACCAGGCATGCGGGGAACGAGAGGCGCAACGGGACGGCCACGATCCGCCACGATGACCTCTTCCCCCTCCTGAACCCGCGCCGGGTATTCACTCAGGGAAGCTTTCAGTTCCGCGATACCGGCGTGGATCATGGCCGCCTCCGATTTCGCGAGCATTGGAGTCACTGGAGGGATTGGGAAGGCGTGTACAGTAAGTGCTTTAGTCTGTACACATGAAGGTACGCACCACCATCGAGATTGATGATGAGTTGCTGGCCCGCGCGAGACGCGCCCTCGGCAATCCCACGACGCGCGCCACCGTGGAGGAGGCGTTGCGGCGCCTCGCCGACGCCTCCGACCGCGAGGAGGCAGCGCGTGCTGCCCGCCAAATTGACTACTTCCAGCGACTCCGCACGCACGGTGACCTGGAGGTTCTGTCGGCGGAGGAGATGTGGAGCTAGCGGGATGGATACTCGACAAAAGCGCGACGGCGCGGGCGAGTGATCCGGCAATCGGCCGGATGCTGGCTGAGCTGGCCGGCTCCCTCTTCGTCTGCCCGATCGGTGAGCTCGAACAGCTCTACTCGGCCCGCTCGGCCACCGACTACGACGAGCTTCGGGTGGCTTTGCACGCGGCCTTCAGGGTCGTAGCCGCTCCCCCTGATCTGTTCGATCGCGCCCTCCGCTTGCAACGGGACCTGGCACACCATCACGGCATGTGGCACCGCACGCCCATCCCTGACCTGCTCATCGCCGAGGTGCGCCCTCTTCTGCTAGCGCCGATCAGCGTGCCGGCGGCGGGATGGACGGTGACGGCGCGTGCAGCCCTTGGCCGCTGCCGGGATGAGTATTCTTTGGAGAGGTGTAGGGTATTCCAGGGGGAACGACATGGACCGTGAACCGCCACCGGCCGTCGAAGACCGGATCCGCCGGGCGCTTCCCACATGGACGGAGGAGAGCGCCGGCGAGCTGGTGCAGATCATAGAGTGTCTCGTTGCGACCTTCCATCCGGCTCGCATCTATGCATATGGATCCCAGGTGCGCGATGAGGCGGGACCGGACAGCGATCTCGACCTGCTGATCGTCGTTCCCAGAGCTACCGAGCCGGCCCATCGCCTGGCCCAGGCAGCCTACCACGCCCTGCCGGTGCACTCGTTGCCGATCGACATTCTCGTCATGTCGGCCGACGAGTTCGAGAGCAGGAGCCGAGCCGCCGCGTCACTCCCCGCGACTGTACGGCGCGAGGGCCGGACGCTCTATGCAGCCTGAGGCCCGCCGCGAGGCGGACGAATGGCTGCAGAGGGCGGACCGAGACCTGATTATCGCGGCCCGAGCCATCGACGGGGTGCCGGCCCTTGCCGATCAAGCGGCCTACCACGCCCAACAGGCAACCGAGAAGGCCCTCAAGTCGTTCCTCGCGGCGCACAACCGTCCCTTGCAGAAGACCCATAACCTCGAGCGGCTCGTCGCCCAGTGCCGGGGCGTCGATCCGACATTCGGCGACTTCCTCGCGTCGGCCCGAACGCTGAACCCGTACGCCACGGTGTTTCGCTACCCTGGTGGCCCGCTAGAGCCGTCCCGCGATGAGGCCCAACGCGCAATCCAGCTGGCACGCGAGATTGTTGATCGTGTTCGGGAGCAACTGCGCAACCCGGAAGACGGGTAGTGCCGGCCCGCCGATCTCTCGAAGCTACCCTCGCCCGATCGTGGCCTAACCCCTGAACTCGGCGGCCGTGGCGCTCCCTCCTCCCCTTGGCGCGTAGACGAACAGGCCCCCCACGCGGCCGCAAGGGGCGTCTCGGGACCGTGGTACGATAGCGGCACGATGGAGATGACGAGCTGTCCGCAGTGCGGGAGCCAGACGCCGGCCGTGGCCCCGTTTTGCGGCTTCTGCGCCTCTCCCCTTCCCCGACGCTGCCCTGCCTGCCGGCAGGAGAGTCCCCAGGGAATGCGCTTCTGCGTCTACTGCGCCACGCCGCTGGAGCCGTCGGCCATCCCAGCGTCCGTCGTCCCACCGGCACACGCACCCTCCAGCAGCACTCCCGCCGCGATCCCACCGTCTCCAGCCGCCTCACCCACCACTGCCCCTTCCCGCCCCGCCGAGGAGCGCCGCTTAGTCACCGCCCTCTTCTGTGATCTCGTCGGCTTCACCCCCCTCTCCGAGTCCCTCGACCCCGAAGAGGTCCGTGATCTCCAGGCGCAGTACTTCCAGGCCATGGCCGACCAGATCGCGCGCTACGGCGGCACCGTCGAGAAGTATGCCGGGGATGCGGTGCTCGCCCTCTTTGGAGCACCAATCGCGCATGAAGACGATGCCGAACGGGCGGTGCTCTGTGCGTTAGGCATGCAGGGTGCCATCGAACCGGTCGCCGAGCATGCCCGGCACCGCTGGCAGGCGAACCCACAGATTCGGGTCGGAGTGAATACTGGCGAGGTGGTCAGTGGAACCTGGGACGCCTCAGGACGACAAGATGTGGCGGTCACCGGAGATGCTCTGAACACGGCGGCACGCATCCAATCCGTGGCCGAGCCAGGAGAGATCCTGGTAGGAGCCGAGACCATGCGTCTCACGCGGCGCCGGATCGTCTATGGCGAACGCCGTGATGTGACCCTGAAAGGGAAAGTGGCCCTGGTCCCGGTCTGGCCGGCGGAGGGGATTCGGGAAGAGTTTGGAGAGCGCTGGGAAGGGTATGAGACCCCGCTGATTGGCCGGGACCGGGAGATGAGCTTGCTGCTGGAAGCCTGGGTCCGGGCCCAGGGCGGTGAGGGACAGCTGGTCACCGTGATCGGGGATGCCGGGGTCGGCAAGAGCCGGCTTATCGCGGAGGCCCTGGGCCGGATCGCCGCTGCCTCCGCCGTGCGGGTCGTTCGCGCCCGCTCCCTCTCCTACGGTCAGGAGATCTCCCTGTGGCTCATTGCCGATCTCCTCCGCTCTCTCTTTGGCATCAAGGAGCAGGACTCCCTGGATGAGGTCGCCGGCAAGCTTCGTGTCGCCATCCCCTCCCTGATTCCGGACCCTGAGCAACGGGCCGAAGCGCTCGATGTGTTGGGGGAGGTGCTGGGCTTGCCGATTGGGGAGAGTGGGGTGGCGCGCGCGGGTGCCGAGATTCGGCGAACGGCGCTCATCCGGAGCATACGGATGGTGCTGGCAGCCGTGAGTGAACGCGCACCGACCGTTATCGTCCTCGAAGATCTGCATTGGATGGATACGCCAAGTCAGGAGGTGCTGACGGCAGTGCTGGGCGATGTGCTGGGACTGCGGATGCTCATCCTGGCGGCCAGCCGTCCCGGGTGGAACGCGCCGTGGAGCGAGTGGGGCTGGCCGGAGCGGATGACCTTGCGGCCCTTAGGGGAGAAGGACGCGGCAACCCTGGCCGGTGCCGTCTTAGGGGGAGTGCGCGTCGCCCCCGACCTGGAGCGGTATGTGGCAGAGCGCGCCGGAGGCAATCCCTTCTTTGTGGAGGAGATGCTGCGAGCACTGCAGGAAACGGGCGGACTGGAGGAGCGAAACGGGCAGATGGTGCTGGTGCCGGGAGCGGCGGAAAAGCTGCCGAGCACACTCACCGAGGTGCTCCTGGCCCGTCTGGACCGCTTGGATGGGGAGACCAAAGGGGTGGCGCAGGTGGCAAGTGTCATCGGGCGCAGCTTTGGGGTCCGGTTGCTGGCCGAGGTGATGGGCCAGGCCACCGAGCAACTCGAAGAGCCTCTGGCCCATCTGCAGCGTGCCGAAATCGCCTTTCCCCGGAGAAACCCTGATCTCGAGTACGTCTTCAAGCATGTGAGCCTGCGCGATGTCGCCTACAACACCCTCGTCCAGAGACGGCGGCAGGAACTCCACCTCAAGACGGCCCGAGCGCTTGCCTCCCTCTATCCCTCGGATGAATACGTCGAGATCATTGCCTATCACTACGCCAGAACCCAGGTGCCGGAGGCGGCGGAGTGGTTGGAACGCGCGGGGGATCGGGCGGTCGGGATCTATGCGATGGAGACGGCGATCGGGAACTATCAGGAGGCGCGCACCCGGCAGGACCATATCGGCGGCGAGGTGACCATTCTGGCCCGACTGGACGAGAAGCTGGGTGGGGCCCTCCGGACGGTGGGGCGAGCCGACGAGGCGATCCCGGTGCTGGAGCGGGCGGTCGAGACCTACCGCGAGGGACGGGATCTGGAGGGAGCCGGGAGGGCAGCAGCGGAGTTGGGCCGAGCGTTCAACTACGCCGGCCGGCCGCAAGAGCCGGATCGAGCCCATGATCGAGCTTCTCACCTGGTCCGGGCCCTCCCCGGCTCTTGCGGCCCTCCACCTCGCCCGCAATCAGAACTTCCAGTTCCTCGGCCGCTACGAGGAGATGCTGGCGCCGGCCGAGCGGGCAGAGGAGATCGCGGGGGCTATCGGAGACGAGCGTCTGCGGGCGTCGGCGATGGAGCGCCGAGCGAGCGGTCTTAACTTCTTGGGACGGAATGACGAGGCTATCGCGCTGCTGGAGGAGGCGATCCCGCTGCTGGAGCGGGTGGGGGATCTCGATCGGCTGGGCATCGCGCTGGCCAACCAGGGGGAAGCCCACCGGGTGCGGGGGGACCTGTCTGCAGCGAGAGACTTCAATGAGCGCGGGCTGGAGGTCTCGACACGCGGCGGCAACCCCTCCCAGGTCGCCTTCACCCTGGTGAACCTGGCCGAGATCGAGTTGAGTCTGGGGCAGTGGGAGCAGTCCCGAGGGCACCTGGAGCGAGCGGACGAGGTCCTGGCCACCCTCCCCTCGGAGAACTCTGCCGCCCCGTACATCCCGCTGCAGCACGGTCATGTCCTCATGGCTCAGGGCAAGTGGGACGAGGCGGACATAGTCCTGCACCAGGGGCTGGCGGCCGCGGCCCAATCAGGGGACCGGCAAGCTCTGGAGTTTGGCCAGATAGCCCTGGCGGAACTTGAGGTGCTGCGGGGGGAGCCCGCAGGCGCGATCGCGCGGCTCGCGCCACTGGCGGGACGGGAGGGCAGTTACCGGGTGCAGATCGAGACGATCCTTGCCCGGGCGCTGCTGGATGCGGGCCAGGTGGTCCGCGCTGAGGCGGTGATTCGCGAGCCGGTGGATCGAGCACGGACGCAGGGAGACCGCCTGGGCCTGGCGGACGCGTTGCGGGTGCAGGGGATGGTGCTGCGGCGCCAGGGACGGGAGGAGGAGGCAGCGCCGATCCTGGCCGAGGGGTTAGGGCTGGCGCGAGAGCTTCCCTACCCGTACGCCGAGGCCCGCATCCTGGAACAGATGGGGCAGGTCGAGGAGGCGCTGGCCATCTTCCGCCGGCTGGGCGCTCAGAAAGATGTCGAGCGGCTGGAGCGGGGAGTGGCCGCGAGCACAGGGTAGCGTCTGGTCTGGGTGGACGTCGAGCGGACGGGCAGCGAACGCCGAACAGTGCGATAGATTGAGGTGCTGCGGCGCCGGCGACCCCAGAAGCGGTAAAACGTGGTATGACTCTCTTTGATACGTTTCGCCGCTACCTCGACGAGGAGATTCCGGTGGCACTGGCAACACGCCTCACCGGCGAGCACGTCGGCGCCAAGCTTCTCGTTCGGCTGGACGGCAGCGCCGAGGGTGATCTGGGCGACGCGGGATTGACGGAACGCGTGCGGATCGAGGCCCGGGATCTCCTGCGTGCCGGGACGACGGAGACCAGGGCGTACGATATGCCGGGCGGCCTGACCGAGGTCTTCATCGAGAGCTTTCCCGTCCCACCGCGGCTGCTCATCGTCGGCGCCACGGGGGCAGCCGGTCCCCTGGCGACCTTCGGTCAGGCGCTCGGCTACCGCGTGATCATCGTCGACGCCCGCGCTGCCTTTGCCGATCCGGCACGGTATCCCGATGCCGACCGTGTGCTCAAGGGCTGGCCGCAGGACGTCTTGCCGGGTCTCCGGCTCGACGAGAGCACGTATGTCGTGCTCCTCAGCCACGACCCCAAGTTCGACGAGCCCACACTGGATGAAGTCCTCCCCAGTCCTGTTCCCTATATCGGGGCCATTGGAAGCCGCAAGACACAGCGCGAACGCTTCGAGCGGTTGCGCGCCAAGGGGTACAGCGAGGAGCAGCTGAGCCGGATCTACGGTCCGGTCGGCCTCGATCTCGGCGGACGATCCGCCGAGGAAACGGCCCTGGCCATTCTGGCGGAAATCACGGCAGTGCGGTACGGCGCCGAGGGCGGCTTCATGCGGCGTCGGCTGGCCGGCTGATGCGTGCCTTCGCTCTCGAACCGGAGGCCATTACCGAGGAGCGTGTCGTCGGAACGGTTCTCTGTCAGAACGTGGTCGCGGCTGATGCCGAGGGGCGACACCGGATCGACAAGGGGCAAATTCTCACGGCGGACGACATCCCTGCCCTGCGAGCGGCTGGTGAAGAACTGCACCTGATTGCCATGGAACCCGGCGATCTCCATGAGAACGCGGCTTCGACGCGACTGGCTCGGGCGGTGGCGGGCGACGGGCTGGACATCGGTCCGCCGGTGGAGAGTCAGACGCACCTCCGCGCCGCCCGACGGGGAATCGTCGAGGTCGACACCGATGCTCTGCGCCGCATCAACCTGCTGCCGGATATGTCGGTCTTTACGGTGTACGACGGCCAACCCGTGCTGGAAAGCAAGCCGGTGGCAGCGACGAAAGTGACGCCGCTGGTGGTACCGGAGGAGGTCGTCGCTCGGGCGGAGGAGATCGCGCGGGACGCGGCTCCGGTGGTGCGGGTGCGCCCTTTTACCGGTGGTGCTGTCGGCGTCGTGGTTCGCGAGCGAATTGGCGGCCGGGCGCGCGAGCGCTTTGAGTCGGCCATTCAGATGAAGGTCGGATGGTTCGGCTCGCCGGTGGCCGGCATCCGGTACCTCTCGGACGATGTCGAGGAGATCGCGTCCGCCCTCGATTGCTTCACCGCGGAGGGTGTCTCCCTGATCCTGGCCGCCGGCGTGAATTCGACTGATCCGCTCGATCTCACCATCCAGGCCCTGGATCGTCTCGGGGCTGAGACCGAGCGCCGCGGTGTGCCGGCGCACCCCGGGAGCACCTGCTGGCTCTCCTACCTGGGGGACGTGCCGGTCTTCGGCCTCGCGATGTGCGGGATGTTCTCACGGACGACCGTTCTCGACCTGCTCCTCCCACGCTTCCTCTCCGGCCAGCGCGTGCGGGCGGAAGAGATCGCGGAATTCGGTCACGGCGGCGTGCTCAATAAGGACATGGCCTTCCGCTTCCCGCCGTATACCGACGCATCGTGAGTCCCCACGGGTTCGACCTCCCAGCCGACGAGCATGATCTGCTGCGTGGCGCTCCGCCGGCGTCCGCGCTTCACTGGGTCGAGCGCTCGGTCGGCCCCGGCGCGCGCCTCGCCGATGTCCGGGCCATGGAGGGCGGAACGTCCTCGGCCATCCATGCCGTCACCGTCGAGTACCGCGACCGCACGATCTCACTTGTGCTGCGCCGCTTCGTGCGTCAGGACTGGCTGGCCGAGGAACCCGACCTCGCTGCCCACGAGGCCGAAGCGCTACGTCTGGCTGCCGCGGCGCGGATTCCGACACCGCGTCTGGTCGCTGTGGACGAGACGGGTGATCAGACAGACGTGCCGGCGATCCTGATGGAACGCCTGCCCGGCGCCATCGAATGGAATCCGGCCGATCTCGAGGGGTACCTGCGGCGGCTGGCGGAGCCGCTGCCGGTCCTGCATGCCGTCCCCGTCCCGGCGCAGACGATCATTCCTCCCTATGCCATCTACGAGCCGATCCCGCGCCGTCCGCCACCCGACGTGCCCCATCCCGCCGTCTGGGAACGCGCCATCGAGATCGCTCATGGTCCGCCCCCCGGCAATGAAGGGACCTTCATCCACCGCGACTACCATCCGGGGAATGTCCTCTGGATGGACGGTGCCGTCACCGGCATCGTCGACTGGGCGAGCGCCGCCATCGGCACTCCGGAGGCAGACGTCGGTCACTGCCGCCTGAACCTCCACGGCGCCTTCGGTCCCGCGGCCGCCGATCGTTTCCTCGAGATCTATCAGGAGATCACTGGCCGCCGCGAGTATCACCCCTACTGGGACATCGCCTCGGCGCTGGGCGGGCGCGAGGAGAGCGATTCCATCATGGAACTGCGCGACACCGATGACTTCCTGACGCGCGCCGTCGCTCGTCTCTAGAGCGAGATCTCGAGCCGTCACACCCTATGGAGTCTGGAGAGATTGTCGGCACGCTGCCGGCCCCTGCCATGGCCGCTCTCCCGTGGGAGTCACCGACCGGACCACCGCCCGATACTGTTGACATATTCGGAAACTTCTCCCTATACTTTGGTGCGTCGCGGGGTAGAGCAGTGGCAGCTCGTCGGGCTCATAACCCGGAGGTCGCAGGTTCGAGTCCTGCCCCCGCTACCAGCTAAGACCTGCTACGGCAGGTCTTTTTTCTTTGCGGCACGATCTCTGCTCAAGAAGGAGACAGGTTCTCGCAAAGGAGTGAGGATGGCGCTGCTGAGAGTGCTGGCCGAGGAAGAGATCGCGGAGGAAGGCGCCGAGGGCTACCTCGACAACCTGTACCGCATCGTCTGCGTCGGCGAGCGGCCGGCCACCCGCGACCAGCCGGGCGGCCTGGTACGCACCACGTATGTCGTCGATTGGGAGCAGCTCGTCTGCCTCCTCGAAGAGTACGATCTCTTCGCCGAGGACATCGTCGAACTGTCCGTCATCAGCGGCGACGCGGCGACCCTGCTCCGCAGCCTACTGGATCGTCCCATCGCCCGCGCCTGACCCGGGTCAATCATCCGGTGACGTCAGGTGCTCCTTGGGGACGTTCAGGACGACGTGGTCGGGTTCAATGGCCTGCACCGCCGTCATCGGGGCCGCCACCGTCCGAGGAAAGAGGAGCCCCTCCGAGATGAGAAGTGACGTGGGGCGCATCGTCTGATCGTCGACGAGGATGCTCGAGACGTGACCGATCTCGCCGTCCGTCGCGTACACGGCGGTACGGCGACCCAGAACATCGTCTCCCTCCGGGACGTGTGTCACCTCGCGAATGATGGGAATGAAGGCAATGGAGGACACGCCGGTCGCCGCGCCAACCGGCGGGACATCCGGGACATTATCGGGCGCGATCTCCTCTCGCCCCTCCAGGTTGTCGGCGGTCGGGGGCGGCGCGATGTTGACGTCGTCGGCGTAATCCGGCATCGCCGCCAATTGCTCCTGATCGAGCTCCGTTTCCACCCCGTTGCCGTCGGCCGAGGCGACCGACCCGATGGGGAGGACGGCGGTCCGACCCTCGAAGCCGTGACGGACCACGAGAGAGACGATCTGGCCGGTGCCGGGATCATACACGACACCTTGCAAGGAGCCGAGCGTGGTACCGTCGCGGCCCCGCACGTCGCTACCGAGTGAGAACTCCATGAAAACCTCCGATGTGACGCAGGATGGGTGGCCGGAACCGCCCTCCCCATCATCCACAAAATGGGCTGCGGTACCGCATTGACGGTCCACGCCGGGCGTTGTTAGACTTTTTCGAGCCGGCACGCGCCGGCTCTTCCTATCGTGGAGAGGTCGCCTAGTCTGGCCTAGGGCGCAGCACTGGAAATGCTGTAAGCGGCAACGCTTCGTGGGTTCGAATCCCACCCTCTCCGCCAGACCTTCCTTGACGGTGCCGTCGTGCCGTCAGGACTCTTCTGGGTCCGTCTCCAGATCGGCCCGAATCGCATGCAGGGCCGGAGCAGCGTCCAGTATCGGGATGCACTGGTCCGAGCCAAGCGTGAGCAGGTCAACGTCACGCGAGACGATGTAGTCTGCGATGCCGATGAGCGCCGTGGCCGGCAGGCGGTCGTCATCTGTCTTCGGCCCGACACAGACATTCCGGGGGGTGATACATGGCACATCGCGGGGCTGACATGCGAAGAGGGGACAGCACCACGGCAGTAGAGCCGTACTTTCTCCGCCCCTTCCGTCCAGACGACCTGGCGGCAATCGTTGCCCTGTGGAACCGTTGCCTGACCAAAGATCCGATTTCGGAAGACCGGTTCTGGCACCACATCGTGCTCGACGCGAACTTCGATCCGGAAGGCGCCCTGGTCGCCGAGGCGGACGGCGAGATCGCCGGCTTCCTGCAGGCGATCGTCCGGCGGGTGCCGATGCCGGGCGTGGGAACCGAGCCGGAGACAGGGTTCATCACCGTCTTCTTCGTGGCGCCACACCTGCGACGGCAGGGGCTCGGAACCGCCCTTCTGAAGAAGGGGCTGGACTACCTCCGGCAGCAGGGACGGAGCACGGTCTCGTGCAACGGCTATTCGCCCATTTACTTCTTCCCGGGCGTGGATGAGGACTACACGGCGGCGCAGGCGTTCCTGCGCGCCGGCGGCTTTGCGGCGCACCCCGGGGCGGTCGCCATGGGCATGCGGCTGGAGGGGGTGCGCATGCCGGAGGCGGTGCGTGCCAGAGCGGAGGAACTGCGGGCCAAGGGGTACGAGGTGCGCATGTTCGAGCGGGCGGACACCCTTCCCCTGATCGCTTTCTCCCTGGAACACTTCCCCGAGTACGGTGACACCATCCGTGACGGCCTGCAGCGTGGCGACGAGGAGATCGTGGTGGCGACCAAGGACGGGGAGATCGTGGGATACACGCAGTGGGAGAACACGTACACCGATCCACCATCGGGAGCGGAGGGGCGCTTCGGCCCCTTCGGCGTGCGGGCCGATCTCCGCAGCAAGGGGATCGGGAGCGTCATCTTCTACACGCTGATCGAGCGCGTGGTCTCCCGCGGCAGCCGCTACCTCTGGTTTGGTTGGGCGGGTGGACGGAATCTGAGTTTCTACGAACGAGCCAGCTGCCGGGTGACGCGGCGCTTCACCCTGTACACCCGCTCTCTGGAGGGATAATGGCCACGGGACGAGTGCTCACCATCGGCGCTCACGCCGCCGACCAGGAGCTGGCGGCGGGCATGCAGATCGCGAAGTACGCGCGCGCCGGCTACGACGTGACCGTTCTCAGTCTGACACCGGGCGAGAAGGGGCACCCGACGCTGAGCGCCGAGGACTACGCCAGGCAGAAGATCGAGGAGGCGCGGGGCTGCACCCGGATCCTGGGTGCCGAGACGATCATCTTGGGGTACGGCGACGCCCTGCTGGCGGCCACGCAGGCCATCGCGCTCGAGGTGGCGGATATCATCCGCGAGCTGCGGCCCGATGTCGTCATCACGCACTGGAAGAACTCGATCCACACCGATCACCGCAACGCGCACATCATCGCGCAGGACGCACTGTTCTACGCCGCGCTCCCCCGCATCGAGCGGTCGCGGCCGGCCCACTGGGTACCGAAGGTCTTCTACTCCGAGAACTGGGAGGACATGGAAGGATTCGAGCCGGACGTCTACGTTGAGACCACCGAGGTGTTCGACCAGTACTGCGAGGCGCTCTCCTCCTTCGCCCTCTGGGAGGGCGGCACGGGCTGGCCCTACAGCCGCTACTACCAGGCGCTGGCGACTACCCGGGCCTGCCTCGGTGGCGGTCTCAGGTGGGAAAAGGCGGCGGCGATGATGCGCCCCCGCGAGGAGTTGGTGGAGCGCACGCGGGAACTGCCCTAATGCGGAGGGGTGATTTCTCGATGATGCGGCTCGGGGCTCCTCAAAGAAACTCCACGTGATCGATCATCTCTTCGCGCGACAGGACATCACAGACCAGCATCAATCCTCGGATAGTCGCGCCCGGCGGCGTCTGTTGCGGCGCGTACACGACGCCGCGGTGTGGAAGTCCGCGAGCGTGGAGACGTAAGAAGTCGGCCCTGGGTCACGATGGTTCGTTCTTCGCGCGCGGCGAGTGCCAGATGGTCTTCATCCTGGGCCCCGCGCAGTCCGGCCTCCTGAGCCGTCAGGACGTCGATCCCACGGCGGCGCAACCCCTCTGACACCGTCGATGGCACATGCTCGTCCATGTAGAACGCGATGCGATCGTCAGCCACCGAGCTTGGTGCGCAGCTTTGACGGTGTGGTGCGTCTCAACTCCTCGATAAGTGACTCGTCGGATCGAATCGTCTGGTCGATCTCTACACGATGGTCGTAGTAGAACGCTAAAGCGGCGTACACGTCAGCGAGAGATAAGCCGTGCTCATTCGCAATTTCGTCGGCGGTCATGCCGATTCGCTCATGCCAAAAAACAACATTCTGCACCGTGATTCGGTGCCCGGCGATCCGTGGTTTCCCTCCGGCGACGCCCCGCGTGATTTCGATATGAGATGAAACGGTATCCATACTGACCTCGATGCCACGGTCATCAGGTTGTAACACGTTCCCGATCAGGATTCCAGCGCCTGGAAAGCGTCCAGCTCGTCGCGTCCACCTCACCGTGGAACTGCTTGTCCAGCGTCACCCGTCCCACAATCTGTCCCTCGTCTGTCGCCGGTGTCATCGTTACTTCAAAGGGTCCGCGTGCGCGTCTCGCCATCATCCCTCCGATCGTGCGTGCCGGTCGGCCTCTCCCGCTCGGTTTCCCACAGCCCCACTATCGCGTAGGGTCCCGATCCGCTCGTCGCTGTAGCCCAGCACCTCCCGCACGATGTGCTCCGTGTCCTGACCAATATCCGGCGGCGGTATCCGGACCGAGGGCGGCGTCTCGCTCATCTTGGCGGCTGGGCCAACCAGAGGGATCTCCTCGCCGCCGACCCCGGGGACCCTTCGCACCATATGTCTCGCCCGTGCTTGAGGATCGTTCAGCGCCTCCGGGATGCTGCTAACCGGACCGGCCGGGACGCCTACTGCCAGCAGGTCGGCGATCCATTCCGCTGTCGTCCGGGTGCGAAAGATTGCCTCCAGTTCCGGGATGAGCGTGGTGCGGTACATGACACGGGCCGGATTGGTGGCGTAGCGCTCATCCTCCGCGAGATCGGGACGGCCCACCACCCGTGCCATCGCCGCGAACTGCCCATCATTCCCCACCGCGAGCATCAACCAGCCGTCTGCGGTGGGAACCGTGCCATAGGGCACGATCGTCGGGTGGGCGTTGCCGTAGCGGCGCGGGGGCTGCCCGGACACCAGATAGGCACTGGCGACGTTGACGAGCCAGCTCAACTGCACGTCGAAGAGCGCAATGTCAATGGACTGTCCATGGCCGGTCCGGTCACGGTGATGGAGCGCGGCCAGGATCGAGGTCGCCGCGTAGAGCCCGGCGGTGACGTCGGCCACGGCGACGCCGACTTTGGACGGCTCACCCTCCACCGGTCCCGTGATACTCATGAGACCGCCCTGCGCCTGAATGACGGTGTCGTAGCCGGGCCGTTCCCGATACGGGCCGGTCTGTCCATAGCCGGTGATCGCGCAGTAGATCAACCGGGGATTCACGGAACGAAGCGTCTCATACCCGAGTCCCAGCGCGTCCATCGTGCCGACCTTGAAGTTTTCGATCAAGATATCGGCCCGCTGGGCGAGGTCACGGACCACCTCGCGTCCCGCGTCGGTCTTCAGATCGATCGCGACGCTCTCCTTGTTGCGATTCACGCTCAGGTAGTAGGCGCTCTGCCCGGCCGGCGTGAAGGGAGGTCCCCACTCACGTGTCTCGTCTCCCCGGTCCGGGCGCTCGATCTTGATAATGCGTGCCCCCATATCGCCCAGCAGCATCGTCGCATAGGGACCGGCCAGAACCCGCGATAGATCCAGCACCAGGAGGTCAGAGAGCGCGCCGTCACGCTCCTCGCTCCTCACGCCGGCCGCAATGTCAACGTCACCCCGTTCCGTCATGACTCCCTTTCCCCACGATCCACCCGACACGCACCGGTCGAGACACCGTACACTGTCGGGAAGTCCGCCACAGCACGACCCCCCTATTCATGATTCCGCCAGCACTCTCGATCGGCTACCAGGGCGTCCCCGGCGCGTACAGCGAAGAGGCGTTGCAGGCCTTTGCGCCGCACGCGCGGCGGCTCCCGCACCGCACCTTACCCGACCTGTTCGCCGCTCTCCAGGATAGAGCGATCGATCGCGCCTTTGTGCCCATCGAGAACTCGCACGCCGGCAGCGTCGTCGACGCCTACGATCTCCTGCTGGATCATGCGGTCACCATCGAGGCTGAGTGGATTCATCCCGTTCACCATTGTCTGCTGGGACTACCCGGCGCCGCGCTGGATGACGTCGAGCGCGTCTTCTCTCACCCTCAAGCCCTGGCCCAGACACAGACCTATGTCCGCAGCGCCGGGTTCCGGTCGGAAGCGTACTACGACACGGCGGGCGCCGCGCAGATGGTCGCCGAGGAGCAGGATCGGCGATACGCGGCGGTGGCGGGCCGGCTGGCGGCGGAGAAGTACGGACTTGCCGTCCTCGCCGACGGTATCCAGACTTCGGCCGACAACGCGACGCGCTTCTTTCTGCTCGCCCCAGAAGATGGGCAGCCGGCTGAGATGCCGGGCGAGGGAGAGGGACGCACCACACTCGTCTTCAGCGTGGCGCACCGGCCGGGGGCACTGGTTCGCGCCCTCACCTGTTTCGCCCGGCGCGGCGTTAATCTCAACCGCCTGGAGTCGCGCCCCTCGCGCCGCTCCCCCTGGGAATACATGTTCTTTACCGACATCGAAGGGTATGCGTCTCAGCCGCAGGTGGCCGCCGCGCTGCGCGAACTGGATCGTCTCTACCCTCCGGTGCGCATTCTGGGCAGTTATCCCGCCGCCCATCTACCGGAAGGAGTGACCACTTGACCGTACCCCGTATCTCGGACCGGGCGCGCCGGGTTCCCGCCTCACCCATCCGCGCGCTCACTCCCCTGGCCGCCGCCACAGCCGCCCGCGGTGTGCGCGTCCTGCACGTCAACATCGGCCAGCCGGATCTGCCGGCGCCTCCCGAGATTCTGGCTGAGATCCGTCCTCCGGAGGACGGCATCATTCCCTACGCCCCCTCTCCCGGCCTGCCCGCCACAATCGCCGCCTGGTGTCGGTACTATGCCGAGGTCGGTATCTCTTTCCGGCCGCAAGACATCGTCATCACGACGGGCGGTGGTGAGGCGATCGGCTTTGCCATGACGGTGGTCGCCGATCCGGGCGACGAGATACTCCTTTTCGACCCCACCTACGCCAGCTATCTGGGCTTCGCCGCCGCCGGCTCGATTACCCTCGTGCCCATCCCACTGGCGCCTCCCACGTATCACCTCCCGCCCGCGGCGATCATCGCCTCTCACATCACGGCGCGTACCCGCGCCATCGTGCTCATCAATCCGGGCAATCCGACCGGAGCCGTCTGCACACGCGCCGAAGTGCAGACCGTGGTGGAACTGGCGCGCGAGCATGGCCTCTTCGTCATCGCCGATGAGACGTACCGTGAGTTGGTTTTCGACGGACGCGAGCATGTCAGCGCTATGGACATTCCGGGGGCGGACGATGTCGTGATCCTGGTGGATAGCGTCTCCAAGCGCTACTCGGCGACCGGACTGCGGGTCGGGTGCGTCGCCAGCAAGAATCCCGATGTCATGGCGGCCGTGACGCGGTTGGCCATGGCGCGTCTCTCCAGCCCGACTATCGCCCAGCAGGCGGTCATCCCGCTGCTCGATGCCGGCACCACCTATACGGCGGAGATCCGCGCCGTCTACGAGTCGCGTCGCGATGCGACCTACGAGGCGCTCCGCCGGTTGCCCGGCGTGACCGTGGCGCGGCCGGAGGGCGCCTTCTATGTCATGGTTGGCCTGCCGATCGACGACGCCAACCACTTCGCTCGGTGGCTCCTGACCGACTTTGAGAGCGGCGGAGAGACGGTGATGGTGGCTCCCGGCCCCGGCTTTTACGTCACCCCGGGATTCGGGGCCCGGGAAGTGCGGCTGGCGTACGTGCTGGCGGAGGACGATCTGCGGCGGGCTGTCTCCCTCCTCGAGGAAGCCCTCGCCGCGTACCCGCAGCGTGACGTGGCCTGATCGCTCTGCCGGCTCATCATCCTCCAATCTGGGCATGAGATAGTACAGAGCGGGGTAGAGCCCCACTCCAATTTCTCGCCCAGGATGGTTAATGAAGTTTCTGTTTGGTCTTCTTGTCGTTCTTCTCTCGGCCGCGGCCGGCGGTGTCGCCGGCTACGAGGCTGCGACCCACTCGCGAACGGCCGCTCCGGCTACCTCCTCGAGCGGCACATCCGCCACCACAGTGAGCGTGAGCCAGGGACAACCCATGTCCTGGGCCGAAGTGGCGCGCGTGGACGGTCCCGCTGTCGTGACGATCATCAATCAGCAGGCGCCCCAGGCCGGCGTCTTTGGCACGGTCCCGGGCGCGACGGAAGAGGGTAGCGGTTTCGTCATCGACCAGCGTGGCGACATTCTGACCAACGATCACGTCGTGGACGGCGCGCAGACTCTCACCGTCGTCTTCTCTAACGGCCATCAGACGCCCGCCACCCTGGTGCGGGCCGACAAGTTCAACGATCTCGCCGTGATCCGCGTTCATGCCGCCGTGCCGGCGGTCTTGCATTTCGCCGACAGCGCGGCCGTGCAGCCGGGTGACCCGGTCCTCGCCATCGGCAGCGCGCTCGGCCAATTCCGCAACACCGTCACCAGCGGCGTCATCAGCGCGTTGGGCCGCTCCATCACCGAGTCGGACGGCGTGACGATTCACGACATGGTGCAGACCGATGCTGCCATCAATCAGGGCAATAGCGGCGGTCCGCTCCTGAATGACCGCGGCCAGGTGATCGGCGTCAATACCGCCGTGAATCGCGGCTCCTCGCAGACCTCCATCTTCGGCACCAGCGATTCCGTGGTGGCGGAAGGCCTGGGCTTCGCCATCGCCGGCAACACCGCCCGCAACATTGCCGCCCGCCTCATCCAGAACAAGCCCACCGCATCCCTTGGGGTCGTGTACGCGCCGGTCACGTCGTCCGTCGCCGAGTTTTACCATCTGCCGGTCGGCGCCTACCTGGAGCAGATTCAAGCCGGGTCGGCGGCAGCATCGGCCGGCTTGCGGCCGCATGACATCATTACCAAGATCGACGGTCAGCCGCTCAACGACACGTACAGCCTCGACGAGATCATCACCGCCGACACCCCCGGCCAGATCGTCACTCTCACCGTGTGGCGTGCCGGGCACACCTTCACGACGCACGTCAAGCTGTCAGCGAAATCCTGAGCCTCCCTCAGCGCGGCTCAGAGGGTAAGGAGAGGATGGCAAGCTGTTCAATCGCCACCACTGTCCATCGGGTGATCGAGCTCCTCGTCGCCGGTGACTACCTGAGCCTCGAGCGGATCAGCACCGGCCAGAGCCTCACCCCGGGGCAGCTGGCAGAGGCCGTGCGGGAGTACGGCCGGACGCTCCGCATGCCTCCGGGGGAGGTTCTCCCGTCCCTTATCGCCATCTTTCCCATCCAGGACGCGGATCCCGCCGCGTGGAGCATCGACGTCGACCTGTGGACCGAGGAGGAAGGGCACTCCGACCTCACCTTGCAGCTTGAACTGACCGAGTCCGGACGAGAGTTGTGTGAGGTGCAGATCGTCGACCTCCACGTGCTGTAGCCATTCCCCAGCGAGATCGAGGGATACATGCTCCGGCGACGGCGTGCTATCCCGGCGCATAGTACCGCGCAGTGACTTATTCCGCCGCGTCGGTCAGCTCCGCGCCCGTGAGCGTATGGAGCTGATGGGGGGTGATGGCGAAGACGGCATGCGGGGAGCCCGCCGCGGCATAGACCACCGGAAAATCGAGAAGCCTCCGGTCCAGCAGGGCCCGTAATACCTCCCGGTGCCCCACCGGCGGCACCCCGCCCGGCGCGTACCCGGCATGGGCGATACACTCGTCACGGGTCGCCATCCGGACCTTGCGCGCGCCGATCTCTCGCGCCAGTGCTCGCGTGTTCACCCGCCGGTCACCCGATGCCAGGACGAGAAGGGGGACGCCGTCCGCCATGAAGAGGAGAGACTTGACGATCGTCGGGACACTCGTCCCGAGGGCTGCCGCCGCCGATATCGCGGTGCTGGTATCCGCCGGGAGCTCCTGGACCGTGATGTCGTGCCCGGCGAGCCAGGCACGGATCGCCTCGACGCCCAACTCTGTGGTCACTGGTGGGGCGCCTCGATGGCAAAGGTGCGGTTGAATCGCGACCGGAAGTTCTCGAAGGCAATTTCCGCCGTCAGCTCGACCAGCTCCGGCACCGAGAATTGCGCGCTCAGATCCTCAAACAACCGATCCGGGACGTTGGGAGGGGTCGCCGTCATTCCCTCGACGAGCTGCAAAGTCAGCCGCTCTCTGGCGTCGAACAGGCCACTCTCCCACCAGGTACCGACCGCCTCGATCTTCTGCTCGCTCAGCCCTGCTCGCCTGCCACCGGCAGTGTGCGCCGCCACTCAGAAAGGGCAGCCGACGATCTGGGCGGTGTGGAGCAGGGCCACACGAATGAGCGCCTCGGGTAAGAGACGATCGGTCGTCAGCGCCCGCGCCATAGCCTGCGCCCCCTGCAGTGCCGGAGGCCAGTAGGCCTGAACGCGCGCCGGAAGAGATACGCCGATCCCTTCCAGAGCAGAGCGGGCCGCGGGCGGCGCGGAATGCGCATCGAGCGGTGGAACGCGCGGCATGCCGCATTGTACCCGGAACCAAACCCACCTCGTTCACCGGCATGGAACTTGCTCTACTGCGAGAACACGTGACGGCAATCGACCGGGTGGGAGAGAACCATGGCCACCGCTCACAAGTCCACAACCACGAAACGTCAGCAGATGCGCCGCGAGCTTCTTCGCCAATATATGCGCTTGCAGCGCGACCTACTCGAGGCCGATCCGGCCTCTTCGTCCTATCAAGCCCGCATGCACGCTTTCCGCCAGATGGGGTATGTCATGATCACCTCCGGGTTCGAGGATGATCTCGATCGTCTCTTGCGCATTCGCGTGCTGGACGGCGGCAACGCAACACGGCACCCCAGGGAAGACGGCCCTGTGCCGGAGCTGCATGTCATTGAGAGCGTGCCGGCGCGCTGATTAGCGACAGCGGCGTTGGTGCTTGCGGCGCGCCGGCTTGCCGTGATGCTTCTTGCCGCAGGTTGTCCGTACCGGACGCGGAGTCGGCGTGACGGTGGCAGTCGGTGTCGCCGTGGGCGTCGGGGGGATGACGGTGAATGTCGTCTCGCCCAGATCGTACGGCGTGGCGATGTAGTACGTGCCGTTACCCAGGTAGGGAAAGCTCAGCGCGGCCTTGACGCGCCCTCCCTCGTCGGTCGGCCCGACCAAGAACTCACCGACCGGCTGTCCATTCGGGCCGGCATAGACTCCCCAGACATACCGCCCCGGGGCGTACTGGCTGAAGGCGACAGGGACGCTCGCGCCCGCCGGCACGGCCGCCGGAACGGTGATCGCGGCACTCCCCGGATGCTCGCGAGCCACCAGGGTCGTGCTGACACCGTACGCGGGAATCGAGAGCGTGTAGGCGCCCGCTTCAAAGAATGACATGCCAAGTTGCTGCGGCCAGACATACAGCTCAAAGATGCCGGCCGCATCGGTCGTGACCGGAAAATCACGCGGCGCAAGGATACCGCCGGTCGGAACAAGATGGACGGTGGTCGCCGTGTTGGGCGGGAGGCCTGTCCCGACCAGGGCAAAGGTCGACCAGGAGCCTGGGGAGGCGGGCCCGGTGTACAGGTGCGGCAGTCCATCGTCAGCCACGAACACGGCACTGAGGCCGGCTCCCAGCGGCAGGGAAGCGGCGATCCGGTAGACACCGTCTTCCCAGGTTGGGACGGGCGTGAGAGTCAGAGACGCGTCCCCGTTCCCGTCCGCCGCCGTCCCGTAGACGGTCTGCTGGCCATCCGGCGCAAAAAGCACGAAGATGACGACCTGTCCGGCCGCCACATGCGACACAACCACCTGATGAGTGGAAGCAGGGCCACCGACCTCCGGGGTGACGGTGATGGTGGGCGTCGCCGGAGCCGTGCCGGCACGCACGGCAGCCAGGGGAAACGACAGCGCAAGAAGCAAGAGAGCAAGGACGCGCATGAGAACCTCAGAGAGCCGGATATGCAGTTTCAAGCGTAGCGGACATGTCACGACACGACAAGGCTTCGTGCGCCAGGCAGGACTATCGTCCCGGCACGCGGGGACGCCATCAGCGCCATCTATAGTGTCAGAGAACGGAGGGCACAGGGATGGCAAATGATGTACAGCGGCTGCGCGAGAGGCTGGCTACGGTCGTGAATCTGGATCACGCAGCCGCGGTCCTGGGGTGGGACCAGCAAACGTACATGCCGCCGGGCGGCGCCAGGGCACGAGGGGAACAACTGGCCACCCTTACTCGTCTGTCGCACGAAATCTTCACGGACCAGGAGACGGCCCACCTCATCGACCTTGCCGAGCAGGAAGTCCGCTCCCTGCCGCCGGAGTCGGTCGACGCTGCTCTGACCCGTGTTGCACGGCGCGACTATGACAAGGCGACCCGTGTCCCTGCATCCCTGGTTGCCGAGCTCAGCCGGCATGCCGTGGAGGCGCACGCTGTGTGGGTGCAGGCGCGAGAGACCGCCGACTTTCCGATGTTCGTCCCCTCCCTGCAACGCTCCGTGGAGCTCTCACGCGAGCTGGCCGAGGCGCTCGGGTACGAGGATCAACCCTACGACGCGCTCCTCGATCAGTTCGAGCCCGGCATGAAGACGGCCCAGGTGCGGGACATCTTTACCACCCTCCGTCCGCACCTGATCGAGCTGGTCCAGGCCGTCGCAAGCAGCCCAGTGAAGATGGATGCCGGCATACTGCACCAGGAGTTCGACGAGGGCAAGCAGGAGCACGTCGGGCGTCTCATCGCGACCCGGTACGGGTACGACTTCACGCGCGGGCGCCAGGATCGCACGGTCCACCCCTTCGAGACGTCGTTCTCGCGCGACGACGTCCGGATCACCACGCGCTTCGACAAGGATTTCCTGGGCAGCTCTCTGTTCAGCACGCTGCACGAGTCGGGACACGCGATGTACGAACAGGGCGTCGGCGAGGATCTGGAAGGCACTCCACTGGCACAGGGCGCCTCGCTAGGTGTCCACGAAAGCCAATCCCGTCTCTGGGAGAATATCGTCGGCCGTAGCCGGCCCTTCTGGGAGTACTTCTATCCCACGTTGCAGGAAACCTTCCCTGAGCGACTGGGGCAGGTACCGATGGAGACCTTCTACCGTGCCGTCAATATCGTGCAGCCCTCCTTCATTCGCACCGAGGCCGACGAAGTCACCTATAACCTCCACATCATGCTGCGCTTCGAAATGGAATTGGGCATGCTGGACGGCAGCATCCCGGCCGTAGACGCCAACCGGGTGTGGGATGACCTGATGGACCAGTACCTCGGCATCCGTCCCCCCAATGACCGCCTCGGCATCCTGCAGGACGTCCACTGGTCCGGCGGCATGCTCGGCTACTTCTCCACCTACGCCCTGGGGAATATTCTCTCGGCTCAGTTCTATGCGGGTGCGCTGCGCGCCCACCCGTCCATCCCGGACGAGATCCGCCAGGGTGAGTTCGCGACACTCCGCCATTGGCTCTCCGAGCACGTCTACCGCTACGGACGCATGGATGAGCCGAACACCCTGATCGAGCGCGCCACCGGATCCCCGCTCACCATCGAGCCGTACCTGCAGTACCTGCGAACGAAATTCGGGGAGTTGTACCGGCTGTAGCCGATACCAATAGCGCGATCTTGTCGTCAGGGACCGGGCGGCAGCTCTACAATCTCACTTGCTGGAAAGCATCCGGCGGCAGTAGCGCATGCACGCCGACCGTCCCATTCACGATCTGGGTCACCCGCAGATCCACCACCAGCGACGCCAACGCCAGCATCACGTGGCGATCCAGTCCGGTGCTCTGCTGCAGATGGTCCAGCATGCCGCCCAGCGCCTGCTGCATCGCCTCGTCGAGGGTGGCGCCCAGCCCGATGGTGATGTAGCCGGCCGGCGTGATGGCCTCCGGCATGGTAAAGCGCAGATCCTTTCGCACGGTGAGGCGGAGCTCAACGCGCTCCATCGCGCACTCGACGGCCGTCCCCGAGACCTCACCGTCCGCCTGCGCGGCGTGCCCATCGCCCACCGAGAACAGCGCTCCCTCCACGGCAACCGGCAGGAAGAGGCAGCTACCCGGCACCAGCTCGCGGCAATCCAGATTGCCTCCGACCGAACGCGGCGGCCCCGTGTCGTGCGGCCCTGGCTCGGCGGGGGCATTGCCCATGACTCCCATGAACGGACGGATGGGCACCAGCAGCCCATACTTCTCCGCCCGCGCGATCCGTCCGTCGGGATCGATCTCCCAGTCGATGCGCACTTCGTCGTGCACGTCGAGACCGGGCACGCGCCAGGGCCCGGCCCAGGTCCAGCCATGATCGGCCGGGTGGAGAGCGACGATGTCGACCTGAAGCACATCACCCGGTTCGGCGCCCGCCACGGCAACCGGCCCGCTGAGGGCATGGCCCTGGTCGCCCTCATCTCGCTCGAAGCCGCGCGTGCCCCTGCCCCGCTCCCATCCGGCGCTGAGTGTCTCGTAGATCACCGTATCGCCCGAGGCAACAGTCAGCACCGGCGCCCGGTGACGGTCGAACGGTCCGTGCACCGTGTCCCGCGAGAGGTCGATCTGATGTGTAGCCATCCCTGTAGGGTAGCGCGGACCGGTTCGGGACGCCGAAATCGGCGGGGCCGATAGAATGGGGCGGGACGGACAACGATGGCGCGGGTACGGAAGCGGGAACCGGCGATCGTGGCGCAGCGGGAAGTACCCTGGGTCACCACCTACCATGCCATGCTCCGCGACCCGGTCACGGCAGCCACGACCCACAAGAACCTCACCATGGTGCAGCGCGACCTCGATATCCAGGTCGCCGGCCGGTTGCTCTGCAATGTGCTGCGACCGCGCGTTTTGACGGACGCGGAGTTTCGCACCCTGCAGGAGTGCAGCGAGACGCTCGCCTCCCTTCTGGAACGGATCGGCTCTGTCATCCTGGGCTCGGATCACTTGCTCGATCTCATCGGCACCTCGGAGACGGAGCGCCGGATCTGGGAGATCGACCCCGGCTATCCCGGCATCACGCTCACCTCCCGCCTCGATTCATTCATGGTGGACGGGCATCCCCGGTTCATCGAATACAACGCGGAGAGCCCGGCCTCCATCGGTTTCTGCGATGTGCTCGCCGCCGCCTTCCGGCGCCTCCCCGCCACGGGCGCCGCCGGCGATCCCTCCTCGCTGCGCGATTTCTCCGCCCGCGAGGCCATGCTCGCCACGCTGCTCTGGGCGTACCGTGCCTCGGGTCGAGAGGGAACCCCGTCACTGGCAATCGTGGACTGGGCACACGTCGTGACCCGGCGCGACTTTGAGCTCTGCGCTGATTACTTCCGCACCGCCGGCATCCCCGCCGTCATCGTCGATCCGCGCGATCTGGACTACCGGGGCGGAGCGCTCTACGCCGGTGACCGGCGCATCACCCTGGTCTATCGCCGCGTCCTCCTCCACGAGCTGCTCGCCAAAGCAGACGAGGCGCAGGGGTTGCTCGACGCCTACCGGGACGGGGCGGTCTGTATGGTGAACTCGCCGCGCTCCAAGCTGCTGCACAAGAAGTCCGTTTTCGCGCTGCTCAGCGACGGCACCCTTGATGCGCATCTGGATGCCGCCGAACGAGATCTCGTCGAACGGCACATTCCCTGGACACGCCTCTGGCGGCGCGGCGAGACGACCTATGACGGCGCGCCGGCACGCCTGGAGGAGGTCGTGCGCGAGGAGCAGCCGCGGCTGGTGCTGAAGCCGGTGGACGACTACGGCGGAAAGGGCGTGATCCTGGGATGGGAAGTGACCCCCGAAGAGTGGGACACGGCTCTGCTGAGGGCGGAGGGGCAGGGATATGTGCTGCAGGAGCGCGTGTCCGTGCCGGAAGAGTCGTTCCCGGTCTGGCGAGACGGGGCGGTGACGATGGAGCCCTTGATCGTCGACACCGACCCACTCCTCTTCCGCTGCCGCGTCGGCGGCGTCCTGACCCGTGTCTCGGCCGGTGCGCTCCTCAACGTCAGTGCGGGGACCGGTGGATCAACGGCAACGTTCGTGACGGAGGGCAGCCGATGAAAGAGTTCACGATCGGGATTGAGGAAGAGTTTCAAATCATCGACCCGGAGACGGGAAATCTGCGCTCTTCCGTGTCGGAGATCCTCGAGAGTGGGCGTCCTGTGCTGGGCGATCAGCTCAAGCAGGAGATGTTTCAGGCCATGGTCGAGGTCGGCACGTCAATCTGCGAGGACATTCAGGAAGCGCGTCAGGAGGTTTCCTGCCTCCGCCGGACCATCGCCGATCTGGCGGCAGAGCAGGGCCTGAAGATCGCCGCCTCCGGTACTCATCCCTTCGCGCACTGGATGGATCTCGACATCACCGAGCACGACCGCTACATCGACCTGGAGCAAAACCTCCAGGAGATCGCGCGCTCTATCGCCGTGTACGGCCTGCACGTCCACGTCGGCATCTCGGATCGGGATAACGCCATCGAGATCATGAACGAGGCGCGTTACTTCCTGCCGCACATGCTGGCCCTCTCCGCCAACTCCCCCTTCTGGGAAGGGCGGGACACCGGCCTGAAGTCGTACCGTACCGTGATCTGGGGACGCATGCCACGCTCCGGCATCCCCGATACCTTCACCTCCTGGGACGAGTACCAGCGCTTCGTCAACATCCTCATCAAAACCAACTCCATGGACGAGCCCAAGAAGATCTGGTGGGATATCCGTCCCCATCCGCACTTCCACACCCTCGAGTTCCGGGTGTGCGATATGCCGACGCTGGCCGGTCACACCGTTGCCCTGGCCGCCCTCTTCCAGGCCATCGTGGCCAAGCTGGCCCGCCTGCGCTCCCAGAATCTCGGCTTCCGGCTCTACTCGCGCGCCCTCATCAACGAGAATCGCTGGCGGGCCATGCGCTACGGCATGGACGGCTCGCTTGTGGACTTCGGCACGGTCGAGGAAGTCCCGATGCGGGCGCTGGCCGGAGAACTACTGGCCTTCGTGGACGACGTCGTCGACGACCTGGGTAGCCGGGAGGCACTGCAGCCGATCCTCGACATCGTCGAGAACGGCACCGGGGCCGATCATCAACTGCGCGTCTTCGAGCGGACAGGAAATCTCAAAGCGGTCACGGACTACCTGACCGAGGCGACCCTCAACGGGGTCGTGGAAGGAGCATCGCAAGTATGAGCGGGGAGCGGACCGTCGGGCTGTTGGTCGGGCGCGAGAACACTTTTCCGCAGGCCTTTATCGACCGAGTGAACGACGCCGGGAAGGGTGTGCGCGCCGAAATGGTGCGCATCGGCGGCACGACGCTGGACGACGTTATCCCCTATGCCGTCATCGTCGACCGCATGTCGCACGAGGTACCATACCTCCGCGCCTACGTGAAGAAGGCAGTCGCCGACGGTGTCATCGTCATCAACAACCCCTTTTGGTGGAGCGCCGACGACAAGTTCTTCGAGAACGTCCTCGCTCAGAAACTCGGTATTGCCGTGCCGAAGACCGTCGTCCTCCCCAACCGCACCTACGAAGCGGATATCATCGACGAATCGTTGCGCAACCTGGCTCCCATTGATTGGGAGACCGCGGTCGAGCACGTCGGCGGCTTTCCCGCCGTCCTTAAGCCGGCGATCGGTGGCGGCTGGAAGAACGTCACGATCGCACGCGATATGCAGGCGCTGCAGGACGCCTACGAGGCCAGTGGCCATCTCCTCATGATCCTGGAAGAGTTCATCAAGTACGAGAATTACGCCCGCTGCTTTGTCCTGGGACGGCAGGATGTCCTCGTGTCGAAATACGAGCCGTCGCTCGGACACTTTGACCGCTACGTGCAGGGCGACACCGGCCTCTCGGCCAATCTGCACGAGCGCATCGTGCGCGACTGCCTCACCCTGAACCACGCGCTCGGTTACGACATGAACACCGTCGAGTGGGCGATTCGTGACGGCATCCCCTACGCCATCGACTTCCTCAATCCCGCGCCCGACTTTGACGTCTCCTCTCTCCGCGAGACCTACTTCAACTGGGTGGTGGATCACATGGCGGAGATGGTGATTGGCTACGCGACAGGCGCCCAGGAAGCGATTGCCCAGACGGACCAGATCGGCAACATGCGATGGCAGCAGATGATCGCGGCGCCGCACGCACCCGGCACGGCACGTGCACCCGTGACGGCAGGAGGAACGACTCATGGCGGATGAGACGTCCGGCGTCACGATACGAGAGGTGATGACACCGCTCCCCGTTGGGCTGCATCCGGACGACCCGTTGCGTGATGCCTCCGTGCGCTCGGCTGCCCTGGGCGTGGATCCGATCCCCGTCACCGAGGACGGGCGTTTGGTGGGTCAGATCAGCGCCGCCGCCATGCAAGCACAGGCAGCCAGATCCGGTCTGGCAACCGGCGACGTGCCCGTCAAGCAGGTCATGGAGCAGCCACAGACCGTCCTGCGCGCCGACGAGCCCCTGCACGATGCCGCGGAAAAGTTGCCCGACTTTGGGACGCACGCCTTTGTCGTGGACGCACAGGGAAACTTCGTTGGAACCGTCCCGCTGGCGGTGCTCCGCAAACACCTCGATGAGCATGCCGACGATGCCGGCGTGTCGGCCGTCCTCGCCGTCGAGTCCATCCCGTCCCTCGTCGAGTTTGAGAGCGACCGGCTTGACTTCATGAGCGACGAGTCTTTTCCCGCCAGCGATCCGATCCCGCCGCCCGGCTCCCTCGGTCCGGACGACCCCGGCTCCTAGGTGGCGCAGCACCTCATCGCGACCTACGGCTACGCTGCCGTCTTCCTGCTGATCGCGGGCGAGTCGCTGGGTCTGCCATTGCCGGGCGAGCTGACTCTCCTGCTCGCCGCCTCCTACGCTGCCTCCGGCCGGCTCCAGATTGGCTGGGTCATCGGCGCGGCGATCATCGGCACGCTGGCCGGCAGCATTGCCGCGTACGTCATCGGGCGGAGCGCCGGACGCCGGATTCTGCAGCGTTGGGGCCGCTACATCTTCCTCGACGAGGCCAAGCTGGCGCGGGCCGAAGCCTTCGTCGCCCGCTACGGCGACAAAGCCATCTTCCTGGCTCGCTTCATCACCTTTCTGCGCGAGATCGCCGGCCTGCTGGCCGGCATCAACCGCATGCCGCTCGGCCGCTTCCTGCTCTTCAACTCGCTGGGCGGCATCGTCTGGGCTGTGTTGTACGGCCTGCTGGCCTACAAACTGGGCGCCGCCGTCCTCTCCGGCGCCAGCCGCGACATCGGGATCGGCGCGGTGATCGTCATTGTGGTGGTCGCCCTGCTCCTCATCATCTTCCGCCGCCGCGCCCGGTTGCTCCTCCACCGGATGCAAGGTCGCAACGACGCGACAGAGTCAACCGGCTCGTCCTCTGCTGCCATGGCGGGCATACCAGAGGCGGACCCGCATTCAGGCATGGAGGCAGGCTGGCATTCCGGTGTGGAGACAGACCTGCCGTCAGATGGAGGGCGGGACCCCGGAGCGTAGCGGAGCAGTGTCCCTCCCTGC
>JAJPIP010000012.1 GCA_021324655.1 Pseudomonadota bacterium
CTCGAGCACCGAGAGACCTTCACGGAAGTTGGAAAGGATCGGCAGCTCGATGATCTTGCCGGAAGGATCGGCCATCAGGCCACGCATGCCCGCGATCTGGCGAACCTGGGTGAAGCCACCTTTGGCGGCGCCGGAGACCGACATCATGTAGATCGGGCCGTGCGGGTTCAGGGACGCGGTCACCGCATCCTCGACCTCCTGGCTCGCCTGGGTCCAGGCGTCCACCGCCTTACGGTAGCGCTCATCTTCCGTGATGAGACCTTCCTCGTACTGCTCCTGAATGCGGAGCACTTCGTCCTCCGCCCGGCGCAGGATCTCCGGCTTCTCCTCGGGGATGTTGATGTCAACCAGGCTGATCGTGATGCCCGACTGTGTCGCGTAGTGGAAGCCGAGACGCTTGATCTCGTCCGCCACCTCGGCCGTGCGCTCCTGGCCGTGCGCGGCGTAAACCGCGGCGACCACGTCGCGCAGCGTGCCCTTGTCCTGGACACGGTTCTGATAGGGGATGTCCTCGGGCAGCGCCTCGTTGAACACGATGCGGCCCACGCTCGTCTTCAGGCCCTTCGCCTTCGAGCTGTTCGGCAGCGCCTCGATATCGGCGGTGGACACGAGCCCGGCTGTAGTGGGTACCGATCCGTCCGCGCTCTCCAGCTGGTGCGACGGGATGTTGACCCAGATCGGGGCCTGCAGGTGAATGAGGCCCAGCTCAAAGGCATGCAACGCCTCGTCGAAGCTGGCGAAGACCGTCCCAGCGCCCTTCTCCCTCTCGTTGAGGGACGTGAGGTAGAAGCAGCCCAACACCATATCTTTGGTCGGGTTGACGATCGGCTCGCCGTTGGCCGGAGAGAGCAGGTTCTTCGTGCTCATCATGCGGCTGCGTGCCTCGTCCTGCGCCATCTTGGACAGTGGCACGTGGACGGCCATCTGGTCACCGTCGAAGTCGGCATTGAACGCCGTGCAGACCAGCGGGTGGATCTGGATGGCACTGCCTTCAACCAGGACCGCATCAAAGGCCTGGATACCGAGGCGGTGCAGCGTCGGGGCACGGTTCAGCAAGACCGGATGGTCCTTGATGACCTCTTCGAGGACGTCCCAGACCTCGGGCCGCACCCGTTCCACGATGCGCTTGGCGCTTTTGATGTTGTGGGCGAAGCCGCGCTCCACCAGCTTGCGCATGACGAACGGCTTGAACAGCTCGAGCGCCATCTTCTTGGGGAGACCGCACTGGTTGAGCTTGAGTTCCGGACCGACCACGATGACGGAGCGGCCGGAGTAGTCGACACGCTTGCCGAGCAAGTTTTGCCGGAAGCGGCCCTGCTTGCCTTTCAGCATGTCGGACAAACTCTTCAGCTTGTGATTGCCCGAGCCGTTCACGGCACGACCGCGCCGCCCGTTATCGATCAGGGCGTCGGTCGCCTCCTGAAGCATGCGCTTCTCATTTCGGATGATGATCTCCGGCGCGCCGAGCTCCATGAGCCTCTTCAACCGGTTGTTCCGGTTGATCACGCGGCGGTACAGATCGTTGAGATCGCTCGTGGCGAACCGTCCGCCGTCGAGCTGGACCATGGGTCGCAGGTCGGGCGGAATGACGGGCAGCACGGTGAGAATCATCCAGTCCGGCTGCTGACCGGACTTGCGGAAGGCCTCGACAACGCGCAGCCGCTTCGTCGCCTTCTTGCGACGCTGGCTGGACTGGCTCGAATTGCGGATCTCGTTGCGGAGATCGACGGCAAGCTGGTCCAGGTCGATCTGCAGGATGATGTCGCGGATTGCCTCCGCACCCATACCTGCCTCGAAGAGGTAGCCGTGACGATCCTTCAGCTCCCGATATTGCGCCTCGGTGAGCAGCATGAGCGGCTGGAGCGATTCGATCTCCTCAATGCGCTTGGCCGTGTCGGAGCGGACGTCGTCGATCCTGTCGTCGAGACCCTGGCGAGCCTGCACCATCTCGGCGTCCGCGGCGCGCTCCAGCGCGTCGCGCTGCTCGGTGAAGCGCGCGTCGAGCGCCTGGCGATCGCGCTCGAAGCCGGCCTCGATCTCCTCGACGCGGGCCTGCGCCTCGGCCAGTTCCACGCCGCTGGCCATCACTTCATTGATGGACTCGACGCGGCGAGTTTCGAGGGTTTGCGTCTCACCCGCGCGCTCGGCGTCCAGTGCCTGGAGATCGGCTGCCAGTTGCTCAGCGCGGCCCGTCACTCCGCTCTCAATCTCCCGGATCCGCGCGTCTTCTTCCTCGCGGATGCGGTCTAGCGCCCGCTGTCGCTCATGCTCGTTGACGTGCGTCACGATATACAGCGCGAAATACAGGATGCGTTCGAGGTTTCGGGGCGAGATGTCGAGCAGCAGGCCAAGCCGGCTGGGCGTGCCCTTGAAATACCAGATGTGGCTCACGGGCGAGGCCAGCTCGATGTGGCCCATGCGCTCGCGGCGAACCTTGGCGCGCGCCACCTCGACACCGCACTTGTCACAGATGATGCCCTTGTAGCGCACCCGCTTGTACTTGCCGCAGTAGCACTCCCAGTCCTTGGTCGGTCCAAAGATCCGCTCGCAGAACAGTCCGTCCTTCTCCGGCTTGAGAGTGCGGTAATTGATTGTCTCGGGCTTGGTCACTTCGCCGTAGGACCAGCCCCGAATCTGCTCGGGCGATGCCAGGCTGATTCGAATAGCGTTAAAGTCGTTTACTTCAAGCAATGTTTCCTCCGATAGAGCTATGAGCTGTGAGCTTCGAGCCGTGAGCTGCGGGTGTCCATCGTGGTTCCCTCACAGCTCACAGCCCGTTGCTCAGGGCTGCTCACAGCTACTAGTCGCCCTTCTCGAATCCGGTGATGTTGACATCCAGGGACGGCATCTGATCCTGGCCCGCCTCATCGGCGATGTGGACCTCTTCGTCCTCTTCGTTCAGAACCTCAACCGAGAGGGCCAGGCTCTGCAGCTCCTTCACGAGCACCTTGAAGGATTCGGGCACGCCGGGTTCCAGGATGCTCTCCCCCTTGACGATGGCCTCGTATGTCTTGACGCGGCCGATCACGTCGTCCGACTTGACGGTCAGCAGCTCTTGCAGGATGTGAGCGGCGCCGTAGGCCTCGAGGGCCCAGACCTCCATCTCGCCGAAGCGCTGTCCACCGAACTGCGCCTTGCCACCCAGCGGTTGCTGAGTTACCAGCGAGTACGGGCCGGTGGAACGCGCGTGAATCTTATCCTCCACCAGATGGGCCAGTTTCAGCATGTAAATCTGACCCACCGTCACGTTCTGGTCGAATTGCTCGCCGGTCCGCCCATCGAACAGCCCGATCTTGCCGCTCTCGGGCAGCTCAGCCTTCTGCAGCTGACCGACGATCGCGTGCTCCGAGGCTCCGTTGAAGACCGGCGTGGCCGCCTTGTAGCCGAGCTCGGCGGCCGCCCACCCCAGATGAGTCTCGAGCACCTGACCGATGTTCATCCGGGAAGGAACGCCGAGGGGGTTCAGGATCATGCCGACCGGAGTCCCATCGGGCAGGAACGGCATGTCCTCCTTCGGCACGATGCGGGAGATGACGCCCTTGTTACCGTGGCGTCCCGCCATCTTGTCGCCTTCCGAGATCTTGCGCTTTTGCGCGATGCTGACGCGGACCAACTGGTTGACGCCCGGTGGGAGCTCGTCACCCGCCTCACGGCTGAAGACCTTGACGTCGACGACCTTCCCGCGCTCGCCCTGTGGCACGCGCAGCGAGGTGTCCTTGACCTCTCGTGCCTTCTCACCGAAGATGGCGCGCAGCAGGCGCTCTTCCGCGGTGAGCTCGGTCTCACCCTTGGGCGTGATCTTGCCCACCAGGATGTCTCCCGGCTCAACTTCGGCCCCCAGGTACACGATGCCGCGCTCGTCGAGATTCTTCAGCCCCTCCTCTCCCACGTTCGGGATGTCGCGGGTGATCTCTTCGGGACCGAGCTTCGTGTCGCGCGCGTCTACCTCGTGCTTCTCCATGTGGATCGAGGTGAACGTGTCCGTGCGAACCAGATCCTCGCTGATGAGAATGGCGTCCTCGTAGTTCCCGCCTTCCCACAGCATGAACGCAACGAGCACGTTCTGGCCGAGGGCCAGCTCGCCGTGATCGGTTGAGGAACTGTCGGCGAGCACGTCGCCGCGGGCGACACGCTGCCCCTTGCTCACGATGGCTCGCTGATTGATCGTGGTGCCTTGATTGGAGCGCACAAACTTGCGTAGTGGGTAGCGATACTCACTCCCGTGGTCCGTGTCGTCCAGCACGACGATTTCGCGCCCGGTGACGCTCACGACCATGCCGTCAGACTCCGACAGAATGAGCTGGCCGGAGTCGTAGGCAGCCCGTCGCTCGGTGCCGGTACCGACGTATGGGGCTTCCGGCGTGAGGAGCGGCACAGCTTGACGCTGCATGTTCGAGCCCATAAGTGCCCGGTTGGCGTCGTCGTGCTCCAGGAACGGAATCAACGCCGTGGCGACGCTGACGAGCTGACGCGGCGACACGTCCATGTAGCTGATGCGCGAAGGCAGTTCCATCTCGAAGCCCTCGCCATAGCGAACCGAGACGCGCTCCTCGACGAATTCGTCCTTGTCGTTCAGCCGGGCGTTGGCCTGAGCGATGGCGAAGTTTTCCTCCTCGTCCGCTGTCAGGTACTGAATGTCACCCGAGGCGAAAGGACGCACCGCGACCTCATCGACGCCGGCAGCCCTGATGCGCTCCAGCACAGCGTCATCGATGACCGTTCCACCTTCCACGACAACCTCGCCCGCGTCTGACACCACGTTCTGGCGGACGGTGCGTCCCACCAGACGCGGATCGCCGACGGACAAGCCGGCGTACACGCGCCGGTACGGAGTCTCAATGAACCCGTACGCGTTGGTACGCGCGTACGTCGCCAGGGAGCCGATCAGACCGATGTTCGGGCCCTCCGGCGTCTCGATCGGGCAGATCCGGCCGTAATGCGAGTGGTGCACGTCGCGAACGTCAAACCCGGCGCGCTCGCGAGAAAGACCGCCCGGACCGAGCGCCGAGAGGCGACGCTTGTGCGTCAATTCGGCGAGCGGGTTTGTTTGGTCCATGAACTGCGAAAGCTGACTACCGCCGAAGAACTCTTTCATGGCGGCGACGACGGGCCGGATATTGATCAGCGCGTTCGGCTTTGCCGTCTCGACGTCCTGGATCGTCATGCGCTCCTTGACGACGCGCTCCATGCGCAGCAAGCCGATGCGGAACTGATTCTGCAAGAGCTCACCCACCGCCCGGACGCGCCGGTTACCGAGGTGATCGATGTCGTCGCGCTTGCCGAAGCCGTTGTTGGCGCGGATCATTTCGCGGACGATGGCGAGCAGATCCTCTTTGGTCAGGATCTGCGGACCTACCTCGCTGGCGAAGCCGAGACGCTTGTTGAGCTTGTAGCGTCCGACGCGGTTCAAGCTGTAACGACGGTCGTTGAAGAACAGCGAGTTGATGAGGCTGCGCGCGTTCTCCAACGTCGGCGGATCACCCGGGCGCAGCTTCTTGTACATCTCGATCAAGCCCTCTTCGTGGGACTTCGTCCCGTCACGCTCGAGCGTGGCGTCGAGGTACTTGTGGTCATCGTCGGTATCCCCGTCACCGAGCAGCTCCCGCAGCTCTTCGTCGGATCCGTAGCCGACCGCCCGCAGCAGCGTGGTCACGGGGATCTTGCGCTTGCGATCGATCTTGACCGTCATGACGTCCTTATTGCTCGTTTCGAACTCGAGCCAGGCGCCTCGGTTCGGGATGAGCTTCGCCCCCCACAGGGAACGGCCGGTTGTCGGGTCTTCGTCCGCAGTGAAGTAGACACCGGGAGAACGGACCAACTGGCTCACCACCACGCGCTCGGCCCCGTTGATGATGAACGTCCCTTGATCGGTCATGAGCGGGAAGTCCCCCATGAACACTTCCTGCTCGGTAATCTCGCCGAGGGGCTCGCCTTCCGCCGTCACCTTCTTGACGAGGCGGGCCTTGACCGTGAGCGGGGCAGAATAGGTCACCTCGCGCAGTCGCGCGTCGGCTTCGCTATACTTTGGCTTCCCGAACGGATCTTCGGGAACGATAAACTCAAGGGACATCTTGCCGGCGAAGTCCGTGATGGGCGATATTTCCTGGAAAAGTTCCCGAATCCCCTCCGCCTGGAACCAGCGGAATGAATCCAGTTGGACCTGGATGAGGTTGGGAAGCGGCAGCACTTCGTTGAATCCGGCGAATGAGACGCGCCGGTCTCCGGAGACTTCTACAGCCATTCAGACTCCTTGTCAGGGGAATATAAGGGGGTATAAAACGGGCAATGGCACTTGCTGCATAGCAAGTGCTTAGTGGGGACCAGAACTTTCACTATACCACAAAGGCGATAGTTGGTCAACTATCTCACCGGCACGGAATGCCGGCGATTAGACAGCAGTTGGGGGAGGTAGCCACGCGTTCTTATGGTAACCTATTCGTTGCCCTCGCACCAACCCCCCTTCGCCGTGCGACTGCGGCGTCGCGCCGCCGACATCCGGTCCTGGCTTTGCGTCGGCCTGGATCCTGATCTGGAGCGGCTGCCGGATGGAATATCACGCGATGCATCCGGTGTCGAGGAGTTCTGCCGCGCGATCATCGCAGCCACCCACGACTATGCCGCTGCCTTCAAGATTAACTTCGCCTTCTTCGAGGTGCTGGGGACGGCTGGATGGGCCGCGCTCGACGCGGTACGGCGTGCCATCCCGGATGACGTTCCGGTCATCGCCGACGCCAAGCGCGGCGATATCGGCAATACGGACCGCGCCTATGCCCGCGCCATTCTCGAGGTGCTCGGCTTCGACGCGGTGACCGTCAGTCCGTATTTGGGGTGGGACAGCGTCGCTCCCTTTCTCGGCATACCCGGCAAGGCCGCCCTCGTGCTGTGCAAGACGTCCAACCCGGGGTCGGCTGACTTCCAGGATCTTCCCGTTGATGGAGTTCCTCTCTATATGAGGGTGGCGCGGACCGCGATCACCCATGCCGGCCTCGACAGCGCCCCCGGCGAGGTGGGACTGGTGATCGGCGCGACGTATCCCGACGCCCTGCGCTCGGTCCGTGCGCTCTCGGACGGCATGGTGTTCCTGGTTCCGGGCGTCGGGGCGCAGGGTGCCCGGGCAGGTGATGCCGTCGCGGCGGGCGCCAATGCGCGGGGTGAAAACGCTCTGATCTCGGTATCGCGCGAGGTCATCTTCGCCTCGCCCGACAAACACTTCGCGGAAGCCGCCGGGCGTGCCGCGCAATCACTCGCCGCGGAGACGGTCCGTGCGCCCACCCACTGAGTTTCGCCTGGGCGATCGCATCGAGATGCGCAAGCCGCATCCGTGCGGGGGGCGGGAGTGGGACATTGTGCGGCTCGGCGCCGATATCGGCTTCCGGTGCCGGACCTGTGGACGCCGCGTGCTACTCGAGCGCGCCGACGCGGAGCGCCGAGTCAAGAAGTTTGTGGAGCGCGGTCCGGAGGCGTGAAACGGTCTATGCGACCGTTTCGATCAGCCAGCGGCTCGGAGTTCGGCGCGTCACATCCATGCGCTTGCCCGTGGAGAGCTCGAGACAGCGAAGACCGTACGCCACGTCCTCGGTGCGGCGGCTGTCGATCCAGAGTTCGTTTGGATAGATCTCGGCCACGACCGACTCACACAGGCCGTCGGTGCTCATGTAGTGACGGACCAAGTCTCCCTTGTTGGTTATCCCGGACAACCGGTTCTTGATCTCCATGATGACTGTGGCGTACTTCGCCTTCTTCTCCAGGTCGCCGAAGTAGATGTACCACTCGAGAGCCGACTTCCATACGTCGCGCACCCTATCCTCCTTGGCTGAGTCCGGATTCTGGGCGCGACCTACAGCATGTTTTGTGCCAGCCGTGCCGGCGCCGGCGGTCCAGCAGCCGCATCACGGTTCCGCGATGCCGGTCATCACCGGCATTTCGGCCGCCGCAGGTGCTTCGCGGCGGTATCGAACGGACTTCGACCACCGCTGTGCCGGCCGCTCCACGAGCCGGTAAAACGCACCGGCCGCCGCGATCGTCAGGATCAGGCTCAATGCCAGCACCGCGACGCGCGCCGGGCCGGAGTGCACGTGCGCTAGACCGAAGCCGAGGATCCGGCCGCCGACCGGAACGTGAATGAGGTACAGAGAGTAGGAGATCGTACCGAGCCACACGAGAGGGCGTATGTCGCGCCGGACGAACGCGATAAGCAAGGCCGTGACGAGAGCAAGCGCGGCGACAACCAGGCCCAATGTGATGGCGGTGCCGGCCGTGAGGAGCGCGAGAAGGATACCGAATGTCCGCCGGCCGATGATCCCGGCGAAGTACTGGAACGTCGCCATGCCGAGCATAAAGACGAAAAGGTAATGGAAAAGCAGCGAGGTCTCCGGGAAGGCGAGGGCGAGCACGGCCATCGCCACGAAAACAGCCCAACGCCCACGCCAACCCCCGGCGAGCAAGCCGAACACGACGCCCATCGCGACGTAGTACTGAAATTCAATGGCCAGCGTCCAGTAGACCGGATTGAGCCATTGCTGGCCGAAGAAGGCGTTGAGATAGCCGATATGCAGCAGGAGTGGCGTGATTTTAGGGTCGAAGGACGGTCCGTGCAGGTGCGGAACGGCGGCCCAGATAAACCACAGCGCGAGACAGAGGAGCGCGCTGACCAGGTACGGCGGGTCGAGCCGGAGTAGGCGCCGAGCGAGGAACGTCCAGAAGGACCCTATCGAATATCGCGCGCGATAGAGCGCGAACGGAATGACGAAGCCGGAGATGACGAAAAACACGTCGACGCCCATCCAGGCGTCTTGCGCCGACAGACGCAGGAGGATGGAGACCAGACTCGTCCCCAGGAACGCGTGATCGGCGTAGACGAAGTGGTACCAGCAGACAGCGAGCGAGGCGATCCCCCGCAGCGCATCCACCACCCCGACGCGCGCATCGCGCAGGACAGTCGCTGCGGCCGCGTTTCCGACGGCACCGGACGATGCGGGCAAGCGAACAGGATGGGAGGCCCTGCCGCTGGAAGGAGACGCCACCTTGTCTACGAGAGGTGGCGCTTCATGATGTGGTAGTTCTCGAGCGCTTTCCCGGTCCCCACCGCCACGCAGTACAGAGGAAACTCCGCGACGTGGGCAGGGATCTCGGTGACGCGGGTTAGCAACTGGTCGAAGTTCCGGAGGAGGGACCCGCCTCCCGTCATCACCATGCCCCGGTCCATGATGTCCGATGCCAGCTCCGGAGGCGTTTCTTCCAGGACGGCCCGGACGGCGTCGACAATCGTCGCCAGCGGATCGGCGATCGCCTCCACGATCTCGTTCGTACTGATCGGAATCGACTTGGGCAGGCCTGTCACTTGATCGCGCCCGCGGACGTCCATGGTGAGCTCTTGCTCCAGTGGTAACGCGCTTCCAATCTGGATCTTGACTTCCTCGGCGGTCGCGTCGCCGATCATGAGTCCGTATTTCCGCCGAATGTGGTTGGCTATCACCTCGTCGATCTTGGTCCCGCCGATGCGAACCGTCCGATGGAGCACGATGTCGTTCAGGCTGATGACGGCGACCTCTGCGGTCCCCCCGCCGATGTCCACGATCATGTTGCCGGTCGGTCCGGCAATGGGGACGTTGGCGCCGATCGCCGCGGCGATCGGCTCTTCGATCAAGAAGGCCCGCCGCGCCCCGGCCTGAATGGCGGCGTCGTGCACGGCTCTTTTCTCAACGCTCGTGATGCCGGCCGGAATCGAGATCATCACCTCAGGCTTGAACATGGAAAACGTGCCGACCAGCCGGCGGATGAAGTACCGGAGCATGCCTTCGGTGCGGACGTAGTCCGCGATGACGCCGTCGCGCATCGGACGCACCACGGTGATACTGGCCGGGGCTTTTCCCAACATTTGGCGTGCCTCATCCCCGACCGCCACGATCTTGTTGTCGTCCGTGACCGCCACGACGGACGGCTCATTGAGCACGATGCCACGGCCACGGACGTAGACCAGCACGTTCGCCGTGCCGAGATCGATCCCTATTTGCTTTGCCAGCTTATCTCTCCAGTTGTGGCGGCCTCTCGTGCCGGCGGCGTCTTTCCGCCACACGCAAGCGTAGCAAAGCCTTTTGAAGAGACGCAGCAGCCTGCGCTTCTAATGCCGTTCCCTTGTGCTCGATGAGCAATGCCTCGGCACGCCGCCGGGCTTCCTCGGCCCGCTCGCGGTCGATTTCTTCCGACCTTTCGGCCACGTCGGCAAGCACGGTGACCTTGTCCGGGCGCACCTGCATGAACCCGCCATCGATCGCCAGGTGACGCTCCTCACCGTCGACCCGGTACGTTAGCTCTCCGATGGGTAGAGGCGTGACCAACGGCTCGTGGCCGTGGAGGACGCCGATATCGCCTTCCGCCCCGCGGGCGACGACGATATCGACATCCTGTTCGAGGACTGTGCGTTCCGGTGTGACGACTTCGAGCGTGATTTGTGCCATCTGAATTACGCGGCCGACTCCATCTGCCGCGCCTTCTCTCGGGCCTGATCAATCGTGCCGACGTAGAGGAAGGCTGCCTCCGGCAGATCGTCCACGTTCCCGTCGAGGATCTCCTTGAAGCCCCGCACCGTCTCCCGAATCGGCACGTACTGCCCGGCATTGCCGGTGAAGCGCTCCGCCACGAAGAACGGCTGCGAGAGGAACCGCTCGATTTTCCGGGCGCGTGCCACCGTCAGGCGATCTTCGTCCGACAGTTCCTCGATTCCGAGGATCGCGATGATATCTTGCAGCTCGCGGTAGCGCTGCAGCACGCGCTGGATGCCGCGCGCTACGTCGTAGTGCTCCTGACCGACGATGCGTGCATCGAGGATGTTGGACGTCGAGGCCAGGGGGTCAACCGCCGGGTAGATGCCCTTGGCGACAATCGAGCGCTCCAGGGCCAGCGTCGAATCGAGATGCGCAAAGACGGTCGCCGGCGCCGGGTCGGTATAGTCATCGGCCGGCACGTAGACCGCCTGGAACGAGGTCACCGAGCCCTTGTGCGTGGACGTGATGCGCTCCTCCAGCTCTCCCATGTCCGTGCCCAGCGTGGGCTGGTAACCGACGGCGGAGGGCATGCGTCCCAGCAATACCGACACCTCGGAGGCGGCTTGCGCGAAGCGGAAGATGTTGTCGATGAAGAGGAGGACGTCCTTGCCCTCCGTGTCGCGGAAGTATTCGGCCATGGTGAGCCCGCTCAGTCCCACCCGCATGCGGGCGCCGGGCGGCTCGTTCATCTGACCGAAGACGAAGGCGGTCTGGTTGATGACCCCGGAGGCCGTCATCTCGAGCCAGAGGTCATTTCCCTCACGGGTGCGCTCACCCACGCCGGCGAACACGGAATAGCCGCCGTGCTCGGCGGCAATGTTTCGGATCAGCTCCTGAATGATGACCGTCTTGCCGGTCCCGGCGCTGCCGAACACGCCGACCTTGCCGCCTTTCGCGAACGGAGCGACCAGGTCGATGACTTTGATGCCCGTCTCGAAGACTTCAGGGGTGGTGGTCAGCTCCTGCAGGGACGGGGGCTCGCGGTGGATGGGTAGGCGCTCAAGCGCGTTGACGCTACCCTTCTCGTCCACCGGATCGCCGACTACATTGAACACTCTGCCCAGCGTGGCCTCGCCCACCGGGACCGTGATCGGCTGGCCGAGGTTCTTGACGGTCATGCCGCGCGATAATCCCTCGGTCGGCGCCATGGAGACGGCGCGCACCCAGTTGTTGCCGAGGGCCTGCTCGACCTCAAGAATCACGCGGCGCTCCAGCCCGTCCGCGACTTCCTGCTCTTGCCGGGTTGGAGGTCCGGTCTCCACCTCGAGCGCCATGAAGATATCCGGAACCTGCCCTTCCGGAAACTCAACGTCCACGACGGGGCCGACGATCTGTACGATGCGTCCGGTCCCGGTCTGTCTCTGTCCGATATTCTCTTGCTCAATTTCCGGCGCTTGCGCCATTACTTCCTCCGACTCTCTACGTGCCCGTCGCCTGGATGGCCTCGGCACCGCCGCTAATTTCCGCGATTTCCTTGGTGATTTCCGCCTGTCGCGCCTTGTTCATCTCCAACGTCAAATCCTTGACTATCTCGAGCGCGTTGTCAGTCGCATTGCTCATGGCCAGCATCTGCGCCGTGTGGTAGCTCGCCTGCGCTTCGAGATAGCCGCGGTAGATCGAGAACTCAACGTAGCGCGGCACCAGATCCTGCAGGACCAGGCCCGGATTATCCGGTTCGTAGTTCCACGGACCGGTCACCACGTTCTCGGTCGGAGCCAACACCGGCAGTAGCTGGACGGCCTGTGCTTGCTGCCGCAGGGTGCTGATGAATTCCGTGTAGACGAGGTAGACGAGGTCTGCCTCACCGGACTGATAGTCTTCGACGGCTTGCTCCGCGACCGGACGGATATCGACAATCGAAGCGTGGTCCCCGAGACCGGAGTAATCGGCCACGAGGGTGGCGCGCGTGCGTAGCACGAAGTCGCGCGGCCGGCGCCCCACCGCGATCACGCGGGCCGGCTCGGGAGACCGTTGCATGACGCGTGCGATCTCACGATTCAAGTTCGCCACGTACGCTCCAGCCAGACCGCGGTCCGACCCCACCGCGACGATCTCGATTCGTCGTAGCTCGCGCTGCGTCAAGAGCGGGTGGTCCGCTGCCCCGGGCCGCGCGGCGATATCGGCCATGATCTCCGTGATGCTCTCCGCGTAGGGTCGGGCCGCCTGAACGCGCGCTTGCGCGCGCCGCATGCGCGACGCCGCAACCATCTGCATCGCTTTGGTGATCTGTGCGGTGTTCTGGATGCTTCGGATGCGGCGCCTGATCTCGCGGCGTGATGCCATACGCGACTCCTACTGGGCGGCAGCTGCCGGCGCTGCAGCGGAGAAGCCGGTCGACTGTTTGAAGTCGTCGATCGCCGCTCGCAATTCCTGCTCGATCTCGGTCGTGAGCTGCTTCTCGCGCTCAATCGAATCGGCGAGGTCGGCATGGCTCGCCGCCATGTAGCGGCGAAACTCACGCTGGAACTGCTGGATCCGGTCAACCGGCACGTCGTCGAGATACCCGCGGCCGAGGGCGAAGAGGATCTCGACCTCTTCGTGCATGGACAGGGGCTCGAACTCAGGCTGCTTCAGCACTTCCGTCGCTCGCTGTCCTCGTTCCAGCTGCGCCCGCGTCGACGGATCGAGATCGGATCCGAACTGGGCGAACGCGGCCAGCTCACGATATTGTGCGAGGTCGATTCGGAGCGAGCCGCTGACCTGGCGCATCGCCTTGGTCTGAGCGTCGCCCCCCACCCGGGACACGGAGAGACCGACGTTGATCGCGGGCCGGATCCCCGCATAGAACAGATCCGACTCCAGGAAGATCTGACCGTCCGTGATCGAGATCACGTTCGTGGGAATGTACGCCGAGATGTCGCCGGCGAGCGTTTCGATGATGGGCAGCGCCGTCAGCGAGCCGCCGCCGTGCTCCTCGTTGAGCTTTGCCGCGCGCTCGAGCAGACGAGAGTGCAGGTAGAACACATCTCCCGGGTAGGCCTCGCGTCCCGGCGGGCGGCGCAGGAGAAGCGAGAGTTGTCGGTAGGCCCAGGCATGTTTGGTCAGATCGTCGTAGACGACAAGCACGTCCCGTCCGCTCTCCATCCATTCCTCGCCCATCGCGGTTGCCGCGTAGGGCGCCAGCCACTGGAGCGCCGCGGACTGCGATGCGCCGGCCGCGACAATCGTGGTCCACTCCATGGCGCCGTGTTGCTCCAGGATCGCCGCAACCTGCGCCACTTTCGCTTCCTTCTGGCCGATGGCGCAGTAGATACAGAGGAGGTTCTGCCCTTTCTGGTTAATGATTGTGTCGATGGCGAGGGCGGACTTGCCGGTCTGGCGGTCGCCGATCAGCAACTCTCGCTGACCCCGTCCAATCGGCGTCATCGCATCGATCGCCTTGATCCCGGTCTGGACGGGCGTGTTGACCGGTGAGCGGACGACCACGCCGGGGGCGAGGCGTTCCACGGGCCGTGTTCCGGTGGACGGAATGGCGCCCTTCCCGTCGAGGGCACGCCCGAGCGGGTCCACGATGCGCCCGATCAGCCCGTCGCCCACCGGCACCTCGACGATGCGGCCGGTGCTGCGGACCTCGGTCCCCTCGGTGACGCGCTCGAATGGACCCAGGATCACGACGCCGACGGTGTCCTCTGCCAGGTTCTGCGCGATACCGAGAACCGGCTGACCGGTATTGGGATCGAGGATTCCGACGAACTCGACCAGCTCGTTGAACACGACCCCCTGCAGGCCCCAGACGTGAGCGATACCGTCGCCGACGTCGATGACGCTACCCACATTGGTGGCAGTCACGTTCTCGCCGAACTGCCTGATCTGTGACTCGATGATTTTCTGAATGTGATCGGCCTCGTCGGCCATGCCCCTCTCCTTCTGTAACTGTCAGACGGCCAGATCCTGGCGCAGGCGTTCGAGGCGTCCCGCGACGCTGGCGTCAATCAGGTGATCTCCCACGCGGATGATGATTCCGCCAATGATGCCCGGGTCTATGCGCGTAGTTATGTCAACTTCCCTGCCGGTTGCCTGCCCGAGCCGGTGCGCGATCGCCTGCTTCTCCCCGTCCGAGATGGGTCGCGCCACCGTGACTCCGGCTTCCAGAATGCCGCGCGCTTCCCGTTCCAGATGCTGGAACTCGCTCTGGATCTGCGGCAGCAAGTGAATGCGGTGACGCACCGTGAGCAAACGGAGCAGATTGAGCAGATGCGACTCTGCCGACGGAAAGAGAGACGGCAAGAGCTTGAGCTTGTCGTCGTCCGGAATGTTCGGATCCTCAAAGAAGGTTCGCGCCGCGTCGCTCTGCAATGCCTGTGACGCCGCGGCGAGCTGTCGGCTCCAGTGCTCGACCTGCCCATCTTCGCGGGCAACGTCAAAGGCAGCTTCGGCAAAACGGCGGGCGGTCGTCGACGGCCTCATCGCAGCCCCTGCAGCTGATCGAGCGACGTGTCAATGATGGCGCGATCGGTCTGCGGCTCAAGATTGCGCTCGACCACCTCGCGCGCCGCGTCCACGACGATGTCGGCGGCTCTGCGCTGAAGTGCCATGACGGCGCGCTCCTGTTCGTACTGAATCTGTGAGCGCGCCTGGTCAAGGATACGGTTGTATTCCTCGCGCGCTCGTGCCTCCAGGTCCGCCTGAATGGCCTGACTTGTCTGCCCCGCCCGTTCGACAATGCTCGCCGCCTCGTGTCGCGCCTCTTCTACATCCTGCAACGCTTCCTCATGCAGGCGCTGCGCTTCCTCTCGGCTACGTTGCGCGGCTTCCAGCTGGTGTTGAATCCCGTCACGGCGCGACTGCAGCGACTTCTGCAGCAAGCCCCAGATCGTGCCTCCGTTCAGAAAGCCAAAGTGGTGGAAAAGGAAGAAGTACACCAGGATGGCAATAGCCGCCACCTGGGCGATCCACCACAGCACAAAGTTATTGGCGAGCATCGCCTACCCCAGTCCCTCGCGATTGACGACCGCAGCGGCCAGTTGGCGAACATCCGGCGAGTTGAAGGTTTGCCCGGTCACGGTGGATGCCGCCATCAGCGCAAGATCGACGATCCGCCCTTGCAGCGACGCAGCGTCGCGCTCGCGTTCCGCCGCGATCTCGCCCTGTGCTCCGTCCAGCATCTCCCGGAACTTGACACCTGCCTCGCTGACCAGGTCGTCTCGTACCTGCCCGCCCCGGGCAACGGCCGCATCGATCTGCTCCTGGGCCTGGGCCCGCGCCGCTGCGAGGATTTGTTGCACCTCGGCGCGAGCGCGCTCGATCTCGTCCCGGCTCTCCGAGGACGCGGCAAGCCCTTCCTGGATGCGCCGGTCGCGCTCCGCCCACGCGCCGCGGATCGGCGTGAAGACGAAGCGCTCCATGGCCCACACCATGACGAGAAACAGCACCACCTCAACGACGAGCGTGGAGACGCTAATGCTGACGGGAATGCTGAGTTCGATCACTTACGGCTTTCCGAACATGACCACCAGACCGAAGACGAGCGCGATGACGGCATAGGCCTCGATCAGACCGACACCGATGAACATCCACGTCGTGAGCAGACCGCGCGCCTCCGGCTGGCGTGCCAGCCCGGCCACCAATTGCGAGGTCACCAGACCGTCGCCGATGCCGGCACCGATCGCTCCGCCGCCGAGCATGAGGCCCGCCCCGATGTATGCACCCATGGCCTGCGTGGCTCCAGCCCCCGTCAAGCCGATTGACAGTAGTTCAGACACCTCTTCCTCCCTTAGTGTTCGTGCGCCGGTTCACTGGCGATGGCCATGTATGCCACCGTAAGCACTGTAAAGATGAATGCCTGGATGGTCCCAACGAAGAGACCGTAGGCGACAAAGACCGCGTTCCACAGGGCCGTCACGGGGGCTCCGACCCCCGACGGCAGCAGGAACGCCCACACAACAAGTAAGACCTCGCCGGCCAGGATGTTGCCGAAAAGACGGAAGGCCAGCGTGAGCGGGCGGGAGAGCTCGTTCACCGCGCCGAGAAGGACCGACACTTCATTGAGTCCCAGCCACGCCCACCACGCATTCCGCCAATAGTGTCCCTTATAGGACTGCAGCCCACTGGTGCGGATGTAGCGGACGTGCAGCAGGATGAACACCAAAATCGCCAGCGCGAACGTGGCATTGATGTCCGACGTGGGCGAGTGGATGTGCGGGATCGGCAGAAGGCCAATCATATTGGCCACCCAGATGAAGAAGAAGAGAGTGAGGGCAATTGAGGCGATCGTCCCCGGATTGCGGCCCAGATTCTCCTCGATGATTCCATTGAGGAACTGCATCACGGATTCGACGACGTTCTGAAGGGTACCGGGTGGGCCGCTGGTCGCACTACGGCGAATGAACAGGCCCATGACGAAAAGAATCCCGGCTGCCAGGAGAGAGAGCAACACTGTGTCCAGATGGAGTGCCCAGATGCCGCTCCCGATGTTCCAGTGCTCGCCGATCGGCAGGCCCGCTCCAAGAACCGTCGGGCTCACGGGGTCTGCCTCCCCGCCGCGACCGACGCACGGCCCTTCGTCAGGTAGAACACCGCCAGCATGGCCAACTGAGTGATTCCGAACCCGGCAGCCGACGCCACCGCCATGACGACAGAGATCTTGACCAGAATGATGGTGGTGACGCCGATGATAGTGAACGTCAGAACCAGTCCCACTTGCATCACCATCAAGGCGCGGCCCATGTCTCCGGTGTCGGCGGCCGTCTCAACGCGTCCCGAAAGCAGGAGCATGTTGAGAAAGGCAAGCGCACTCCCCACGGCGACACCGATGCCGATGGGATGCGATACGGCCAGGGCTATCAATGCTCCCACCACCACACCGGCCGCCGGTACCAGCGGATTGGCCCGCGACAGCGTGGCACGTTCTGCCGTCACTCCCCTAACTCTCCCATCGCCAGTCTGTACGTGAGATAGAAGCTCGCTCCGAATCCGGCAAGCACGCCCACGATCAAGAAAATCGGCCCCGTCCGCAGCACCTTATCGAGCAGAAGACCAAGGCCCAACCCCAGAACTATGCAGAGCAGGACATAACCCCCGATCGCCCCCGCGAGGGCAAGGCCGCTCCGTTGAGGGCGCCCCGGTTGGTTCGGCGAACGGGGAGACACTCTACGCTCTCTCCGGCATCAATTTACCATGCGCTTGACGGGTGGCCAAAACCCTTCCCCGTCTTCCGGCCCCCGTGATACACTTCGTCGGCGCAGCTATTATTTTGGTGAGAGATGTAGTGAGAGGCGACGATGGGCGCCTCTTCGTTCTGTTTGGAGATATTTCGATGGGCATGATCCTGGAGAGCATCAGGCAGCAACAGCTGAAGGAAGATGTGCCGGACATCTTTCCGGGCGACACGGTTCGCGTGCATGTACGGGTCGTCGAGGGCAACCGCGAGCGTATTCAGGTCTTTGAGGGCACGGTCATCAAGATCACGAAATCGGGTCCCGATCGGAATTTTACCGTGCGCCGCGTGACTCACAATGTCGGCGTCGAGCGGACCTTCCTCATCAACTCCCCGCGTGTCGAGAAGATTGACGTGGTCCGCCGCGGCGACGTGCGGCGCGCTCGTCTCTTCTATCTGCGTGACCGGGTCGGCAAATCGGCGCGCATCAAGGAAAAGCGCGTCTAGCGCGGTAGCCCGCTTCGGGATGTGACGCAGCCCGGTCCGACACTCGAGCTGGAGGCGAGCCTCGTCGCCCAGGGATTCGACCGTGTCGCGGGCATTGATGAAGTGGGGCGTGGGAGCCTGGCCGGCCCGGTGGTGGCCGCCGCCGTCATCTTTCCCCGCTGGAACTCTGCACCGGACGAGTTATCCGGAGTGCGCGACTCAAAGCAGTTGGATAGCGCGCGCCGGGAACAGGCTGCTGAGCGAATTCTGTCGCTGGCCCTCGCGGTCGGCCTGGGATGGTCCTGCCACCATGTGATCGACCGAGAGGGTATCGCGGCTGCAAACCGGCTCGCGATGTTGCGCGCCCTCGGCCGGCTCGGAGTGACTCCGCACGCACTGCTTCTGGATCATGTCCGCTTGCCGACCTGCCCCCTCCCGCAGACGGCGCTTCCCAAGGCCGACTGCCTGTCACTGTCGGTCGCGGCAGCGTCCATCATCGCCAAGGTCGTGCGCGACCGATACATGCGACTGGCCGATGCTCTGTATCCCGACTACGGCTTTGCCTCCCACAAGGGCTATGCGACGGAGATGCATCTAGCCGCGATCGCCGAGCGCGGCGCCTGCCGCATCCACCGCCGCAGTTTTCGACCCTTCGCGCCGTCGTTGCTGCCGTGACCCTCGGTTCCTTCGGCGAAACCTGGGCTCTCGGGTATTTGCGCCGGGCCGGGTATCGAGTCATCGACCGGAACGTGCGTTTCCGGGTCGGAGAGCTCGACATTGTCGCCTGGGACGGCGATACGCTGACCTTTATCGAAGTGAAGACTCGACGGTCGGGGCGCTACGGCACTCCGGCGGAATCGATCACCGCCAGCAAGTATCGCCATCTCGCCGCCGCCATCGAGCAATATCTGCAGCTGCGTCATCTCGCTGCCGCCAACTACCGCCTCGACCTCCTGGCCCTGTTGGTCGGACGGGACGGAGATGTTGTCAGTTGCGAGCTTCTCCGCGGCATCGAGCCACCGGAATGACTCCACCGCTTGGCCGGTGGCGTCTGACCTTGTTATTGTGCGATATGACTTGGGCGCTCATGTGCTGTTGTCTTGGGCTGGACGGGATAGTGGTCGCGGAGGCGGCGCGCAGTCACTAGACAGACCCGTGGAACTTTATGAGCCGGCCGCCGGGCCGGTTTTTTTGTTGGCTGGAGAGGGATGACGGCAGAAGTTCAGGCAGGATCGGTGGGCGAGGTCGAGACCCGTGTCAAGCGTTTGTCGAGGCCGGTGCGACTCGAGGCCGGCGGTTACCTGTCTCACGTCGAGATCGCGTACGAGATCTACGGCACCCTCGCGCCGGCACGCGACAATGCAATCCTGGTCTGCCATGCTCTCAGCGGCGATGCCCACGCCGCCGGATGGCGGCCCGGTACCCCGAGCGCGGTGGACGGGTTCGGCGCGGAGGACAAGCAGGCCCTGCCGGGTCTTGGATGGTGGGACGGGCTGATCGGGCCCGGCCGGGCGCTGGATACCGACACCTACTGCGTGATCTGCTCCAATGTCATCGGCAGCTGCCGCGGCTCGACGGGGCCGGCCTCTCTAAGCCCGGCGACCGGCCGCCCCTATGGGTCTTCTTTTCCGGTCGTCACCGTTGGGGACATGGTTCGCGCCCAGCGTCTCTTGCTCGACGAGCTGGATATTCCGCGGCTACGCGCGGCGATCGGCGGATCGCTGGGCGGGATGCAGTCGCTGGAGTGGGCTCTGGAGTACCCGGATCGCATCGACGCGGTGATCCTCACCGCCAGTACCGCCCGACTGGGAGCGCAGGGCCTCGCATGGAACGCGATCGCGCGAAGCGCCATCATGGCGGATCCGAACTGGCAAGGTGGAGACTATCTGGACACGACACGCCGTCCTGACCCCGGCCTCGGAGTGGCTCGGATGGTGGGTCACGTCACGTACTTGTCTCAAGCCGGCATGGCCGAGCGGTTTGGCCGCCGCCTCCAGGAGCGCGACGCGTACAGCTATACGCTCGACAATCCTGACTTCGCCGTGGAGAGTTATCTTCGACACCAGGCCGAGACGTTCCCGCGCCGCTTCGACGCCAACAGCTACCTCTATCTGTCCCGTGCCCTCACATACTTCGACGCGGCACGGGCTTATGGACGCGGCTCTCTGCCCGAGGCTGTCCGCCGAATACGGGCAGAGACCCTCCTCATCTCCTTCGACTCCGACTGGCTCTATCCGACGTCCGATTCCATCGAACTCGAGTCCGCCTTGCGCGCCGCGGGGAAGTCCGTCGAACGACACGAGCTGTCGGCTCCCTACGGCCACGATTCGTTTCTCCTGCAGACCGACCAGCAGACTTCGATCATCCGCCATTTTCTTGCCCACCTCGCCGCGTGAAGGGATTTTCTTATGTCAGGTGACAATGCCGGGATACGTGAGTTCGGGTTCGATACGCGGGCCGTACATGCCGGTCAGCGCCCCGATCCCTATACGGGGGCGCGGGCGGTTCCCATCTTCCAGACCACCAGCTACGTCTTCGAGGATCCCGAGTCGGCGGCCGCCTACTTCAATCTTCAGGAGTACGGCAACACCTACTCACGCATCATGAATCCGACAGTCGCCACGTTCGAAGAGCGTATCGCGAGTCTGGAGGGAGCGGTAGGCGGAGTTGCCTTCGCCAGCGGACTCGCCGCCCAGGCGGCCGCTCTCTTCACCATGCTCGAGTCGGGAGACCACGTCGTGGCCTCGAGCGCGCTGTACGGCGGGTCCGTCACGCAACTGAAGCACGTCCTGCGGAAATTGGGAGTGGCGCTCACCTTCGTGGACCCCGACAGGATGGAGGAATGGGAGGGGGCCATTCGGCCCGACACGAAGCTCCTCTTCGGCGAGACCATCGGCAACCCCGGCGGAAACGTCCTGGATATCGAGGCGGTTGCTGCTCTCGCCCACCGGCACGGCATGCCCCTCATGGTGGACAACACCTTTGCTACCCCATATCTTTGCCGGCCCATCGACTGGGGCGCCGACATCGTCGTCCACTCCGCCACCAAGTTCCTGGGCGGCCACGGGACGAGCATCGGAGGTGTGGTCGTTGAAGCGGGGAAGTTCGATTGGTCCAACGGCCGCTTTCCGGTCGTTGCGGACCCGTCACCCGCCTATCACGGCCTGGCCTTCCATGAGACATTCGGCATGTACGGCTACCTGATGAAGCTGCGAGCCGAGTCGCTCCGCGACCTGGGTGGTGCCATGAGCCCGTTCAACGCGTTTCTATTCCTCCTCGGCGTCGAAACGCTGTCCCTGCGCATGGACCGGCACGTGCGGAACGCGGTCGAGGTCGCACGCTTCCTGTCGGATCACCCGGGGGTCGAGCGGGTCCGGTACGCCGGGCTGCCCGACAGTCCCTACGCCCCCCTCGCCGCGAAGTACCTGCCGAGGGGAGCGGGGGCCGTCTTCGCCTTCGACGTGCATGGCGGACGTAGGGCCGGGACGACCCTCATCCAGTCGCTGGACGTCTGGAGTCATCTCGCCAACGTCGGCGATGCCAAGAGCCTCATCATTCACCCCGCCAGCACCACGCATCGCCAGTTGACGGATGACGAATTGGCAGCGGCCGGCATCGGCCCGGGAACTATCCGCCTCTCGGTCGGCATTGAGGATGCCGGCGATCTCATCTGGGACTTGCGCCGTGGCCTCGAGAGAGTGACGGCGCAAACTCCCGAAGAGGTCACGGCATGATCGATTCACCTGCGCGTTATCAGGAGCCCGACACGATCCGGCGCCTGCTCACCACAGCAAGCACCGTCGCCATCGTCGGCTTATCGGCCAATGTTCTTCGGCCGAGCAACTTTGTGGGGTTTTACCTTCAGCGGCACGGCTACCGAGTCGTCCCCGTCAATCCGCGCGAGAAGGAGATTCTCGGCGAGGTGTCGTACCCGAGCCTGTCCGCCATTCCTTTCCCCGTGGACATCGTCGATGTTTTTCGCGCTCCTGACGCGGTCCCCGGCATCGCTCACGAGGCGGTGGAGATCGGTGCCGGAGCCCTCTGGCTGCAGTTCGGTGTGATCAATCCGGAAGGCGCAGTGATTGCCGAGGCGGGCGGCCTTGACGTGGTCATGGATCGCTGCATGAAGGTCGAGCATGCCCGCTTCCTCGGACGCATGCACTGGCTGGGGTTCAACACGGGGCGGGTGACGGCCCGCCGCCAGTCCGCCGTCTAACGCGGCGAGGGCGGGCTCTCGATGTTTCGGAACGTGTCGATCAGCGCCGGCAAGCGGACGGACGTCCAGTTCGGCCGCAGCACATAATTCGGCGTCGGGTCGCCGGAGTGGCTGGTGCCGTTCAGGGCCCAGAACGACCAGCCGATCTCGGGGTGCGAGCGCAGGAAGCGCATCAGGAACGAGAACCAGAGGCCCTGTGAGCCGGGCTTTGTGTCGCTCACGCAGGTCGGCACCTGGCCGCACGTTCCGAACTCTCCGAGGAAGATCGGAACCGGATTCGAGTTCGAGGCCGCTTCGAGGTAGCCCCAGTGTCTTTCCCAGATCGACACGATGCTGTTGTACGTCATGTGGGGGCCGAAGAATGACATGGGGTACTTGCCGGGGCCGTACTCGTGGGGTGAGTACACGAGCTGGTTGGGAACGCTGAGCTGGACGGGGTAGGGACCCGCCGGGGTGAGAATACCTCCCCACCAGTACGAGTCGATACCGCCCGGTTGACCGGCATCCGGATAGAGCTGGAGCCCCTCCACCATGATCAGGAGGTGCGGATTAATGGCGAGCACCGCATCGCCCCCTCTCTCGGCAGCCAATCGCCAGTCCGTTGCCGGGTTCTCCTGACCTCGATATGGTCCCCACGTCGCGCCTTGATGCAGATATGCCTTAACGGACCACGGACCGGGCGGAGCCGTGTGCGGCTCATTGCGAAGGTCCACGGCGACGACTGTGGAGTTATTCAGATACCGGCGCACCAGCGTCTGCCAGTCGGCTATCCATGCGGATTCCGGATACGCTTTCTCATACCAGAGACCGTTGGGCGCCGGCTGCGTCCCGGCCGTCGAGCGGGCGTCATCCAGGATGATGCGCAAGCCGTGCGCGCCCGCCGATGCGACGATGCGGTCCATGAGATCGAGGTAGGTCAGACCCTGTAGATCCGGATTCGCCTCCAGATGGGTGGTCAGAACCGGGTCTTGCTCCACCCCCTGATTGCTGAACGGGAGCCGAATGGCATTGAAGCCGAGGTCGTGCACGCGCTGCATGATGGCATCGAGGGGCTGCTTGTCCAGGCCTGCCGGGACGAAATAGTGGTCCTCCATGCCAAACCAGTTCACCGCCGCGATCCGCACCGGCCGACCCTCGGCGTCGACGATGCGATTGCCCTGCGTGTGCCAGTAGCCGGTGTCGGCTGCCAGAGGTCCGGTGGACGTCACAGTATGCGCCTGCAATGACGTGTACTGGGCGAGCACCGGCTGCGACGTCAATCCGCCTGCGTGGCCGCGGTTCCAGACGGCAACGGCGAGCACGTTGTCGCCATTGGTGTTCAGGAGACCCTGCGGCAGGTAGAACTCATGCTGCGGCCCCTTCTGTTCCCAGTACCGTCCGATCTGCCAACCGTTCAGCCAGATCACGGCCTTGTCGGCGGCGTGGGGAATGACCAACCCGATTGGCGCATTGGTACTCGCCGAGACGTGGAGAGTGAAGTGCGTTCGGTACCAGCCGATTGGCGCGCTGACGCCCCTCTTCTTCCAGTTGTCGGGCAGAGACACCGTTTGCCAGCTGGTATCGTCGAAGCCGGGCAGGTACCAGCCGGATCTCTCTCCGAAGAGGCCGCTGGCATTCTGCAGGCCGCGCAGCGTGTCCGGCGGATTCTCGCCGCCCTGATCGCCCTGAATGCGCCAGGTGATCGGCGATGTCACGCCGGTAATCGAGGCAGCCAGGATACCCTGCGGCGACTGGGCTACGGGCCCCGCAAGCCAGCCTTCGTCGTGTCCCAGGCTCTCGGTGAGAACGGCGACGACGTTGTCCTGACCGGGCCGCAGCGTCCCCCGCGGGAAGCGGAAGAAGTGCATGCTGCCGTAGGGGTGCGGCGGGTCGCTCAGTGATGTGTCGCCCTGGCCGATCTGTTTCCCGTTGAGAAAGACGGCGTAGCTCTGGCGTGCCTCGAGATTGATTCCCGTTTCGCCGCCGTTCGAAACAAAGTGCGCTCGGTACCACACGAAGCCGTAATGAAAGCCGTAATCGTCGGCGAGCAAAGACGGTCCCTGCGGTACGTTCGGATTCGTTGTTGTCGCGTGATTGGCCACAGTCCAGTTCGAATCGTCGAACGACGGCAGGGTTTCCGGCGCTTCGGTCTGAAACCGCCAGCTGCCGAGCGCGGGAAGAGAGACGTGCGGAGCGCCGCCGAGAATGCCCAGGTCGATCATCCCCATGAAGGCATCAGGTGAGGCGGACGTGCGTCCTGCCACGTTGTACGCCATGTTGGGCGCGGCGCCGTAGACGCGCACGTCGCGCGCGCTCGTATTCGAGATCGAGAGGGAGCCGTCGTCCTCGACGAGATCTGGGCCTGCCAGGATGACGCCGTTGTCCATCCAGTACCGGCCGGCTTGCGCCGTGTCGGTGACGATGATGCGCAACGGCCCGGAGGGAGTCTGAATGTCGATGAGACGGGGATCGGCCGTGTGGGTGTAATTGAGCCGCAGTTCGGCCCCGGTCTCGGTGACTTGCACGCCGTCGTTGTGGTCGACGGTCACCGCTCCCTGTGGCAAGGTAAAGTCTGTCTCCCCGGCGGAGCCTGAAGGGCCGTCCAACACGAGGTACTGCCCCTGCTGCGTGTTGCTGCTGGTCAGAACGTTCGAGGTCGAATAGTTGAGGTGCAGGGGCCCGGTTGTGGCGTCGGCGACCAATAGCTCGGCGCCGTGACTCGGGACGGTGATTCCTGTGCCTCTCTGCTGCGGCACGGTGCCGGAGAACCCGGGAACGGTCAGGTGGACGGCCGTCTGGACGGCCGGCCTGGCATCGCCGTGGCGCAGGAAGATGAATGTCATGCCGCTCGACGGGTCGGCCCGGCTGTGCACGACCACCGTGCTATTGGAAACGGTTGCGGCAGCGGGTGCCGCGCTTGAGCCGGCGAGGATGGGACCAAAGGATTGGAGGAAAAGAGCGAGACGGTGCGCGGCGTAGTACGCGGGTCGAAGTACCCCTGCTTCGCTGATCGGCGCGCCATAGTCGTACGAGGTGTACGTGCCGGGATCGGACATATAGCCCCAGTTCGTGCCGCCCGCGAACATATAGGTGTTCAGAATCGTCGTGCCCTGCGCGAAGGCGGATTGATCCAGGGCGTTCAGCCAATCGCCGTTCAGCGTGCTGGCCACCTTGTCGTAGCCGACCCCGCCCCATGGGTCGTACGAGCCACCCTGCAGCTCTGCCACGAACATGGGAGTCTGGATGCCCAGTTGCTGACGGAGGTGCGACTCCCAGGTATCTATGCCGTGGAAGTGGATGTCCCACCACTGGTGGCAACACTGGAAGCCGTACGGATAGCTATCGAACGCGTACAGATTGACCAGTTTGCTCCAGTCGCCTCGGAAGTAGAAGTCGTTGTGGAAGATGGGTACGGTGATGCCGTCCGTCCGTGCTGCCTGGTAGAGGTCCTGCATGTACTGCGCTGAGCCGGCGGTCTGGTCATACTCATTCTCAATCGAAAGCAGGATGACCGAGCCGCCGTTCGTCACCTGGTGTCGAGCCAGGATGGGGAGCAGGTGGCCGTACCAGTCCTCCGCCTGTTGGGAGAACAGCGGAGAGTAATCGGCGGACGCCTTACTTCCATTCCAGGACTGAGACCGCGGAAATAGCGGCTCGGTGAGAAGCCATCCCGGCAAGCCGCCGGCATCGACCTCGGCGTTGACATAGGGGCCGACGCGGGCTATGACATAGAGTCCTAGCCGATCGGTGAGAGAAAGCAACTGGTCCACATCACGCGGTCCCGAGAAGTCATATTGCCCGGGAGCGCTCGAGTGATACTGCCAGTCGAAGTAGATGGAGACCGCGTTGAGGCCCGCGGCTTTGATCTTCTCGAGGCGATCCTTCCACTCGGCGGGCGACGGCATCCGGAAATAGTGGAACTCGCCGGAGTAGAGAAATAGCCGCTGCCCATCCACGAAAAGGCTGTGCGAGTCCCATGTGACCGTATGGGCAGGCTGGGCGTGGACGAGCCGGGGAGTCGAGGTCGGAAGCCAGGCAACGAGTAACGCGGCGGCGACGACGATCGCCCTCAGGGGAAGCAGGCGCACCGTGGGTTGTAACACGCGCGACGAATCGCTTGCAACCGGTTGACCACCACCGCATTGTCGCCTAAGCTGGAGACGAGCGAACCGCCAGCGCTCAGCCTCCCCGGCATCTCAGGACACCCAGTACGGAGGAGAGACATGAACGTTGGACGGTTATGCTCGATCGAGGGCGCGCGCGAGCTGGATACGCACCAGCGTGCGTCCGATTACTTGAAGCACGTGTGCTCGCGCTACCCCGGCATGGGATTCACGGCGAGGATTGAGTGGATCGGGGAGCAGACGATCGACGCCCTTCGCCTTCTGCTCGCGGACACGAACTGCAGCGAGGACGAGCGGCGCGCCGTCGAGCGCTTCCTCGACCTCGCGGCGGAGGAATTGCCCGGGGTGGTTTAGACCCCAAGCGCGGCGCGGCTGGCTCGCATCCCTGCCTCGTAGGCGTCTTCCGGCGTGTCGTACGGTTCGACGCCCGGATCGTTCGGGAACGCCATGGAGGCTCCGGGGCGGACCAGCCAGAGCGTCACGCCTCCCTCGTCGATCGGCACGATCCCGAACTCGACTTCATCGCCTCCTGCGCGCACGGTGTAGGCACGCATTCCCGTTTCATCGTCGATGACGGGTCCGCTGACTTCCACATTCTGTGCCGTCATTGTCCGCTCTCCTCGCCCCGCGTGCTCCTCATGTCCGCCTGGAGACGGCGAAAGTCGGAGACGACCGCGCGGAGACGCCCGATCTCGTCTTCCTGGGGGCCCTTGGTCTCTATTTCCTGCCGCAGGGCGGCCAGGGTCTGCAGGTCACGCTCCAGCCGGTCACCTACCGAGTCATGCCGGCTGGTAAGGATAGACCACAAGCGCAGCCGTCCGTAGGCATTGGCCAGCGCGCCGATGGCCCCCGCGACGGCATCGACACGCCACCGCTCCCCTTCTCCCGGGATCTGCCCCGTGCGAATCCATGCTTCCGCCAGCTCGAGTTCGGATTCTACGCTGGAACTTGAGAGTTCGAGCAGCTCGCGCGCCCGTTCCTCAGCTATCGTGGGCTCCGTCATACCGCTTCCCCTCTGCGTCTGGACGGCCCGTACCGCGGCGCGTGTATGCCGCGTCGGCCCCTCTCACTGCAGCGCGGGCAAGTTGCGTGCCCGTTGTTGCGGCACCGCGTCCTCGTGCAACAATGGATGTGTTTATGTCTACAAGAGGAACTCATATGCGCACGACCTTCGCCGCCTTCTTCGCCATGCTCGTGTTGGCCGGCTGCGGCACGACATCCGCCCAGTCTCCGTCTGCCACGGCCACACCGCCGCCTCCCCGCCCCACCGCCACCCCTCCTCGCATGGATAGAGTTCTGCTGAGTGTCGGTGGCAAGGCCCAGGACTACAAGACGAAGGCATTCCACGCCGCGCACCAATGGGAGGTGGGGTACACCCAGAACTGTGCCTACGTCGCCAACATGGATCCCTCGGGAGGAATCTTCCAGATCTACGGTGACAATCCTACCAAACCGAATAGCGCCGAGTTGGGAATCGTGTACTCCTTGAGCCGGAACGGGTACCGGAAGAGCGGGGTGAGCACCCTGCAATCCAGGGGTAACTGGAAGTTGCATATCCTTGCTGCTCCCGGGTGCAGCTGGCACGTGACGGTGCGCGAGGCGTCATAGGCACCTCTGGCATCAGCCTTGCTCGCAGCGGCGGCGGAGGCTTTCTCATGCACGTTGATGAAATGCGGGCTAGCGAGACGCATGCCGAGGGATTACTGTTGGCTCGGCCGCGCCTGGTTGAGGCGGATGCGCCGTCCGGACTCCTACCGCTGGGGCTGAACTCGCGCCGCGATGCCTACCTCTACGTCCCGGACGGCTATTCTCACCGGCATCCTGCCCCCCTGGTTCTCATGTTGCACGGTGCAGGGGGTGACGGGCTCAATGCCCTCAACATCTTCCAACCGTATGCGGACGCTCTCGGGCTCATCTTGCTCGCGCCCGATTCTCGGCGCCAGACCTGGGATGTCCTGTACGGCAACTTTGGACCCGACGTTGCCTTCATCGACCAGGCCCTGCAGGTGACGTTTAGCCGCTATGCAGTGGATGGAGCGCAGATCGGCATCGAGGGGTTCTCGGACGGGGCCTCGTATGCGCTGTCGCTGGGCCTGACCAACGGCACCCTGTTCGGAGACATCATCGCGTTCTCTCCGGGCTTCATGGCACCTGGACCCGCGCACGGCCGGCCGCGCATCTACATTTCCCACGGAACAGGGGATGACGTTCTCGCGATCGAGCGCACCAGCCGCGTGATCGTCCCCCGCCTCCAGAAGGCCGGCTATGACGTCACCTATGAAGAGTTCGTCGGACCGCACACGGTCCCGCCCGTCATCGCCCAAACCGCCCTGCGCAGCTTCCTGGGGAACCGACATGGTTGAGGGCGATCGGCCGTCATCGAATCCCAACGTCGAGGAGAGGCGTGATCAGGCCGCCTATCACGCGATCCTGTCCGACCTGCACCGCGTCCAGTCCGCCATACTAAGCCTTCAGACCCTGGACTCTCCTCACACGGCGGAGAGTCTGCGAGACTACTTCACCCGCGAGCGGAGCATCGCCTTGGGGCGTCTCCGGGAATGGGAACAGCGCCGGCCTGACGTCTACCGCCTGGCTGGTGAGGCCTTCCGCCGTGAAGGGAGGTTCCCGGCAGACGACGACAATGACTAGTGTCGGCGCTCCCCGTGACCGATTTGTCCGCACCTACCCGCTTTCGGACGCTCTCCAGGCTTTGGCGAACCTGTCTTAAGCGGGCGCGCCCGCTTCGCTCTGCATTTCCGTATCCGCTTGAGCGTGCGGGGAACCCGGCATGATCTGCATGAGTTCGATCCGGTTCCCATCGGGGTCGGTGAGCCAGAACTGCCAGTTACCGTCGAGTCCCATGGACGGCTCACCCTCGATGTCCAGCCCGCGGCGAGTTAGATCGCGCAGCGTTGCGGCCAGGTCATCGACCACGAGGCAGAAGTGAGTGTATCCGACACCGCCGGTTGCCGCCTCTCCCGATGCACCTGGAAACAGCTCGATGAAATTGCCCGGGCTCACCTGCAGATAGACGATCCAGGGTGAGGGCCCGCCCTCACGATCCAAACGAAACGCTTCTCTTAGGGCCAGCTTGCCGCAATAGAAGTCAAGGGCCTCGGCGAGGTCGGTGATGCGGAAGGCGACATGCCCAATCCCCGTGGTCATGAGCTACCGGCCGGCCTCCTACGTCGCCACCGAACGGTCGAGATGTTCGGCGATAGTATCCATGAGCCGGTCGATGTCAGGCGATGCGACGCTGCGATCGTAGACGACGATCTCCTCGAACATGTCCGCCGCCTCGCCGATCTCCTCCATGAGAGAGGATGACGTTGTTCCGATAACGGGCAAGCTGTCGAAACCGGCGGCGCGGAGTCGCTCCACTACCTCGATGCCGGTCAGTGGAGGAACCATCAACGAGACGATGGCCAGATCCGGCTGGATCTCGCGGGCGATATCCGTAACCTGTTCAGGATCCATAAGAGCAACCACATGGTGCCCGTGGATCTCGAGCAAGTCGTGAAGTGTCCGGGCTGTGCTGTTGTCGCCTTCCACGATCAGGATGTTCGCGGGCATCGCTGCCTCCTCCTCTTCCCCTCTGAGGATACCGCGGAAGCCTCGTTAACTGGTGTCCGTGGGTCAAGCTGAAGGGGACTCGAACCCCTCGACGTTGTCAAGCCCGCCGAAAGCTCGATATCATGGCCCCACACCATGACCGCCCCTGATCCCGGGCACCGCAGCCGTCAGGTCACAACGCACGATGGAGGCATTAGCTTCCACGATCTCCCCGCGGCCGGCGCGGCCATCGGACTGGCCGGCGTGATAGAAGGACCCGACGAGTTGTGTCGGAGGATCTACGACATCATCGGCGAGGCCTCGGGCGACACGGACGCGCTCGTCGAAGCGGTGCAGCGCGATCCCAACGAATTGCTCACCGCTGTTCTCAAGCAGGTCGATCTCGCGTCGACCGACGAGCAAGGGGCGTCCGTTGTCATTGCGATCTGGCTGCGCAGGCACCTCGTCATCGGTTTCCGCAGTGGCGCGGCGGCATACCTGGTCGTACCCGGACAGCCTCCCGCATGTCTCACCGCAGGACAGCAGCGTGGTGTGCGCGTCGCATGGGCCGGGCCCGGAGCCATGCTGGTTCTGGCGGGAGCGTCCCTCCCGCGGCGGTTGTCCGATGCCGACATTGAGGCTGCCCTCGCCGGCGCCGACGCTTCCAGTGCGGACCGCGAGCTCTCTCGTATGTCGGCTGAGCAGGGAGGACGCGAGCCTCTCGTGCTTGCGGTCCAATTACCAAAGACCGGTCCCGGGGCGTCCACCCGCCCGACCGGGCCGGGCTCGGCCGAGAAGAAGACCGGCGCTCCGAGCGCGGCTCATGACTCCATGGCCGGCCGAGTCCAAGGATCTCGGGCCTCCGGGGCGGCGCCGCCTCGGGAGTCGTCAAAATCCAATGCGCCAGGTGCCGGGACGCGGCATCTATGGAAGCCCCGACCACCGAAAGTCGGGCTCTCGGTGCTTCGCTCTGCCGCCCGAAAGGCCGGACAGGTTCCGGGTTCACTCGCCGATGTCGCTGACGAGACCGCAGACTCAGAGGTCCCGGTTCCCCCGGAGACGCTCGCGGAGCAGGACACGGTACCGCTCGCGCCGAAAAGTGAGGCCGTCCCGGACGTTGCACCTGAACCTGTCATCGAGCCTGTTCCGGAACTCTCGTCAGGACCCGTACCGGCCCCTGTGCCGGCGCCTGATTCCGAGGCCATGCCACAGCACCTGCCCGAGCCCGAATCCAAAGTCGCCACGGAAGAGTTACGTCAGCCTGCAGAGGAGCTGACACCCAATCGAGTGTCTGAACCGGCGCCGAACCTCGAGACGGCAGAGAGTGGCGAAATGGCACCGTCTCCCGAAACGACGGCGCGACCAGCTGCGCAATCCGCGGTCGAAACTCCTCTGGAATCGGCATCGCCGGCGGCTCCCGATCCAGTGCCCGACGCTGCGACGTTCCATGCATCTCGTCTCGCCGCCGTACCACTCCCGGAGTCCAGCCCTGAAACCGAGCTTGAGAATGCGCCTGAGCCGGAATCGAAAATAAGCTCCCTGGCAGTTCCCCAGACCGCGCCCACCGACAGTGTGGACCCAGCACCCGAGTCCCTGCGCGAGCCTCCGTCAGAGCCGGCAGCCCAGACTCCACCGTTGATAGCCCCGGAAGGGGCCGGTCCGCCGCGTCCGCGCGCGTCGCCGAAACCGCCGCCTATTCTCACCAGTACCGGCCGAGCCGAGCCCCTTCCTTACCGGCTCGCGCTGCGGGCGATCGGAGCTCTGCTCGACGAGAGCTCGGCCCGTGAGCTCACTCTCGTGGAGACGCGGGGGACGGTCACCGTGTCCTTCATCGAAGGCGACGAATGGATCGTCTGGGATCTGGCGCCGGGCCAGATGGAGAGCTTTTACCTGTCACTGCGGCAGAGGCGTCGGTGGCGGGGCACCAAAGCCGCCGGTCCCTACCAAGACTTCCTGCGCTCGCTCGGAGAGTACCTTGATGCCATCGAGGCGCGAGCGATTCTCATCAGCGAGATCGAAGAAGGCTTCCTGCTCACGCACCAGTTTGGCGGCGTGCAGCAGGGCTTGTCCTGGAAAAAGCGCCGGGTTGTGATTGAATCCTCGCGGGCTGAAAGGTTGCGGCAGGCATGCCGGTCCCAGCGTAACGCGAAGACTTTGAACCAGGGCACCATGGCTCGGGCCCTGGGCGACTGAGCGTGGTGGGCGCCGAGATGCCGTAGCTCAAGCCGGCCGGGCCCATGGTCCGGGCCGATGCTCTCCCTGTCTCGGGGGACTCTAGCCTCTCCTCACGGGGCCTCCGTTGTGGTTTTATAGCCGTGGTGGGACGTACGGAGGTCCGGCCCTGGTGGGGACTACGGGTCGGGCCTCCCTCACCCTCCACATGGCGTCGCCGGAACCGCCGAGTCGGCCGCATCGACATGTGGGGCGTGGTCATACTGGGCGACACGGATTCGGGCGAGGATATCGACCGCCAGCCCGGTGCCGGACCGCCTCTGGCATCATGAACGCATGAAGGTCGGTATCGTTCTCTCGCCCTCGTCGACGGCGCATGGGACTCGCCGCTATGCGGAAATCTGGGAGCTTGCACTGCAGGCAGAGGCGCTGGGACTCGACTCACTGTGGGTCTTCGACCATCTCTTTGCCCGTTTCCCGCCGGACCCACTGAGCGGCTCATGGGAAGGATGGACACTTCTCACGGCCCTCGCCGAGGCCACGCAACGCGTTCAACTCGGGAGCCTCGTGCTGTCAGTTCCATTTCGCAACCCTGTTCTCCTCGCGAAAATGGCAGCGACCGTGGACGAGACCAGCAACGGGCGGCTCATACTGGGCCTGGGAGCCGGCTGGCATCGTCCGGAGTTCGACGCCATGGGGATTCCGTTTGGAGCGAGGGCGGACCGCTTCGAAGAGGCCCTGCAAATCATTTGCCCTCTGCTGCGTGAGGGACGGATCACGTACGACGGGACCTACTATCGGGCGATCGAGGCCGAGATCATGCCCCGTGGGCCGCGACCGTCCGGCCCACCCGTCCTGATCCGGGCGTTTCGATCGCGGATGCTCCGGCTCGCCGCCCGCTACGCCGACATGTGGAATACTGCCTGGTATGGTTACGCCGGCGACGCGCTTCGACAAGCGCAGGAGGCCGTGCGGGTGGCCTGCCGTGAGGAGGGCCGGGACCCCAGCACTCTCGTCATGACGGCCGGCATAATTGTCTCGGAACCCAATGGCGAGTCGGGTCGGACGCTCTACGGCACGCCGGAAGAGATCTCAGTCAGACTACGCAACTTCGAGGAAGCAGGAATCGCTCACGGTATCTGCGAGCTCGAACCACTCAATGAAGAGACAGTCGGGCACCTGGGACATGCGTTGCAGATCTTCCATCGCGGGCGGTAGCTCGCGGCACCCGGAGGCCGGACACCTGAGTGTGTCACGCAAAGCAGAGCGAAACGCAATGGACTGACCCGTGCCCTCGTTTCCGTTGACGTGTTCGCTCTGCGTCCAGAATTGAAGGCGAGAGACCGACCTGCGCCCAAGTTAGTGGCCGCGCGATGACGGAAACGACATGGCGGGAGTGCATGGGAGTCGAACCCACCCGGGAACGCGTCGCGCGCCCCCGCAACGGTTTTGAAGACCGCGCCACTCACCGGAGCAGCCGCACTCCCCCGCTCCGCAGTGTCACCCTCCAGCCGGAACCACGTCAAGGCTCGTGGTAGGATACCGACTGGGGAAGGTCAATGGGCTATCTCGTGCTCGCGGACATCCATGCGAACCTGCAGGCGCTTGACGCCGTGCTGGCCGCCGCACCCGAGTACGATGCGGTCTTGTTTCTCGGCGATCTCGTCGGGTACGGGCCCAATCCGAACGAGGTCGCTGAGCGACTCCTCGCCCTGCCCAACCTCACCGCGCTTCTGGGCAACCACGACCTGGCCGCATTGGGCGCGATCGATCTCAGTACCTTCAATCCGGTCGCCCGCTTTGCAGCGGAATGGACCGCTCGGCAGCTGTCGCCCGAGAGCCGGGAGTATCTGGCGGCGCTCTCGCCGCGCCTTGACCTCACCGACGTTACGCTGGCGCACGGCAGCCCCCGCGATCCCGTCTGGGAGTATCTCGTCGACCTCGACGAGGCCGAGCCGAACTTCGCTGCCTTTACCGCGCCCCTTGCCCTCGTGGGTCATACCCACGTCCCGCGTACCTTCCTCGTGACGGACGGCGCCATCACTCTTCCGCCAAGCAATGCAGGGGCCGTGCTCAATACAGCGTCTGGGAGGGCAATCGTGAATCCCGGCGGCGTGGGGCAACCGCGCGATGGCGATCCGCGGGCCGCGTTCGGGATTCTGGATACAGACGAGGAGACGTTTCGATTCGAGCGTGTGCCCTACGATGTCGGCGAGACTCAGGAGAGGATGCTCGAGGCTGGATTGCCGCCGTCCCTGGCGGCACGTCTTTCCTACGGCCTCTGAGCGCCCGTCCTAGGGGACGGTCTGGGTACTGGGCGGCACAGCCGCCGTGGGAGCAGCGGCGGGCGGTGCAGTGGCAGCCGGCGGGGACGTGGCGACCGGAGGAATAGCCGTGGGAGCCGGGGCCGCTGCTGTCGGCGGGGGCGCGGTGGCAACTGCTCCGTAACTCGATGTCTGCGGCACAGGAAGAGATCCGCTGAGCGATCCCACCGAGCAGTAGGGCTCGACGCCGGCCCAGATATCGAACACCCCTGTCGCCGGCGAACCATAGGCGTCCGGTTCACGGCAGAGAGAGCCGGAATATACGTTCGCGGGCTCGACAAACGCCTTGGGTGGGAGGTTCAGGATCTGGAACGCCTTCAACATGAATGCGTTCCAGATCGGCGCGGCGCCCGTGATTCCGGTCGTGCCGACCATCGGGGTGTAGTTTGCATTGCCGACCCATACCCCCGTGACGAGGTCAGGCGTGTAGCCGACAGTCCAGTTGTCGGTGAAGCTGTTGGTCGTTCCCGTCTTGGCCGCCGCGGGGCGACCCAGATAGAGAGGACTTGTGAGGCCGAACTCGCATACCTGCGGCAGGCAGCGCGACGCGTTGTCGGAGAGCACGTTGGTCATCTCGTAGGCAAACCAAGGAGCCATGACCTGTTGCCGGTGCCCGTAGCCCGCGTCGCGATTCAAAGACCATAGCACCTTGCCGGTCGTCCGGTCCTTCACCTCGACGATGGCCGACGGCGGCACACGATACCCGTTTGCACCGAACACGCCGTAGGCGGACGTCTCCTCGACTAAACGCACGCCGTGCGGCATGCCCCCGAGGGTGAGAGACCATCCACAGCATCCCTGGTTGTCGGCGCGGAACGAGGTCATGCCCTGCTTGATCGCCTGGTTGGCGATGTTCCACAGTCCGTCCGGTCCGCACGTTCCGCAGGAGGCGCTGTATTGCTCGACCTTGACGGCGGGTACGTTGAGCGAGTTCTGCAGCGCCGTGCGCAGCGTCACTACGCCGTGCCATTGATGGTCGTAGTCCGTGGGCTCGTAGTACGTTCCGTCCCCATTGGGAATCGCGATGGGCGCGTCGAGAACGGTTGTGCCGGGCCCGAGCCCGTGCTGGAAGGCGTAGATGTAGTTGAACGGCTTGAAGGACGACCCCGGCTGGCGGGGCGTGTCGGCCATGTTGATCTTGCCTGCGGGGGCATTGTAATCCGCGCTGCCGACCATAGCGAGAATGCAGCCGTAGCAATTGGGATCGAGGCTCATGGAGACCAGAGCGCCGTCCGTGACATTCAGCCCAGCGACGTAGGCCACCTGTTGGGCGACGATTGACTGGGCCGCGTCCTGCAGGCGCGGGTCAAGCGACGTGTACACTTCGAGGCCGCTGTAAATGCGCCCCTTCAACTGAGGCATTTGCTCCAGCTGACTCAGCGCGTACGCCACGAAGAACGGATAGTGGTTCAGCTGCCGCGGCGGCGTGAAGGCGCCCCAGTGCTGCGCTTCGTTCATGTACCTGTCGATGAGCGACTTGTCGGGCTTACCGTTCGTGCGCAGATAGCCGTGGATGTACATGAGATGCAGCACGTAACGCATGCGTGCCATTGCTGCGGGACGGTCATTGACGGGATCGTAGATGGAGGGCGCCTCGGGAAGGCCCGCCAGTAGAGCGCACTGCGCCGGATCGAGCTGCCACACGTTTTCGTGGAAATACGCCTCTGCCGCCGCTTCGGCGCCCTGAGCCTCATTGCCGTACGAGACACCGTTCAGGTAGTACCAGAGGATCTTCGTCTTCGGGTACTTCTGCGTCAACTCGGCGGCCAGGACGATTTCCTCGGCCTTGCGGGACATGGTCTCCTTTGAACCGACCATGTATTCCTTCACCAGCTGCTGCGTGATGGTACTCGCGCCGGAGACGATGTGGCCCTGGGTCAGGTCGTCATACGCCGCGCGCACGATGCTGAATGGATCGAAGCCCGGATTGGACCAGAATGTGGCGTCCTCCGTCGCGATCGTCGCGTTCTGCAGCGCCTGCGGGATGCCGTGGTCGAGCCGTCCCGACGGCCCGGTTCCCACCAGCCAGGTCTCCTTGCGCGACTGATAGTACGCGGTCGGGTGACCCGGCATCTGTAGCGGTTCGACGACGCGCTCGGCGCCGCCGGCGCGGGACAGATCGGCAAGGTTGTACAACTCGTGGCCGAATCGATCATAAAAGACCGAGTTCTGGAACTGGGTGGCTTTGTCGAACGACTTCACGCTCGGCAGGTTGTTGCCGTAAAAGAAAATGGTCGCCGCGCTCGCTCCCGAGGTCAGCATGGTGAATGCGACCAGAAAGACGATGAAGACGCGGATCAGGACGTGTGTGCTGGCGCGGCGATGCCCGTTAATGGCGCGATATGCAGTGCGCCGGCGCAGGGTCCGAGATGACATTCCGGGAGATTATGCATGGTCCGCGCGGTGTCCGTCCACACGTATCATGGGACGGCAGGCAAGGAGGGTCTTATGGCGCCTCGAGTCTACGTGACGCGCGTTATCCCGCGGGCCGGGGTCGATCGGCTGCAACAGGCCGGGTTCGACGTGGATGTCAACGAGGGCGACGTTCCCCTCCGGCAGGACGACCTCGTGGAGAAGGCCCGCTCGTATGACGCGCTGGTGACGCTCTTGACCGACCGGGTCGACCGCCGCGTGCTGGAAGCTGCGGCGAGTGCTGATTTGAAAATTGTCGCCAACGTCGCGGTCGGGTATGACAACGTTGATGTCGCGGCGGCCACCGATCTCGGCATTCCGGTTACCAACACTCCCGGAGTTCTCACCGAGACCACCGCCGATTTCGCGTGGGCGCTCTTGATGTCGGTCGCCCGCCGCGTTCCCGAGGCAGAGCAGTTCTTCCGGGCCGGCAAGTACCACGGCTGGGGCATACTCATGCTTCTTGGTGAAGACGTCCACGGCAAGACGCTGGGCATCGCTGGATTCGGCCGGATAGGTCAGGCGGTCGCCCGGCGAGCGGCCGGGTTCGATGTGAAGATCCTCTACTACGATCCGGTCCTGGGGCCGGACGTTGGCAAGCCGTTCGGCGCGCAGCACGTTGAGCTCGATACCCTGCTACGGGAGAGCGACTTTGTCAGTGTCCACGTGCCGCTCACGCCGGAGACCCGGCATCTCATTTCGACGCAGCAGCTTCAGTTGATGAAGCCCACCGCCTATCTGATCAACACCTCACGCGGTCCGGTCGTCGACGAGGGCGCGCTCGTCGAGGCACTGCGCGCGGGCATCATCAAGGGCGCGGCTCTCGACGTCTTTGAGAACGAGCCGCTGGCCCATCCCGGTCTGCTGGAATTGACGAATGTCGTCCTTACGCCTCACATCGCATCGGCATCCCGGGAGACCCGAGACCGCATGGCGACAACAGCGGCCGACAACGCTATCGCCGCCTTGCAGGGACGGAGGCCGCCAAACCTGGTGAACCCTGAGGTCTGGACAGAGCGCAAGTAGCTCTCAAGCTCGCCCGTTACATGGCCCACAGCGACCCGCCCTACGTGTGCCCCCGGGGGCGAGCGCCCCATCGTCAGGTCTGCGTCGTGCTTAGCGCCGCATGCTCCAGAACCTCCTTCATCCGTCCGAGCGCCCTCTCCAGGTTCTCGTACGAATTCGCGTAGGACAGGCGCAGGTAGCCTTCCCCATTGCTGCCGAAGGAGGTTCCCGCCAGCACCGCAACTCCCGCTTCATACAGCAGCAGGTCGGCTGCCTCCCGGGACGAGAGGCCCGTCCGCGCGATGTTAGGGAAAGCGTAAAAGGCGCCCTGCGGCACAGCGCAGGTGACTCCGGAAGTGTCGTTGAGACCGGGGATGACAAGATCCCGCCGGCGTCGGAACTCATTCACCATCGAGGTGACGGACTGCTGTGGGCCGGTCAGGGCCTCGACCCCGGCCATCTGGACGAAGGTGGCCGTGCACGACGTCGAGTTGGTCACGAGTCGCGTCACCTGGGGGGCCAGCCACAGCGGCATGACGCCGTATCCGAGACGCCAGCCCGTCATCGCGTATGTCTTCGAGAATCCGTCGAGCACACATGTCTTCTCTGCCATCCCCTCCAGAGACGCGATGCTGCAAAAATCGTCGTCGTACAGCATGCGGGAGTAGATCTCATCGGACAGCACGAGGATGTTTCTCCCACGCACCGCTTCCGCGACGCGCTCCAGATCCGGCCGCCCGATGTTTGCTCCCACTGGATTGGAGGGCGAGTTGATGACAATCATTTTGGTGCGGGGACCGATACGCTCAAGCGCAGTGTCCACGTCCCACGACAGCCGTCCCCCCACCTCGTTGAACCCGATCGGAATCGCTCGGGCGTTCAAGAAGTTGATCATCGATTCGTAGATCGGGAAGCCAGGGTTGGGATAGATGACTTCGTCGCCGGCCTCGAGGAGGGCGAGCATCACGTAAAACATGATCGGCTTGCCCCCCGCTGTCACCACGACGTTGTCGGGCGACGCGTTCAATCCCTTCCGGCGATTTTGATCCTCGGCGATCGCGACGCGCAGCTCGTCGACGCCGGCCGACGGGTTGTAGTGGGTGTAGCCTTCTCGCAGAGCACGAACAGCGGCGTCGACGATGTTCCCCGGCGTGTCGAAGTCGGGCTCACCGATTTCCAGATGGATGATGTCGCGGCCCTGCCGCTCCAGGTCGCGAGCGCGCGCCAGCACCTCAAATGCCGTCTCTGTCCCTAGACGCGACATGCGCGCGGCGAACTCCATGGCTGCCTCCGGCAAAGTAGATTGCATAGACACCCCGAGACAGGGGCAAAATGCCCAAACCCGAGGGCAATCCGCCCTCATTCGCAGTATATCCTTGGGATGAAAGGGCTCCCGCACGATCATTCGTCACGCGTATTTGGCGAACTTTTTACTCGTCACGGCCCTGACCGGCTGCGGTGCCCATGCCGCATCACGTGCGACTGCGACCACGATTCCAAGCCCCATTCCCACCGCGACTCCTGATGTGAGTTTCCTGGTGAATGTCACACCCGGCACGCAGACGGCCTCCACTCCGCGGCCCTCGCCCGTCCCGACACGTTTCGTGCCTCCGGCCGGACCCTACATCCACCTATCGCGGCAGGCCGGACCGCCGCGGCAGCGCACGCTCACGGTGACCGGGGGACATCTTCCCACTTCCGCTGAGGTCTCCCTTCAGTGGATGGCCGGCAATCGCTCGCCGCTCACGACGATCGCCTGGACGAACAGCGCCGGCCGGCTAGCGACACAGTTCACGGTGCCCGCCTCGCCTCCCGGTTCCTATCGCATCGTTGCCGTCATCAATGGCACGACATACGCATCAGCGCCGTACCACATCGAGTCGCTGGCGGCTCTTGCGGTCACGGTTGCCCCGTCCGGCAACGGAGATCTGATCCGAGTGCGGGGCGATGGATTCGTCTCCGGAGCCCGCCTCATGCTCATCACGTACCCGCTGGGCGCACGCTTGCGGCCGTTCTTGCTCGCCCAGGTAACGTCCGGCACCACCGGAGACTTCGCGGTGGCCCGGTTGGTCCGCCGCCTACCTCTCGGCCAGTACGTCTTGCGCGCCTACACGGAAGGCGGATTGACGGCTCAAATGGCTGAAGCGTACTTCGAGGTTGTGATCTGATGCCGGCGCCTCCGATCGAGCTTGACCGGCCGCTGATAACGGCCGATCAAATTGAAGGACGACTGCGCGAGCTGGCCGGGGAGATCAGCCGCGACCTGGGTCGAGCCGATCGGCCTGTGTCCGTCATCGTCGTCCTGAAGGGCGCCGCCTTTTTCGCCGTCGATCTCATGAAGCACCTAGATTTCTCGACCCGCGTCGATTTTCTTCAGGCGTCCTCGTATCACGGGGGGACGGAATCTCTGGGCGAGGTGACGTTGGTCAAAGACATCACCATGTCGGTGGCCGGCACGCATGTTTTGCTGGTGGAGGACATTGTGGACACGGGACTGACGGCGTCCTGGTTAAAACAACATCTCGCCAGCCATCATCCCGCTTCCCTCAAGCTTGTGACGCTGCTGGACAAGCCGTCGCGCCGCCGTGTTCCCGTCGATATCGATTTCATCGGGTTTCAGATCCCCGATGAATTCGTCCTTGGCTATGGGCTGGATTACGACGAAGGCTACCGAAACCTTCCCGCGGTGTACGTCGCTCGCCCGAAAGCGAAGAACATCCCGAACATCGGCCCGTAGCACCTGCGCGCCGCACGCCGACCCTTTTGAGGCCTCATATATAGTTGGGTGACCATGCATACCGGCCCGCTCCCTCCTACCGGTCCGCCGGCCGATCCGGCCGCGACAACCGTACAGAGCGCCGAACCTGTACCCTCCATGATGACGGCCCTCTGCAAGGCGCGCCCCGGACCGGGAGCGGAATTGGTGGACATGCCGGTCCCCAATCTCGGTCCGCGTGACATCCTGATCAAAGTGCGTGCCGCGTCTATCTGTGGAACCGATCTGCACATTTATTCCTGGGATCCGTGGGCGCAAGGTCGCGTGCACCCGCCGCTGGTGTTCGGCCATGAATTCTGCGGGGATGTCGTTGCCGTCGGGTCCGACGTGACTCGGGTTCCGCTGGGATCGTACGTCGCCGCCGAGAGCCATGTGGTCTGCGGCGAGTGCTACGAGTGCCGTCACGGCATGGCCCACATTTGCCGGTATGTCCAGATTCTCGGGGTGGATCGTCCCGGCGCCTTCGCCGAGTACGTGGCGATCCCCGAGCAGAACGCCTGGCTCACCGACCGACGGTTTCCGCCGGAGATCGCGACAGTTCAGGAGCCGATGGGGAATGCAGTCCACAGCGCTGCCGTCGCTCCCATCGCGGGCGCGAACGTTGCGATTTTCGGCATGGGACCTATCGGGCTCTTCACCGTCCCTATTGCCCGCGCCTCCGGCGCCGCTCGGATTATCGTGGTAGAACCCAGCGAGGATCGGCGCCGGCTCGCCACACGAATGGGGGCCGACGTGGTTCTTGACCCGGTGACCGACGACGTGGTGAGGCGGATCCGTGAGGAGACCGGTGGCGAAGGAGCCGATGTCCTGCTTGAAATGTCGGGAAACGCGGCGGCTATCCGACAGGGGCTCGAGGCTCTTCGCTTCGGCGGTCATGCCTCGCTGCTCGGCATTCCATCCCGCCCGGTCGAACTCGACCTGGCTGACGGCGTCATTTTCAAGGGCGCGACCGTGATGGGTATCGCCGGGCGCAAGCTGTGGGACACCTGGTACCAGACCCGGGGCTACCTCGAATCCGGCATGGATCTCTCGCCGATCATCACTCACAAACTTCCTCTCTCGGAGTACGAGCGGGCGTTCGACCTGGTGGCATCCGGCCGCTCCGGCAAGGTCGTTCTGCTCCCCACCGGCTGACATGTTTCACTGAAGGAGGCACGCCCTATGCCCGGCGTAATGGACTGGGTCGAGGGAGAACTCGACCAGTTGCGTGAGGCGGGAGTCTTCCGCCCTCTGCGCGATCTCCAGTCGCCCCAAGCCCCGCGGGCGACGTTCGATGGACGCGAGGTCATCAACCTCTCCTCGAACAATTATCTCGGTCTCACGACCCATCCGCGTCTCATCGCGGCAGCGGAAGAGGCGGCCCGCCGCTTCGGCGCGGGTTCCGGTTCGGTCCGTACCATTGCCGGCACTATGGACATGCACGAGGAGTTGGAGCGGAAGCTGGCCGACTTCAAGCACACCGAGGCTTCACTGGTTTTCCAATCCGGTTTCACCTGTAACTCGGGGACAATTCCGGTGGTGGCCGAAGAGGGCGACGTCATTATCAGCGACGAACTCAACCATGCCAGCATCATCGACGGGATCCGCCTTTCAAAAGCCGCTCGCAAGATTTACCCACACGCGGACATGGCGGGCTTGGAGCGGGCCCTGGAGGAGAGCTCCGGCTTCCGCCGCAAGCTCGTCATCACCGACGGAGTGTTCAGCATGGACGGCGATGTCGCGCCTCTGCCGGACATCGTCGAGCGCGCCGAGCGCTTCGGCGCCATGGTCTACGTCGACGACGCCCATGCCAGCGGTGTGTTCGGAAAAAACGGCCGTGGGACCGTGGACCACTTCGGCCTGCACGGGCGTGTCCATTTCCAGATAGGGACTCTTTCCAAGGCGATTGGCGTCCTGGGCGGCTATGTGGCCACGACGCAGGCGATGAGGGATCTGCTGATCCATAAGGCTCGTCCTTTCCTCTTCAGCACGTCCCATCCACCGGCTGTGACGGCCGCGGTGATCGCCGCTCTGGACGTGCTGCTCGACGAGCCGGAGAGGATCGATCGGCTGTGGAACAATACGCGCTACTTCAAGCGCGGATTGCAGAACCTCGGCCTGGATACCGGGCACAGTGAGAGCCCTATCACTCCCGTGATCGCGGGCGAAGGGCGCAAGGCCATGCAACTGAGTGATGGCTTGTTCCGCGAGGGTGTCTTTGCACAAGGCATCGGCTATCCAACCGTCCCCGACGCAAAATCGCGCGTGCGGACCATCGTCACCTCGGAGCACACGCGCGACGATCTTGACCAGGCCCTGGCGGCCTTCGAGAAGGTAGGCAGCGCGCTCGGGCTGACGCGCCAGCCGGAAACGGCGGGGTAGGTGAGCATGAACGCATCAGTGGTATCCAAGGTCTCGGACGTTGCCGACAATGCTGTCGTCGCAACGGCACTGTTCGAGGGTGAGGACTCGGCCTCCCTTCCCTTCCTGTCACCCGAGCAGTCGGCGCAACTCGCTGCTCTCCTCAACCTTGGACCTGCCGTCACACGCCGCGGCACCACGACTCTCCTCCCGGCCGGCCGGAGCGCGCGACCGGTTCTCGTCGTCGGCGCAGGCAAGCGCGGGGACGTCACCGCGCTGAATCTCAAGCGCGGCGCTGCCGTCGCGTCACGCTACCTCACCGGCCTTGGGTTCTCCCACATCGCGTACGTGGCCCGTTCCCAGATGGATGGCGAGGCGTGGGGACAGGCCTCCCTCGAAGGCGCGCTCGAAGGCGCCTACGACTCGGCCATCAAGAAGACGTCCGACAGGACGCCGCGCCGGCTGGACACCGTCACGCTGGTGTCGACCTCGGACGGCGTGGAGAGCGGCGTCCGTGTCGGTCAAATCGTGGGCGAAGCGCGCGACATCGCGCGGGAGTTGGTCAATCTCCCCCCCAACGAGCTTACGCCGACGGTCCTTGCCGAGCGGGCTCAGGAGCTTGCGAGCCGGCATGGCCTGGAGTGCTCAGTTCTGGATGAGAACCAGATTGAGCACATGGGCATGGGAGCGCTGCTTGGCGTGGCAGCCGGCAGCAAACAGCCGCCCCGGCTCATCACGCTACGGTACGGCTCGCCGGATGCCCGGAAGCGCGTGGCCTTTGCCGGTAAAGGGCTCACCTTCGATAGCGGTGGGCTCTCGTTGAAGACGGGCGAGGGAATGGAGACGATGAAGAGCGACATGGCCGGCGCTGCCGCCGTTATCGCGGGCATGGTCGCGGTCGCTCGCCTCCAGCCGCAAGGGGTGTGCGTGACGGGGTACGTGGGGACCACGGAGAACATGCCGGGAGGTGGGGCGATGCGTCCCGGCGACGTGCTGACAGCCATGAACGGCAAGACGATCGAAGTTCTCAATACTGACGCCGAAGGGCGGCTCGTGCTCGCCGACGTCCTCTCGTACGCCGTCAAGCAGGGCGAAACGCACATCGTCGACTTTGCGACTTTGACGGGGGCGGCGGTGGTTGCGCTGGGCCACGCGGCCGCGCTTGCCACCGGCAAGCCGATGTCGTGGGTGGAGGACGTCGTCAAAGCGTCCGACTCCGGTCTCGATCGCGCCTGGGCCATGCCTCTGTACCCGGAGTATCGGCGGGCCATGGACAGCACCATTGCCGACCTCAAAAACACCGGGGGTCGGTCGGCCGGGGCCGGCGCCCTGACGGCCGCGGCATTTCTCAGCGAGTTCGCGGAGGGGGCCGAATGGACCCACATGGACATCGCTGGCATGGCGTTCAACCGAGAAGGCTCATCATCGTCGGCTCCCGGCGGCACGGGGACCGGGGTTGGCACGATCGCTGCGGTCACACGATCCATGGCGTCGTCTGCCGCGCAAGAGTGACTGGCGCGCATAGCGCCCTGCGGGGCGGATAGAGCGAGAGGATACGTGTGAATAGGGATACGAGGCGAAGCCGGGAGGGCGCCTTCCACGCGTACCGGCTCATGGATCGACACGATGAAGCGGGGCGTTGGCGCCCCAACGTCGATATCTACGAGACCGAGCAGGCGCTCGTCGTCGTCATGGACCTTGCCGGCGTATCGCCGGACAACCTCAGCGTCGACGTAACCCCACGGTCAATGACCGTGACCGGGAAGCGGACCAGGCTGGTTCGCAACACCGTTCGGCGCATCCACCGGCTCGAGATTCCACACGGTGCGTTTGAGACAGTGATAGATTTGCCGGCCCCGGTTGACCCGGCGCAAGCGCAGGCCTCCGCCCATGACGGTCTGCTCGAAGTGATCTTGCCACTTCCGGTTCCGTTCCGTCCCGAGGTGACGGCCCAGGCGAAAGGCCCACGATGACGGACCAGCAAGACGAGCAGGTACTCCAACCGGAGGTATCGGCCCCCAGCGAGATCGCTATCTTGCCCACCGGCGACACCGTCGTATTTCCGTCGATGGTCTTCCCCATGGTGGTGAAGGATGATCGGTCGGTCGAGTTGGTGACGCAAGTTGCGACCCATGACGATCGGCGCCTGGCTCTCTTTCCGCTCCGCGATCCCCAGCAGGAGCCGACACCCGATAACCTCTTCGAGTTCGGCACGCTCGCCCACATTCTGCGCTTGATGCGGGCGCCGGACGGCTCGATTCACCTCGTCATTGCCTGTGACGAGCGCCTGCGACTCGGCAGAATCACCCAGGTCGACCCATATCTCCGCGGCGAGGTCGAGGAGACGCCGGACGTCGTCGTGGAGACGACCGAGCTGGAGGCTCTTCAGCGAAATCTGCTCAGTCTCTTCGAGCGGATTGTCGCGCTGTCACCGAGCCTTCCGGAGGAGGTGGCGAATGCAGCCGCCCAGGTCTCAGGCCCGGGCCGCGTCGCCGATTTCATCTCCAGCGCGCTCGAGTTGAGCCACGAGCAGAAGCTTGAACTGCTGTCGATGGGCGACGTCGGAGTGCGCCTGCGGCGGCTGACGGGGTATGCGACCAGCGAGCTGGAAGTTCTCGAGCTTGGATCCGAAATCCAGAGCCGTATCCGCTCGGAAATGGACAAGGGTCAGCGCGAATACTTCCTGCGGGAACAGCTCAAGCAGGTGCAGCGAGAGCTCAGTGAGCTGACGGGAGAGGAGACCGAGGCCGGCGAGCTCCGCCGGCGCGTCGAAGAAGCGGACCTGCCGGAGGGTGCCCGCAAGCAAGCGGATGATGAGCTGCGGCGCCTCGAGCATGTCCCGGCTGCCTCGCCGGAATACGGCATCATTCGCACCTACATCGACTGGCTGGTGAGTCTGCCGTGGTCGCGGTTATCCACGGACAATCTCGATCTCGAGCAAGCGCAGCAAATCCTGGACGAGGATCACTACGACCTGGAAAAGATAGAGGAGCGGATTCTGGAGTATCTGGCCGTTCACAAGCTGCGGGGAGAGGTGAAGGGGCCGATCCTGTCGTTCGTCGGACCACCGGGGGTCGGAAAGACGTCGCTGGGGCAGTCCATCGCACGGGCCCTGGGCCGGGAGTTCATCCGCATCTCACTGGGAGGCGTGCGGGATGAGGCGGAGATCCGCGGGCATCGCCGCACCTACGTCGGTTCGATGCCGGGACGGATTATTCAAGGTCTGCGCCGGGTTGGAACGCGGAATCCTGTCTTTATGCTGGACGAGATCGACAAGCTGTCCATCGGCTTTCAGGGGGACCCCGCAGCAGCACTGCTGGAGGTGCTTGATCCGGCACAGAACTCGGACTTTACCGATCACTACCTCGACGTCCCGTTCGATCTCTCCAAGGTTCTCTTCATTGCCACCGCGAACGTGCTGGATACGATCCCACCGCCCCTCCGCGACCGTATGGAGATCATCGAGCTGTCCGGCTACACCGAGGAAGAGAAGTTACATATCGCGCGCAAGTATCTCGTGCCTCGTCAAATTGCCGAGAACGGTTTGTCGACAGGCAGTGTCCGCATCGACGACGCGGCCCTCAAGCGCAGCATCTCCGATTACACTCGCGAGGCCGGAGTTCGCGGACTGGAACGTCAGATCGGCGCAGTCCTGCGTAAGGTGGCGCGGCAGGTGGCGCAGCACGGAGCCAAGCGGGTGCGAGTGACGGCGAAGAACCTTTCCGACTATCTGGGTCCGGTTCCCTTCCACCGCGAAGTAGTCGAGGAAGGTGACGAGATCGGCGTGGCCACCGGAATGGCGTGGACACCTGTGGGCGGCGACGTCCTCTTCGTCGAAGCCAGTAAGATGCCGGGAAAGGGCAACCTCATCCTGACCGGTCAGCTCGGCGACGTGATGCAGGAATCGGCGCGTGCCGCCGTGACGTATGTGCGGGCGCGTGCCGAGGATCTTGGTATCGATCCGAGCTTTTACGACAAGTACGATTTCCACATTCATGTCCCGGCGGGAGCCATTCCCAAGGATGGTCCGTCGGCGGGCGTCACCATGGCGACGGCACTGGTGTCGAGCCTGACGGGACGCCGCGTCGACAAGGAGACATCCATGACCGGCGAGGTCACGCTCCGCGGCCGAGTTCTGCCCGTTGGAGGTATCAAGGACAAGGTACTGGCGGCCCACCGCGCGGGCATCAAGACGGTGATCCTTCCGAAAGAGAATGAGCAGGACATTGCCGATATCCCGGAAGATGTGCGCCGCGAGCTACGGATCGAACTCGCTGATCACATGGACAAGGTGCTGGCGGTCGCGCTCGATCCCAATGAAGGGGCGGCAAGGGGCCGGGGGCCGGTTGCTGCCGCAGGATAGGAGACGACGATGGAGGATCAGACGCAGTACGAAAAAGGTGAATTGGTGCCGGCGGCCGGAACGTACCGCTGCACGGGCTGCGGTGAGGTATGGACGGCCGACCAGACCGGCATCCGCTTCCCGCCATGCGACGACGACAAAAGCGGCCAGGCCCGCTGGGTGCCGGTCTCGGCGGGGGACACGCGGCCGGCGGGCCCATAGCTTACCGCCGCCACGGAAACTCGATCCCCACGGGTCAGGCCCGAATCTCCTGGCTCGGGTGCATGAGCCCTGCCGCTATCTCCTCGCGGACGGTGGCGTCCTGCTCGCCTGGTGCCGCCGACTTCAAATGCTCTCTGGTGGGAATCCCCAGGCGCCGCTCGATCGCCGCCAGAGCCCAGGCGGCATGGCCGCGGACGACCGGGTGGTCATCGGTGCGGAGAGCGCGCACGAGCGGCTCGATCGCCTCGGCCGTGCCGACGTTGCCGAGCGCAATCGCCGCATTGCGCCGGAGCATCCAGCACTTAGCGCGGCGAATCGATGTGCCGCGGACCATCGCGAGGTACTCGTCGTGCGTCAGAGCGAGCAGGCGAAGCAAGTCGAGCTGCGGGCGTACCTCGCCCTCCATCAATGCGCCCATCGGCCCCGGACCCTCGATCGGCGCGCTGGTGGGCTTACCCGCCATCTCGGCCCGGACGCCATCTGCCCAGGCGCGTTTGGCGGCGCTGTCGGGCACGAAGTGCTGCATGGTCGGTGGGCACACGTCCTGGCACACGTCGCAGCCAAAGACCCAGGCGCCGATGAGTGGCCGCAAGTCTCGAGGGATGGGACCGCGGTGCTCGATCGTCAGGTACGAGATGCAGCGCCTGCTGTCGATGCTGTATGACGGCCCGATGGCGCCGGTCGGGCACGCCGTTTCGCAGAGTGAACAGGAGCCGCAGGAGGCGGTGAGTGGCCGGTCGGGTGTCAGAGGAAGAGTGGTCAGCACCTCCCCGAGCAGGACGTACGAGCCGAACTGCTCGGTGAGAATGTTCGAGTTCTTACCGTACCAGCCAAGGCCGGACCGCTGGGCCCAGGCCCGGTCCATGACCGGCCCGGTGTCGACATACCAGCGATGGTCTCCGCCAAACGCGTCGCTCAGCGCCTGCGAAAAGTCGCGGAGCCGGTCTCCCATCACGGCGTGGTAGTCGCGGCCCCACGCGTAGCGCGCCACTCGACCATGGTTGGGACGATCGGGAGGGCGGTGACCTCCCCAGCAGGTCATGCCGACCGCGATGACGGAGCGGACCCCCTTCAGTGCAGACTCCGGGACTGACGCCTTCGCAACACGCTCTTCCGTGATCCAGGCCATCTCCGCGTGGCGTCCTGCCCGCAGCCAGGCCATGTAGCGGGCCCTCTCCACGTTGAGTTCCGCCGCCTCGGCAATGCGCACCAGGTCGAATCCGGCGGCGCGGCCGATCTCGCGGACGCGCCGGCTCGCGTCAGTCACGCGCGCGCGACGGGAGCTCCGTCTGCCTGAAGCAGGAGGGCCATCTGTTGCGCGTTGCGGACGCCGTAGTCGGAGTAGCAGTTGTTCATCAGCACGTGCGTCTGCTGTGTCTCGGCCGCGAGTCGCTCCACCTTCGGCACCCACTCCTGCAATTCGCCCTCGCTGTAGCAGTACTTGAACCGCTCCTCCACGCCGACGTCGCGTGCCACCCAGGTCTCCTCGCGACGTCCATGGAAGCGCACGACCGAGAGCTGGGCGGTCGTTGCGGCGGCGAGCGGAGGGATGCTGGCCCGTGTCCCCTGCGGTTCGTCGACCGCCACGTAGGCCAGGTCGTTCTCCCGCAGGAAGTCGAAGGTCTTCTCGCGGTTCTCCTCGCTCAGCCAACTTGGCTGTCGAAACTCGACCGCGACTCGATAGTCCGGGAAGTGCTCGCGGGCCTCGAGAATCCTCTGCATGTTCTCTCGGCTGAAGTAGAACCAATGCGGGTACTGGAAGAAGACAGCGCCCATCTTGCCCGCGCTGTGGACCGGCATCAGGGCCTGACGATACATTCTGTAGATGTCGTCAACGACATCCTTCGGCAAGTCCTTGCGGTAGATATTTCTCTTGTCTTTAAGAGAGTCGGGGAGCGCGTCGCGGACTTTTTTGGGAAGGGCCTTGATCGGAGTCGGGTGATCGGTAAACAGGCGAAACGCCTTGAAATCGAACGTGAAGTGATCCGGCGTTCGGTCCGCCCAGAGCACGGCGGTTCGCTCGGCCGGCAGTCCGTAGTACGTGCTGTCCACTTCGACGAGCGGAAAACGCGATGCGTAGTACTCGAGACGCGTGGCCGGCGTATCGGCATCGGGAGGGTACCACCCGCTGGTCAGCAAAGTGGGGTCTGTCCACGACGACGTCCCGGTCAGGATTTGCCCCATAGTCTTCCTCCCGCTAGTTTTGACAATCTATTCTACCAGCGTACGTGACCACCCGGCAGTCTCTGCCCGCGGACCCCCACCGCGCCGCCGGCGCTAGCCGGCACACGGCGGACGCCCACTGACAATAAAGAGGGAGAGCGCCGCCTAGCGGTGCTCTCCCTCCACTTCTACCGGCCTCGCGATGCGCCTTGCGCCGTGCTAGTGCTCTACCGCCTCTTTGCGCTTGTCGATGATTTTCTGCGCCTCGTATGGAGGCACCTGCTCGTAGTCGAGGAGGCTCATATGAAATGATCCGCGCCCCTGAGTGATGGAGCGCAGCGCCGTGGCGTAGTGCGTCATCTCGGCGAGCGGCGCCTGCGCCATGATGCGAGTGCGGCCGCCGCCAATCGGCTCCATGCCCAGCACCCGCGCCCGCTTCGAGTTGAGATCCCCGATCACGTCGCCCATGTAACTCTCCGGCACGACGACCTCGACGTTCATGATCGGCTCGAGCAACACCGGGTGCGCCTTCTGCATCCCTTCGCGGAAAGCCAGGATTCCCGCTGTCTTGAATGCCATCTCGGAGGAGTCGACGTCGTGGTACTTGCCGTCATACAGAGTGGCTTTCACGTTGATGACCGGGTAGCCCGCGAGCGGTCCCTTGCGCATCGCCTCGTGGATGCCCTTCTCCACCGCCGGGATGTACTGTTTCGGGACCGCGCCGCCGACGATCTTGTTCACGAACTGGAAGTCGGCCTCCGGGCTGGGTTCGAACTCGACCCAGACGTCACCGAATTGGCCGCGGCCGCCGGTCTGCTTCTTGTGCCGACCTTCCGCCTTGGCAGCACTCGTGATTGTTTCCCGATAGGGCACCGCAGGCTCACCCAGCTCGACGTCGACGCCGTATTTGCGTTTGATGCGCTCTACCACGATTTGCAGGTGTGACTCACCGACGCCGGAGAGAATCGTTTCCCCGGTATCAGGGTCTCTTTCCACGTGAAGGGACGGGTCTTCCTCCTGGATTCGGTGCAACGCCTGGCCGAGCTTGTCGAGATCCGCCTTGGTTTTGGCGACGACCGAGGCCGAGAAAGCCGGCTCCGGAAAGTCGATGGGGTCGAGCACAACGGGCGCGTCCTTGGTCGACAAGGTGTCGCCGGTTGTCGTGTGGTGGAGCTTGGCGACCGCCCCGATGTCGCCTGCGGATATTTTCGGCACCTGCTCCTGCTGCTTGCCGCGAATGACCAGCACCGGCCCGATGTGCTCATCCAGCTCTTTGCTGGCGTTATAGACGTGGGAATCGTTCTGCACCGCCCCGCTGAACACGCGGAAGTAACTGAGCTTCCCGACGTAGGGGTCACTGAGCGTCTTGAATACGAGGGCGGCCAGCTTGCCGTTCGGGCTTTCCTGGACCTCGAGAGGGCTCGGCGTGTACCGCACCAGGGCCGCCAGGAGCTGCTCGATCCCGACATTGTGAGTCGCCGAGCCGCAGAGAACCGGAAAGATCTCGCCACGCACGGCGCCTTCGTGGAGCGCTCGGGCCAGGTCCTCGTCGGAGATTGCATCGTCCCCCAGGTATCTCTCCATGAGGTCATCGTCGCTCTCGCAGACCGACTCGATGAGCTGCTGGCGATACTCGGCAACGGCATCCTGGAGGTCGGCCGGCACGTCTCCTGCTTCGCCGCCGGAGCGGTAGGCTTTCTGGCTCAGAAGATCGACGAGTCCCGAAAACTCGTGCTCGCGCCCGATCGGAATCTGGATGGGAACCACTGACGTGCCGAAGCGCTCTCGCAGCTGCGCGACGACGGCGTCAAAGTCGGCATTCTCGCGTTCCATCTTATTGATGAAGAAGAGCCTGGCCAGACCACGATCAGCCGCTGTCTGCCAGGCAATCTCGGTCCCGACCTGCAGGCCGTCGACCGCCGACACCGGGAGCAATACGGAGTCCGCAACTCGCAGACCTTCCTTCATCTCACCCAGGAAGTCGGCGTACCCGGGCGTGTCGATCACGTTGATCTTGTAGCCGTCCCACTCCACGGGAGCGACACCGACGTTAATCGAGACCTGGTGCTTGATCTCATCCGGGTCCCAGTCCGAGACTGTGTTCCCCTCTTCCACCTTGCCAAGGCGCGTGGTTGCTCCGCTGTCATACACCATGGCCTCGACCAGCGATGTCTTCCCGGTTCCCTGATGCGAGGCCAGCGCTACATTGCGGATGCGGTCTGTCGGGTACTCCTTCATCGGCGTTCCTCACTAGCCCGCCGGCGCCCGCGCCGGCCCTGGGCGGGGTTTTGGTGTCGTGATTATAGACCTGACCGCAGGGCGGTCAAAGTTGAGCCGCTGTCACCTTCAGCAGCCCGGAACGCTCGGCTGCCTGTCGCAGATCGGACTCCAGGTCGCTCGGGGCTTCCAGGCCGACCGACATCCGAATCGTCCCCTGTCCGATGCCGATCCGCCGCAGGGCTTCCTCGTCCAACTGGCGGTGCGAGGCCAGAGGGGGATAGAGCACTAACGATTCGACATCGCCCAGGCTGGTGCCCGGCACGAAGACGCGCAGCGCGTCCAGGAAGCGCAGGGCGTCTTCCCGGCCACCCTTGAGATCGAAGGCCAGCATGCCACCATACAGGTCTCCCAGTTCTCGACGGGCGATGGCGTGTTGCGGATGCGACGGCAGTCCCGGATAGTGCACTCTTTCTACCCACGGCTGCCCCTCCAGCCATCGTGCGATTCGCAGGGCGGATTCCGAGTGGCGCTGCATGCGGAGCGGCAGGGTGCGAATGCCTCGCATGGTGAGCCACGCCTCGAATGGGCTCAGCACGGCGCCCGTCACCGTGCGAATGTCGCGCACGGCTCGCGCGCGGGAGCGGTCACCCACGACGAGGCCCGCAATGACATCTCCATGGCCGGCGAGGAACTTACTGGCGCTGTGCACGACGAGGTCCACCCCGCGTCGCAGCGGTTGGAAGAGGAAAGGTGTGGCGAACGTGTTGTCGAGGATCACGGCCGCTCCGCGCGGGCGGGCCACATTCACCAGCGCCTCGACATCTGGGACTTCGACAAGAGGATTCGTCATGGACTCGAGGTACAAGAGGCGTGATCCCGTCTCGGTGAGCGCAGCGGCGACCGCGTCGAGGTCGAAGATGTCGACATATCGTGTCTGAATGTCATACGAAAGCAACTGAGTGAAAAGGCCGCGCGTTCCCCCGTACAGCCCGCTTCCGGCCACGATGGTATCGCCCGCTTCAATGCTAAAGGCCTGGATCGCGGCCGCTATGGCCGCCATGCCCGAGGCGAAGGCAACTGCCTCATCCGCGCCCTCCAGCGACGCGACAACCTGCTCGAGCGCCACGACGGTGGGATTCGCGTTGCGCGCGTAAGCGAAGCCCTGCCCTTCCGGGCCAAGTGCCTCGTGGATCCGGTTCACCGTCTCGTAGGTAAACGTCGTCGACGGATCGATCAGCGGCGCCGTCGATATCGTGTCTCCGATCCTCATGCCGACACCCGCCCGGGCCGCGAGCGTCTCGAAATGCAGGCTCTCCTCGTGCTGGTTCACGTCGCTCTCCTCCTGTGACTCTCTCGGAGACTACCACCGTGACAGTTATGTCGAGAGATCGATGCCTATAATCCGCGCGGGACCGCAAAAGCGGTCGGGGAGGACGTGATGCCGGTCACCGCCATAGTCGGAGCGCAGTGGGGAGATGAGGGCAAGGGCAAAATCACCGACCTGCTGGCCGAAGCGGCAGACCTCGTCATTCGATTCGGCGGGGGCAGCAACGCCGGGCATACCGTCATCAACGGGCTCGGCGAGTTCAAGCTTCACCTACTTCCGTCGGGGATCTTCAATGCCGCCGCTATTTCGCTGCTTGGAACCGGCATGGTCGTCGACTTCGCCGCGTTGCAGCGCGAGCTCGATGACCTCCGGCGTGCCGGGGTCTCCGGCTCCGGACTTCGCATTTCCAATCGCGCTCAGGTCGTCATGCCGTACCACATCGTTCTGGATCGCCTTCTGGATGAGGCGCGAGGCGAAGAACGCGTGGGGACGACGCAGCGCGGCATCGGTCCGGCATACGCGGACAAGGTTGCCCGCCTCGGCATTCAGACGGGCGACATTCTGTTTCCCGACGTGGTCCGACGCAAGCTGGATCTCCTTCTCCCCGAGACCAACCGGACTCTCCTGCGGCTCGGCCACCCGGCGATCGACCCGGCCGACATCATGCGTCAGGCCGGAGAATGGCGAGAGTGCTTCGGGACTCTGCTGGTCGACCAGGTCGAGCTGGTCGATCGATATCTGACCGAGCAGCGCCCCATCGTCCTGGAAGGTCAACTGGGAGCGATGCGAGACATCGACTGGGGCGAGTACCCGTATGTGACCTCCTCGACGACGATCGCCGGCGGGGGAGCCGTCGGGGGAGGCGTTCCCCCGGCGGCGATAGACCGTGTCGTGGGGGTGGTCAAGGCGTACACCACGGCCGTGGGGACCGGTCCGATGCCGACCGAACTTCACGGTGTGGAGGCCGACGACCTCAGGACCAAGGGGGCGGAGTTTGGTGCGACGACGGGAAGACCGCGACGTGTCGGATGGTTCGACGGTCCGGCAGCCTGTTATGCACGCCGGCTGAACGGCTTCACGGACATGGCGGTCACCAAGCTCGATGTCCTGAGCGGCCTGGAGTCGATTCCGATCTGCGTTGCGTACGACGTGGCCGGACGTGCGTCCTCCGACATGCCGGTCACGCCGTTGCTGCGCGACGCGGAGCCGGTCTTCGAGTCCGTGCCGGGCTGGGAAGCGGATATCTCCGATATCCGTTCGTGGTTCGACCTGCCGTCTGAAGCCCGCTTCTACCTAAGCCGACTGGAGGAACTGGTGGGCGCGAAAGCGGGTATCGTGTCCGTCGGGCCGCATCGTGCACAGACGATTCTCCGCTGAGCGCCGAGTCTCTGACCCGGCGACAGACGCTCTCTATACTCGTGCATGGCAGCCGATGCCGGTCTGAGCGCAATCGTGCCGGTTGTCGAGACGGCACGACGGGCGGGGAAGGGTGTCGCTGTCGCCGTCCTCGTGCGGTCGCAGCGAACGTCCGTTCCGCGGCGGATGGTCGTACTGGAGGACGGTGAAACACACGGCTCCCTTCATCAGGCACTTGATCCGATTGTCATCCGTGACGCACTCGCGTCCCTCGCCGCGCGGCGCAGCCGGCTACGAAGCTATCGAGCGACTGGCGCCGGGCGTCTGGAGGCGGTTCGCGTGCAGGAGGGCGACGAGGATGTGTTCTTCGACGTTCTCTCGCGCCCACCCCGTCTTATCGTGGTGGGTGCGGGCCATATCGCCCAGCCACTGGCTTCCCTCGGCTCAATCCTTGATTTCGACGTGACCGTGCTCGACGATCGTGCGGAGTACGCCCGTTCGGAGCGCTTCCCCGAAGCGGAGACCGTTCTCGTCGGGCCGTATCGCGAGACACTTGCCGCGCTCGGTATCGATGGCGACACCTACGTCGTGCTCGTCACCCGGGGGCATGTCCACGATCAAGCTTGCCTGGAGGAAGTGTTACCGACGCCGGCAGCGTACATAGGCATGATCGGCAGCAAACGCCGCGTCAACACGGTCCTCGAGCATTTGCGAGAGAAAGGCTTCGCAGTGGAGAGATTGAAAGAGGTCCGCGCCCCCGTGGGACTCGATCTGGGGGCGCGAACCCCGGCTGAGATCGCCCTGGCGATCATGGCCGAGATCGTACAGGTTCGCCAGGGCGGGACCGGCCGGCCGCTGTCCGGTAGCCGCGGGGAGACATGATCCGCGCCGTCATTCGTGGAGGGGGCGACCTGGGGTCAGGGATCGCCCTCCGTCTCTGGCGCTGCGGCTTCGAGGTTGTCGTGCTGGAAGCCGCGGCGCCTGTCGCCGTGCGGCGGACAGTGGCCTTCGCGGAGGCAGTGTACGAGGGTGCGCAGCGGGTCGAGGAGGCGCGCGGAGTTCTGGCGGCCGAGGACGACGTGGAATCCTTGATTGCGGCGGGCGACATCCCGGTCCTTGTCGATCCGGCCACAGTATCGCTATCCGCTCTTCATCCGGCGGTGCTCATTGATGCCACGATGGCCAAGCGGAACCTGGGAACGCGTTCCGACATGGCACCAATCACGGTGGCGGTAGGACCCGGCTTTCATGCTCCAGAGGACGCGCACGCGGTGGTAGAGACGCAACGCGGACCGCACCTGGGCCGCGTCGTATGGGAAGGAGGCGCCGAACGGAACACGGGTGTTCCCGGAGCAGTTGCCGGGCGCGGCGTAGAGCGAGTGTTGCGGGCCCCCGCGCAGGGCGTGTTCAGTGTCCAACGCGAGATCGGCGACATCGTGGCGGCTGGTGACGTGGTCGCCCGCGTGGCCGGAGAGCCGATCGAAGCGCCGTTTCCGGGCCTTGTCCGCGGGTTACTGCGCCCCGATACTCTCGTCTCCGCCGGCATGAAAGTGGGCGATCTGGATCCACGCCTCGACCCATCTCTCGCGTTCCTTGTGTCGGACAAGGCTCTGGCGGTGGCGGGAGGTGTTCTGGAAGCCATCCTCTCTCTCAGCGGGGGCCGGCGCAGGGACGATGCTACCCGCCGGCCCAGTGGGCGCGAACTCCAGGCCGAACAATGATACGCTGGCCCATGGGCGCTCCGTACGACGAGCTGAGATCTATTCTGGCCGGAGGCGAGCAAGCCGTGCTTGCCACGATCATCCACACCCGCGGCTCGACACCCCGTGAGGTCGGGGCGAGAATGATCGTGCGCGCCGACGGCACCACCAGCGGGACGGTGGGAGGCGGTTGTGGCGAGGCAGACGTCTGGAGCGCGGCGATGGAGGTGCTGGACTCGGGCGAGGCACGGATCCTCGAGGTCGACCTTCTCCACGATCACGACACTGAAGGCGGCCGGGCCTGCGGCGGCCTCATGTACGTCTTCCTGGAACCCGTACGCCCTTCTTGACCCCTTCCGTCAAGTCATGCCACAATGATGCACAGGCAGTGACGGAAACGAGTACGCTCGCCGGCGCCGCGCAGCGAACCCGGGATGGTGTGAGCCGGGTCGGTACGGGGAAACGGAAAATCCTTCCCGAGCCTCCCCGCGAACTCTTATGACGGTAGCGGGCGATGGGGTAGCCGGCCATTATCCCGGCGGGAGACGAGGCGCGCCTCGTGTCCGATGAGAGAGCGGTTGGCTAATGTGGGTGGTACCGCGGGTTCAGATGGACTCGTCCCATGGGACGAGTCTTTTTTTGTGGTGTGAGGATGACGGACCTTCTGTATCAGAGCGATAGCTATCTCCGAGAGTTCGATGCGGTCGTCGTGGACGTCCAGGACCAGAATGTGATCCTCGATCGGACGGCTTTCTATCCGCGTGGTGGCGGCCAGCCGGCCGATCGCGGCTTCGTCAGCTCCGGGACGGGACGCTGGGAGGTTGTCGCCGTCGAGAAGCGTGGCGGCGACGTGATGCACACGGTCGAGGGGAAACCGCCGGCCGTGGGAACCTCGGTTCACGGTGTGGTGGATTGGGACTTCCGCTACCAGATGATGCGGACGCATTCGGCGTTGCACGTGCTCTGTGGCGTCATCTTCCAGCAGTACGGCGCCCTGGTCACCGGCAATCAAATGTATCCCGACCGCGCCCGCATGGACTTCACCCTCGCCGATCTCACGCCCGAGCGCATACGCGAGATCGAGAATCTCAGTAATCAAGCGATCGCCGCCGGATATCCGGTACGGGTGCGTTTTATCTCGCGCGCCGAAGCGGAAACCATACCGGACCTCATTCGAACGAAGGTCAATCTGGTGCCACCGGAGGTCGATCCGATTCGCACCGTCGAAATCGTCGGCCTGGATCATCAGGCAGATGGGGGCACCCACGTGAGCAACACGCTGGAGATAGGCGGTCTGCGCGTGACGAAGACCGAAAACAAGGGCAAGCAGAACCGGCGGCTGGAAATCCAGCTGTTTCCCCTGGAAGGACAAGTTCAGTAATGTTTCCATCGGTACCGCGCGACTTCGATGTGCCGGGACTCGAGCGCCAGGTGCTGGACTTCTGGCGAGAGAACGACGTGGAGCGCCGCTACCTGGAGCGGAACGCCGATTCACCGGAACGCTTCAGCTTCCTCGACGGTCCTATCACCGCCAACGGCCAGATGGGAGTGCACCATGCCTGGGGACGCACGTACAAAGATCTCTGGCAGCGCTACAACACGATGCTCGGCAAACGTCAGCGCTACCAGAACGGGTTCGACGGACAGGGCCTGTGGGTGGAAGTGACCCTGGAGCGCGCGCTCGGATTCACATCCAAGCGCGACATCGAAGACTTCGGCATCGCGGAATTCGTACGGCGCTGCAAGCAGAGCGTCTTTGAGTTTGCCGACACCATCACCCAGCAGTCTCAGCGCCTCGGCTACTTCATGGACTGGCCGAACTCGTACTACACCCTGTCGGACCAGAACAACTACGCGATCTGGGCTTTCCTGAAGCGCTGCCACGAGCGAGGGCTGCTCTACGAGGGCAACGACGTCATGCCCTGGTGCACGGGCTGCGGCACCGGCATCTCCGAGATGGAAGCAGCCGAGGGCTACCAGACACTGAAACATAAGTCCGTCTACGTGGCCTTTCCGCTCCTGGGAACACCGGGCGAGTCTCTTCTGGTGTGGACCACAACGCCCTGGACGCTCACGTCGAACGTCGCGGTTGCCGTGAATCCAGATTTGACGTATGTCAGGGTTCGTCAGGGTGATGACATCTACTACCTGGCGGAGCAGCGCCTCTCCGTCCTGCGGGGTGAGTACGACCGGCTCGGCGAGATGCCGGGAAGTGAAATGGTCGGGTGGCGCTTCCGCGGGCCTTTCGACGAGCTACCGGTGGCACACGGGATTCAGCATACGGTGATCCCGTGGGAAGACGTCAGCGCCGACGAAGGGACGGGGCTCGTCCACATCGCTCCCGGTTGCGGCGCGGAGGACTTCGCTTTGAGTAAGCAGTTCGGGCTCCCGGTGATTGCGCCGATCAACGAGTCGGGCATCTACGGCGAAGGCTTCGGGCCGCTGGCGGGCCGGGATGTCCTCACGGTGGGGGACGATATCATCAGCGACCTCAAGCGCAAGGGCCTCCTCTACCGCACCGAGACTATTGAGCACCGCTACCCGACCTGCTGGCGGTCCGGCCACGAGCTCGTCTTCCGCCTCGTCGACGAGTGGTTCATCTCGATGGGTCCACTGCGCGAGCCCATGATGGACGTTGCCAGGCAAATTCATTGGTTGCCGCCCTACGGACTTGAGCGTGAATTGGACTGGCTGCGGAACATGGGCGACTGGATGATCTCGAAGAAGCGCTATTGGGGCCTCGCGCTGCCGTTCTGGATCTGCCCGGACGGTCACTTGACCGTGGTCGGTGGCAAGGAGGAGCTGTTCGAGCGAGCTGTCAGCGGACTTGATGGACTGGAGTCGCCGCACCGTCCGTGGATCGACGATGTGACGATCCGCTGCGGTCAATGTGACAAGGTGGCTGAGCGGATCCCCGACGTGGGAAACGTCTGGCTCGACGCCGGCATCGTTCCGTACTCGACCATGGGCTACTTTGACGATCGATCCTACTGGCAGGACTGGTTCCCCGCACAGTTCATCACGGAGAGCTTTCCGGGCCAGTTCCGTAACTGGTTTTACTCGATGCTTGCGATGAGCACCGTCCTGGAGAACGCCGCCCCATTCGAGACCGTCCTCGGCTATGCCCTCATGCGGGATCAAGACGGACGGGAAATGCACAAGAGTTGGGGAAACCTCATCCCGTTTGATGAGGCGGCGGATCGTGCCGGCGCCGACGTGATGCGGTGGCTGTTCGTTCTCCACGATCCCGAGAGGAATCTGAACTTCGGATGGCAGTCGCTCGACGAAATCAAACGCCGTCTGCTGACGCTGTGGAACACGTACAGCTTCTTTGTCACGTACGCCAACGTCGATGGCTGGTCTCCGGAGCAGGGCGCTTTGCCCCCCGCCGAACGTCCCCTTCTCGACCGGTGGCTCCTGGCACGGTTGAACGTGCTCATTGGTGATGTACGCACTGGGCTCGATCGGTACGATGCGGCGCACTCGGCCGGCGCCATCGATGCCTTCATTGAAGACATGTCGACATGGTACGTGCGCCGGAGCCGGCGCCGTTTCTGGCGGAGTGAGTCGGACGCCGACAAGCTCGCGGCCTACGCCAGCCTTTACGAAGCTCTTACCATCCTCGCCCAGCTGATCGCACCCTTCATGCCCTTCCTGTCGGAGTATCTGTACCAGCAGCTGGTTCGGCCCGCGAACCCGGATGTAGCGCTCAGCGTGCATCTGACCGACTATCCGCAAGCCGACCACGCTCTGATCGATCACGCGCTCCTGGACGCGATGACGGCTGCCCAAAAGGTCGTTGCACTGGGCCGGGCCGCGCGTGACAAGAGCACCATAAGGGTCCGTCAGCCGCTGGCGGCGATGTTCGTCAAGACGCCGACGCCGGAAACGGCTGGGGATGTACAGACGCTCTGCGATATCATCCTCGACGAGCTGAACGTCAAGAACCTCGAGTTCGCGGGAACCGCCGAGGAGTACATGGAATACTCGGTGCGGCCCAACCTACCTGTGCTCGGCCCCAAGTACGGGAAGCAGGTTGGGGCGATTCGCCAGGCGCTGTCGGAGTTGGACCCGGCAGAGGTGACGCGCCAGGTTGAATCCGGACTGCCCGTGGTCGTGAGCGCCGACGGACACCTCGTCGAGCTCTTGCCGGACGAGATTCTCACGGGGGCGCGGGAGCGAGCCGGCTTCGCCGCCATGGCTGCCGACGGCTACCTCGTCGCCCTCGATACCACGCTGACACCCGATCTGGTGGCCGAAGGCTGGGCACGAGAAGTGATCCGGCGCGTGAACGATTGGCGGCGAGCAGCGGGGTTCAACGTCGATGACCGTATTACCATACGGTACGAGGCGAGCGACCCGCTGGCGGATGCAATCCGCGCGCACCGGGGCTACATCGCAGCGGAGACCCTGACGGAGGATCTGCAGGAGGCAGAACCGGCCAATGGTTACATCGGCGAGGCCGACTTCGCGGGACAATGGCTGAAAGCGTCGCTGGCACGGGTGAAGACGCCGATCACGGCGTCGTAGGGCCGCCCCGGCCGCCGGCGCCGGTGGTCGCGGCCGCCCTGTCCGGCTTTGTCGTGGGAGTCTTTCTGACCCTCCTGGCCACCGGCGCTCTCCAGCGGCATGTGGCAAGCGGGCCGACGGTGGTAACGCCGCCACCCGCGACGATCGTGCCGGACCGGGTTCTTCAGGCGCGCGTCACCCGGATCGTCGCCCAGCAGCTTGGTCCCATGCCCACCGACCCCAAGCGGTCGCGCCTGCTCTCGATCGCGCTGGCGCCTCCGGACGCGGGGAAGGGGCCGCTCACGTCCACCCAGGTGCTGGCATCCTACCGCTCGGTCACCATCATTTTTCAGCTGAATGACCACCCGTTTGGCGGCATCTGGCGCCTGCGTGCCGCGCGCGGCGACGTCTTTGCCGTGATGAAGGCCCTGTATACGAGTCAGCTGCCCGTCTACGACGTCACCATGGAAGGGTGCTTTCCGTTACCGGCGCGAGACGGCACTCGCTGCGCGTCCGGCCCCCCAGCGCTGCGCGTGAGCGTGGTGGCGTCACTGGCACATGAAACGGCGGAACTCATCCCCTGGAAGAAGTGGAACCGGGCCGATGAGACGCGTTTATGGGCGCTTCTCACGTACCGAACCGTCAATCCCCATTTCGGCTAGTTTGCATAACAGTCGAATGGGTGGATAACTTGTCGAGAGACGCGGGGGTTTTCCACACCGGTCGGGGTGTTATCCACGCAACTCACTCGGTGCCGTATAAAGCGCTCCGAATCGCGAGCACATCATTGCGCAGTTGATGGTCTTCCTGGACCGCGTGGCCGATCTTGTCCCAACCGTGCATGACGGTCGTGTGGTCCCTGCCCCCGAGCATCTGGCCGATCTGCTCCAGAGAGACACTGGTTTCCTCACGGACCAGGTACATGGCGATCTGCCGCGGCACGACCACTGACTTGTCGCGTCCCTTACCGGTCAGCGAGTCCATGGAGAGGCCGTAGTAGTTCGCCACACAGTCGATGATCGACTGGGGCGTCAGTTGTGCGCGCCGCGGCCCACTCAGGCTGTCGAGCGCGGCTGCGGCGAGATCGATCGTGAGCTGGCGCTCATTGTGGGCCGCATAGGCAAGGATGCGATTGAGGCTGCCCTCCAACTCACGTATATTGCTCGGTACGCGGCGTGCGAGAAACTGGATGACGTCCGGCGGGACCGGTAGCCCCTGTTTCTCGGCCTTAGACCGCAGAATCGCGATGCGCGTTTCCAGTTCCGGCGGCTGAATATCGGCGATGAGTCCGCCTTCAAAGCGCGACCGTAGACGGTCGGCCAGCGGGTTCATGGCCTTCGGCGGCTTGTCGGATGAGATAACGATCTGCTTCTCGCTGTCACGCAGGGCGTTGAAGGTGTGGAAAAACTCCTCCTGCGTGCTTTCTTTGCCCGCGATGAACTGGATGTCGTCGATAAGAAGAACGTCAACGCGCCGGTAGATATCGCGAAAGTCGTCCATGCTCCCATCGCGGATGGCACGGATCATTTCATTCATGAACTGCTCGGAGGTGGTAATCACGACGCGATAGTCGGGATAAGACTTCTGAACGGCATGACCGATCGCGTGGAGGAGGTGAGTCTTGCCCAGACCGACTCCGCCGTAGAGAAAGAGCGGGTTGTAGGTTCCCCCCGGCTGTTCGGCGACGGCCTGCGCCGCCGCATGGGCAAATCGATTGCTGCCCCCGACTATGTAGTCAGCGAACGTGTAGCGGGCGTTGAAATCCGACCGCTGAGCGTCAAACAACGGGTTGGAGTATGCGCCGTTGCGGCTGCGACGCCTCCCCGGCCCGTCTGCGAGTTCGCTGACGACCTGGAAGCGCACGTCGGTATCGGGTTGTCCGACTTCGGTGAGGGTCCGGCGAATGACCGGCTGCAGACGCTGCTCCAGCCACTCCCGGCTGTACGTGCTGGGCACCCCCACGGTGAGGACGCCATTGCCCAGATCGAGCCCCTTGGTGGGTCGGAGCCACTGGTTGAAGTTCGCCGGGGCCATTGAATCCTGGAGTTGAGAGAGAACGGAGCGCCACAGAGCGTGTGCTTCCAAGTCGACCCCCGGGGAGATGAGATGAAGAGGAGGAGCGCGACGTCATCGTATCAAACCCCCGGGAATCCAACAATGAATTGGGAGGGCGCCGCAACCTCCCAGAAAAGCCTGCCACCACGACATGCAGTGGACATGGACAGCTTCCACACCGACATGTAGGAATGCGACAGGAGCTGCGGCACAAAGATTACATACGCCAATTTTGTCACTATGCGTGCCGC
>JAJPIP010000038.1 GCA_021324655.1 Pseudomonadota bacterium
GGTACTCAGGATACGCCCAGCCCGCCCCGTTGGTCCAGTATCCCATCACTCGCCCCCAGGGCTCGTACATTATCGGCATGGCCGGGTGGTCGTGGCCGGCCCGAGTGCCGGCCAGCCTGACGCCGGCGTAGACCACACCGGGCTGGTCGCCACGCGGGGCGACCACCACGGGTTAATTCACGAGATCGCCTGGGACCGTCCCCTGCCTGGCTTTCCTCGCCTTCCCGTCAAGACGTTTCGTCCGGACATCGTGGCAAAGATCGCGGACCTGGATTGAGCAGTCGCAGCCTCAAGGAGGGAAGCGGACGCCGCTCATCCCTCCCGGCCGTGGGTGATCTGGGGCCATCCCACAGCCACGGCGCCGTCTCCGTCGACGCGGAGCAGATCCGCGTCCGCTTGCCGGCGTAGCAGGGCAGCGTTCTGCGTCTCGCGGAAGGCCGTCTGCCACCACTTCCCCGCCTCGATGCTCCAGTGCCCGGCAGCAATAGGATCGTGGTTGCCCAGGGCGTCGTGCCAGTGCCGCATGGCGTGCATCACCCGATCCAGAACATCCTGTGCCGCCATCACTTGCTGCTGCACATGCCGCTCAACGGCCCTCCGGCCATCGTCGCGTCTCGACTCGAACTCGTCGCTCACGTTAACCCTCCCCCGGCACCCCGTCGTCACGACTGCTGACGTTGGCGGCAAACGCAGACATCGTGCCATGACCGGCGCTGTCGCACAACGGACGAAGGGAAGGATCGATCGGGGGACGAGTGGACCTAACGCGGCCCCGGATGAGAGATGCCGCTGTCCTGTTCGAGATGGCCGGCCGCCCCGCGGCATCTCGCTTCTCCAGGCGCCTCGGCCGGACACGTCCCGTCGCCCGGAGGCGACGCCGGGTCGGGAAGGTCCCCCCGTCACCGACAGGGTTAACGACGCGCCGCTGCCGGCGAGCAGAGCCGAAACCGACGTCGCTGCGAATTCCGAGCCGGCTCTGCTAACTCCCTTCCGAAGAATCCCCACACGTCACCGTGATGGCGATGGACGCATCCGGACAGGCACTGCCATCCTACACCTCTCGAAGCTAGTTTGCAACACTATGTTCTTCGCGGTCGCGAAAGCGGGCGAGCGACATCGGCCGAGACGGGAGAGGCTTGAGATCGACGCGGCAAGACTGCAAATATATGACCGCTATGAGTCAGCCAACACGGGTTTCGGCAATTCGATGTGAGGCCACGCTGCGCACTGTTGACGGATGGACCCTGTTGCGGCTACCTGAGGAAGCGAGCCGGCGACTACCGTCGCGCGGGCAGGTGGCAGTGCGGGGAGCCATCAATGGCCACGCGTTCCAGACCGTACTGGAACCGGATGGTTCTTTTGGTCACTGGATGCGGATTGAGAGAGATGTACAGCAGGCGGCGTCTGTACTCCCCGGTGACACCGTGTCGCTCGACCTCGAGCCGGTCGACGCCTGGCCGGAGCCGAACGTGCCGCAGGATTTTGCGGCAGCTCTTTCAGCCGCCCCGGAGCAGATCCAGCACCTGTGGAACAGCATCACTCCAATGGCGCACTGGGAATGGGTGCGCTGGATCAATGCAACCCGAAACCCCGACACGCGCCAACGGCGAGTCGAGGTCAGCATTTCCAAAATGAAGAGCGGGAAGCGGCGGCCCTGCTGTTTCAACCTTGCCGCGTGCACCGACCCGGACCTCTCGAGAAACGGCAAGCTCATCGAGCCGGCGTGACGTGGCGGGCGGAGCGTGCTGTCGTCAGTTCAACGGCGAGGGATATGGCGCCACGGCGGTCGAGGAAACCATCACCATCGACCGGCCCATCGACATTGATCTCTGAGAAGGAGGCAATAAACATGAGCGTCAACGGGGAGATGGACGGCGGCCGAGCGGCGCAGGAAGCTGAGGGACGGCGGAGGTTCGGCTTGAACCACCACGCCGAAGCCAGCATCCACATCGACGCGCTTCCTCAGGCGGTCTGGGCGGTGGTCGCCGACGTGACGAGGAATGGGGAGTGGAGCGGCGAAACTCTCGGATGCGAGTGGGTCGGGGACGCGCGCGCCGCCGAGCCAGGGGCGCGGTTCCGCGGGCGCAATCTGCGACGTGGCTGGCGGTGGACACGCACCAGCGAGATCCTGAGATCAGATACGGAGCGCGAGCTGGTGTGGCGCACCGTATCGACCCCTGTCTATCCCGACTCAACCGAGTGGCGAATCACCCTCGCGCCCGAGGACGGTGGAACGAGAGTGACGGAGGGATTCCGGATCGTGCGCATGAGCCGTCTCATGGATTTTTTCCTTTACTGGTTCATGCCGGTCCATCGCGACCGCACGCCGGACCTTCAAGAGGACCTGCAGCGACTGAAGCGCGTCGTGGAGGCCGCACGTTCACGCCCCGGATCCGCTTGAATCGAGCCGGGGACCGCGTGACACACCGAGCCTTGCGTGTTGACTCAACGGCCGCCAGGCTCTCGCTCCCGGAGGGATTGACATGAATATTGGAATCATCGGCGCGGGCAACATCGGCAGCACCCTCGGCAAATGCTGGAAGGACGCGGGGCACGCGATCGTTTATGGAGTGCGCGATCCGGCGGTCGAGCGTTATCGCGCCCTCGCCGGTGAGAACAGCGTGTTGGGCATCGCGGACGCGATCGGCAGCGCTGATGTCGTCCTGCTGGCGACTCCGGGGAACGCGCTCGCCGGCCTGCTTGCGGCGAATGCCGATGCCCTCGACGGCGCCCTCGTGATCGATGCCAGCAACCAGATTCCCGGAGAAGCGTTTCATCAACTGCCCCTTTTCGCCGACCTCACGCCGGGCGCGCGCGTCTACCGTGCCTTCAATACCCTCGGGTGGGAGAATTTTGCCGACCCCGTGATCGAGGGGGAGAGGCCCGATCTCTTCTACTCCGGACCCGAGGGCGCTGACCGGACGACGATTGAGGCGCTGATCGCCGACGTTGGACTACGTCCGGTGTACGTCGGGGAAGGAGCGAACGCGGCGGATATCCTCGACGGTGTTGCCCGGCTCTGGTTCACACTGATGCGGCGCGAGGGTCACCGGCACCTCGCGTTTCGCACCCTGGGTCTGGACCCTTTACAGGACTAGGGCGCCGCGGCCGGTCTGCCGGCGGACTCACGCCATCACGCTCTCCATTCCCCCGGTGGACGGCCCCCGATGCAATGACAAAGGGAATATCCGGCAGGATGGCCCGGAGGCGTTCACGACCAGGGTCCGTGCATTATGCCGTCGTGGTCGCCACTCGGGGCGACCGGCCCGGTGTGGTCTACGCCGGCGTCAGGCTGGCCGGCACTCGGGCCGGCCACGACGACCCGGCGATGACGAGAATGCACGAGCCCTGCATTCAGGACCTCCGGCGGTAGACCTCCGTCAATCACCGCCATATACTGTTGGAAACTCTCCGGGAGGCTCATCTTGACCGAAGAACCGCAACCCCCGGCTCCATCGACATCCGATGAGAACGTCCTCGACCACGAGCTCGATCACGTCGTCGAGGACCACCCCGGATTCACGCATGCCGTCGACAATATGCTGATCCCGGGCTTCGACCAAAAGCTGGACGCCGTCTTGTCGGACATGGATCAGGAAGCGGCGGACGACAAGGACATGCTGGCCGAGTTCGACAAGCGGCCCGATGCCGAGGCGGCGGGAGTCAGCGTCCAACAACTCAGCGATGCGGACCAAACTTTTGACGATCACGAGGTCGTGTCGGTGGCCAGAGACTGCTGCCTGATCTTGCAGCGAGCGCGCTATGCTGAGCAGCCTGACCTCGGAGCGGCCGAACTGAGCCCCGAGCTTGAGGCCGAGTTTCGCGATGCCGTGGGCCGGGATATTGCTTCGCATCATCACCATCTTCTCCCTGGCTTCGAGATCGACGATGCGCGGATCGTGGGCGCTTCCGTCGTGGACGGAAGAGAGGTCGTGACGGTCCGGCTCTCGCTGCGGGGAGAACAGATGGTCCGCGACGACGCCACGGGGGCCATCGTCGACGGATCCGACGCCGACGAGCAGTGGCAGGAAGACTGGACGCTGACACGGGATCCTCGTCAGGCGGGGTCCGGAGATGAGGACCGAAACCTGACGCAGACGGGCCAATGGTTCATCGCTCACCGCGGCTGGATCGTGACCGGCATCGCACCCGTCGGTGGCTCCGGAACGTCTCCACTCTTCAGCTGACGAGGAAACGGCGTCGCGCCGGCGCATCCATTCCGAGACCGTGCACTACGATGGGCCAGGACTAATCGGGAGGGGCACGTGGCAAGCGATCGTCGAACGTCGAGGCGGGCGCTGTTTGTGGTCGGCGGCTGGGAGGGGCACGAGCCGGAGAGATGTGTCGACATCTTCGCGCCGTATCTCGAGTCGCAGGGATTCGAGGTGACGATCTCGGAATCCCTCGATTCCTTCCTGGATAGCGATCTCATGCGATCGCTCGATCTGGTGGTCCCGATCTACACCATGTCACACATAGAGAAGGAACAGGAGGCAGGACTCCTGGACGCCGTCCGCGGCGGCGTCGGGATCGCCGGCTGGCACGGTGGAATGGCCGATGCCTTCCGCAACAACCCGGACTACCAGTTCATGGTGGGAGGACAGTGGGTCGCCCATCCCGGCAACGTCATCGACTACACGGTACAGGTCAGCCGTCCCGACGACCCGATCACGGCGGGCCTGGACGACTTCGCGATGCACTCCGAGCAGTACTACATGCACGTCGATCCGTCCAACGAGGTTCTGGCGACGACGACCTTTAGCGGAGAGTACTGTCCGTGGATACAGGGCACGGTGATGCCGGTGGTGTGGAAGCGGCGATACGGACAGGGGCGCGTCTTCTATTCCTCCCTCGGGCACGTCGCCGCCGACTTCACTGTCCCCGAAGCGCGCACCATCACCGAGCGCGGACTGGTGTGGGCCGCGGGAGGGAGGGATGATGCCCCACCTATGGGCCGGGAGACGTAAGTGGAGATCGGTAGACGCAGATCGGCTGCGCGAGTTGATCGTCGTGCTGCATGGCGCGGCTCAGCACCACACGTAGCTGCCACTGGACGCTCGTCAGAGACGTGATCAGCGATGGGCAGGAGTCCGGGGGAATATCCAGCGTGAAGGGATACTGCCGCGAGGAGCCGGGGAGGTATTGCGGGTCTTGCGCCGCGACAACCTGGCTTACCACCGTGTCCGCCGCATTGCCGAGATCGACCGAGACGTCTTCATGGCAAACCAGTTCGACGCGCACCGCGGACACGCCGAAGGCGAGGTGGGGAGTGATCTCCACCGTGCCGGAGATCGCGTCACCCGGGCGATACATATAGCCTGGAAGCTTGACGGCGATCTCACACTCGTTGATCTTGAGCGTCGCCGGCTCGATCGGCGTCGCAGGAGCCGGAGCACGGACCGCGAACTCCTGTTCGGCGTGGGCGTCACGCGCATACGGCAGCTCGATAACCGCCCGCGCTTTCCATTGGATCTGCGTGATCGCGCCGTGCGCATCCGGCGGCGCCTCGGCCGGCAGCGTGAGCCACACCGTTTTCTGCAGGGTCTGTCCCGCCGCGAACCATCCGGCCGGCAAGAGGTCGCCGTGCGCCACGACCGTATCCTGACTTCCGTGCGCGCCTCCCGGCACCGCCTTCTTCACGTTGTCGACGACTAACGCATCCACAGCGCTGCCCAGCAGAGCGCCGACGATTCCCGCCTCCATGCCGCCGTGCATCCCCAATTCGTCCGAGTGGCGATTGTACACGTAGCTGGTCGTGTATAAAATCTCCACTCGCTGGTCAAGGGCTTCCCATTCCGCCTGGCTTAGAGATACCCGGCGAGGAGGGAATGCAAGGATTCCCCCGTGGTTCCCTGCGGTCTAGCTCAGGTACTTATCGACGCAGTTCAGAAGCTCGACGATATCAAAAGGCTTGCTGATCGTGGCGGCGAACAGCTGAGAGGCGCGGGCGGCGCGCAATTTATCGTTGGAAGCCGAAATCGCGACTTTGGGAGTATCAGCGAACCCGTCACGTGCGAGCCGGGCGGCAAGGGCGATTCCATCCATCTGCGGGAGCATGAGGTCCAGCAGAAAGAGGTCAGGCTCGCCGTCAAGCTCTTCCTCGGCGTCGATGACGGCAACCGGCGTCTCAAAGCCGACGGTCTCGTGCCCTTCGCTCTCCAGGACATCACTGATCAAGCCCAGCATCTCGGGCTCATCGTCGACGACCACCACGCACATCGCCCCGTCTCTGCTCAGCTCATGCCCCCTGGACCGCCTGTTCCACGATCAGCCTCCCGCGCACGGACTGTGCCAGACATGAGGCACCTCATATAGGGTGGGCGACCTATTTGTCACTATCCCGCACCCTAATTCTTGTATAGGGCGGACCGGGGGCCCGCGTGCATTATCGGCCCTCTCGCCGGGAGATGATGGAGCGGAAGAAGGCGATCAGACGGTCGGCATGGCTGTCGAAGGTGAAATGCGTGCGGAGACGCCACATGTCGGCGCGGATCTGTGCCATCCGTTCGCGTTCGCGGAGTTGCGCCGCAACGTCCCGCATGTCGGTTGCGAGCACGCCGATGCCGAGAGTTCGCACGAGAGACTGCGTCGCCACCACGGCTCCCGTGTTATCAGCCTGGATGGTCGGTAATCCCGCGGCGGCGTACGTCGCAATGCGCGCGGGGAGGTTGAGGTCGTCCCAGGTCGCCCGCCGGATTTCGCCGTCGTTCTCGCTCTTGAAGAAGTGGAGCCAGCCGGCATCGTATTGCGAGAACTCAGACGCCCAACCTCGCTGATCCACGTTGGGGTGGAGATGAAGATGATCCGGAGCCAGGGCCGTGGCCCTATCGATCCAGGCGTGCCACTGTCCCTGGACGAAGTCACCGTAGAAGTGGAGATGGACGTTCTCCGCCGCCAATTCTCCGACAGTCTCTGGATGCAGTCCGATCGGACGTCCGGTCACGACGGTATGGATGGCGCCGTCAGCCGCGGAGAGTAAGGGCTTGCGGCCGTCGACAAACCACTCGTGCTTGGGCAGATCGCCATCCAGGATGAGCGTTGTCTCATCACAATCGGCGCCCGGCACCACCGTCTGGAACCACTCACGCATTTCCGGGCTGCAGTAAATCTGGCCGTCAGACTCGGTGTGAAGAGCGACCATCTCCGCCCAGGTTCCCTTCTCCAGGCAGATGAACGGCCCCTCCTTGAAGTGCCAGATGAAGGGAACGCCGGGATTCTCGCGCAGCACGTGGTAGGCAAATGGGACGGTCTGCCAGTTCAGCAGGGCATAGATGATATCAGGCTTGATCGTGCGTACCGCCTCAATCCAGCCTTCCCGAGCGATATCCTCGACGTGACCGAAAGGCAGCGGGCCAACCGTGTTGATGCTTGACGGTTCAGGAGTCCAGAGACCGTAGAGCTTGTGACCTCGCTCCTCCAGTGCCAGGATTCGCTCGGCGTTGTAAGCGAGCTCGCCGACGAGCAGAATGGTCAGGCCATCGGCCGATGGCGGTGTGTCCGGACGCTCGCGGAAACGTTGATAGAGAGAGACCTCGTCGGTCGCGTTGCCGGCCGTGGAATGGTAAAGAAGCGGCCGGCGGACATGATAGCGAGCGCGGTAGGGGTTGAGACCGCCGAGCGGCTCTTGCATGACCTTGTGACGCTGCGTCGGGTGGTCAACCCACTCACACGTCACAGCGTCCGTATTCAGGAAGCGGCCTCGTTCCCGCAACCTCGACCACAGCATCCGGTCGAGATCATCAGTCGTCAGTTCCCCCCGCTCGGTCCAGCGGTCGGCCGTCCGCCGGTGCGCGACCTGAACCAGCTGCAGCGGGTAGCCGGGAATCTGACCGGGCGCCGTGCGGTTGTAGTGGTGCCGCACGCCGGAGTACGCAAGCACCGCATCGGGTGCTCTGTCCAGCGCACCCGTCAACCGCGCGAGGTGATCGCCATAGAACACATCGTCCGAGGGCAGATACGCGACGAGATCGGCGCGTGAGCGCTCCAGTCCGTCATTGAGCGCTGCGCCGAGTCCAACATTCTCCTCCAGTCGCCGGTAGCGTATGCGCGGATCAGCTCGATAGTCCGCGACAACCGCGCCTGTCCCGTCGGGAGATCCGTCGTCGACGATAACCAGCTCCCAGCTTTCCATGGTCTGAGCCAGAAGGCTCTCGATGGCGCGGCGGATGAAGGCGGCCTGCCCAAAGGTGGGCATGATGACAGAGACCAGCGGCGCCCCATCGGCCGCCGCTCCAGGGATTATCGACTCGACGCCGATCGGTTTCTCCTCTCCCACCCCGACGGATGTCGTTCTGACAGCAGGCTGCGCCTCAGATTACTGAGGCTTCATGTGAGCGAGCCGCGGGGCGCGATCCACTCGACCGCCTGCCCGGTGATGGCAGCGATGCGGTCGAAGTCCTCGTCATAGTGAAGCACAACCAAACCCGATCGCTCCGCGACAGCCGCGATGAGGAGATCAGGCAGCTTGGCTGCTCGATGTTGTCCCCTCGCGGCCAACTCCGCCATGACATCGGCCGCTCTGACAAAGTCGCGTTGCTCCATTGGAATCGATGGCAGCGCGCGTTCTAACTCGGATCGCACAGCATCGAGATCGCTCTTGCTCCGGGCGCTGTAGAGAATCTCGAGCTCGATGACACCGCAGATGGCGACGCGCCCCTCCGCGATGTGCGGAGCCAACACCGCGGTGACCTCGGGAAAGCGCATACGGGCGTAGGCGCTTTTGTCAACCAGATATCTGGGGCCTACTTGCCCCACGCCCGATCCGCCAGGGTGTCATCGCCAATGTCCAACCCCCGCTGCGTTTCGAGCCGCTCAATTAAGGCCCGCCGCGCACCGAGCGCGATCACCTCTTCCAGAGCCCGATCGACGGTGTCCTTGATACCACGAGTTCCCAGGACGGTCTGTGCGCGTCGCACCAGCTCGTCATCGATGACCAATGTTGTCTTTCTCACAGAAAGAGTATATATGGACGAACGAGTACCGGCTATATCGGCCGGGTCCTGATCGGTCTAGGCCGAAGCCCGGGGAACGCATCGGCGCGCGAACACGAGCGCCCCTTACGCGACGCGTACTCGGTTCCGGCCCTCACCTTTGGCGGCATACAGCGCTTTATCGGCTTGCTGCACGAGGTCGCCGGGAGACCCGGCGGCGCA
>JAJPIP010000096.1 GCA_021324655.1 Pseudomonadota bacterium
CCGAAATCCCCACGGTCGGGCAAGCATGGCCAGTTCAGTAATACGCTGCCACTCACGGGCCTGCACGAGATCGCGGAGCCCCTGACGATGGCTGGGCTTGATGTCCGGCTGACCAGCCCTTGCGATGGCGCGGGGACGCTGTGCCGTCACATCTGACCGGCACCATGCCCAACTCATGGCGAGGGTTCGCACTCCGATACCCAGGGGCGTGGCCAGCGTCGTGATACCGGGCCAGTGGGGCGGAGCAAGTCCGGACATAACACCGACGGCACGCAGCCGGTGAGGAATCTTGTAGGCGCACGCCAGGGCATGCGGACCTCCCGCCGACCAGCCCAGAACGCTGAAAGTGTCGATGCCCAGATGGTCGGCCAGCTGGGCGGCATCATCCGGCCAATCAAGAAGTTTCCGCCGCGGTTGATGGTCGGAGAGCCCGATGCCCGGCCGGTCGATCGTAATGAGACGCACGCCGAGATCATCAAGAATCGTATCGTCCGGATGTCGCGTGAGCCGGTTGCTACCGCCGCCATGGAAAAAGAACAGCGGGACGCCCCCCGCCGGGCCAAACTCGGCGAAGCCCAGGGCCCGGCCATCTACCAGCGTCATGGTGTGACTGTCACCCGCACCCGGCGCCCCGTCTGCTCGCTCCATGCATTCCACTATTGCAGGTTCATTGCCAGAGTCGAGGCCGGGATTGACCCAGGTGATTCCCTGGGGTATCGTGACTTTGTTCTACCTGGAGACACGGATGGAATGACGTGGTGCCGGGACGGTGAGGAGATAGGAACGTACCGGCCCTCCGCGCTTCGTGACGGCCCGGAAGCGAGCACGATCCGTGCGACCAGGGATATGGGTGGAAGGAGAACGCGATGAACAGGCCGCCGGCCGCGCGCGTCGACGTAGTACAGGACGATTACTTCGGCACCGTCATTGAAGATCGCTACCGGTGGATGGAGGACTGGGAGAGCCCCGAATCGCGTGCCTTCATCGAAGAGCAGGGAGCGTATGCCCGGCGATATCTCGACTCCCTCCCCGACCGGGACGCACTCCTGAAGCGCATTACCGAGCTCGGCGAGGCGGGTCCAACCGTCCACGGCGTCACTCGGGCCGGCGGGCGCGCTTTTTACCTGCGTCAGGATCCGTCCGACAGCATCGCCAGGCTTGTCGCGCGTCTTGACCCCGAGGGAGAGGAGATCGTCCTCGTCGATCCCAACACTCTGTCCGGCGACGCCCACAGCGCCATCGACTGGTATCAGCCGTCCGGTGATGGGCGCTACGTGGCGTACGGCATCTCGGAGGGCGGCTCGGAAAACAGCGCCCTCCACGTGATCACCGTCGAAACCGGCGAGACGCTGCCGGATGCCATCTCGCGCACTCCGTTCGTCGCCGCCGCCTGGCGTCCGGATAACCGTAGCTTCTACTATTCGCGCCTGGCCGACCGGCCGGTAACGGCGGTCGATCGCTTCCTGGACGCGTGCGTCTATCTTCACCGCTTCGGGAGCAATCCGGAGCAGGATACGGCAGTGTTCGGCCGTGGGGTGAACCCATCGGTCGAGATGGCACCGGAGGACATTCCAGTTGTCCTGACGACGCCGGACAGTGACTGGGTCATGGGCATGGTGTTGCACGGCGATCTCCAGGACATGAGTCTCTACGCGGTGCAAGCCGGCGATCTCGAGGACCCGGCGCGGTGCCGCTGGACGAAGGTGTGTGGCGTCGAGGATCAGGTCAAGGCGGGTATCGTGCAATGGCGCGGCGGCAGCGTGTACCTCCTCACGCATAAGGACGCGCCGCGTTACCGTGTTATTGCCGTCGATCTGACCCAGCCCGACCTCGCCGCGGCGCGCGAGCTCGTGTCGCCGAGCGAGCGAGTCATTGAGGACATCACGCCGGCCGGTGACTATCTGATCACGAAAGAAGTCGACGGAGGGATCGATCGGTTGCGCCGGACGCCCCTGGACGGTGGGATCGCGGAAGATATTCCGTTGCCGATCGAGGGCTCGATTACCTCCTGGGCCCACGAGCCGGGTAGCGCGGACTTGCTGCTGATCCTCCAGTCGTTCGTCCACCCACCACAGATCTACCGCGCCGATGCTGCCACGGGGGAAAGCTGGAACACCAACTGGATTCCACCCGCGACAGCCGACTTCAATCACATCACGGTGACCCGAACCTTTGCCCCGGCCGCGGATGGCGTCGCGATCCCCTTGACCATCATTCATCGCCGCGATCCGGCGCGGGACGGAACCAACCCGGCGATCCTGTACGGGTACGGCTCCTACGGGATCCGGCTCCCGATGATATATATGCCGCAGCTGCTCGCCTGGTACGAGCGGGGCGGGATCCTGGCCGTTGCCGGACTCCGTGGCGGCGGCGAGTACGGCAACGAGTGGCACGAGGCAGGCTACCTCCTGAACAAGCACAACACGATCGACGACTTCATCGCCTGTGCGGAATACCTGGTCCACGAAGGGTATACGCGCCCCGACCGGCTGGCGGGTGAAGGTGGCAGTGCCGGCGGCATTCCCACGGGAGGAGCACTGGTCAAGCGGCCTGACCTCTTCGGCGCCATGATCATCCACGTGGCCGTGCTCGACGCCCTGCGGGTTCAGTTCTCACCGAACGGCGTGCCGAATATCCCGGAGTTCGGCGATGTAACGACGCCGGATGGGTTCGCGGCGCTGCAGATCATCAGCTCATATCACAAGGTGAGAGACGGTGTTGCCTACCCGGCCGTGCTGCTCACGACCGGCTTGAACGACCCGCGCATCGTTCCCTGGCAGGCGACCAAGATGACGGCACGTCTCCAGGCTGCCACGTCGTCCGGCAAGCCGGTCCTGCTGCGCGTCGAGACGCAAGGCGGTCACGGCATGGGATCGACCCGCGAGCAGATGGATCGCGAGCTGGCCGATATTCTGGCGTTTCTTCTGGCCCAATTCGGGCCGGCGGCAGCGGCCAAGCCAGAGATGGTAACCGCGGAGGGTTAGTGCACAGGGGACGAGAACGTGGCGGCGGGTATGGGTACGCGGCCGATGGGGTAGCGCCGGACCAACTCGTCCACCAGCTCCCAACTTCGCCGATCGATGTCCGACGCGTGCCCGGCCAACTCCTCGCGAGCCAGTGGACTACCTGCCTGCGAGTCACGCGCGAAGGCGCGCAGCGCGCGCTCCACCTCGTCGTTCGGTAATCGCAAATACGTGAAGATCTTTGTCAGCATGCCGGTCGGATCGGCGCGCAGTTCCTCGTAGCGCACGGGCAGAATCGGAACTCCCTGCTCATGCAACCGGGCGTAGCCGTGCAAGGTCGAGAGGCACATGAGTGTAATGACCTCGATCTCGGCGACGAAATCGCGTGACTCGAGCTCGCGCGCGAGGAGAGGGCACATTGACGCAAGGGCGCCAAGATCCCGGCGGTCTTGCCTCGATCGCGCATCAAAGTGCCCAAAGAGCCGCGAATAAGATCGTATTGTCGCGGCCAGGTCGCGATACAGGAATAGGCTGCCGGCTCCAGGAAAGGCCCGGGTCAGCAGGTCACCGATCTGCACACAGTAGCTGCGGAACTTCACCACGTTGATGGACGACCGTCCGGCTGCCCCGCGATGGAAGAGGATCTTGGTGGCGCTGTGCAGGAGGCTCTGGATTTCGTGCCCGTCTTCACCGGCGAGTCGCCAGGCGACCGCCTGTGAGTACACGTCAGGCTCCGACAGGCTCGTGGCGGCACCCATCTCTTGAAACGCCTTACTGAGCAGCGTGGATCCGGCCCGGCCGGTGGTGTAGATGAAGACGAGAGATCCGGGAGCCTCAAGACCAGCGGCGATCCGGTGGAAAGTCTCATACGGCACGCTGAGGACCTGCCGGGCGTTCTCGTATTGGGCCATGTACAGGAAGGGCGCCGCGGTGACGTCCACGCCTTGCGGGACACGGACGAACAGCGCGCGGCCGGCGGCGTGATCGAAGCAGTAGAGGCTGACGGAGGGATCCGTTATCACGGTCGACGGGTCGGCCCCGCCGGCGGCCCGGACGGAGAAATCACCCGGAGACGCGTTCGCCACGACATGGTCCTTGTGTCGCGCTTCAATCTCAAAGACGTCGATCATCAACTCCTCCTGCCGCATGTATTGTCCGGCTTCCGGAGCCGCCGGCGCGACCGGATCGCCGGACGCTATTGGGTAACATACGGCTGTTAGTCGCTCAGGGGATGGGTGGGTGAGTCAGACCAGGGAGTCCGCGTGGAATCCGGCAACCGACGACGTCGTGCGGCGGGCGCGTGAGGTGTTTGCCGAGTTTCTCGGCACCGCCGCCCTCACCTTCGTCGCCGCCGGTGTTGCGGTCGTCAACGGATCGTTCGGGCACATCCCCGACCCATGGCAAGCCCTGGCTCCGGGATTACTCATCATGGTCATGATTTACAGCCTTGGCGAGGTCTCGGGCGCGCACTTCAACCCCGGCGTGACGCTGGCCTTCGCCCTGCGCCGTGATTTCCCCTGGACGCGCCTCCCCGGGTACTGGCTCGCCCAGTTTGTCGGCGCGACCGCCGCCGCCGCTCTCCTCCGTGTCATGTTTGGATCGGTCGCGCATGACGGAGCGACGGTGCCTCACACCGGCAGCGGGACGGCGCTCGTGACCGAGATTATCCTGACCTTTATCCTCATCAGCGTCATCCTGGCGACGGCGACGAATCAGCGTATCGTCGGCCCGAATGCGGCTATCGCCGTGGGGTTTACCATCGTCCTCGACGGCATTCTGGGCGTCCCGGTCACCGGCGCCTCGATGAATGCGGCACGCTCCTTTGGTCCGGCTCTCGTCGGCGGCGCCCTCGATACGTACTGGATTTATGCCGTTGCGTCTCTCATTGCCGTGGTGTTGGCGGTGGGGGTTGCCTGGCTGTTGCGGGGCCCGGGCAGTCCCGAGGCCCGCCGCACCGCGACCGGGCAGCCGTGAATGAGGGAAGAGTTGGGCCGGATGCCGGCATGTGAGGGGTGCATATGAGGATCCACCGTGTGGAGACCAAAGCCGAGGCAGGGCCGACGATGGCTGAGGACGTGGCCTCGTATCTGCATGGCGTGCTGGAGCGGCAGGATGAAGCCCGCATCGTCGTGGCGACAGGCGCCTCGCAGTTCGAGTTCCTCGACCGCCTGTGTCGGGCGCCGGGGATCGATTGGGGCCGGATCACGATGTTCCATCTCGACGAGTACGTCGGACTGCCGGTTGATCATCCGGCAAGCTTTCGGAGGTATCTGCGCGAGCGGCTCATCGAGCGCGTGCATCCAGGCACGGTCGTGCTGATTGATGGGGAGGCAGATCCGGTGATGGAGTGCCGGCGCGTCGGAGACGCCATACGGGCAGCTCCCATTGACGTGGCGTTTGTCGGCATCGGAGAGAACGGCCACCTCGCCTTCAACGATCCGCCGGCGGACTTCGAGACCACTGAGCCCTACATCGTCGTGCGTCTGGACGAGGCGTGCCGGCGGCAGCAGGTAGGCGAGGGTTGGTTCGGCTCGGTGAACGACGTGCCCGTCGAAGCGATTTCGATGTCGATCCACCAGATCATGCTGGCACGCAAGATCTTCTGCCTTGCTCCCGAAGAGCGCAAAGCGGAGGCAGTTCGCGCGTGCTTCGCGGGAGAGGTGACACCGTGGGCGCCGGCGTCTATTCTCCAGAGACACCGCGATGTCGATCTCTACCTCGACCGTGAAAGCGCGTCTCTTCTGCCGCTCGAGGTCATCCAGCGCGCTTCTTCCTAGCGGGGTGTCATTGCTTCGCGCGGGTTGCCGTCCCGCTTGGCGTTAACCCCTCCCGATGCGTGTAGAGGCGGGCACTCACGGCTGCCGGCCGTGGTCCGTTGTCAGGCAACCGTGGCGCCTCTGCGCGGGCGTGCCGGCCAACGCACATCGCCCTCGGGGGGGGCCTCCGAGAGTGCCGGCTCGACCGAGCCGCTGCATGTTACCGAGCGCCCTCTTGCTCGCCCTCGTCCGGTCGCGATCGGCGCGAGGCAAACCAGGCAGCGAACAGGGCTGCCGGTAGGGTGGCGGCCGCGAACAGCGCAATCAGGAGAAGTTGGTACCGCTGTGCGACAAGGTAGTCGCTCCCGCAGATAGACGCGTTATCCGCGCATCCGGCTCCGTACGTCGTCCACGACTCCATCATCGAGCCGGCGCCGGTCCAGAGGACTAGCCACACGCCTCCAGAGGCAGCCAGTGCCATCGGTACGAAGCGATTCGGCCGGCCCACTCGACGGGCAGCCGCGAGGAAGAAGACCGCGGGCGGAACGGCTGCGGCCAGTCCAATTGCCAAACCGGCGGCAACACCGCCCGCCGAAACGCCGGTCCCGACCGCCGCGGCTCCCGCGATGCCGAGCGCGATCAAGCTGCCGTCGGCGAGGACAAGGACCGCCAGGACCTGCAGTGCCCAAATGCCGCCCGCCGAACTGGACGGCGTGAGTTCGTTGCCGGCAGCCCGTGCCGGTCGGTCGGCCGTCTCTGCCATCATCGCCGTCCTCCCACCCGGGGAGTAACCGGCGCGTGAGCGGCTACGGCGTGAGCGGGGAGGTGGAACCGATACGCCATGGCCATATGGCCGTCTCCTTGTGACCTTCATCATATGCCGACAGACCTGACGTGTCTGCGAGATAGATCACACAGGAAGTGAAGCCATGAGTTCCGAGTCTGCTTGGTGCTCCTGTCGGAGAAGTTCTCAGCCTCGTGCGCGCGGATCGACGGCGTCCCTGATGCCGTCGGCGAGAAAAGTGAGCGCCAGGATCAGGATGGCGAGGACGACGCCGGGGAAGACCACCTGCCAATAGCTGTTGTCGATGTTCTGGACGCCGAAAAAGAGCATGGAGCCCAGGTCAGGGTTCGGCTGCTGCACGGTAAGGCCGAAGATGCTCAGGATCGTCTCATTGCTGATGGTCGCGACGACGATGAAGGCGCCTTGCACGAGCACCAGACCCCACATATTCGGTAAGAGGTGACGGCGCATGATGCCCCAGTCGCGGCTGCCGGCCGTCCGCGCGGCTTCCACGAACTGCTGCTCCTTCATGGTGAGCGCCAGCGAGCGGACGAAGCGCATAAGCGGGGGCCAGCCGACCGCGGCGAAGACCACGGTCAGCAAGAGAACACGGCCCGCGCCGCCCATGCCGAAGCTGTCGGCCGCTGCGCCGAAGAGGCTGACCACGATGAGAGCCAGGATGAATCCCGGGAAAGCGAACATGATGTCGGTGAAGCGCGACAGCAAACTGTCGATCGTCCGTCCGACGTACCCGGCAATCAGGCCGACGAGCGTCCCGATGATGACCGTGATGGCGGTCCCGATGAAGCCGACAATCAGTGGGACGCGCAATCCGTAGACGATGCGGCTGTAGCCGTCGCGCCCCACGTAATCGGTCCCGAACCAGTGGATCGGGCTTGGCCCTCCGTTGATGACGTTGGGATCGGGCACCGTCGGATCGCTGGTGTGCATGAACGGAGCGAACACGGCCATGATCATCATCAGGACGATGACGGTGAGGCCGATGATGGCCGCTTTGTTGCGCCGGAAACGGCGCCAGGCATCACGCGTCGGCGAGCTGATCTGCGTCGACGCAAAAGAATCTGCTTCGTCTGCCGCCAGGGGCTCGGCCGCTCCCAGCTCGATCTCTGCCTCGCTGTGAGAGAGACTGCGGCTCGGTAATCGATCCTGTGCCATCTCTTACCCCTACAGTCGAACGCGCGGATCGACCAGCGCGTACACGACATCCGTCAGGAAATTGACCAGCACGACGAAGGCGGCCAGCAGAAGGGTGGTGGCCTCGATCACGGAGTAGTCCGAATTGAAGATCGACTCCACCGTGATGTAGCCGATACCCGGAATGCCGAAGAACGTTTCGATGACGAACGCGCCGGTGATCAAGTACGCCACCACCGGCCCGACAATCGACGCCAGTGGGACCAGCGTGTTCTTGACGGCGTGGATATAGAGGATGATCCGCGCCTTCAATCCCTTGGCCCGTGCCGTCCGAATGTAATCCTGACTGAGGACTTCCAGCAGAAAGCTGCGGTACGACTTGGCGAAGTAGCCCGTGAGGCCCGCGGCATACAAAGTGACCGGCAGGATGGCTTCCTTGAATCCAAGGACGCCCGGCGCGCCCCACCCCGTGACGGGAAGCCAGCGGAGCTGGACGCCGATGACGACCTGCGCCAACGGGACCAGGACGAAGACCGGCACGGCATACAGGACCATCATGATTGCCTGGCTTCCATGGTCGACGAAGGAATTCTGCTTGATCGCCGACAGCAGGCCGACGGGAAGTCCGACGACCAGCGACAGCACAAGAGCATAGAAGCCGAGCTTCATCGTGACCGGGACGCCGTGCTGCAGGAGACTCCACACCGGCTGACCGAGGGTCTGTTGGGATTCCGACTTGCCCAGGTCGCCGTGCAGCAGGCCGCCGACGTAGTTGAGATATTGCTTCCACATAGGCTGATCCAACCCGAACTCGTGCCGGATCTGTGCAGCCTGGGCGACCTGATAGTGCTGCTGCATGATCTGCGCGATCGGGTCGTACGGAGACAGCCGCGCCATGGCGAAGACGATCGTCAGGACAATCCACAGGATGAGGATCATCGCGAGAAAGCGCCGTACCGTGAATGTCAAGAGGGCCATCAGGGTCCGTCCCCGATCATCCTGTTGGCGCGATTATAGGCTCCCGCCACGCAAGAGCGGGCTGGGGATTGCCCCAGCCCGCTCCGATCGCCGGAAAACGCTATGAGACGTTTGCCCAGTCGTTATTCTTGGCCCAGGTGACCGCCCGGTAGTTGTCGGGGATGAGGCCATGGACCTTCTTGGTGTTCACCAGGTCAAACGCTGTTCCGTTGTCGTAGGGGACGACGGGCGCCTGGTTGAGCATCATCTTGTTCGCGCGCAGGTACAGCCTCGCCCGTGTTGACTGATTGGCGGCTGCGTCTGCCTCATCGATGAGCTTATTGAATGTCTTATTGTTGTACCCACTGAAATTCTCGGCGACCCCGCCGTACAGCAGGTTGTAGAAGTAATCCTGCGAGTCGGGGTAGTCCTCGAACCAGTCGCCGTAGCACGCCGCGGTGTGGGTCTTGCTGAGAGGCGTATCGCGCGCAATGTAGTTCAGCCATTCGGAACGCGGAACACCTTTGGGCGTGAAGTGAATGCCGACCGTCGCCAGCATCGCCGTGATCGCTGCCGCTTCAGCGTTGCGGTCCGTAGTGTCGTTACGGTACACGTACGTGACGTTGATGCCGCCCGGGCACTTTGCCAGCTGCTGCCTCGCTTTGGCCGGGTCGTAGTAGGGCACGCCGGAGTGTCCGTTGAAGTACCCCTGGAACCCTCCCGGCACGAAGGAGTACAGCGGCTTGTAGGCACCGTGCAGATACTTCTTCGCCAGGGTGACGCGATCGATCGCGTACGCCACGGCCAGCCGGCAGTGCACGTTGCTGAACGGCGGATCGTTGACGTTCATGCCCAGGTACTCAATAAAGGCGGTCGGGAATTGGTACGCGCCCGGTTTACCGCGGTACGTAGCCTGATCCTGCGTCGGCACGCCGAAGGTCTCGTCCAGGCCTCCGGACCGGAAGTCGCGCAAGCCCGTCTGGTTGGAGTCAATCGCCGGGATGACCAGCCGGACGTGCGCCTTCTGATAGAAGTGCGAGTTGGGAACCAGGGTGAGCGTGGGTGTACTGCCGCCCGGATAGAACGAGGTGACATCATTCGCCGCCGAGCTGTGACACACCGCCTTGAAGGGCCCGGACGCGCCCGCCGCTGCCGCCTTGCATGTCGTCGTCAGGTACGTGCCGCCGGAGTTGGTTGACGTTCCGCGCATCACCTTCGCGTCGAGGATGAAGTTGAGGGGGTAAGCGAGCACTTCCGGGAAGAAGCCGGCGCGCACACTGAGCGTGAACTGCACCGTCCGCGCATTGAGTGCCTTCACGCCCAGGTATGACGATTTGCCGGCGCTGTAATTAGCAAATCCCTTGATCATGGAGTCGTACGTATTGATGGGCGAATTGGTCTGCTTCGACAGAGCGCGCCGAATCGAAAAGACAACGTCCTGCGCGGTGAGCGGATCACCATTGGCGAAACCCGTCTTCCGCAGGGAGAAGGTGTAGATCTTGCCGCTCCCAGTCACCTTGTAGCGGGACGCGAGTTGCGGGTAGGGAACCACCCTTCCGCCCACCTGCTTGATGTTGATCAAGCCCCCGTACAGCAGTTGCGTGAGGTAGCTCGAGTTCTGGTCCTCCACGACAGCGGGATCGAGCGTCGGCGCCCACTGCGGATTGTTCTCCAGATAGCCGAGTCGAATGGTGGGCATGCCGGCCGGTGCCTGCCGGGCCGAGCTGACACCGTGTGCCGAGATCGCGAAGGTAGCCGCCAGGGATAGCGCGAGCGCGGAATTCAGTAACCTGCGAGCGATTCTCACCGCCTCCTCCTTACCTCACCTTCACATGGGTGGTGTCTTACCGAACGAACAAAGAGCGCGACATGCAACGTCACTGACACGTTCCACACGGCTTCGCATTCTTTGAATCGAAACGTGTGCCACACCACTCTGAAGGCAAAATCATCGTATCCGCGATAGGGATGAGTGTCAATCGCTCACTCTATCGGCCGTCAGTCCACAACCGTCCCCAGCCCCTGTCGGGTCGTACGCTATTGACGATGGTAAATCTCTGCCCTACGCTGTGATTGACCCAAGGCGTGGGCTCCGAACGAATCTGTCCTTAGCCCCACATGCGCAACACCCGGAGTTCGACCTTGGAGAGGAGGTAACAGGTATGGCAGCCGAAGCCCAGCTAGTGCCCCGCGACGAGACCCTGGCGCGCAATCAGGTGAGCTTGCTCGGCGCCATCATGGCCGGCTCGGTCCAGGTCGCTCCGGCTTTCAACGTGATGTTCACGGTGGGACTAATCGCCGGAACGGTGGGTGCTGCCGTTCCACTCGTTATGGTCCTGGCCGGACTTGGCGTGCTCGCAACCGGCAACTCGTTCAGTCAGTTCTCACGCCTCTGGCCGAGCGCGGGTTCGTTTGTCACGTTCATCTCACGCTCGGTCGGTCCGCGGGCCGCGCTGGTTGTGGCCGTCACCGCCATCCTGGGCTACATCATCGCGTTCAGCGGTGTGTACGTCTTTGTCGCCAACTACATTCTCACGGAACTCTTCGGGAGCCCACACGTCTCCGGTCTCCTTCAATTGGTGACTATCCTGTATGGCATCCTGGTCGTAGTTCCCGTCATTCTGGGTGTGCGCGTCGGCCTACGGCTGGCGATCGCGCTCTACGTGTTCGAAATCGTCATCCTGGCAATCTTCGTCGTCGCCGTGCTCGTCCAGGGTGGCATCCACGGCCTGTCGGGCACTCCCTTCACGACGGGCGGCCTGGGATTGAAGACCGTCGCTCTGGGATTCGCGCTGGCGTTTTTCGCTTACGGTGGTTTTGAAGCGCCGGCGCCGCTGGCCGAGGAGACCCAAAACCCGCGCCGCAATGTCCCGGTGGCCGTTCTCACCGCCATTGTGATTAGCGGAATCGTGTACGTGCTCTCGGCCTATGCGCTGGTGGAAGCGTTTAGCACGCCGGCCAAGTTGGCGTCGGATAGTGCTCCCGTCGTCACGGCAGCCCATAAGTTCGTGCCGTTTGTGGCCCCGATCGCCGTGTGGCTGCTCCTAACAAGTGTCACGAGTTCCTTCCTCGCCGCCAATACTGAGACGGCGCGCGTCGTGTTCAACGCCGGGCGGGAGGGTTTATTGCCCCATGGTGTCGCGCGTGTTCAGGAGCGCTTCCGCACGCCGTGGGTCGCCGTCATCGCTTTCGTCGCTCCCAGCGTGATTATCGGCCTCATCTCGACAGCTTTCACAGACCCGATCACAGCGTCCGGTTTCCTCGGGACATACGGGAGTCTCGGCTTCATCTTCATGTACCTGGCAACCAACCTGGCGCTCGTTGTTAACTGGTTCCGCGAGCGCAATCGAGGCGAGTCGCACAACCCGGTGACGTGGATTCTCGTCCCACTCATCGGTGCTCTTGTCCTGCTGATTCCCTTCTGGGGTGACTTTCAGCCCGGTCAGCAATCGCCCTACAACCTACTACCCTGGCTGTTTGCCGGGCTGATCGCCCTCGGTATCGTCTACATGCTCTTCGTGCAGGTCGCGCGACCCAGCCTCCTCGCCCGTGCCGGCACGATCATCATGGGCGAGGATGCCGGGACGCCCGACGAAGAACCGGAGGTCGTACCGAATCCCGTCGAGGCCACGCAGACTTTTCCACCGGCGGCGCCGTGACGGGCCGACATGGTGTTCAGCCGAGGAAGTCGAGTACAGCGCGGTTGAACTCCTCAGGGACCTCCCAGAGGTAGGCGTGGCCTCCGCTCTCCGTGAACTGGACGGTGGCTTTCGGGATGCCGGCTGTGATCTGTTCGGACTGGACCGGGGGAAAGATCAGATCCTTGGGGGCTCCCAGCACTAACGTCTCAGCCTTGATCTGGCCCAAACGGTCGGTCGCGTTGTGCGTCTGGATGGAATGAAGCTGACTGAGGTACGCCGGAACGGGCTGCGTGATGCTGGTCAGCGCCTCTTCTGTGGCCTGGGCGTCCTCAGGATGTGTCTGGAAGTACTCCGGCGTGAAGCACCAGAGGAGCACTTCCTTCATCATCTCCGGCAGACCGAGGCGCGGAGCAGCGTGCTGCCAGAACGTATAGAGACGGGAGTTGGCCTCACTCGGCTCGCTGCACGTAGCGGCCAGAACGAGTTTATGGACTGCGTCCGGATAGTGGAGGGCAAACTCCTGCGCGATCATTCCACCCATGGAGACGCCGAGGACATGGGTGCGCGGAACGCCGAGTGCATCGAGCAAGCCCTTGGCGTCGGCCGCCATCTCGGCTGTCGTGTAGCCACCTTCCGGCTTGGACGATCCACCGATACCTCGGTTGTCGAAGATAATGGTCCGATAGTGTCGCTCGAAGTCGGGGATCTGATATCCCCACGACGTTAGGTCATCGGCCAGGCCGTTGATGAGCAGGAGAGGCTCCCCCTCACCGTGAATCTCATAGTTCAGCGTGATTCCATTCGCCTCGACGGTCGGCATGCCTGTAGCCTCCTTCACTAGCTGGCGTCCCTGTCGGGAATCGTAGCCCATCTCGACAGGCTACCTATAATGCGGCGCTCCGCACTTCCTCGCAGGTGTCGCGACCCAGAGGCCAGTACATGTTCAATCTCCGCCGCTATTTGACGGGCCCGCCGTGGCGCTCGCTGGCGCTGCTGGCGTTGGCCGTCGCACCGGCGCCGGCGACGGCGGTACACGGGCAGGTGCCGCCGGTCGGGAGTGGCTACTGGCACACTGACGGCACGACGATCCTGGATGCCGACAATCGTCCGGTGCGCATCGCCGCCGTGAATTGGTACGGCATGGAGACCGCCAACTGGGTACCGGCCGGGCTGGATTACCAGCCGTATACCACGATCATGCGGATCATCAAGCTCCTTGGCTACAACACGATCCGGTTACCCTTCTCGAACGAGCTGGTGGAGCGCGATCCGGTTGTCCACTCCGCCATCGCGGCCAATGCGGAGTTCCGCGGTCTCCATGCCCTGCAGGTGATGGATGCCATCGTCGCCTATGCCGGGCGCATCGGCCTCAAGATTATTCTGGACGACCAGCGCAGCCGGGCACCGCGTCCGACGCAGATCAATACGCCAAATGAGCCTTTCTGGTACTCTGCCCGCTACCCGGAGTCTGCCTGGATCAACGATTGGGTGGTGCTGGCGAGGCGCTATCTCGACAACGACGCCGTCATCGGTGCCGACCTGCGCAACGAGCCTCATGTACCCGGGCAGGGCCCGTTCGCCGTGTCTGCATACGTGCAGCGCGGTCCGACGTGGGGACCGTACAACGGCGTGGAGAACCCCAAGACCGATTGGCGGCTGGCGGCCCAGCGCGCAGGAGACGCGATCCTCAGCGCCGATCCGCATCTTCTGATCATCGTCGAGGGGTTGCAGCTCTATCCTGATCCCTCACAGCCGAGGGGCGTCTCCTCGAGCTGGTGGGCCGGTATCTTGACGCCTGCTCAGACATTTCCCGTCACGCTGGACGTGCCGCACGAACTGGTGTACTCGGTGCACGACTATGGTCCAGTGAAACATGCCATGCCGTGGTTCACCCCTCTGTCCTACCACTCGCTCGTCGCGGCCTGGCACCGCAACTGGGCGTTCCTGCTTGATAATCCGGATGCCACGAACGCCGCTCCCGTCTTTGTCGGCGAGTTCGGCACCTGCAACACCGATCCGACGTGTGTGCAGCGGCGGAAGCCCGATAATCAGGCCGCCTGGTTCCAGGGAGTGGTGCGCTTCCTCAGACGGCATCCCACGGTGGGGTGGGGCTTGTTTGCCCTCAACGGGACCAACGCGAACAACTGTCAAACCACGAACGGCTTATTGAGTCCGGCCTGGAACAACGTGAGCGACATTGCTCTGCAGCGCAGCCTCCGGAGCATCGAGCCGCAGCCCGGTGTCCTTCCGTCCAGGACCGGAGTGCCGCTTATCCCGGGCGCGACCACCTCTCGCCTGCCGCGCGATCCACACTCGGCTCTATGCCTTTTGCCGTAGCTGCCGGTGATGAATGCGGCGGTCGGATCAGACCACTCGAAGGCTGAACATGTCGAGACTGTCGATGCTATCCGGCACTGTTCGAGGTCGGCGTGCTGCCGAATGGGACAGGAGCGGTAAGTTGACCTCGCCGCGCCCGTCCAGTCTTTTGACCGCTAAGCCGGTACGGCCGTCCTCGCGTACTGGGCAGAGCCAAAGGCCATGATGGGAATCATGATGTACGGGAACAGCGCGAGCAGGACGCCGAAACCGGTGCCCTTGCCGTAGTTGCGCGCCAGATCGATCATCACGATGAAGTGGATGACGACGTTCACGATGGGAATGAGGTACAGGATGAACCACCAGCCGGGCCGTCCGGCCATCCTCAGCAAGACCAGGGTGTTCCAGATCGGAATCAAGGACTTCCAGCCGGATTCACCCGCTTTCACAAACAATTGCCAGGTGGCTGCGATTTCGAGGACGACAACCACCAGGTAGACGAGCCACAAGATAGTACCCACGACGAAACTCCTTCGCTGCTAATGTCGTGGGCAACGCTAGCAGCGCGGGTAGGCATTGTCAATGGTGTTGTTGTGCAGATTTCACGTTACGTTCGTCCCGTACAGATCGGCCAGAGAGACGTCTGTCATC
>JAJPIP010000097.1 GCA_021324655.1 Pseudomonadota bacterium
CGCCGATCTTGATGAGCCGTAACCGGAGCGTCCCGAGCTGCAGGTGGGGGACGTGCAGGTCGGCCAGCCAGCGGCGGATGGTGTCGAGCAGCCAATACGCGGCCGCATGCAACAGGAGCCGGAACTGGTTGGCCCAGAACCGGTGGCAGCTCAGACGGTCGGCGAAGCAATCGTCCTTGAGGTCCTTGATGCACAGCTCGGGACGATCCCCGCGCCGGGTGTACCAGGTGTAGAGCGCCTCGGGCGCATCCTCCCGACTGGTGACGACAAAGCGGAGGTTGAGTCCCTTGTCCAGCACTTCGGCCTTGTAGACGACCCGCCGCTCCCGCTCCCAGGTCTCCGCCTGGTACTGCCCCTCATCAAACAGCCGGACCTTCTCTCCGGTCTCGGCCCGCTCGCGCGTTGCCTGCTCCGCCAGGTCCTGCGCCATCGCCTCCAGCCGGGGGTTGCGACCGAGCGCGATGGTGTAGGCGATGCCCTGCTGGTCCAGGTCCTCGTAGAGGGCGGGCACCGCGAAGCCGGAATCCCCCCGGACCTCAATGGAGACGTGCGGCCAGTGGGCACGGAGCAGCCGCACCAGCCGTTTGAGGAGAGCAAGCGCTCCCCGGCTGGCATGGCAGGTGCCCGGACGCAAGATGGCGGTGATGAGCTGGCCCGTGTCCCCATCGAAGATGAGCAGTGGATGGTACATGTACTGGCCATAGAAGCCGTGGTAGGCGACGCCTTCTTGCTTGCCGTGCGCGGGATCATCCGTCCCATCCAGATCCAGGACGATGCGAGATGGGATGCCGTCCCGTTCTCGCTCCTGCCGGTAGAGCTGCACCAAGGCGCGGGCCAGGCGATAGCAGGCCTTGAAGTCGACGGCATTCTCCAGCCGGGACAGCGTGGGCTGGCTGGCCAGGTCGGCATCGTCCGGGAGGCGGCCGCACACCAGCTTCAGGAGCGGATCACTGCGCAATGTGGCGGCGTCGTTTTGATCCTCATACCCACAGGCAACCTGAAAGATGCGCTGTCGGACCAGGGTCTCCAGGGAGTGACGGACCGAGCCACGCCGCCACTCGGGGATGTGCTGGGCGAGCCGGGCGCAGAGACCAAGCGCGGTATCGGCCTCCGCGAGCCAACAGAGACCACCATCAGAGGTGAGCTGCGGACCCTCGAACGATGCGGCGAGGTGGGAGGTGGGCAGACGGAAGTCGATAGACTGGGACACGAGGCATCTCCTGGGGAGGCGTGGTTTGACGCTTCAGCCTACCCCGTATCGGAGACTGCCTCGTGCTCTTTCAGCCCCTCATGAACAAAAAAGGTTAGCTCTTGCTGTAGCTGACGAAACTGTAGCCCCAGACGGGGTTGAAGAAGTAGTTGTGCAGCGCCAGGGAGTGGAGGTCGTAGTACACCGGCGTATACAGCGGGACGACCGGCGCGTCCTCCATGATCATGCGGTCGAGTCTGGGGTAGAGGCTGAGGCGCCTCTTCTGGTTCTGCATGATCTTGAGCTCATGAGCGTACCTGTCCACCTTCGGATCGCAGTACCAGGACTCGTTGTACGTGCCGGGCACCGCCGACTCGCAGCTCAGGATGGGCTCGATGAAGTCGTTGGGATCGGGGAAGTCGAGCGACCAGGCGGAGAGGGTGATCGGCACCTTCTTCTTGGTCCCGACGGCGGCCGTCCAGGTGTTGCCGTCCACCGTCTTGAGGGAGGCGTGGATGCCGATGCCGGCAAGCTGCTGGGCGATGTTCTGGGAGACGCGCGGATCATCGCCGATGTTGTCCGTCCAGAACGTCGTGCTGAACCCATGGGGGTAGCCGGCCTGTTTCAGCAGCCGGCGAGCTTTGCCGGGGTTGTACGGATAGAGGTTGAACGCGCCGAAGCCCGGCATGGTGGAGGGCTCGATCGTGTTCTGGATGATTCCACGATTGTTGAGCAGACGCAGGATGATCTGCTTGTTGATGGCGTAGTTGACGGCGCGCCGCACCAGCTTGTTGGTGAACGGTTTCATCAACGTGTTCATGGAGATGTAGTTCCAGGCGACGTTGGTCACACGGTCCACCTGCTTGCCCCACTTGGGATCATGGAGCACGGTCTCGAAGTCGGCGGACGAGATGCCGTCACCGTCGAGGTCGGCCTGGCCGCGCTCGATCCGCAGCAATCCGGTGCTCTCGTTGATGCCGAACTGCGCTTCGATGGAGGCAAGGTGCCCCTGCGATCCCTTGAAATAGTGCGGGTTGGGCACGATCACCAGCCGCTGGCCGAGCACACGTTGCTGGAACATGTAGGGCCCGGTGCCCATGGGGTGCGTCGAGTCGAAGCCCTTGTTCCCGTACTTGCGGATCTGAGCCGGATCGACCACCGAGCCCATCGGCATGCCGAGGACATCGAGGAAGGTGGAATCGGGGGCATCCAGCGTGATGCGGAGACCGTACTTGCCGAGGGTCTGGATGCCGGAGACATGCTTGGCCTTGCCGTTGGAGTAGACCGTTGCGCCCCGAATTCCCAGCCAGAAGCTGGCTGCCCCGGACTGCGTCTTGGGGTTGATGACGCGTTCAAAGGAGTATTTCCAGTCGGCGGAGGTGACCGGCGTGCCATTCCAGAAGTGGAGGTTGTGGGCCAGGCGGAAGGTGTAGGTGCGTCCGCCGTTGCTGATCTTCGGTAGGGCGACGGCCGCGTCCGGCACGATCTTGTAATCGTAGGTGCTGTGGGCGCGGAAGGTGACCAGCTGGTCGTAGAGCGCATGAATCCACGGGTAGCACTCGCTGTCGTAGCAGAGCGCCGGGTCCAGGTGCGAGAGGTCGGTCTGGTAATCGACGACGAGCGTCCCGTGATAGCGGCTGCTCGCTCCGCTCGTCCCGGTGCGCAGCGAGATTCCCAAGATCAGGGTCAGCAAGATCGCCAGGATGCGGGCAGCGCGTGATGTCATCTATTCCTCCTCCGATGCCTGTCCGTTGATGGTAGCGTGCGCCGGTCACGCGGACTAGCGGCGGACTCAGCCGCAAGTGATCGGTTTGAGATCAACAACGAGCGAGGGAGGCAAGAAGCAACAGATGACCGGTGAGCCGGTCATCTGTTGCTGTGTCACCGCTCTGGATGTGGGACAACACCATCAGGGTGAGCTGCGGGGACAGCCCCCCTGTCCTGGTGGTTCTCAGGAACAGGTGCCGTAGGGCTGCATCTGTGTCGTGATGTTGGTGAAGGTATTGCCGGACACGGTGGGGGGCGTTCCGGGATAGGTGGTGATCCCGTAGTTGGCGTTCGACAGTGTGTTGTTGGTGATCGAGACGGTGCCCGGAGACATCATGCGAATCGATGAGGTTCCGGTCAGGCTCGCGCTTGGGCCCATCGACACCGTGTTTCCCGTCACGCTGATGCCACTGAGCGCCGGACAGGTGCCGTCTCCAATCTCGATGCCGTTGTAGAAGCTGCCGATCCCACCGATGGTGTTGTTCTGGATGCTGACGTTTGAGGCGTAGTCGGAGATCGCCGCGTACATATCCTGCTTGAGGGTACCGCCGGTGTACGAGGGGGAATTGCTGTTGTCGTTCAGGTAGGGGTTGACGATGGTGTTGTTGGAGACCGTCACGCCGGGAGTCTGAATCTTGATGGCTCGCTTGGCGCAGAAGTCGAAGGAGTTGCTGTCGATCGTGAGATTGGCGGTCTGGCTGGAGCCCTGGATGACGACGCAGTCACCGTCATCGCGCGGGCCGACCAGATGGAAGGTGCTCCGCTGAATGGTGACGTTGGTGGGGATGGTGGGCGCGGTGCCGGGAGAGATCAAGACGCCGCGTGCCACGTCGCTCACCGGGGTGCAGGTCGAGCACTCGGGACGGACCGCGACCACGTTGCTGACGGTGACGGTATCCAGGCGGATACCGTCCGTTCCGCCATAGATGCGAACGCCGATGGGGGTCGCCGTGTAGTTCGGGTCGCTCGGATTGGAGGTCTGGGTGAGGTTCTCGATGAGGTCCCGGCTGAAAATGACGTTCGTGGATCCATTCTCCACGCTCACACCGCGTGTCACCTCTTCCGCTCCATCGAGGGTGACGCCGGAGATCAGGGTGTGCGAGCCGGACACATCGAGGAACTGGAAGCCGGGCGCGGTGGGTTTGAGGATGGCTCCGTCGCCGATCACACTGACGTTGCTGCCGATGTTCAGGCCGACGGCCGGATTGATGCCGTAGGTGCCGGCCGGAAGGTAGAGGATGCCACCGCCGCCTGCCTCGAGGTTATTGATGGCCTGCTGCAACGCGGCCGTGTTGTCGGTCGTGGCCGACGGGACAACTCCGACGTTGGTCGCGTTGACGATAGAACCGCTCTGACAGTAGAGGGGAAGTGCGTTCTGCGTGACGGTGTGGCCGGCCGCATCACTGATCGTCACGTCGGCCGTCCCCCAGCCCGTGTAGTTGTAACAGGCAACCGCCCAGCTGACCGGCTGAGGATCGATGTTCCCCGAGCTGTCGGTCATCAGACTGGTGTAAAACTGCGGGGAGTAGGCCATGGTCTGGGTGACACCGGGATAGTGGACGGTGATGGTCAGGGGGCTGTTGGGGGCAAAGCCGCTGCCGCTGACATTGAAGTACGTCCAGCCCGGATTGGACGGATACGGATTGCTGGAGACGACGTTGATTGACGGAACTCCCTGTAGCGCCGCCAGCTCCGCGGACCAGTAGGGATCGGTGGCCACGCTGTTCCAGGCGAGCGACGGCGGGTTCGGCGTCACGTAGACCCAACCGGCGTTTCGCTGCTGGGCGAGCGTCACAAGCCGGCCGGTCGAGGCGGCGTCCGGCGCATCGTACAGGAGGTGCCAGAAGCGGTCGGCAGGATAGTTGCTCACCCAGCTGGGTTGGGTGCTGGTGAGGTAACCGGCGGCATCCCCTTCGTAGGTCACCAGGATGTCGGCGGCGTCCATATAACACTCATTGGTGCCGATGCCCGGATTGATGGCGGTGATGCCCTTGCCGCCCTTGGACTTCACGTAGGCGCTGAGCACCTGGTAGTACGACGTCGCGTCGGCGCAGTCGGTGGTCACCTCGTCGAAGAAGATGCCATCCAGGGTGGGATAGCACTGGTAGTACTGGTCGATCTCCGATTCCACCTCGGCGATCGTCTTGTCGTTCGTCCCGTTGTAGTCGGCGACCGTATTGGCGTAGCGGGTATAGACGTAGCCGAGAACCGCGATCCCTTTCGCCTGGCTGGCGGCAACCTGAGCCTGATAGGCCGTGGAGCAGCCGGAACCGGGACCATTGTGGGGGTTGATGACGGTCAGACCGACAGTGGGAGCTGCATTATCGATGGCCGTCCAGTCAGCCGTGCCTGGCTGGATATAGGCTGGTATCGCGAGGTGCTGCTGCGGTGAGCCGGTCGCATAGGTGAACTGGTCGGCGGGGCCGGTCGTACTGCCGGCACCACCCGACGTGACGGTGACATCCACTGTCCCGCTCCCGGCCGGCACCGACCAGACCTCGATCAGCGAGTCGGAGACGACGGTGAAGGCGCCGGCCGCCACCGAGATCCCGCCGAACTGGACGTCGGTCGCACCGGTAAAACCGTTCCCCTGAACCTCCACCGTATCGCCGGTTCGTGCCGTCCTGGGGCTGACACCGGTCACCGTCACTGTCGGCGCGGCGGCAAAGGCGGTACCCGTGAGCTGACCCACCGTGGGGGAGGATGTGCCGGAGAGAGAGGCAGTGACGCAGCCGCCACTCGCACTCTGTGGCGAAACCTTCTGCCAGGCTGAACCGGTATACCACCACAGCAGGCGTCCGGAGCCACAGTTCATCACGGTGATCGCTCTGAAGGTGTTGCCGAGCGAGGTCGACAGGTCGAAGAACACCGTGCCGGCCGGGAAGGACGAGGATGTGCTGATCGGGTTCCCGGCGTACGATGCCGTGGTGATCGTGCCGCTTCCCTGGATGTTAAGGGAGAGCGTGTTGCCGCCGGCGAGCGAGCCGCCGGCGGTGCCGCTGCCGGTGATGGTGGTGCTCGAAGCGGTGGCAGCGGCGTCCGCCGTGGTGAATGACCACGAGTAATCGCAGCAGAGGTCGGTCCCTGTGGGACTCTGACCCAGATCTTGCGCCAGCAGGGCCTGGGCCGCGTCCTTGACGGCGAGAGTCGCGCTGTACGTGGTGCCGAGAGCGAGCGCCGGATCGGCCGTCACCGTGCCGGATCCGGCATCGTAGGTAATGGCCGAGGAGACGGACAGAGAACCGGTGCTCAGATTGAAAGCGGAGGGAATGAACCACTCGATATGGGTGCCCCAGGCCAGCCGCAGCGCGAAGTGGCCGGTTGCGAACTGCTGGCGGACCGTGGTCCAGGTGCGCGTGGAGGTATCAAGCGCCACGACGACGGCACGGCTGGTGGGCACGATCTGGCCGTCGGCGGGGGAGACTCCGGCGACCGGCAGCGGACTGAAGGTGACGGTCGCCGCCGCCGCGGGCACCGGGCGCCCACCCAACATCAGAGCTCCGATCATCGCCAGCAGGCAGACGACTCCTACACCTCGCATCGCTTTCCCCTCCGTTTCTTTCGCAGTGCTATGTAGCGTGGGAGCATGTTATACCCGTGAACCGCCATTGTCAAGGCAGGTAATGGTCCCGTCGTGACGGTAGACCTATATAAGGAGAGACGACCCTGAAGGAGAGTAACCGCATGGAGATCAGATCATTGGGGCGGACGGGGCTGAAGGTCAGCGAGGTGTGCCTGGGAACGATGACGTTCGGGAATCAGGCCGATCAGCAGACCTCGTTCGCCATCATGGATACCGCCGACGAGGCGGGTGTGACTTTCTTGGATACTGCCGATGTCTATCCTCTGGGAGGTGGGCCGGAGAGTGTGGGGCGCACCGAGGAGATCGTGGGCGCCTGGCTGCGGGAGCGGGGTGCACGGAACCGGATCGTGCTGGCGACGAAGTGTGCCGGGCGTACCGGCCCGGGCCCGAATGACGTGGGGCTCAGCCGGAAGCATATCGTCGAGGCCTGCGAGGCGAGTTTGCGCCGCCTGGGCACCGATTACATCGACCTCTACCAGGCGCACAGTCCCGATCCCTCGACGCCGATCGAGGAGACACTGGAGGCTTTCACCAGCCTGATCGAGGCCGGCAAGGTACGCTACATCGGCTGCTCGAACTATCGCGCCTATCAGCTGGCCGATGCGCTCTGCACGAGCGCGATGAACGGTCTGGCGCGCTACGACTCCGATCAGCCGCGCTACAACATCCTCTTCCGCATGATCGAGGAGGAGATCCTGCCTCTCTGTCAGGCCAACGGGCTGGGTGTCATCGTCTACAACCCTCTGGCAGGAGGAATGCTGACCGGGCGGTACAGGTCGCTCTCCGAGGAGACGCAGGGGACACGCTTCGGTCTGCCGCGTGCCGGGGAGTTGTACCGGCGCCGCTACTGGAACGAGGCGGTCATCGAGGTGGCGCAGCGCTTGGGGCAGTTTATGGAGGGGCGAGGCAAGAGCCTGACGCAGGTGGCGCTGGCCTGGGTCCTCCTTCAGCCGGGGATCACGGCGGCGATCGTCGGCGCCAGCCGTCCCGAGCAACTGCGCGAGAGTCTGGGCGGGATCGGTCTCACGCTGGACGACGAGGAGATCGCCGCGGCGGACGATGCCTGGTTCGCGCTGCCCCGCGAACGCGACCCGGAGATAGCGCGCCGTTAGGTGATCTGGAAGGTCGTGCTGCCGGTCTCGGTGCGGTTCCCGACGGTGCATCGCACATCGGCGCGGGCGGTGCCGGTCACCGTGCTCCCCACATGCCAGGACCAGCTGACGGTGCCGCCGGCGGCCGTCTTCTGTCCCTGCAGAGCACCGGCATGCGAGACGTAGCCGTCGGGATACGTCACCGTGATGCCGCAAGAGGCGCCGTTCGTGGTGCGCGCCGTAATGGTCAGGAGCTGGCCGCGCGTGACCGAGGACGGTGAGGCGGTCACCTGAACGCCGTGGCTCCCGGCCGGCGGGGGCGGAGGCGTGACGGGAGGAGGTGCGCCGCTCCCGCCCCAGTCGCCACGAAATGTCCTCTCGACCACGTTCGCGACGGCCCGGTCCGTGACCAGGATGCCGGCCTCACGATTGTGATCGAGCGAGGTGAAGGAAATGTTTTCGGAGCCGATGAAAACCCGATTTCTATCGGCGACGATGGCCTTGGCATGAACGTACGGTGAGGCCATGATGTGGACCTTGACTCCGCCGCGGCGCAGGAAGGAGACTCCGCTACTGTCGGCGGAGGTGATGAGTCGCACGCGGACATGGTGGTGGGCGGCGCCCGTCAGCCGGGACTCGAGGTCGGCATCGTCGACCTCCTCGGCATAGACATCGAGGGTGTGATGTGCGCCGGAGATAAGACGATCGAGATCACTCCGCGCGTTGATCGGACTGAGCACCAGACGCGTGGACCCGATACGCGGCGTGCGCCTCGCCCAGTCGGCATCGAAGACGGCGGCGAGGGTGCGAGCGTCGGGAGCCGAGCGATCAATGACGCCGAATTCGCGGTTGCTGAACTGACCGCTGCCGGTGAGGTTGAAGGTGAAGATGCCGGCGACGGCCGTATCGACCACCATTGCCTTCTCGTGGGTATAGGTAAAGGCGCCCTCGTTGGCCCAGCGCACGTTGACGCCGTCGGAGCGGAGGGCATCATACGCCTCACGCGCATAGCGGCCGCCACCGTAGGGCCGCTCCTCGAGCATGACGCGGACGTTGACGCCACGCCGCGCGGCCCGTCCCAGGGCGGCCTCGACAGTCCGGTCGGTCATCTCATAGACCTCGAGCCGGATCGAGTGGCGAGCGCTGCCGATGAGGGAGAGGGCGGGAGAGTCTCCCTGCCCGGGCTCGGAGAAGGCGCTCAGACTATCCCGGGCGGCAGCCGCATGCGGCTGGATCCCAAGAAGCGTGAGAAACAGGACAAGCGCAACGCGACGCATGGGGCATCATAGCACCCTCTCTGTCTCTCGCCATGGGTGCCGGCTCTGAGGGGGGCCGACCGGTATCTCCTCTTCTCGTTACCCCCTTGACGCTTTAATGCAATCGGCGTCTATGATGATGGGCAGGGTGTGGCGGGACCAAGGAGGGAGATATGCCGACGTACATCATTCTCGGCAACATGACCGACCAGGGCGCCAAGAACATGAAGGACCTCAAGCAGAACGTGCAGCAGAACCGGCAGTCGGGAGAACGGCTCGGGTTAACCGTCAAGGGCTGGTATCTGACGCAGGGACAGTACGACTTCGTGGTCGTTGTCGAGGCGCCGGACGACGAGACGATGGCGGCCCAGGTGTTGACCGTCGCCGGACGCGGGAACAGCCGCTCGGAGACGCTACGCGCTTTCACCCTCGACGAGTTCGACCAAATCGCGCAGAAGATTGGCTAGCCGGTAGTCAGGAACGTTATCCCGTCACACCCCGACCACTTTGCGGCTCGCCGTGACGGGCCGGGTAACGGAGCATGAACCTCCGAAAGAGGTGGGCCGTTCTACGGTCGACAGCTCGGCCCGCGCGCTTTACGATCACGGTGGGGATACGGGGGGACCGGCTCGGTGCGAGCCGGGACGCCGACAAACAGAGACGCGGTTCGCATGAGAGTCATTCTGTTTATCCGTATCCTTCCCCGCGACGAGGGGCAGAACATGGTGGAATATGCCCTGCTCGCCGCCCTGTTGGCGGTCGCCACCGTGGGCGTTCTCCTGATGGTCGGGCCAGGGCTCCACAGCGCGTACGCCACGGTGACGAACGGGCTGGCCCTGGTCAGCCAGCAGGTCGCCAGCGCAAGCCATGCGGGCTGCCCCGTTCCGGATCCTGTGCACAATCCCCACTGCCGCTGAGATCGGGGACCGTCTCTTTTACCGAACGTACACGCGCGGGATCCAGCTCCTCACGAATGAGACGCAACTCATGTGGTGCCGGTGCCGGCGTGGTGGCGAGATCGGGGGCGACGCGCAGCGGCCAGCCGGTGGCCGCCTGAACGTCGCCGGCGGTCACGCCGGGGTGGATTGAGATAAGGGTCATCTCGCCCTCCTCAACACGGTAGAGACCGAGGTCGGTCACGACGGTGTCGAGGACGCGGCCGGGGCTGGTGATGAAGTCCACGCGCGAGACGAAGGAACGGGGCGACTGGCGCATGATGACGTGCACTTTCCTGGCATTGAGTGCAATCTCGCAGGCGCCCCCGGAACCCGGGAGGCGGACTTTCGGGTGATGGTAGTCGCCGATGACCGTGGTGTTGATGTTGCCGTGACGGTCGAGTTGGGCAGCGCCCAGGAAGCCGACATCGATCAAGCCGCCCTGCAGGTAATAGGAGAAGAGCTCGTTCATGCTGGTCACCGAGAGGCTGCCGGTGACGAGCGCGGCGTCCCCGATGGAGAGCGGCAGGCGCGCCGGCCGCGCGCCGAAGACGCCGGACTCGTAGATCAGCTCGAGATCGGGCGCCTTGTCGTGCCGCGCCAGGTTGCAGGCGATGTTGGGCAGGCCGACGCCGACGAAGCAGGTGCGCTCCCCTTCCAGGAGACGAGCCGCCGCCACGATCATCATCTCGGCGGGTGAATATCCCACCGTCATTGATAGCTCCCGTAATCCACCGGAGCGGCGGGAGCCGGACCCGGTGTCAGTTCGTCCCAGCGTTCCGCGCCCAGTTTCTCGGCGTATTCCTGACGGGAGGCGACGCCGTAGACCCACTCGCCAAGCCAGGCATCGAGTTGTTCCGGGTCGCGGCTGATGGCCTCCCAATCCAGATAGAACCGGTTGTCGCGGTCGTAGTAGCCCTGCGCATAGGAAGGGTGACAGCCGCGTGGCTCGATGACCACGGCATCGACGATGGCATGCGGGATGACGGTCCGATTGGGATCGGCCCGGATCACCGCCTCCTCCACCAGCTCCTCGGCGACGACGATGACGCGGTCGGCGGCGAAGGCCGCCTCGCGCTGGCAGCCGAGCAACCCCCAGATCTGGGCGTTGCCGGAGGCGTCGGCGCGCTGGACGTGGACGATGGCAACATCGGGATGGAGCGGCGGGACGGCGTAGACGGTCTCGTCGCCGTAGGGCGACTGGATCGGCACGATCTTCGGATTGACTGCCGGCAGGTCGCTCCCCTGGTAGCTACGCAGCGGATAGAAGGGGAGGCCGGCGGCGCCGGCCGTGTAGCGTCCGACCATCCCGAAGTGGCTGTACTCTTCGATCTGGAGGGGGTTGCCCCCTTCCAGCCGGCGGCGAATGGCGTGTAGAGAGCCGACGCCGGGATTCCCCAGCCAGGAGAAGACCAGACCATCCGCCACCCCGGCCGCCACCATCTGGTCGTAGATCAGATCCGGGGTGAGGCGGCAGAGGGTGAGGTGGCGTTTCCGCTGGCGGATGATTTCGTGCCCGGCGGCGAAGGAGATGAGGTGGGTGAAGCCCTCGATGGCCACCGTCTCACCGTCGCGCACCAGATCGGCGACGGCATCGTGCATCGAGGCGCGTTTGTCGGGCATGGGCCTTTATAGCGTGTCGGAAGGCATGGCAGGACAGCTAAGATGTGGGCGATTTCGTGAAGAGGGTGGCGATGGATGTAGCAGAGAGCTTTAGCTCGCAGTGTTGGCGTAGCGAGCTAAAGCTCTCTGCTACAGGGCTCTCTACAGGGCACGGGGATCGGGATCGGTCAAGGAGAGGCAGAGCATGACGGCAGACGCGGTTCGCTGTTTCGGAGAGGGCGATGATCTCTATACGCGGTACCACGACGAGGAATGGGGGCGTCCGGTGCGCGGCGAGCGGGCGCTTTACGAGCGGGTCTGCCTCGAGGGGTTTCAGGCCGGCCTTTCGTGGCTCGTGGTGCTGCGGCGCCGGGAGGCACTACGGCAGGCGTTCGAGGGATTCGATCCCGAGGCCGTCGCCTCCTTCGCCGGCACCGAGATCGAGCGGTTGCTGGCGAACCCGGCCATCATTCGCAATCGGGCCAAAATCGAGGCTGCCGTTACCAATGCGCGGGCAACCATCGCGCTCCGCGAGACCGGCACCCCGCTGGATGCCCTGATCTGGTCCTTCCGCCCGGCGCCCCCGCCCGCACCGCGGAGCATGGGGAATATTCCCGCCTTCACCACCGAGTCGGTTGCGCTGTCCCGGGCGCTCAAGCAGGCGGGATTCCGCTTCGTCGGTCCGACCACCGCCTATGCCTTGATGCAGGCCTGTGGCCTCGTCAACGATCACCTGGACGGCTGTCTGGTCCGTGAGGACGTGGCAACCGCCCAGGCCAGGGTGGCGTGACCGCCATCGAATGAGCTGATGGCGCCTACAACCAGCCCGGACGTCACGTCAATTAGGACCCGCCCTAACTGAGAAATAGGGCCTTCACCCTATACCGGAGCCAGCACTGCTATCGGGATAATTTTTTGTGGCCGGCCACCCATGGTGTGTATGGCCGCCCCGTGTTCCGTGAGGAGATAGTAGGGATGAAACGCAGCTCTATTGTTCTCGCTGCTTTGATGGCGATTGTCCTGCTCCCGATGGGAAGCGTGCGGGCCTCCGGTGGCCAGTACGTCGGCGGCCCGTTGCCGCCGGACCCCGGGCTCGGCATCCAGCAGAACCAGGACGCCGAGCCCGGCATCGCCGTGGATGGGGCCGGCACCTTCTGGATCGGCTCGAACGATGTCTTCTACGATTCTCGATCCGAAGGCGTCCTCTCGGGCGAAGATGTGTGGAAGTCGACGGACGGCGGGCAGACCTACCAGTGGGTGGCGTCTCCGTTCGGCGCGACCAACAACACGGCCGGGCCGGCCGGCGAGGACAGCGATATCGCAGCGGCGACGGCGCCCAATGCGCAGGGCTACTACAACGTGTATGCCGCCAGTCTGTGGGTCGGCAGCACGTCGGTTGCCATCAGTCAGGACGGCGGCAAGAGCTGGGTCATCGATCCGCTGGGCGGGATTCCGGTCGAGGACCGGCCGTGGATCGCCGCCGACGGCGCGTGCACCTTCTACGTCACCTATCACCAGATTCCGTTGTTCGATCCGGTGGTCAACCGCTATGACATTTGCAACCTGAGCGATCTGGCGGCCGGCGTTACCATCAATCCCACCAGCTCGACACAGCTCTTCCTCAACAACAGCGTACCGGGCCTGACAAATGACTTCGGCAAGATCTGGGTCGACAACTCGGCCGGCTCGCGCTACCACCACTACGTCTACGTCCCGATGATGGGCTGCGATCTCAATGGCCCGGTCCAGATCGTTCAGAATGAGGAGACCTCCTCCGGTTGCCTGAACAAGACCGAGCTGTTCATCGGAGTCAGCACGGACGGCGGCCGGACCTTCAACGACTACAAAGTCGCGGAGGGCGCGAACGGGGAGGAGCCCGTCTGGTGCTGCAACGTGACGACTGACGCCGCCGGGACCGTTTACTTCGTGTGGTCGGACAACCACAACGCCTATCTGGCCGCGTCATCCGACGGTGGACAAACGTGGGGAGCGCCGGTGCAGCTCAACAAGGGCGGCGCGGCCGTCTACCCCACGGCAGCCGGCGGTGTCGCCGGGCAGGTCAAGGTTGCCTTCTATGCAACGACCGTGGCTGGGGACAGCAACGATCCGGTGGCGATGGGGAATCCCGGCGCGCCGGGCGCCGCGCAGTGGACGGTTCAGGTCGCATCCTCAAACAACTATGGGAAGGGATTCGGGATCTCGACCGCGACCTCGACGGTGCACACCGGTGTGCTCTGTACGGAAGGAGACAATTGCTCGATTACCAACAGCCGCGACCTGTACGACGACTTTGGCGCGGCCATCAGCCCGCTGGACGGCCACCTGTCCATCGCGTACACCTCCGACCAACCAGGCGGGACGAACGCGAACGATTTCACCGGCTACGCCACGACCACGAAGTGAGGGCGTCATTCCAGGGGGCGGGCTGGGCCCGCCCCCTATGCGCCACCTTCACACAGCCGGAAGACGGCATCCAGATTGAGCTCGGCCTCAGCTCTATCGCCGCGGGCGAAGAGGAACTCCGCGAACAGGAGCTGGACGGCGCACATGGCAGGCCAGAGGGCATCGTCTTCCAGCGTGGAGAGTTGGTTTGTCTCGCGATAGCCGGCGACGACATGGGCGATGAGCCGGCGCCAGAGCCTGATGGCCTCGTCGTCCCTGACCTTCCGTTTGATCCGATCAACGAGAAAGTAGGCGAGGTCATACACAGCGGGGCCGCGCGGGACGTGGTCGAGGTCGATGAAGCCAGTGTGATCTCTGCGGCTTGATCTATCGGGGGCACGCGAGTATGCTCGGCGCATATGAAGCATCGCCGCCGTTCCAGACCTTCCCATCACTCCATCCGCGACACCACGGGTAATGAATATCTGGACATGGCCCGCGGTGTTCCTCGGGAGTTGGTGGATTTCGAGGCGGCGACCGATCCCAACGCGGTGCAAAACATCTACGGCGCCCGCGGCGCCGGAGCGATTGCTTCCAGCGTGTGGCCCCGCTCCAGACCCCTCCGGCTGATATCCCTCATCTTTCTGCTCCTCGTGGCGTCGCCGGCCATCGTCGCCGTCGTCATGACGATAATCGCCCATCTCCAGGGAGGTGGCTCGGCACCGGCCCCTCCTCATTGATGTCTCTCACTACCCTCTGACCTGTCCCTCCGGGCAGGGCGGCGGTGCACTGCTCCGCGGTTCCCGCTCGACGGTTCCGACGCTACAGTTCCGGCGTCATCTTGGTGCGCAGAGGCTTTCCCCAGACGATGGTCGCTCGTACGTTGAGTTCCACTGTCGGACCGATGCGCTCCAGAACGAGCTGCCGGAGGGCGTCATCAAAGGCGGCGGCATCGGGAGGGTCCATGCGCTCGCGCGTGAGGGAGGCACGCGCGTGGAAGGACGCGACGTAGTCATCGGCCGGCTGGCGGAAGGATACCGGGGCGGTTTCCGTGCGGCCGTGCTCCCGGAAGAGCTCGCGCCGCTCCAGCTCGGCGACGAGATCGAAGTCCGGCCGATACTCCTTATAGGTGGAATAGCGCCGGAGCAGAGCGAGGAGTCCGTCGCGCATCGCGGGATCCTCGAAGGCGACATAGCCCACGACGCTGAGAATGGCGAGCATCCCATCCGGGGAGAGGATGCCGGCCAGACGCGGCAGAACCACTTCCCAGTCCATCCAGTGCAGGCTATCGCCGGCCGTCACCAGATCGTAAGGAGGATGCAGTTCCACATCCTCCGCCCGCCCCACGATCCAGTTGAGGCGCGGATCGTCCCCGCCGGGGAGGTTCTTGCCCTCGGCAATCATGGCGGCCGATACATCGACGGCGTCGACCTGATCGGTGAGGGGCGCCAGCGGGCGGGCCACGAAGCCGGTGCCGCAACCAAGGTCGAGGACATGGCGGCGACCGCCGGTTATCAGACCAGCCAGGATCTCGAACGTCTCCGGCGGGTATGGTGGCCGCAGCCGGTAGGAGGCGGCGACGTCGCGGTCCTCAAAGGTCGCTGCCAGGTCACGTCGCTCGGACGCCTCTGACTCGCTCATGGCACCTCGTCATACGGCCGGGGCGGTTCGTGTGGTCGTGGAGCATCCATGCCGTTGTTTCACTATCGCGCTTCTTCCTCAGCTGAGATCCGGCGCCTCTATAGACTGGGGCACGATGTTCAGGGCGGAAGATCGAGAGACGCTCAGGACGCATCTCATCGCGCAGGCCCGCAGCGATGACCGCGTCGTCGCCGCCGCAGCCGTCGGGGGATCGGCCGGCGGCGGCGACCGCTGGTCCGACCTCGATCTGACATTCGGCGTGGCGGACGGTGTGCCGGTGGCGGAGGTGCTGACCGACTGGACCAGGATGATGGCCGGTCAGTTCGACGCCGCGGTGCTCTTCGATCTCCCTTACCGCTCCAGCATCTACCGTGTTTTCCTGCTCCCCGGCATGCTCCAGGTCGATCTCTCGTTTACTCCGTCGGCCGAGTTTGGCGCTCACGGCCCCCGGTTCCACCTGCTGTTCGGTACGGCGGTGACCCATCCCGCGGAGCCTTCTGCGCCGTTGGAGCATCTCTTTGGCCTCGGCATTCACCACCTGGTGCGAGCCCGCATGTGCGTGGAGCGCGGCCGGCTCTGGCAGGCCGAATACTGGATCCATGAGGCGCGGGATGAGGCTCTCACGCTTGCTTGCCGCCGCCTCGGCCTCGAGAGCAGTCACGGGCGGGGCTTTGATCAGCTGCCGTCAGCGGTGCGCGACTCATATGCCGGCAGCCTGGTGGGACAACTGACCGCGGATGCGCTCCAGCGTGCCGCCGGCGTCGTCCTCGCCGCGCTGTTGCATGAAGGGGCTGACATCCCGGAGGCGACGCGGATACGCTCGATCATGAAACCCGTCGTTCTCTCTCGCCGCTGAGGGCGGGCCGCGGCGTTCCCCCGTCCAGCCGCACTGCTCGTCAAGGGTTACGGCAGAGACAGCGATCCTAGCGGATATAGGCATTGCTGTAGAGCGACGACACCGGAACGGTGTGAGGGGTCTCGCCGTAGCGGGCGAGGAGGCGGTCGGTGAGCGACCAGACCGCGGGATCGACGTAGCCCAGCGGCTTGCCCGTCTCCGGACGCCAGAAGTCGATGGCGCGCTGCAGGACGTGCCACTGCACGGTCTGTCCGGAGGTAATGGGGACGGCACGGGCGGAGATAGTGAAGGCGGCCCGCGGATGAGCGAGGGTGTAGGCGAGGCCCTGCAGGGTGGCGCGGACAAAGGCGCGAACGATGCTGGGATGGGCGCTGATGAACCTGTCCCCGGCCGAGATCCCCGCTCCGGCCAGATTGGCCCAGCGCCAGACGTCGAACTCCGTCACCTGTTTGCCCTCGGCGCGCAATTCAATCGGCTCGTTCATGGCGTAGCCCTCGGCGGCATCGACCTTGTGATTGGCGACGGCGGGCACCTGGGTGTAGTTGATGCTCTCGATGCTCACCGAGGACCGGGAAAGGCCGGCGTGGTGGAGGAGAGCGAGGAGGCCGACGTAGCTGGCGCCGTAGGTGCCGGGAACTCCGATCGTGCGTCCCTTGAGATCGTTAATCGTGCGGATGCCGCTGGAGCGGAGGGCAAAGAGGGCGGAGGGGAAGCGGCTGTACTCCGTCATGACGTAGCGCACGTGCAGGCCGTGAGCATCGGCGGCCACCACCTCATCGCCGCCGGCATTGACGAAGTCGAGCTTGCCTTCGTTGGCGAGGGTGAGGAGATCGGGCTCGATCGCGTAATTGAACCGGACGTTGAGGCCGGCGCGCCGGTAGTAGCCTTTGGTCTGAGCGACGTAGAACGGCGCGAACTGGACGTTGGGGATGTAGCCCATGCCGACCGTCACGGCCGTGAGCGGCTGCGTCTTGCCGGCATTGGCTGCCGTGCCGCAACCGGCCAGTAGTCCACATCCCAGGACGAACGGAATGATGCATAAGAGCGGTTTCACCGTACCCTCCTTTCGCTCCGGACATCTGACATTCCGCCCAGGGCACACGTTGGGGAGGGCACGGTACGGACATACACGTGACCCGGCCTTCTTCCATCCGGACTGTACCGTCGGCTCCGGACTCACACCGGATCTGCTGTCGCGCCGTCTGGCGCCGCTCGCGGGCTTCGACGTTGCCGCCGTTACCGCCGGTCGGGATTCTCACCCTGCCCTGAAGGCGCCCGATTCTACCACCTGTCCATCCCGTCTCCGGACGCGCGTGGTAGGCTCACGGGACATGTCTGCCGATCTTGCCATCGTGACCACCGGACTCAGTAAGCGCTACGGCCGTGTCCTGGCGGTTGATAATCTCGATCTCCAGGTGCTACGTGGAGAGATTTTCGGCTTTGTTGGCCCCAACGGCGCCGGCAAGAGCACGACGATGCGGATGCTGCTGGGCCTGGTGCGTCCCACGACCGGCAGCATTCAGATGCTCGGCATGACCCTGCAGGCACACCTGGAGGCCGTGCTGGCGCGCACCGGTTCGCTGATCGAGAGCCCCACTTTCTATCCGTACCTCTCCGGCCGTGACAATCTGCGCGTGGTGGCCGATCTGGTTGGTGTGCCGGCGTCGCGCATCGCGCCGCTGCTCGATCTGGTCGACCTCTCGGGTGTGGAGCGGCGCAAGTACAAGACCTATTCACTGGGGATGAAGCAGCGCCTCGGTGTGGCGGCGGCGCTCCTCGGCGATCCCGACCTGCTGCTTCTCGACGAGCCGGCCAACGGTCTCGATCCGGCGGGGATCGTGGAGATGCGCGATCTGCTGCGGCGTCTGAAAGCGGAGGGGAAGACGGTCTTCATCTCCAGCCACGTACTGCACGAGATCGAACAGGTCTGCGACCGCATCGCCATTCTGCAAAAGGGGCGCATCGTGGTCCAGGGATCGGTGCAGCAACTGCTGAGCGGCGGATCCCGCGTCGACGTGCGGGTGGCGAGTCCGGAGCGAGCGGTGGAACTGATCCGTGCCCTCCCGTTCGTGACGGGCGTGGAGCGAGAGGGGGACCGTCTGGTGGTCCTGGCGCCCGTGGATCGCGCCGCGGCAGTGAACCAGGCTCTGGCGGAGGCCGGGCTGTTCGCCTCGGAGATCCGTCCCCACGAGGAATCGCTCGAACAGTACTTCCTGGACGTGACGGGGGAAGGACGATGATGGGACTGCTGGCGGCCGATCTGCTGCGGATGCGCAAGCGCTGGATGGTCCGGATCGTTCTGCTCATCCTGCTGCTGATCATCGGACTGGTCCTGGTCGGCATTGGCCACAACAGTGCGGAGGCGTCCAATGTCGACTACCCCTTCGGCATCCTGGCGGCTCTGGTCATCTCCGCCTCCCTGTCGTCGTTCCTCTGGCCGGTGATCGCCGGCAACTGGGCCGGCAATGAATACGGGTGGGGGACGATTCGCCTGACCCTGGCACGCAAGCCGAATCGTATCGAGATGGTGCTATCGGCGCTGATCTCGATCATGCTGACGGTCGCGGTTGGGCTCCTGCTGGTGGTGGTGCTGAGTACGGTGATCGGCGTGATCCTGAACGCGATCACGCCGGTGACGCGTCCTATCCCCTCCGATCTGGGAATAGTAGCCGTCAAGACCTTCCTGGCGGACTGCTACAACGGGCTGTTCTTTGTGCTGCTTGCCTACGCGGCCGGCACGATCTTCCAGTCGGCCGCCGCCGGCATCGGGTTCGGCATCGGGTTTGGAGTTGCCCAGACGGTGCTGACGGGGATCTTCACCGCGCTGGGTGGGATCTGGCACACCGTGGCCGACCATTTGCCCGAGGCGTATCTCACCGCCCTGCCGGATCGACTGACGGCTCCGGACCTCAGCACGACCTTCCGCGCGGCGAACCCATCCGAACCGAGCATTATGGCGTCAATTGTCGGGATCGGGATCTATTGCGCCGTGCTGCTGGCCGTCACGCTGGCCGTGGTCTGGAGGCGCGACGTTACGGCATAGGGGCTGAGGTGTTCAGCGAGGGCCGACTTTGTGGTGCGAGGGGCCGGCGCGGGGACAGAGACACGGCGCTACATCGGCAACCGGGTGATCCCGCACACGGGTGGCGGGACACGGGGTAGAGAGCGGCCGCCCGGAACCCTGTCGCGGAGGTTGTCTCTCCCGGCGGTGTCACGAATCCAGCCCAGTCCGGAATCGTGGCAGGGATTTCTGTCTCGCCTCCCACTGAGCCGGCGTCAACGCATACTCGAGATCGTCGCCGGGAAAGGGATCGGTGCCCACGGCGTCGTAGGTGGGCTCGGCGGCGAGATCCTCCGGATCGAGGTGGAAGCGGCGCACGACGGTAAAGCCGAGCTTCTCCAGGACGCGGCGAGAGGCGAGATTGTCCTCGTAGGTGGTGGCGATGATCCGTTGCAAACCGAGGTTGGTGAAACCGCGGTGGATGAGGGCCCGGCAGCCCTCGGTGGCGTAGCCCCGGCCCCAGGCGGCGCGGCGCAAGCGGTAGCCGAGCGAGGCTGTCGCAGGCTCGTCGGCGGCGCGCAGGAGAAACCACCCCAGGAACTCTCCCGACGAGCGTTCGATGGCGGCCCAGCCGCCGAGGCCGTCCCCGGCCAGGCGCAAGAAGCGGGGCAGGACCTCACGCTCGATGAGAGCCCGCGGTGTCGGCTTCCCGCCGCTCAGATAGCGCATGACCGCCGGATCGCTGTCGAGCGTGACCAGATGGTCGAGGTCGTCCGCCGTGAGGGGCCGGAGCTGGAGCCGTTCCGTTGCCAGCGAGGAGTCCGTCACAGCACGGCATCGTCGCCGCGTTCTTTCAGCTTGTCGAGGATCTTCTTGACATCCTGGGCACGGTCGCGACGCATGACAAGCAGCACGTCGGGGGTGTCGACGACGACGAGATCCTCGACGCCGATGGCGGCGATCAGCTTGTTCGGCGCGAGCAGGAGGGAGCCGGAGGCATCGAGGGTGACGTGCGTGCCCTCGTAGGCGTTGCCGGCTTCGTCGTGCGGCATCAGCTCGTAGAGGGCGTTCCAGTCACCCACGTCGCGCCAGCCGAACTCGGCGGGAACGGCAACCACGTCGGAGACGCGCTCCATGATGGCGTAGTCGACGGAGATGTCGGGAATCGCGGCGTAGGCGGATTGGAGGGCGTCCTCGGTGCCGATCGCTTCGGCATCGGTCAGTGCGCGGAACGTCTCAGGCAGGTGCTCACGCAGGGCATTGAGGAACGTCGCGGCCTGCCACACGAACATGCCGGAGTTCCACATGTAGTGTCCGGTCTGCAGATAGCCCTGCGCGGTTGCCAGATCCGGTTTCTCGACGAAGCGGCGCACGCTGTAGGCGGTGAGACCGTCGCGGTCCTCAATCGGCTTGCCCAGCTCGATGTAGCCGTAGCCGGTCTCGGGATGCGTGGGCGGAACGCCGATATCGACGACGGTGTGGGCGCGCGCCAGGGGCAGACTGAAGTTGACGGCGTGCTGGAGCTTGTCCGGATGGAGCACGACATGGTCGGCGGGAAAGACGGCAAAGACCTCCTCCGGCTCGCGGGCGGCGATGCGGAAGGCGGCCAGAGCGATGGCGGCCGCCGTGTTGCGGCCGAAGGGCTCGCTGATGACGTTCTCCGGCGGCAACTCGGGCAGGACGGAGCGGATCGGATCGGCGTAGCGCGCCGCCGTGACGATGTAGCAGTGATCGAGCGGAAAGGTCGGCTGCAGACGTCGCACCGTGACGGCGACGATCGGCTCCTCGTAGATCAGGCGCTGCAGCTGTTTCGGGTTGTCGCGGCGGGCGGCGGGCCAGAGGCGCGTTCCGGCGCCACCCGCCATGATCACGGCATAGGGCATCCCATCCTCCGGAGAGCGCGCCGTACGCGGGCGCGCCGTACGTCATTCTAGGGAGCCTGTAACCTTTTTCCCCTCTCGCGCGTTGTATGGGATGATGTGACCTTCGGAGGCGCGGTGAGCGAGCCGGCCGCGGTCCCAACTGATGGATGCGAGCCTGGCGTCGACGTGCCGGGTGAAGACGCCTGGGATGAGGACGGCGCGATTGCGCGTGCCCGCGAAGGAGACCTGGAGGCATTCGATGACATCATGCGTCGCTACGAGGGCCGGCTCCTGCGTTTTCTAACGGGGCTGGTCGGCGAGGTGGAGACGGCCCGCGAGTTGTGCCAGGATACGTTTCTCTCCGCCTACCAGGCGTTACCGCGGCTGCGAGGTGAGGTGCGGCTCAACGGCTGGCTCCATACCATCGCCCTCAACCGCGCCCGAAGTTATCATCGCGGGCGCCGGTTGCGACTCGCCGTCCCTCTCGAGGAGCATCACCATCCCCACTCGACCGATCTGCAAGAAGGGGTGGCGCGCCAGGATCTGGTGATGCGGGTGCTGCGTCGCCTCCCCCAGCAGCACGCGCAGCCGCTCCTTCTGCAGATTGTGGCCGGGATGACGTGCCGGGAGATCGGCGAGGCGCTGGGATGCACCGAGGGTGCTGCCAAGGTGCGTCTGCTGCGGGCGCGCGAATCCTTCCGGCAAGCCTATGCCGACGAGGAGGCAGGGCGATGAGGATCAACTGCGGCGAGATTCGTCTCCGCCTGCAGGAGTCGCCGCTCGTGCGGACCGGGCAGCAGGATCTGGATGCCCACCTGGCTGCGTGTCCTGACTGCCGGCAGCTGGCTGTCGAGTGGGAGTGGATGGACGCGCTCATTCTGGGGAGTCTGGAGGGGATGACGGCAGGCCGGAGTGTCCGCGCCGGCGTGCGGCGCCGGATCGCCGCTCCGCGCCGGCGCCATCTCCTCACGCTCCCTCCCTGGAAAATACCGCATCCCGCACTCTGGCCACTCCCGGTCGCCGCGGTGCTCGCCCTCCTGTTGCTGGTCTTCCTGCCGCGGACCAATTCACCGGGGGTGCCGCCGCCTCCGCCGGTGAGCGCCGCCTGGTCCGTCCAGCGCCCGAATGTCGGCTTCCTGATCGCGGCCGATCCCGCCGACGGCGATCACCTGCTGGCCGGCGCGTTCGGACAGGTCTATGTCTCCTGGAATGGGGGTGACACCTGGCGGCGTCTGGCATCGCCGGGAAGGCACCTGACGATCCGGGCCGTCCTGATCGCGCGCGGAGACGCGCGGCGCTATCTGGTGGCCAGCCAGCACTCCGTCTATCTTTCCACCGACGGCGGCGCGCATTGGCGCCCGGCCGTCACCGGCTTGCCGGGCGCCACCATCATGTTTCTGAAATCCGGCTTCCGGCCCGGCACCTTTTACGTGGGACCCGGAATCGTCTGGTCCGGTGCGGCGGGCGGTTCAATCTGGCAGCGAACTGGTCGCGATTATGTCTTCGCGCCGGACGGCGTGCAGACGCTCGCCGTCGCGCCCGACGGAACGCTCTACGCCGGCATCTGGGCGGGAGGTGTCGCGACCTCGGACGACGGAGGACGTACCTGGCATCGCCGCTCGTCCGGTCTCGCCCCCGACGTCATGGATGTTGCCATACAAGGATCGCGTCTCTGGGCCGGGACGACACACGGCATCTACCGATCCGACAACGCCGGCGCACAGTGGCGCTATGTCGGTCCCGGCTTCCATCTTGCGGTGACCAGCATCCTGCCGGTGGGACAGTCCATCCTGGCCGGCGGGCGCGGAGCGCTGGTCCGCTCCGACGACGGGGGCCGGACCTGGACCCTCTCCATGGACGGTCTCCCCGTGAATCCTTATATAGCCGCGTTGCAGGCCGATCCGAGCCGGCCGACGCGTCTTTACGCGTCGGTCAACGGCGACGGCCTGTACCGGTCGGATGACGGGGGGCGTACCTGGCAGCCGATCGACCGCGGTCTGCCGATGCACGGGTCCGATAGTGCGCCGCCTTTGATCCTCTTCCTGCGCGGCCACGTGCTCTGGAAGACCGATACGGCGGCGACCGATCCGGGTGTCTTGACGGTCGAGACCGACGTGCAGCGGGCCGTGCTGGCCCCGGACGGCGCCTCGGCCGCCTATGTCGCCGCCTCCGGCGCCGGATGGGCGGTGCGGATTCTCTGCTCGGGCGGCTGCGCTCCTCGCACCGTGTTGACCGGCACCGGCCCGGCGCCGACGCGGCTGCTCTGGTCCCCCAACGCGTCGCTCCTCGCCATGGTGCGTCCGGGAAGTCTGACCGTCACGAACCGGACGCAGACGCGGTCGTTCCCGCTCGCGGCAGGGGAGCGAGTCCTGCGCTGGTCTCCCGACATGCGCTCCCTGCTTCTCTGGCGCGCCGGAGCGATTATCCGCCAGCCGTGGGACGGCACGGAGACGATTATCGGGCACAGCGCTCAGGCACCTTCCCTGGCGCCGGACGGGATTCATCTGGCCGCGCTCACGCATGGAGAACTGCGCCTCGGGACGATTCGCGGTTCGGCCGCCGCCACCCGGCTCGTCACGGCGTGCCGGCTGCGAAGCTGGTCACCGGACGGGAGCCGGCTCCTGGCGCAGTGCGGGACACGGACGCTGGTGCTGTCCGGATCGGGCCGTGTCATGGCGGCCGTCTCCGGATACCGAGATGCACTGTGGGGCCCCGGCGGGGCCGCCGTGCTGCTGTACCGCGATGGCGGCCTCTGGCGTTGGTCGCCTGGGTCCAGGCCCGTTCTGTTGCTGCCCGACGCGGCACCGGCTTCGTAACGGCAAGGTGTCGGTGCGGCGTCTGGTGCCGCGCGCGGTTTCAGGCAGGGACAAGCCCTGCGCCTACATTTCTCTGATCGGTCCTGTGTCCGCCCACCGGTGACGGGCGCGGCGCGGACGGATCGCGGTCATGACCCCCGGGTCTGGCTACCATAGGGCGATGGAACGGCGGACCGAGATTGCCGTGGTGGGCGGCGGCATCATGGGCGCGGCAGCGGCCTGGCAGTTAAGCCGGCGTGGACGGCGTGTGACGCTTTTCGAGCAGTTCACGCTCAATCACCAGCGCGGCTCCTCGCACGGCGCGGCACGCATCTTTCGGTTCGCCTACGACATCCCCGATTACGTCCGGCTGGCGCAGGCGTCCCTCCCGTTGTGGCGTGAGGTCGAGGCGGCGACCGGTCAAGAGATACTCCGCATTATGGGCGGGTTGGATTTCGGGGCCCCGGACACTCTGGAGGCCCTGGCCTCGACGCTGTCGGACGCCGATGTGCCGTACGAGCGGCTCAGCGCCGCGGCGGTCGCGGCGCGCTACCCCGCCTTCCGGCTTGAGCCGGGCTGGGAAGGCATTGTGCAGCCGCAGGGCGGGATCCTCAACGCTGACCGCTGCCGGTTGGGGCTGATCGAGATCGCGCGGCAGACCGGGACGGAGGTCCTGGCGGAGACGCGGGTCACGGCTCTGGAGCCGGACGGGGGCGTCACGATGCGGACCGATCGTGGCGACTGGCGCGCCGAGCAGGTGGTGCTGGCGGCCGCGGGGTGGAGCGATGAGTTGCTGGCGCCGCTTGGACTGACGATTCCGCTTACCGTGACCCGCGAGCACGTGGCGTATTACCGGCTGGATGGAGATATCATCCCGTTCATCCTGCATCCCGAGCCGGGCCGCTTTCATTTTTACGGACTCCCGAACTGGGACGAGGATCTCAAGGCAGGGATCAATCTGGCGGGACCAGAGACGGACCCGCGCCAGGTTGGCGTGGTGGAGCAGGCGCGGATCCGCGAGATCGACGACCTGGTGGCGCGCTACATCCCGGGCGCCGACTCACATTCGCTGCGCGCCGAAACCTGCCTCTATGCCAGCACGCCGGACGACGACTTCGTGCTCGACCGCGTCGGTCCGATCGTACTGGGCATCGGCTTCGGCGGTCACGGCTTCAAGTTTGGGGCGATGATCGGGACGCTCCTGGCCGATCTCGTGGAGGGGAAGACGATCCCGGCGGCAGAGCGGTTCTCCGCCACGCGCTTCCGATGAGGGTGATCGAGGCGGAGGCCATCGAGGCGGCGGCGCGATCCGGGTGGCCGGCCCTGATCGATGCCGCCGATCGAGCCCTGACGGCGCTGGCGAGGGGAGGTGCGATGGCGCCCCTCCGCACCTCCCTCGAGCTGGATGGCGGCACGCTCCTGACGATGCCGGGCCGGCTGGCGGGCGAGGATGCGGTGGTGAAACTGGTGAGCGTGATGCCGGGAAATGTCGAGCGTCCGACGATCCAGGGGGTGGCCGTGCACGTCGATGCACGCGACGGGCGCGTGCACAGCATCTTCGACGGCTCCGCCCTGACGGCGGTGCGCACCGCCGCCATCACCGCCGCCGCCGCTCGCCGCGTCGACGCGCGGGCGGGTACTCTGGCGCTGCTCGGGTCCGGAGCGCAGGCTCCGTGGCAAGCACGCGCCCTCGGCGCCGTCTGTCCTCTCCATACGATTCGTATTTGGTCTCCCCGGGTGGAGCACCGCCAACAGCTCGCCGCCACACTGCACGAGGACATGGGGATGGCGGTGCGGGCATCGGCATCGGTTGCGGAGGCGGTCTCCGGCGCCGACGTCGTCGTCTGCGCCACGGCGGCCGAGGAGCCATTCCTGCATGCGGATCTCCTCGATCGTTTCCCGTGCACGGTCATCGCCATCGGCGCGTATCGTCCCAACATGGCGGAGTTCGCACCGGATGTGGCGGCGCGGGCCCGACGGATCTATGCCGACGACGTCAGCGCTGTGCTTCATGAGGCGGGAGATGTGCAGGCAGCAATCACGGCCGGTGCCGTGACGCCGCAGGACGTGCTGCCGATCGGAGGGATAACCGAGATGTCGGACGCGCCGGTGCGGCTCGTCAAGACGGTGGGGAGCGCAGCGGAGGATGCCGCCGTCGCGATGGCTCTGGATGAGATGGTGTGACAGAGGGATGCGCCAACTCTGTCCTAGACACGATCACTTGCAGAGCAATATCGTGAAAGTGTAACGCGGATTCGTGAGCCTGGAGCCAGGGCACGCCCTGTATTGCCCGAATCCGCGTTACGCTGTGTCCCTCAGCAGAAGTCGCGCCACGCTGTGCTAGGCTTGCGCAGTATGCAGGCTCCGTTATCTCCGCCGGACGTCCTGACCCTGGGCCAGGACGAGGAGAGCGAGATACGTATCCAGCCGGCCATCCAGGGTGACGTCCGTCACCTCGATATCCGGATCTGGCGGCGAACTCCCAGCGGCCTGGCTCCCACCCGCGACGCTCTGGTCCTGGATCGCTCCGATCTCGAGGCGGTGCGGCGTGGCATTGGCGAGCTGCTCGAGGTGAGCGACGGCGGGAAACAGGTTGCCCGCATCGTGCTGGATATGGGCGATTCGCGCCGCCTGCGTGCCGAGACGGAACCGTTCGGGACGCGCTATGTCGCCCATCTTGGATTCTGGCAACGTTCCCGTGACACCTGGAACGCGGACGGCGCCGGAATCGTGCTGGGAGCGGATCTCCTGGTTCCGCTGCAGAAAGCGCTGCGGCGCTTTTTGCGCTGGCTCGAGATGCCGGTGCAAGACGCTACGCAGGAGATTCCTGTGGTGCTGGACCGGCCGGAGAGCTGGCCGCGTCCCGGTGCCGACTGGCTGACGGTGGAGCAGCGGCGCGTCGCCTTCCATCCGCGCGGTGTCCGCATCACCTGCGCCCTCCGGGACGGGGAGCAGGGACACCGTATTTCCCTGCGGCAGTGGCGCCGTGAAGACTCCATATGGGTTCCCGAGGAGATCGCCATCGAGCTGGCCCTCGCCGACCTGGATACGGCTCTGGCTGCTTTGCGCTCGATTGTGACCGGCGACCGCGATGAGGAACGCCTCACCCTCGCCGATGACTCGTTCCTGACGCTTCGGCTTGCCGACGGCGCCCTCACCGTTCTCCATGACGGACAGCCGCGCCTGTCGGTGCCCGATTCCGATCTCCCCCGTTTCGGACGCGCTCTGGCCGAGGGCTGGGCCCTTCTGCTACGTGCCGTGCCGCGGGAGGAGCGGGCCGGCATGGATGACGAGGCCCTGCTGGAGGCAGCAGAAGAGGAGGAGGTGGTTCTTGCTCCGCCGGAGCCGCTCGCTCCACCGGTCCCGATCGGGCGCGAGCCGGGACACGGAGAGATTACCGTCTTCGAGGAATCGATTCACATTATGGATGGGAACGGACACGCGATCACGCTGCCGGCCGCCGTGCTGGACCGAGTGGTGCGCGGCCTCGAAGACCTCTATTCCCTGCAGCGCAGCCAGTCGCGCGTCGGTCCCATGCTGATTTGCGATCAGCCGGATTGCGCCGTGTACGGGCGGATTGGAACCAGTACCCGTCCCAACGCGGTGGAGGTGCGGGTGTGGGAGAGCCCGCGAGAAAGCGCGGCCGTCACCATTGACCGCTCTGATCTTGACGCGCTGATCGACGCGTTGCGCGCGTCACTGCGCCTTCTCGACCTCGCAGAGCCTGAGCCGTCAACCGCATTTCTGGTGGCGCGGAGCATGCAGCCGGAGCCCGAGCCCGAGCCGGAACCGGAAACCGAGTCCATCGCCGAGCCTCCGCCCGAAGCGGTGCCGGCGACGGTCCCCCTGGGTGATCTGGTTCTGGAAACGGTTCGCCTGCACCTGGACGTGGAGGAGCAGCAGACCCTGGTGGTGCGGCACGGCGAGACCGTCGTGCGCCTCCCCTTGCCCGGGCTGAGCGGGGTGTTGAGCGACGTGCGCTCTCTCTACTACGATGCGGTACGCGGGCGCCGCGGGCGCACGGTGCAGGCAGGGCCGACCACGATCGGCATTCGTAACCAGGGGACGACGTTGATGGTTGATCTGCAGGACGGTGCAGACGGGCCGCTTAGCTTCCGCGCCTCCGAGGTTCCTGCCTTCCTCGATGCGATGCGGGCGGCACTGGATGATATATAAGGAGTCATCATGCGGACGGCCGTGCTCACCGACCTCCAGGGGAACACAGTGGGAACCATTACCGAGGCTGACGACGGTACACTGAGCGGCGAGGGCGTGGCGGAGCGGCTGCTGCAACAGGCGCCCCTCAAGACCTTCGACGACTGGAAGAGCCACTTACACCACTCCACCTATCTGCGATTCGTGCAGGAAGAGAGCTGAATCCGGGCGGCATCATGATGGAAGGCATCCTGGACATCCCCGCGGTCGTGGCCCCGCTGCGGCGCCACGTGGGGGTCGTGCGGGTTCTGCGCTTCTCCCTCGATGGCCTCATCGCCGGGGCCGTCCTCTCCCTGGTTTTGCTGTTCCTGCATCTCGGGACGCCGGCCCTGCTCCTGGCGCCGGTCCTGCTGGGCGTCCTCGGAGGGACGCTCGTCGGCCTGTGGCGCTGGCCGGACGTTGCCGAGATCGCGCGGCTGGCCGATCGGGCTTTCCATTTGCAGGATCGCCTGATTACGGCGTGGGAACTTCGCCTCTCCGATGAGGTCCCCGCCGTCTTGCAGCGCCGTGAGGTCGAGCGCCGCCTGGCGGGGCAGGCCGTCCCGTCGCGGGCCGGGCGCCAATTCCCCCCGGTGCACGGTGTCCTGGCGCTCGGGGCGGTGCTGGCGCTGGCGGTCTCGCTGCGTGCACTCCCTGCTCCCCGGCAAGCGCTATCGACCGATGACAAAGCGCGCATTCATCAGGCGGCTCTGGTCACGGTGCCGCATCTCTTGAATGCCACCGAGCAACGGCTGCAGCATGCGCAACAAAAGAAACTGCAGCGAGAGGTGCGGCTCATCCTGCACCATCTGCAACGCCAATTGCTGCATGCGTCCTCGCGCGCGGCGGCCCTGCAGGCGCTCAGCATCGCGCAGATGCGGCTGCATTCCGCCGCCTCGACTCCCTCCCCCCTCTCACGTGCTTTGCTTTCTGCCCTGGCGCAGGCCGACCGCTCCACGCTGTCGCAGCCGACGTTGCCGCGCTTGCTAACGGCACTCGCCAACGAAGCCGGTAAAGCGCCGCAGAGCAATCAGCGGCTGGCTCAGAGCCTCTTGCGGGCCGCCCAAACAGCGGGATCAGGAAAGCTGGATCAGACGCTGCGGACCGCCGCGAAGTCTTTGCTGCGGGGCAATGCGGGGGCCGCCGGAAAAGCTCTCAGAGCGGCCGCTCGGTCGAATGCGGCCTCGGGCGGCACGACCCGGCCGATCCTCCACGCGGCGAACCAGCTGGATCAGGTCAAGAACTCGGTTGCCGGGCTCGATCAGGGCGGCCACCGGCGCTCGACCAGCTCATCGTCGAGCAGGAACCGATCGAGCGGTCACGCCGTGCCCGCGCTGGCCGGCATCCCCCGCGGCGGCGGGCACACCAGCATTCTGCGGAGGCAGAGCGGGACGAGCCCGTCCGGGCGTAGCGTGATGACGTACGGCCAAACGTCCCACAACCAGGGCTCTCTGACGATCGGCACGCACCGGGGCGGAGCCGGAGGTATCGGATCGGGCGGCGCCGACAATCGTGGGGGCCAGGGACGGGGACGCTACGTGACGGTCCATATCCCGGGGCAGGGAGGCGGCAAGACGATTCGGGTCATCGTCAGCGCGCCGGGCAGTAGCGGAAACTTGTTGCCCTACCACATCGTGCTCGTTCGCTATCGCCGTCAGGCCTTTCTGAGCCTGCAGCGCAGCACGATTCCCTCGTCCCTGCAGCGCTACATCTTGCAGTACTTCTCGACCATTTCGCAGTAGATGGTCCTGCTGTCCCCGGTCGCTCTCGCTCTTCTTGCCCTGGCCGTTCCTGTCGTCCTGCTCTATCTATTGAACCGGCGGCCGCGGGAAAGGCCGGTTTCCAGCACGTTTCTCTGGCGCCGGCTCGCCCAGCCTCTCAACCAGCAGGTGCGCAAGCGGCGGGCGCGCCCCAACCCGCTGCTGTTGCTGACTCTCCTTGCCCTGGCCGCTCTGGTGCTGGCTCTGGCGCAGCCGGCCGTCCTGGGCGCGCGGACCCTGGACGGAGACCTGATCCTGGTGATCGACCGCTCCTATGCCATGCAGGCGCATGACGTCGCCCCGTCGCGCTTCGCCGCGGCCATGCACCGCGCGCGGTCTCTCGTCGACGGCTTGCCTCCCGGGCGCACCGCGACCGTGATTGTGATGGATGCGGAACCGCAGGTGGTGACGGCCGATAATCCCGATCGGGCGGCGGTGGATGGAATGCTGGCACGTCTCCAGCCGGGCACGGGAAGTCCGAACTTTCCCGCTGCCCTGCGGGTGGCATCGTCCCTCGCGCAGGGCGCCGCCACGCGCATTGTGGTGCTCACCGATCGGGCCTCGGGCATCACCCGGGTGCCACCCGGGACGCGGGTGCCGATCGAGATCGATCGCCTCGGGGTCTCAACGCGCGATCTCGGCATCTCCTCCTTCGCAGCATCGGCGTCCGGTGGTGCCGTCGAGGCCGTCCTGCGCCTGCGCAACCAGAGTTCGTCCCCCGTTGCCACGACGGTGCGTCTGTTTGCGGATGGCCAGCTGGCCGACGTGCGCCCGGTGCAGGTGGCGGCCAACGGCAGTCTCATTCAGGTCTGGTCGCATCTGCCGAAGACGGTGCATGCCCTGCAAGCGCTCATTGCGAGCCCGGACGACCTGACGCTCGACCGATCGGCGTGGGCAATCGTGCCGCGCGGGGCGCGCCGCGTCCTGCTGGTGGCCGGCAACGATGACTTCCTGCGAGCCGCGCTCTCCCTCGATCCGTCGATCCATCTCACCGTGATCTCGCGTGGCCAGTACGACGCGGCCCGCACCGCCGGCGAAGATCTCGCCGTCTTCGACGGCTTTCGCCCGCCGTCCATGCCGCCGGTGGCAACGCTGCTGGTGGCACCGCCTCCCGGACGATTGGGACCACTGACCCTGACGGCGGCGGCCGTTCCGACCGGCTCATTCCAGCCCTCCCGCTCCCCCTTGCTGCGCTACGTGGATCTCAGTCAGGTCCATCTCGGCATGGTGCGTCGGGCCGTGTTTCCATCCTCCCTCGCGCCGATACTGCGTCTCGGGTCTCTTCCCGTCATCCTCGACGGGACGCTCGAAGGACGCCGCACGGCGGTACTCCTCTTCGATCCGCTGCGCTCCGACTGGCCGCTCCGGACCAGCTTCCCGATTCTGATCCATGCCCTCACCAGCCATCTGGCGCCCCCCGTGGTTCCTCCGTCCCTCAATCTTGGTCAGAGCGTGACGATTGCTCCCCCCTACGGGGTATCCGATGCGGCGGTCACCGAGCCGACCGGCGCGGTGCTGCGCCTCAGGGTGCCGGCGACGCTGACCCCGTCTCTGCCGGGCATCTACACCGTCCACGTCGCGGGATCCACGGCAGCGGTTGCGGTGAACGTGATCGCGCCTACCCTCGAGGCCACGTCCGGTCCGGCGGTGCTGCGCTTTGCCGGCGCGTCCGCCGGCATGCGGCAGGCCTCACCCATCACGGCCGACCTCACCTGGCCACTGGTCCTGGCCGCGGCGCTCTTGCTCTCCGCCGAATGGGTGCTGGCGGCGCGGCGCTGAGATGATCGCTCTTGCCTTTCCACTTGCGCCGGTGATCGCCGTCCCGCTGATCGCGCTCGCCGTTCTCTACTGGCGGCGCGGGTTTCTCTCTCTGGGGCCGGGCCGCCGGGCGTGGCTGTTGGGGATCCGGGTGGCACTCCTCGCCTCTCTCGTGCTTGCCCTCAGCGGTCTGCTGCTGCGTCTGCCCGCCCAGCGTCAGGAAACCATCTTCGTCGCCGATCTCTCGGCCAGCGATCAGGCGCAGCAGGGCACCATGCTCCGTGACATCAATGGCGCCATCAAACGGTCGCCGCCCGATGCCCTGGCCGGTGTCGTCGGGGATGCCGACGGATCGGTGGTGGAGCAGGCGCCGCAGGGGCGCGGGCGCTTTACGTCCTTTCCGATGGGCGTGCCCGCCGCCGGGACCAACCTGCAGTCCGGACTCCTGCTCGCGTCGACGATGCTCTCCCCGACCCGGCAGCGGCGCATCGTCCTCCTCAGCGACGGGCGCCAAACGACCGGGGATGCGCTGAGTATGGCGTCAACGCTCCGCACGGAGGGGATCAGGCTGGACGTGGTGCCGGTGAGCGGGCAGATACCGCCCGACGCGGCGGTGCTCGGCCTGACCGTGCCGCCGGCCGCGCGGGCGGGAGAGCGTTTCCGGGTAACGGCTGCGCTCTGGTCGAACGTGGCGCAGCGAGCAACCGTGCAGATGTTCCGTGATGGGACGCTGATCCGGCAACACGTCCTCGCCCTGCGGCCGGGGACGACGCACTGGACGGTGACGCAGGGACCGCTGCCCTCGCACCTCGCCGCGTATAACGTGCGGATCGTGCCACAGCACGACGCCTATACGGAGAATGACACGGCGAGCAGTGTCGTTCGGATTGCCGGGCCGCCGAATGTCCTGGTGATTGCATCGCGCCCCGGCGAGGCGGCGAACGTGGCGGCGTCGCTCCGCGCGGCGGGAGATACCGTTACGGTGCGGCTCCCCTCTGCCGTCTCCGCCCTGGCGCCCTATGCGGCGGTGGTCGTGGTGGATACGGACGCGCCAAGTCTGGGCTTTCACCGGATGCAGTCCCTCGTCGGGTACGTCAAGAGTGGGGGCGGGCTGGTCGTGATCGGGGGACAGAACTCCTACGGACCCGGCGGTTACGCGGGGACGCCGATGGAGACGGTGCTGCCCGTCAACATGAATGTGCGGCACCAGGAGAAGGTGCCGCCGGTGGCCGTGGTGGTGCTCATCGAGAGCCTGGAGGTGTTTCAGGACATCACCATCTCAAAGCAGGCGGCACAGGGGTTGGTCGAGCTGCTGACGCCCGCCGACGAGATCGCGATCAACGACACGCCGGAGACGATGATGGGCGGCTGGGTGGTGCGAATGCAGCACGTTACCCACAAGGCGGCGATCGAGTCCGCCGTCCTGAAGATGGACCCGGGCGATCCCTATACCTATATGCCGTTCATGCAAGAGGGATTCCAGGTCTTGCGGCACAACCCCATGCATCTGAAGCACATGATTCTGGTCGGGGATGGCGACGCGCCCGACAACTATCGCCCCTTGATCACGCGCATGCGGCGCTCCGGCATCATCTTCTCCACGATCGGCGTCAACGACGCGCTCGGGCTGGGTGACTATAGCGTGTTGCGGCGAATGGCGCGATGGGGCGGCGGCGTGTACTACCGCGCCTACTCCTCGGAGGACGTGCCGCGCCTCTTCTTGCGTGAATTGCAGACGCTGCGCCGCAGCGCGCTGATCCAGGCCCATTTCACGCCGCGGGTGACGGCCTCCTCACCGCTATTGCGCGGCATCCCGGCCCTCCCGCCGCTCGACGGGTACGTGCAGACGACGGCCCGGCCGACGGCGGAGGTCGTGCTGGAAGGCAAGCAGCGCGATCCGGTTCTGGCCGACTGGCAGGTTGGGTTGGGCCGCAGCGTGGCCTGGACGAGCGACGCCGCCGGCCTGTGGACCGCGGCCTGGCTGCACTCGCCCTCCGCCTCGCATCTGTGGCAGAACCTGGTGGCATGGGTGCTGCCGCCTGTCTCCTCATCGCTGTCCACGGCGACGTCGGCCGATAGCGGTCAGGGGACGGTGGCCGCCACCATTCCCGCCGGCTTTGGTCTGGCACCTCATGTGACGGCGCATGTCCTGGATCCCAGGTCCCAGACACATACCGTGGCGATGCAGCCGTCCTCGCCCAACCGGTATGTCGGCTCCTTTCCCGCCGCCCTGCCGGGTATCTACCGCATCGCCCTCTCGCTCCGTGGCAACGGGCGTGCGCGCGTCGTTCAAACCGCCCTCGCCGTTCCCTACCCGGCCGAGTACCGCTCCTTCGGGACTGAGCTGCCGTTCCTGCGCCAGCTGGCGGCGTCCGGTGGCGGGCGCGTGCTCTCCCGTCCGACCTGGTCGGATGCCCTCCCCACCGTCTGGGACAGCCGTCCGCTGACCCCGTTCCTGTTGCTGATCGCGCTTGGCCTGTTGCTGGCGGAGCTGGCCGTGCGGTTTCTCGTGGTGGGAACTCAGCCGGCCGAGCGTCCGGGCCGCCGTTCCCGCCCCAGCATCCTCTCGCCCAGCCTGTTCTCGGACGATCTGCGTGATGAGGATCGCCCGGCCTGAGAGCAGTGATCTGAGAAGTGTGAGCATATTGACGTCACAGATGTGACGTCGGGACACGGTCTCCTGGCCGCTCCTGGACAGACACGTGTAGTGAGGACGCGCCGTATAGACGCGTTGCTCTTGTTTGCCTGAATCAGGAATGGGCCAGAGCCCGCTGCACCTCGGGATCGTCCCACGGCAGGCGCTGCATGACCCGGAGAGCGCGCTCCTGGCCCTGCGCCAGGTCCGCCAACAGATACCGCTGGTAGCGGGCGAGGAAGTCGTTCTCGAACGCCGGCACCTGCTGACAGATGGCGCGTAGCTCGAGGCGGCCGCGCCGATCGGCCGGGATGAGGTATCCCCACTCGGTGCGGCAGCGGCGGTCGAGAGTGACCAGGAGGTCGGTCCAGGCGTCGCCGATGTGCCGGGCGTAGAGGGCAGGCAGATCGCGCTTGCGGGCGACATACTGCCGCGCCTCATGGGCCAGACGCGCGGTGGCCATCCAGCCGGTGACGCGGATCAGATCGCGGGTGCTCGGGACGTCGCCGCCGGCGACGCGCACCGGGTGCCGCGCATAGCCGTAGAACTCGTCCTCCGGGTCCGGATAGTCCAGGGAGGGCGGCACCGGCACGGGACGCCCGAAGACGGTGATGGCCAGATAGTAGGCGGCGTGCAGGCGGTCGCGCGTCCACCCCTCGATGGGGAGCAGCGGGAGGGAGTGACGCACATCCTCGCCGTAGAGCAGGAGGCTGCCGTGCTTGAAGGTGGGAGTGACCCCCCGCGCAGCGCATCCTCCCCCTCGATCTCCAGGTCGAGCTCCCCGTCCCATCGTGACGCGATCTCATGGATGACGGCGCGGTCGCGGTTGGTGGCCGTCTCTATGAGGAGGACGGTGAGATCGAGGTCGCTGGTGGGGAGCGAGGTGCCGTCGGCGTGGCTGCCGAGGAGGTAGTAGCCGCGAATGCGGCCGGGGAGAGCCTCTTCGCAGGCGGCGATGAGGGGAGCGAGGGCGGGATGGGCGGGAAGACGAGACGTGGCCATGGGTCGACGGAGAAGGATACCGCCTGAGAGCCTGGCGAGCGAAGGCAGGAACGCTCACCGGGGTGAGTGCGAGCTATAGTTACGATCAGGCGGATCGCTTGATCGGATTGACCAAGGGGACCACAACGGCCAGTTACGTCTACAACGGGGACGGGTTGCGCATCAGCAAGACGGTGAACTGGAGGACCACCTCCCAGGTGTGGGAGGTGGCGGAGGGGATGCCTCTCCTCATCCAGGATGGGACCAATAACGACGTCACCGGTCCTGGTGGTCTCCCCGTAGAGCGCATCACCTCGAACGGGGAAGTCCTCTACGTCTACCAGGATCAGCTGGGCAGCACGCGGGCGCTCCTCAATCAGAGCGGACAGACCGTGGCGACGTTTGCCTACTTCGCCTATGGGACCCTCAAGAGCAGTACCGGGACGACCACGACTCCGTTCGGCTTTGCCGGCCAGTACACGGATGCCGAGTCCGGGCTTCTGTACCTCCGAGCCCGCTACTACGATCCGAGCACGGGACAGTTCACAGCTGTTGATCCGTTTGTTGACCGGACGCAGCAGCCTTACAGCTATACTCGCGGTAATCCGATGAATATGGTCGATCTCTCGGGGCTCTTTAGCTACCAGTACACGTTCTCGCTCGGAAGCGTGCAGCAAACCGGCGGAGCTGCTAACGTGATGGCGTACCTGCAGGCTCATCTGGGCACCATGTTCCCGTTCTCCACAGGAGGCTGCACCACAGTAGTACTCAATGAGCACTGTGTCTTTGTACCCTTCCAGATCGGTCCAGCCCAGGTATTGGATCCGCTCTACGTCAGCGCCGTAGGGGCCACTTGCTTTACTCTTGCGACGACGCCGGATAACCACGACATCGGTCCCCGCGGCCACGTCACATTCGGCACGTATGACAGCGGTGGGACAGTGTACCTCCAAGTGACCGCCGACGCTCCTCACGCCGCGTGGTGGATAGATCCCGTGGCGCCGGGAGATGCCTATGACACGTGGTTCTCGTTGGCGTTCGATCTTCGCCAGGCTCTAGGAACGCTCGACCCATCTTATTACCTTCCGTTCGGGCCGTCGCTCCCTCTCATTCCCGGTCCTGGGGGATAATGAGAAATAACGCGTCCAGAGAAACGTGGAAATCACTATGGATTGCGCGGTGGATCGGGCTCGTCTGGGAACTCGCCGGCTTTGGCTACTACACGTATGGCGCGTTCGATGCGGCGTTAAGACACCTAAGAGGCGGGCCCGACGTGGTTGGCGTCTTCTTTCTGGTCACGCCTCCTGTGGAACTCGCCTTTGTCGCCGGAGGAGCGCTCGGTATCCTGGTGGCTCGTAGGCCGGGTCTGGCGCTACGGTGGTCTGTACATGTCCTCGGCTACCTTGTATCGATCGACCTCCTTGTGGTCTTGCTGTATGTGTATGCCTATGGCATTGTTTAGGACGCGGAGGCGCAGGCGGTCGTGAAACGGACCACGTCCTCAAAGATGCCGCCGACAGCGTCACACCCGCCAATCACCTCAAAAACCTCCCAGCCTGTTGAAAAAGGCGTTCTAAGGGTGTCTCGGTCGTCCAGCGTGTCGCTCTGCGTTCACATCCGGCTGTCCGAAGTCGCTGCGCCCGGACTCGCTTGCACTTGCGGGCGCAAACACGTCTTAACACCGAGGTGGGTCTCTACACCTCGCTCAACAGCCCTTATAGGTCTGGAATGGTCACAATCCTCCCAGCCCGGTTGAGGCAGAGAATCGCGATCTGCGAGTTGTGGATGATCTGGAGGCCGTCCCGGTACCCTCCCTCAATCTGCGTCTCGTGGAGCCGTCCATCATCACCGTGATCTGGCACCCGCTCCCCGGCGACAGAACGGAGGTCTGCCGGTTGGTCGTTTGGGACGGGCTTTGAGGAAGCCGCGTAGATGTTCGAGCCGCCCAGTTCCGGCGGGTTATCCCGTCCGCCAAGGCATCGCAAGGTGTAGAGCTTCGGGAACCGGATAAGCAGGTAGGGCCAGAACGCCACGTCGTCTCCCCACTCCGCGACGACCAACGGATCAATGTCGGTGTCGTCAACCGAGAAGTCGACGCGTTCCTCCTCAAAGTTGACCCAGACAGGATCCCAGTGGACGACTGCCACGAGGCCTCCACGTTCCATCAGCCAGAGTCCGACCAGGATGGAGTCGTGCAGCGTGTAGTGCTCAAGGAACGTCGCCATCGTGGTGGCCTGTGCTTGCTCCCACGGGAAGTAGTCGTCAATGAGATCACGCTTGAGCCAGCGAGGGTGGTAGCCGTGCAGGTACTCCATTTCCCGGAGTGTTTCCGATGGCACGACCTCCTCTGATTGGACCTCCTCGGCGTTGGGAGGTCCGGCTCTCGGCTCTCGGGAGTCATCGAGGTCCGACTCCTGTAGTCCTTCCCAGTCGGTGACAGTGCCCTTGTCATGCCACGCGTCCTCCAGAATCTCCCAGATGCCTGCCAACCGGTCTCGCGCACGGGAGAGCGCTACAAACTGTTCAATCGCTCGGTCACCGCATGCAGCGAGAATAGATCGCAGGGCCTGTTCCCGCTCTTCCGACGAGAGGTAGATCGTCGCCGCCCACTCATCCAGATGGTTCTGCAGTTGCTCAATGACTCGCACGTCCATAGCTCAGTATGCATTCGCCCGCCCGACTACCCCTTTGACAGCACGGGCGGACTGCTATCACTTCACGCCTAGAAAGCCGCCCCATCTCATGCTCGGTCCTCCCAAGCGGCGCGACCTGGATCGGTCAGTTCTGGTCTCGCTAGAACAGCTTATTCCTGCTGGCCACTTTTACCGACATCTCGATGCGGTGTTCGACCTGTCGTTCGTCCGCGACTGGGTCAAGGATTGCTATGCGGTGAAGGGACGGCCATCCATCGATCCGGTCGTCTTCTTCAAGCTCCGACTGGGCATGTCTTTCGACGGTATTCACTCGGAACGGCAGCTCATCGAGGTCGCCTCCCTCAACGTGGCCCATCGCTGGTATTTGGGATGCCGCCTCGATGAGCCACTCCCGGACCATTCCAGCTTGACCCGTATCCGTCAGCGTGTCGGGCTTGCGACCTTCCGACGCTTCTTCGACGGGGTGGTCGAGCGGTGTCAGCAGGCCGGATTGATCCGGGGCAAGGAACTGCGGGTGAATGCCACCAAGCTGCGAGGGAACGCGAGCAGCGACTCCATGGTGCCCCGGCTGAAGAAAGTGGCGGGTGACCATCTCACCGAGTTGTTCGGTGAGCAAGAAGACGACAAGGTCCAGGAAGACTAAGCGGACCCTGCACCAGCCCTCCTCCATTCTCCTTCCCATCCTGCGCCAGCAGCGACAGAGAGGGACACCGGCACCGAGGTAAAGCGTTGGGACATGCTGGAGACCTGCCGCCTTGATCCCGCCCGTCCCCCTCTCAAGGCTATGAGCGCATCTCGAACCGCAAGATCAGCCTGAGCGATCCGGGTGCCGCCCCTATCACCCTGGCAGACCGGCGCTCGGCCCTCGGGTATCAGACCCACTACATGATCGACGGTGGTAAGGCGCGCATCATCCTTCATTTTCAACGGGCTGCTCCGTTTTCAAGACGGCAGGTGCACGGGCCCGAATGCCTCCGGTCCGTGCGGAAGGAGCCATCTCGTTAGCCGTCTCCCAATCAACGGGCCGCCGCGTCGATCAAGGCACGCTTTCGAGACAAAGGTCTCAGGAGTTATCGTCCCTTGATGGATGACCTCGGCCGGCGGCGGTGGGGCAAGGGATGCGCGCAGCGGGTACCGTGCCGGATCGCTAGCATACAGCGACTATGGCGACGATCGGCGTGAATGTGGCCGTCTTACACGACGGCAAGGTGCTTCTGACGAAGCGTGAGGACTACCACGTCTGGTGCCTGCCCGGTGGGCACATCGATCCCGGCGAGACCTTCCCGCAGGCGGCGATCCGCGAGGTGCGGGAGGAGACGGGACTCGAGGTCAGGCTGGATCGGCTGGTGGGGATCTACTCGCGCCCTCACTGGGGTGACTATCACATCGTGGTGTTCGCGGCAAGGGCGGTGGGTGGCGCGATGCGCGGTCAGCCCGGCGAGGTGATCGCGATGGGCTACTTCGCGCCTGATGCGTTGCCGGAGGCGTTGTTGTTGGGGCAGCGGCAGCGGATCCTGGATGCGGCGGCGGGGAAACGTGGCATTTGCCGGCGGGAGCCGTATCCCTTGCCGTTTGAGGGGGCGTTGCCACGGGAGGAGATGTACCGGCGGCGGGATGCGTCGGGGTTGGCGCGAGAGGAATTCTACAGGCGGTATGTCGGGGTACTGGAGAAGGACTCGAGTGAGGAGGAGGTGTAGGGCGATCGTTCGGCGTTGGACCGGGCGTTGCGGACTACGCCGGCGGCGGGACACTGCTCCGCTGCGCTCCGCGGTCCCGCCCTACGCGCGTTGCGGTCCCTCGTCCACGAGCGCCTGGCGCGTTGCGGCCCACTAGCCGTGGAATTGTGGCCCGCTAGGCGTGGATGTGGCCCCCACCAGCCGATTACGGTCGGGACGCGGCCCCTGTCCGCGTCTGTGGTCCCGGCATACCTCGGACACAAGCTGCCGTGCCGTCCCGGCACACCATACGCCGTGGTCGGACCCGTGACCGGAGTATTGGGGCCGACCCACGCTTGAGGGAGGGGACGGGGGCGGACGCGGACAGGGCCGCGTCCCTACGGGAGGTAACGCTGTTCCCGGAGCATGCAGGAACCGAGGCGCGGACGGGGCATGGTCCTGCTGACGTGGACGATGGCCGCGCGCGTTGTGGTGACCTCGACGCGCGAGTTGTGGTGCCCGTGGAAATCACGGTCCGCACAGCGTGAAGGTGCGGCGCCGGTCTTGCGGTTTGGCGCGGCTCTGGCCGGCGATCGCGCGCGGGCCTCATCCGCCGAGCATGTCCACGATCATGCCTTCGCGGATACCGCCGGTGGCGATGGTGATGCGCGTGGCGCCGTAGAAGGTGACGATCGCGTCCAGCACCTGGATACCGGCCGGCAGCACCTCGGCACGCGCCGGCTGGATGCCGTAGCGGTCGGCAATGCGGCCGGCGGGGTAGTGGGCGAGGATGCCGAGCACCTCGTCCAGATCGTCGAGGGAGATCTCATCGGTCTCCTTGTCCAGCAGCCGGGGAATGTGTCGGGCGGAGCCGCCCACCAGCACGGCATGGTTGGCCCGGAAGGCAGGCAATCCCTTCAGCAGGTCGTGGACGTGGGTCACCAGCTCCTCGCGTTCCTCGGGGCGGGGCGGATCCTTTCGGAAAAAACGCTCCGTCAGACGTCCGCCGCCGATGGGAAGGACACGCGCCCAGAGGATCTCTTTGTCCCGGGAGGCAATCACTTCCCCGCTGCCGCCGCCCACGTCGGCGGTGACGGTGGGGCCGGAGAGGTCGAGATCGCCGGTGGCGCCCAGGAAGGTGAGACGCGCTTCCTCGTCCCCGCTGATCACCCGCACGTCCAGGCCCGTCTCACGCCGGACCCGATCCAGCAACTCCTCGCCGTTCTCCGCGTCGCGCACGGCGCTGGTCGCGACGGCGGCCACCCGCTCGGCTCCGTTGGCGTGCGCATCGTCGGCGAACCGGCCGATGACCCGGACGGCACGGTCCATCCGCTGCGGCTCCAGGAGATGTGTCTCCGCCACCCCCGCGCCGAGCCGCACGAATTCGCTCAGGTCCAGCACCGTCTGAAGACGGCGGCCCTCCGCTCGCGCGACCAGGAGGCGGATGGTATTGGAGCCGATGTCGAGCGCGCCGAGCAGGGAGGTCACGGACCGCTCTCGCCGGTCAGGTCATGCAGCCGTTCGCGCGCCTGGCTCACGACCGCGGTCCGGCGTTCCACCCGCTCCGTCGCCTTCTGCAGGCGGCGCGCCGCGCGCTCCTGCGCATCCTTCACGTCCTGCTCTCCCTGCCGAATCGCCTCCGACCGCTCTTCCTGCGCTGCGTGCAGGTCAAGCAGGGCGCGATCCAGCCGCTTTTGCGCCTTCTGCACGGCGTCTTTATCACTCTTGCGCGGCATTACCGGTTCCGGTAGGAGGCGCGCAGCAGCGCCCGGCCGGCATCCGCCGCGTCGGGCATGCCGGACGTCTCCATCAGCCGCAGCGTCTCGTCGATGTCATACGGGATGCGCACCTCCTCGACGGTCCGGCGCTCACCGTCCCAACGCACAATGGTGTAGGCGGCGCGGCGGTCACGATCCCTGGGATGCCCCACGCTGGATACGTCGGCCAGGAGAGTGCCGTCGACGGGGCGGAGAAACTGGATGTGGGTGTGGCCGAAGGCGAGGATGGGGGCAGTCACGGCGTCGAGGTAGGGCTGTAACTGCTCGCGCGTCATCTCGGGCCAGATGTGATCCTCCAGGTTGAGGGGATTGGCGTGCACGATCTGGATCGCCGCCGCGCCGTCGCGGTCGAAGGTGAGGGAGAAAGGCAGGGAGGCCAGCCAGTCCAGACGCTCGGCACCGAGCGTCTCTCGCGTCCACGCGACCAGCCCTTCCTTGTCCTCCACCCCGGAGACGACATCGGCGTCGGTGTTGCCCATCACGGCCTGCCAGCCACGCTCCCGGATGACGTCCACCACGGCCGACGGCTCCGGTCCCTCCAGGCAGAGATCGCCGGCGACATAGACGGCGTCGGCAGGAGGAAGTGAAGCGGCCACCGTTTGCAGCGCCGGCAGGTTGCCGTGGATGTCGGACATCAGGATGACGGTTGTTCCCATCGCAATCGTCGTACTGCCCCAGGATGTGCAACTCTAAGGTATCGCACGCATGCATGTGCCGTGCCGGGAGACCAGATGGCCGAGAGCACGCGTCTCAAGGATGGCGCGCACCCCCAGAAGGCGCCGCCGGTCAACCTCAACTCACCCGATCTCTATATCAACCGTGAGCTGAGTCTGCTGGCCTTCCAGCGCCGCGTGCTGGCGCAGGCCGCCAATCCCCGCCACCCCTTGCTGGAGCGGGTGAGATTCCTGGCGATCGTCAGCATCAACATCGACGAGTTCTTCATGGTCCGGGTGTCGGACCTGATGGACGAGGTGCAGAGCGGGGTGATGTTCCTGGGGCCGGACGCGATGACGCCGGCGCAGCAGTTGGTCGCCATCCGGAAGGATGTGCAACGGATTCTGAAGGAGCAGCGGCGCATCTACTGCGATGAGCTGCTGCCGCAGCTGGCGGCAAACGGCATCCGTATCGTCGGCCTCGAGGAGCTCTCCACCAAGCAGCGCGCCGCCCTGCGCACCTACTTCGAGCAGCAAATCTTTCCCGTTATCACGCCGCTGGCGATCAACCGCGGGAATCCCTTTCCCCATATCTCCAACCTCAGCGTCAACCTGGCCGCGGAGCTGCAAGGGCCGGAAGAGACGCTCTTCGCCCGCGTCAAGATCCCCGACGTGATTCCACGCCTCCTTCATCTCGAGGCGATTCTGGGCGAGCACGTGGCCGGTAAGAGCCGGAACTACACCTTTGTCTGGCTGGACGAGGTCGTCGCCCTCAATCTCTCCACCCTCTTTCCCGGTGTGCCGGTGCTCTCCAGCCACTCGTTCCGGGTGGTGCGCGACGCCGACATCGAGATTCACGAGGAAGAGGGAGTCGATCTGCGCGCCAGCATGGAGCAGGGGTTGCGCCAGCGCCGCTTCGGCGAGCCGGTGGCGCTCTTCGTGGAAGAGTCCATGCCGGAGCGCGTCCGTCAGTTCCTGTGCGAGCGGCTCGACCTGGGTCCGGACGCGGTCTACGCCACGCACCGTCCGCTCGGCTTGAAGTCGCTGATGGAGCTGACCTCGATCGACCGCCCCGATCTCAAGTATCCGCGCCTTGTGCCGCGGGTCCCGCCCGCCGTGGCCGGTGGGGGCTCCCTGTTTGCTGTGATCGACCGGCACGACGTCCTGGTCTACCACCCGTACGAATCGTTCGCGCCGGTCGTGGATCTCCTCTGGGAGGCGGCGCGCGACCCGGACGTCCTGGCTATCAAGATGACGCTGTACCGGGTGGGAACCGACTCGCCGGTGGTGGAAGCGCTGCTGGATGCGGTCAACCGCGGCAAGCAGGTGGCCGTGCTCGTCGAGCTGAAGGCGCGCTTCGACGAGGAGTCCAATATCGAGTGGGCGACCGAGCTGGAGCGGGCCGGCGTGCACGTCGTGTACGGCTTCATCGGTCTGAAGACGCACGCCAAGGTCGCGCTGGTGGTGCGCAAGGACGGCGAGGGCGCGATCCGCCGCTACGTGCACGTCGCCACGGGGAATTACAACCCGGAGACGGCGCGCGGCTACACCGATCTCGGTCTTTTTACCGCCGATCCCGACTTCGGCGCCGATGCGACCGACCTGTTCAATTTCCTCACCGGCTACTCGACACAGGTGACGTATCGCCGCTTCCTGGTGGCGCCGAGTGACCTGCGAGAGGCGTTGCTGGCCAAGATCGAGCGTGAGATCGAGATCGCGCGGCGGGGCGGCCAGGGACACCTCATCTTCAAGGTCAACAGCCTGGCCGATCGCGAGTTCATGCGCGCCCTGTACCGTGCGTCGCGGGCGGGAGTCAGGGTGGATCTCATCGTGCGTGGCGTGTGTTCGCTGCGCCCGGGGATCCCCGGCGTGAGCGAGAACATCCGCGTGGTCAGCCTGGTGGGACGGTTCCTGGAGCACAGCCGGGTCTACTGGTTCGGGAACGGCGGGAACCCGGAAATGTACCTGGGGAGCGCCGATTTGCTGCCGCGGAACCTGAATAACCGCATCGAGGTTGTCTTCCCGCTCTGTAAGCCGGATGCACGGGAGCGGGTCTATCGTGACGTGTTGCAGGCGCAACTGCGTGATACGGTCAACGCCTGGGCAGAGCAGGCGGACGGGACGTATAAGCCGATCGAGCCGCCCCCCGGCGAGGAGCCGTTCGACAGTCAGGCGTGGTCTATCGAACATGCGTAGACAATTGCCCTCATGCGCAGGGTGGCCCTCACCCCCGGCCCCTCTCCCATTGCGATGGGAGAGGGGAGATGTGGTGCGGGGTGGGCTGGAGATATCACGGTCTCGGTCCCCGTCGCGTCTGAGGACAGCGCGATCTACCTCTCAAGCTTCCCCCTCGCCCACCGCAGTGGGAGAGCAGCGTGTGAGACCAGGGCCTGCCGCAGGGGTGACAGAGACAGCCCTGGGCGCACACGTTGTTGGGTTAGGGGGTGAGGGCCAGTCGGGTGAGGGCCGGGTGGAGGTTGGATGATGACTGACATTCTGGGAATCGACTTCGGCGGGACGAAGATCCTTGCGGGCATGGTGAACCCGGAGACCGGGAAGATCGACAGCCATGCCAAGAAGCGCACCCACGTGGAGCGCGGGGGTGACGGGGTCTTGCAGCAACTCTCCGAGGCCATCGAGAACGCCCTGGAGGGCCAGGAGAAGCCGCCGGCGGTGGGGATCGGCCTGGCCGGAAACATCGATCCGGCGCGGAACGCCCTGACCGTCGCTCCCAACCTGCCGGAGGATCTGGTGGGGACGGTGATCGTGGACGCGGTGCGGAAGCAGGTAGACGCGCCGGTGTACCTCTTTAACGACGTGGTCGCGGCCGCGGCGGGTGAGGCCGCCTTTGGCGCCGGCGCCGGGCATCCCGATTTCGTCACCGTCTTTGTCGGCACCGGTATCGGCGGCGCGATCTATCGTGACGGGAAGCCCTATCGCGGCGCCTCCAACACGGCGGGCGAGATCGGCCATATCACGATTGACGCCCAGGGCCGAATCTGCGGCTGCGGCGGGTTGGGACACCTGGAGGCGTACGCCTCGCGCACGGCGATCGTTCGCACTATCCTGGCGGCGATGAAGCAGGGGCGCACGAGCACCCTGTCGCAGCTGGTGCCGGACCCCGATCCGGACAGGGTAGCCGGCGCGCCGATCCGCTCCAAGGCGCTGAAGCAGGCGCTGGAGGACGGCGACCAATTGACCCGCGAGAAGCTGGAGGAAGGAGCCATGTTCCTGGCCGCCGGCCTCTCGTCGCTGATCAATCTCTACAATCCACCGCTCATCATTCTGGGGGGTGGTCTGGTGGGGGCGATCGACAGTTTCTTCAACCGCGCCGCCACGCTGGCCCGCGAGACCTCGCTGAGGACTCCCGGCTGCGCGGTCGAGATCGTCAAAGCGACGCTGGAAGATTTTTCCGGGCTGGTGGGGGCGGCGGTACTGGCCCGGGCCGCGGAGGGAAACGGGAAATGAGCAAGAAAGCGCAGAAGAAGCTGGTCAAAGAGGAAAGGGAACTGGCGAAGCGGCAGAAGGACCTGGAGAAAGCGGTGCAGGAAGCCAACAAGATCGTGGCCAGGGCGCAGGGCGAGGCGGCGAAGATTGTCGGCAAGGCGCAGAGACGGGTCAGCAAACAGGAAGGCGTCGTTCGGGAACAGAAGGCGCTCCTGCAGGGGACGCCGGATGTCGCGCCGGTCACGAACCTCTCGACCGATGGCGCGGGGATGTCATCGGAACACGAGATCAGCGTGTCGCACATCGATTTGGTGGTGCCGCCGGGGGAATAACGACCGGGGTGGAGAGGTTGGCGCTACGAGCGCGGCCGGTTGTCTCTCCTCCCCGGAAGTCATCCTTCTGGCCGTCCGACACGCCGGCACGTGGACCGGGACGGCTCTCCTTCTTCGGCGACGGCGCCCGGGCCGGCGAGGATGCATCCGATACCGTCCTGGAGAACTAACGGTCCAACACTCGGGCCTCTCCCAATAAATTTGCGTAGGATAATGCCCGGCCGCAACATCGTATAGATATGACCTGGCCGGAGATCGAGAACAGCGCCCTGTGGCGCGAGCGCGAGAAGCTGGTGCGCTTCTGCGCGTGCTACACGTGTGATGCCGACGCGGCGGAGGACCTGGCACAGCAGACGCTGCTGGAGGCCTGGCGGCGGCAGGACCAACTGCGTGATCCCGCGGCTCGGGAACCCTGGCTGCTTGCCATCGCGCGAAACGCCTGTCTCATGTGGGGACGCCGCCGGGGCCGGGAGATGGCGCCGTGGGCGGACGGCGACACGGCGGACCTCCTGTCCGACCCGGCGAGCGACGCCGAGTGGGGCGAGGTGGCCGATCTGCTGGATCGTGCCATGCGGCATCTTCCCGCCGAGACGAGGCGGGTTCTGACCGAGCGCTATCTGGAAGATCGATCGCAGGCGATGATTGCCGCCGGGATGGGCGTGAGCGAAGGGGCAGTGGAGGCGCGGCTGACACGGGGGCGGGATGCCCTGCGGCGGTTGCTGCGCACCGAGTTCCGCGCGGAGGCCGAGCATCTGGGGCTCGCGGTTCCAGCCGGCAGCGGCTGGCAGGAGACACGCATCTGCTGTCCCTTCTGCGGCCGGAACCGGCTGCAGGCGCACCTCGACAGAGAAAGCCTGGAACTGCACTTTCGGTGTGCCGGTACCTGTACCCCGACGGGCACGATCGTGTCCGGCATGATGGGGGAACGCGCGGCCGCCCTGACCAGCCCGAAGTCGATCCTCATGGGCACCCTGCAGACCTGCCATGAGCATTACGATCGGGCCCTGGCGCATGGGTGGCGCTCCTGCGCCGGCTGTGGGCGAACCCTTCCCGTGGAGCGGGTGCCGCTGGGCGATTGGAAGGGCGGCGGCATCGAGACGCTGTGCGTGTCGTGCGGAGTGGGAGATTCCGCCTCGTTCTGGCACCTCGCGCTGGATACGCCGGAAGCGCGGGCCTTCTGGCGCCGGCACCCCCGGATCAGGGCGCTGGCGCCTTGGGAGAGCGAGGAGGGCGGACGGCGCGTCATCGTGGCCGGGTTCGAGAGCATGAAGGCGCGGGAGAGCATCCGGATCGCCTTCGACCGCGACAGCTACCGGATCGTGCCCGGGGCCGGCGCCCCGTGATCGCGACGCTGCGGCAGCGCGATTTCTCCCTGGTGTGGTCGGCCGGCCTCATCTCGCAGATGGGGGATTGGGTGCTCTACGTGGCGCTGCCGATCTATGTCTTTCGGGTCACCGGCTCGGCGCTGGCGACCAGCGTGATGTTCCTGGTCGAGATTGGTCCGATCCTCGTGCTCGGCTCGGTCGCGGGGGTGTTTGCCGACCGCTGGAATCGCAAGTGGACGATGGTTATCGCCAACCTTCTGATGGCAATCGGGCTCCTTCCGCTCCTTCTGGTGCACTCCCCGTCCACCATTCCGATCGTCTATGCCGTCTCTTTTGTCGAGGCGGTGCTGGCGCAGTTCATCTCCCCGGCGGAGAGCGCGCTGCTGCCCGCCCTGGCCGGCGAAGGTAATCTCGTTTCCGCCAACTCCCTGCTCTCGTTAGGCGGCAACAGCGCACGGTTGATCGGCCCGGGCCTGGGCGGCGTCATCGCGGCGCGGGCCGGCCTGGGAGGGGTGACCCTGCTCGATATCGTGAGCTTTCTCCTGGCAGCGGCTCTGGTGACAGCCGTCCGCGCGCCCGGGAGGCCGCAGCCGGCGGAGGAGGCGGTCCATCTGGCGGAGCGGGTCGTGATCCAGCTATGGCGCGAATGGCGGGAGGGGGTGGCGCTGATGTGGCGGCAGCGGGAGGTAGCGGTCCTCCTCAGCATGTTCGCCATCACGGCGCTGGGCGAAGGGGTGATGGGCGTGATCTTTGTGGTGTGGGTCCGTGAGGCGCTACATGGCGGTGCGTCCGATATCGGCTGGCTGATGTCGGCCCAGGCGGTGGGTGGCATTCTGGGTGGACTGGCGATCGGGGTGCTGGGAACGCGACTCTCCCCCCGCCTGCTGGCCGCTGCCGGCTCGATTGTCTTCGGGTTGATCGATGCCGCTCTCTTCACCTATCCGGCGCTGCGCCCCGTCCTGTGGCCGGGTCTCCTCTTTATTGCCGTCGTCGGGATTCCGGCGTCGGCCTGCTTCTCCAGCTGGACAACCCTTTTGCAGGAGGGGGTGCGCGACGAGATGCGGGGGCGTGTCTTCGGGGCCCTGGGGACGACGCAGGGGCTACTCCGGCTGATTGGGTTACTGGCGGCCGGTCTGCTGGGCACGATCGTGAGCCCGATTGTGCTGCTGGATGTCTTCCAGAGCGGGTCATATGTGGTGGCGGGCATCATCGCCGCACTCGGGCTGTCAGGTGGCATAGCCGTGGCCCGGCGTCGGATGGGGAGCAGTCTGACTGAGGTGTGAGCGGCGCAGCATGGCGTCGGGGAGGACCGCGGGGCAGTATCCCGCCACCTCCCGTGGAGGCGCGTTCCGTGACCTCCCGTTAGGCCGCCAGCGGGGATGATCGTGGGAGCAGACGCGGGCGGCAGGATACCGCGCTGCGCGCGGTCCCGCCCTACGGCTCCGCGCCCCCTCGCTCGGGGACAGGAGGCGGGCAGTTCTGCCCAGGCGTGACGACTCGATCGTTGAGCCTCAGGGGAATCGGGTCAAGACGAGGCGCGCGATCCAATGATGTGCAGCGGTGGGTTTGCCTTCCGTGTACGAGAAGAGGTGATTTCCGCCCCGCGCGACAAAGTTCCCGGTGCCCCAATCGCGTCGGGTCCGGGAGTCGAAGAAGACGCGTGTGGTGTGAGTGCGTGCGTCGTAGAGGTACAGCGTCTGGAGGAGATCATCCCGAACATGGCTGGCGTCGAAGAGGACGAAGTGTCCGCCCATCACCATGGGGGTCTCGGCGTCGTACCGCCAGGCGCCCGGCCGGATCTCCGTCGTGACGCCCGTCGTCAGGTTGGCGACGGACACTCCCTTACCCTCGTCGTATTGCGCGCCGTCCTTCCAGGCGGCGATGTCGCCGGAGAGGGAGGGCTCCGAATTCCAGCCGTGAGCGGGGGTGAGGGCGCGCTGAGCGCCGGTGGCGAGATCCTTGAGGAAGATCTGGTGGCCGGTGGGAGCCGCCCTTTCAAAGATGGCGCGGTGACCGGAGATATCGGGCCAGGTATAGCTCCAGGTGTTCGGTGAGCCTCCCTGGGCCACGACGCGGGTCGCGCCCGAGACGAGGTCGTAGGTCCGGATGATCGAGGTGCCGCCGTTCGGTCCTGCCGTCCAGGTGGACCAGATCACCCTGCGCCCGACGACACGCGGCTGGGCGCTGATGCTCGGCAATCCCTCCATCACATTGCTGTCGAGCGTCACCACGCGGCCCGTCGCGATATTCCGGGCCACGAGCGTCCATTGGCCGGAGTTTTCGGGCGGGCTCTTGGCATCGGTGACCTGATACACGACCCAGCCGGCCCCGACACCGCCCAGCCAGATGTGGGTGCCCACAGGGCCGGTGTAGAAGAGGTGCGGTGGCGAGACCGAGATCTTCCGTGCGGTGGCATGGACCTGGGCGGCATACAACTCGACGTGGAAGGCGGTGAAGGGTGCGTCGCCGCAGCTGACACACGTCGTGGGCCACAGTCGAGGACTATCCACGGCATGGACGAGGGTCGAGTCATCGGTGAGCCAGCCGGCGTCCATCCCGTTGGTCATCGGATAGGGGATCTCGACCGAGGGGAGGGAGCGTGACGGAGCGGCGGATGCGAGGGCGGCGCGCGACGGCGAACGGCGGGTGAGCTGGAGGCCAATCTGCTGGATGACGGCGCGAGGGAAGGAGCCATAGACCGTGATGACCAGGTTGCGGCCGGTGACGGAGCCGCGGAACTGCCAGGGTCCATAGACCACCCCGCCACCGGGTGTCCCCATTTTGGTGCGCTGGACGCGGGACTTGATCGGGGAACCGGGCCCGAGTGCCTCACCGACAACCAGATAGCGAGTGTGGCAGATGAATTTTCCCCAGCAGAGCGATCCGAAGCCGTAAAGCAGGTTGACGCCGTGCTTACTCTCCAGGCCCAGGCCGTAGTAAAGGAGCAACTGCGTGAGGTGAAGCCCCGTAGAGCGCCCCACGACTCGGACCGGATTGACCGGGGGTATGGTCATGCGGGATTGTGCTTCCGCCAGCGATGACGGCGAGTAACAGGCTACTGTGCCTTCCGGGGCTGTGATATGGCAGGGAATGGTCCCGCCACCCGGCGAGGATCCGCCGGCATAGACCGGCGTGGTGAGAATACAGAGGACAAGGGTGGCGAGAAGAGGCAGACGAAGCATGATTTCCCCCGAGAGTCTGTGATGGGGCCGTTGGCAGCCCTCGCTTATCTAAACGGCCCGGGGTCCCTCTGGTTACGGTGTGCCGTGGCGTGACCAAATCCCGGCTTGTCCGTTATGCAGTAGAAGGCCGGCAGGAGGGATGGGTGCAGGAGGAGGTCGATGCGCGAGTTGTCGAGCGGGCGAAGCGGGATCGTGGCGCCTTCGGGACAATCTACGACCGGTATCTCCCCCGCGTGTACGCATTTGCCCTGGTTCAGACGGGGAATAGAGAGGATGCTGAGGATATTACCGCCCAGACGTTTGAGCGTGCGTTGAAGGCGCTGCCACGTTACGAGTCGCGGGGCGCACCTTTCTCGTCCTGGCTTTTGCGCATCGCCGCCAACCTGGTCATCGACCGCGGACGGCGGGGCGGGCGTGTCGTGCCGCTGGACGATGAGTCACTGCCCGAGTCTGCCATGCCGGACATAGCGAGTGAGACTCCGGACGGCATGGTGGAGCGGTGGGAGGAGGCCCTGTGGCTGAGACGGCAGGTCGATGCGCTGCCGGCGGACCAGAGGCGCGTTGTCGAACTGCGCTTCTGGGAAGACCGGAGCGTGCGGGAGGTTGCGGCGCAGATGGGTCGGAGCGAGGGGGCAATCAAGCAGTTGCTGTACCGTGCCGTGCAATCGCTGCGCGGACGGATCGGGATGGAGGTGTTGCCGGATGGCTAGCGAGGACGGCCCGCGGATGGACGGATTACCCTCGGGCGATCCGGCCGTGGTCCGGCTCGAAGCGCTGAGTGCGCTGGTCCGCGCTCAGCAGGCAGCCGAGACACAGGAAGTTGACCCAGCGTTCGTGCTGGCACTGCGTGCGCACCTCACGGGCGCCGTGGAGCGGCCGCCGGCCCGCTTTGCGCGGCGCTTACGTCGGCGCCTGATTGGACCTCGGCGCGTGGTGGCCCTGGGCTGGGCGGGGGCGGCCGCGGCGGCTGTCCTGGTATTGGTCTTCATCCTCGGGCATCGGGGTGCGTTGTCCTCGCCCGTTGCCCGTGGTTTCCCCGTTCCCCGTCCGTCTGCCGCCGACCTGACACGGGGATTTCCGCGGAACGGCGTGGGTGGGGGAGGCGGTATGATCTCCCCTCTGGTCAGCCTTGCCGACATTGAATTCGGGTCGGCCTACGCGGGCCGGCTGCATCTGGCGGCGTCGGTTCTCCCTGCGTCGCGGTTGACGCTCACAGCACACGCCCTCGCCGGCCCGGCATTCGATGGTCGGCGCCTCGCCGGACTGGCGCACCGTCTCGGCATTCGGGCATCCCCGACGTGTCGTAACGCGCGGACGTATCAGCCCATGCCGTGCTCGTCGGGTTCCTGGAGGGTTGCCGCGTCGGGTGTCTTGCCAAGCCGCCTTCCCCTCCACAGTCTCGCTGTATCCCTGGCCAATGGGGAACTCATCTACCATGACCTGAGCTACGATCGGCTCAGCTACCATGGTTCACCCCTGGCCCACGCGCGCGCCGTGCTGATCGCCCGTGCCTGGGCCCGGGAGATGGGGTGGCCCGCGCGACGCATGCCGTTACTGAGCGTGACGGTGGAGACGATGGAAGGGCCGGCCAACAACGGTGCTCCGCTGGTGGTCAGTCTGGGATGGGCGGGTGTTGGTCGCAGCAACGTCGCGGACGCCGTGATCTGGGTAGCGCCGACGGGTCGAGTCGTGGAGGCGCGCCTATGGCCCCCGGTGACGGTGGGACGCGTTGTCGATGTGGTTCCTGTCGCGGCAGCGTGGGACCGCGTGCGGCGTGGCAACGTGCTGGTTGCCGTTGAGGGCAGCACCCCCTACCCGCCTCCCGCGGGTTCCGGGATACTCCGGAGCGTCTCGACCGAGCAGTTGCTCGTCACCCCGCCCGATCGTCGCGCTTATCTCGTGCCCGTGTATCGCTTCGCCGGCACGGTGAATCTCGGCGGCGTTCGCCATCAGTGGTATGCACTCGAGCCGGCGGCATGAGGACGTCCTTGACCCGATAGCGATCCAGCAGCCGCCGCCGGTTGTCTCATGTCTCCGGCCCGAACGGAAGGCGACCGTAACGATTTCGCCGTCTACGGCGTTTATCAGGGGACAGGTGAGACAGTGGCCGTACCGGAGGCATCTGAGGAGGTCGGACGATGGGTCAGGCAAGACGATTTCGCGGGCCGGTGGCGGCGCTCTGTCTGGCGTCTGCCGCCCTCGCCACCGTGGGAGTAACCGGACATGTCTCTCCGGCCGGCGCCTCCGGGTCACAGCCGGCGAAGGAGACATGCACTCCGAGCATGCCCGCGGCCACCAGCACCGCGGGCACGCCGGTGGCGCAGGCGAGCAACACCTTCGGCTTCAACCTCTTTCGGCGGCAGTTCGCGGCCGCGCCGCAGAGCGACCTGTTCCTGTCACCCCTGAGTGTGGCCGTGGCGCTGGATATGTTGTACGACGGCGCCCGCGGCCGCACGGCGAGTGCCATGGCCCGCACGCTGGCGCTCGGCACCATGAGCCGGCAGAGCGTGATCGCATCGGCAGCCAGTCTGCTGCACACGCTGCAGATCGGGGAGCCGGCTCCCAGTAATCCGGGTGGTCCCGCGTTGCAGCCCACCAAGATGCGGGTCGCCAACTCGGTGTGGTCGCGCAGCGGACTGAACTTCACCCCGCAGTTCACCAGCGATCTGCAGCGCTACTTCGGCGCGCAGGCGCAATCGCTGGACTTCAACTCCTCGGCCGCACCCACCACGATCAATCGATGGGTGAGCTGCGAGACGAACGGGAAGATCACGCAGATCGTGGACAGCACTCAGGCGCTCATGATGCTGCTGGTGAACGCCGTGTACTTCGAGGGCGGGTGGACGTACACCTTTGATCCGCGTCTCACGACCAACCAGACATTCACGACCGGCACCGGCGCGACGACCCATGTGCGGATGATGCACCAGACGCAGGATTTTGGCTACTATCGTGGCCGCAACGTTCAGGTGCTCACCATGCCGTACGGACAGAGCCGGCGGTTCAGCATGGTGGTCGTGCTCCCCAACAAGGGCGTCTCCCTGGCGCAGTTCGCGCCGCGGATGACGCGTGCCAACTGGGGCTACTGGGTGAAGCGCACGGCGACAATGGGCTACGGCGATGTGGCCTTCCCCCACATCGATATGACGTACTCGGCCAATCTCACTGCTCCGCTGTCGGCACTGGGCATGGGTGCCGCGTTCGGATCGCGGGCGGACTTCTCCGGTGTGTGCGCGGAATTCTGCAAAGTGAACGAGGTGCTGCACAAGACGTTCCTGCACGTGGACGAGAAGGGCACCACCGCCGCGGCGGTCACCGGCGTCGGGTTAGGCGGCGGCGGGCCGCCTCCGAAGCCGTTCCACTTCATCGCCGATCACCCGTTCTTCCTGGGGATCCGCGACGGCCGCTCCGGCGCCGTGCTGTTTCTGGGTGCGGTGAATAAACCGTGAGGGGATGGGTGGCCCTCACCCCCGGCCCCTCTCCCATTGCGATGGGAGAGGGGAGGTATGGATCGAGGCAGGCTGGGGAAAGCAGTGCCTTGAGCGTCGAAGGGAATGGGGACAGCGCGATCTGCCTCTCAAGCTTCCCCCTCGCCCACCGCAGTGGGAGAGCAACGTGTGAGACCAGGGCCTGCCGCAAAGGTTACAGGGAAAGCCCTGGGCGAACACGTTGTTGGGTTAGGGGGTGAGGGCCACTCCCTCCTACACGCCCAGCAGGCGGAGCGCCTCGCCTGACTGCACCCAGGCTTGCAGCTCGTCTGAGTCCTGCCGCCAGGTTTCGCAGGCTTCACCGACGGCGTAGATGGCGGCCCATCGGGCGGCGCGCTCGGGATCGTGATTGAGGCGGCGGGCCAGCGCCCGAGCGCGATCGGCGATGCGGCGGGCGGGTGGATGGTAGGCGGCAAAGAAGCCGATATCGGAGCAGGGATCACCGATCAGCGGCATCGGGTCGATGGCGACGTAGCCGTCGGGGCCGAGCAGGAGATTCTTGTCGATGAAATCACCGTGCAGGAGGACGTGTTGGCGGGCGGAGGACCATAGCTCGCGGGCGATCGGCCGGATGGCGGGGAGCAGAGACAGGCCGGCAGTTCCCGGCGCGGCGTTGGCTCTGGCCTCGCGGAGGAATCGGTCGAATGCCGCGGGCTGGGAGGGAAAGGGGTGATCCGGTGGAAGCGGCACCGCATGGAGATCGGCGAGGATCCCGGCGGCGATGCGCATGGCGTCCTCCTCGTGGTCGGGCGGCAGTGGGGTCGCGGGGACGATCCGCTCGAGCAGAAGGGCTCCTACCTCGGCGTCCCAGTCCCGCAGGCGGACGGCGGCCCGGCCGCGCCAGAGCTGGAGGGCGGCCGCTTCGCATTCGGCGGCCATGGAAAGCTTGAGGACGAGAGCGGTCCCGTTCGCATCGGAGCAGGCAAAGACCGACGACTCGGAGCCGCCGGTGAGCGACGGACCGATCACGAGGTGCCAGCGCTCCCGGCAGCGGTCGAGCAGGGCCGGATCAGAGGGATGCATGCGATTCAGGGGGGGACAGTGATGGAAGGTGCGCTGCAGTCTAGCGATCACTGGGTGGTGTCGTCTTCCTTCGAGGATTTCCCCGCAGATCAACGGTGTCGTTTCTAGTGTTATATGATGGGGCACATCACCCGGCAAAAGAGGTGAGATAGGCGTGGCAATTGAGCAAGCGGCTCACGACCGTGCGGTTCGCCTGACGGTCCCAGCGATCGTTGGATCGCTCCAGGATGTGCTCGGCCAGCGGCTGGTCGCGGTCCTTGCCGGTGTCAGCGATGCCAAGGCCGTCGGGAAGTGGGCCAGGGGGGAACGCTCTCCTCATCCTGATGTGGAGCAGCGTCTCCGCCAGTCCTTCCAGATCGTCCAGTTGCTTCTGGAGCGGGAATCCGCAGACACGGTCCGCGCCTGGATGGTCGGCATGAACCCGGATCTGGAGGACCGGGCGCCGGCGCTCGTCCTTACTGAGGATCCCGTTCGTGTCCTCCGGGCGGCTCGCGCCTTCCTCGCCACGGGGTGAGTCCGGTCTAACGAGCGCGTACGCCGCGGAGTACGTTCTACCGCATCGGCCGGTTGCCCGATCCCCTCGCCTGGCCGCCGTGGGAGTATGTGGGCAGCGGCCGCTTCGACGATCCATCCGGGGAGTTCCGTGTTCTCTACGCCACAACTCAGCGCCGCGCTGCCTTCGTCGAGACGTTGGCGCCCTTTCGTGTCTCGGTGGAAGCGCTTGTGGCGTTGCGAGGTGTGAGAGGGACAGAGGAGCCGGTTCACATGCCCGTGGTACCGCCGGACTGGTACCAGGGACGTGCGGTCGGCCTGTTGCGCATCACCCCGCGCCAGCGTTGGCTCGATCTACGATCCGCGGAGACGCGCGAGGTCCTGCGCCATGAGTTGGCGCGGACCCTGTTTGACTTCGGCCTCGCGGATCTGGACCTCAGCGGTGTGGTCGGACCGGGGCGGCAACTCACGCAAGCCATCGCCCGCTGGGCCTACGAACAAGGCTACAACGGCCTCGCCTACAGTAGCCGCCTCGACGCGGCGCTCACCTGCTGGGCCATCTTTGAGGGTGCGATGTTCGAGCCGGCCGGACCACCCGAGCCGATCTTGTCCGATGACCCAGACCTTCTCAGGGTGGCAAGGCTTTTCGGCCTCGGAGTATGAGGGTCTCGCGCGCAACGGCGCAAGAGGCAAAGACCGACGACTCGGCGCTGCTACTCACCGGCGGCCCGATCGTGGGGTGCCGACGTTCCCGGCAGCGGTCGAGCAGGGACAGACCGGAGGGACGTATGCGATTCAACGGGGGGGGCAGAGATGGACGGTGCGATGCAGTCTAGCGATCGCTGGGAGTTTGGCCGTGTGATCGTGCTGCAAGAGGTGTGGGACGGGAAGCTCTGGTCGGCGCGTCCGGTGCGGGTGGTCGAGGATCGGCCGGACCTGCTGGCCCTGTGGTGTCCCGAGGGAACGCCGGTAAAGGGCCCGAGCGCTCCGTGGCGTCCGGGCCGATCGGCCGGTCCCGCCTACTTCGTAGCGATGTTCACGCACCGAGATTGGGGTGTCGCCGACTTCGTCTGGCCCACCACGAACCTCATGCTGATCAGGCCCGGCGAGTGGTACGGGACCTGGGTCTCCTGGACCCGGGAGGGCGAACCGATGGGGTGGTACGTCAACTTCCAGCGCCCCGTTCGGCGCACCACACGCGGCATTCAGACCATGGATCTGATGCTCGATCTCATCGTCGACCAGGACCGCAGTCTGCACTGGAAGGATGAGGATGAGTTCGCGGCCCTGACGAACCCGGGGCTCATCGGTGAGTCCGAGGCGGCGCAGGTACGGGAGGCGGCTCGACACGTGCCGGACACTGTGGCGCAAAACAAACCACCGTTCGGCGAGCCCTGGCACGAGTGGCAGCCCGATCCGGGGTGGGAGGTGCCCACGCTGCCGGAGGGCTGGGATGTTGTGTAAATCCGCATGCGCCTACCTGTTGGCCCATGTCCGTAGTGGTCGGCCCGAGTGCCGACCAGCCCTAGTCACATCAAGAGTCCCTTCCCGTCGACCGTGGGCGGACTGCCGGTCGGGGCCACACTGACCGAGGTGGTCACGGTAACTGAGAACTGCGGATCGGTCCGAGGATACCCCTCAGTCCATCAGGGAAGAGGATGGAGGAGTGTGACGGCACGGACGGTGCCGACGGTGATGGTGGATGGCCGCGATGGCGCGAGGCAGGCAGGAGTGGTACTGGAATGACGAATCCGACCGTAGCGCACGTAGACAGGGGCCTGGCCGCCGTGATGAGGCAGCTTCACCCGCAGTAGCATGGGAGGGCTGGGAAGTGGACGGCACCAGTTCTCCCAGTCAAACGCGGCACCCGCTTCACGTCCGGGACGCACTGTGACGATTCGCTCGGGCCTACTCGTGGCATCCCCGATCACGCTGCCTGCTCGCTGGAGTACATGTAGCCGATGGCCGCCACCGTACACCTCAATACGAGGGCGTCCCTCCAAGCGACACACGGCATCTGCCCGCGCCACGAACAACACTCCGCCGATTCGCGTTGTGTTTACTCCCTGCCAGTCGGCGGAGATGATCAACTCCGATGTGTTGCACCACGGCCCGTGGGTAGTACGGATCAACGCCGAGGTCAGCGAGGCGCGGTTCCGTCTCGGAGAAAGGCGGTCGCCAGGCCGTCCGTGCCTGGACGCGGGGAGATCGATCGCGGAGACGGATAGCGGGAGAACCTGACCGACACGCGGGGGCGGAGATGGCGCAGGCACGGACGGGCAGGCACATGCACTGATGCGCGGACCGATCAGCATGCCGGCGACGACTATGACACCGATGCCGACTACGACGGATACCACGAGCACAGCACCCCGTGGGCGCATCAGCGGGCCTTTTCTCAGGACGGCGACCGCCCTGTCGATAGAACGCGCGGGCATGACTCCAATGACACCTCATCCCCGCTCAACGTAGATAGCGCCGGAAGAAGGTCAGCACATGAGCACGGTATTGATTCGGCTGGGCGGCGAGCGCGGCGGCATGACCGCCGTGCGGGGCGATCCACAGGAAGGCAGGCGCATGAGCGGCATGCAGCAAGGCCTCGGCGGCGGAGAGGAGCGTGGTGCTGTTGGTGTCGCCCCGGGCATGGATGAGGAGGAGCGCGCGCGGCGCGATGTGCCCGACAGCGGCGATGGGGCGAAAGTGGGCGATCGTGACGTGGCAGAGGTGATCGACGAGGAAGGGAGCGAGGGGCGCCAGGGGAACGGTGACGGGACCGGCGTGGAGACGATCGAGTGCATGCACCACGGCGGTCTGGTCGGTGTAGGGGCTGTCGGCGACCACGGCGGCGACATGATGGTCCTGGGCAGCGGCCACGATGGCGTCACCGGAGCCGAGCGAGACGCCGAGGAGTCCGATTGGACGCCGCGCGAGGCCGGGCGATCGCTCGACGAAGCGGAGGGCGCCCCGGACGTCGCGCACTTCCCCTGCTCCCAGGCAAAAGACACCGCCGCTCTGTCCCGTTCCACGCGGATCGTAGAGCAGCACCGTGTAGCGAGGATGCAGCAGGCGGGCATAGGGGAGCATCGTCATGCGGTCGGCCTTGAAGCCGGGGATGAGGATGATGGTGGGAGCGAGGTGGCGGGCCGGCACCAGCCAGCCCCGGAGGGGGACGCCGTCGGTCGCCGAGAAGGAGACGTCACGGAGAGGAAGGGAGTGAGACGCCGTCACGGCGCTTCCCCCGTGCTCTTCGATGAGGAAGGCGGTGCGGGCGGTGGGGATGCCGGCCCAGAGCAGGAGGGCGAGGATGACGAGCGCGATGAGGCGAGAGATCATGCGGGATGGAGCTTCATCCAGGTTCTACCGCCATCTGCCGTGTGAAGCAGATCAGCATTGCAGGCAGGGGCGGGACAGAGCCGCGACATACCGGTGGCCCAGCCATCCTGGGCACTGAGGGGCTCGATGGAGGAGTCTCCCAACGGATAGGAGCGCAGGGTGCGCCGCCACGTACGGCCACCGTCGGTTGTGATGGCTATTCCCCCGTCGCCGGGACCGGCGCCGGTCCCGAAGGGAATCCAGCCATAGCGATCCGTCACGAAGTGAGGCGGGCCGGGGAACCCTCCGTACGCGTTACGCACGTTCCACCAGCCGCGCCGCGCCGCGAGTTCGACCGTCCAGTGCCGCCCCCCGTCGGCGGTTTGATAGAGCGTATAGTCGCCGCAGCCACCCATGGAGCAGTAGCGCATGTCCATCCCGCCGAGCGCCCAACCGCGGTGCGTGTCGAGCATCCCGACCAGCATCTCCCCGCACTGCTTATGGAGGTCGATCTGCCTGCTCCAGTTCGCTCCGCCATTCGAGGTAGCGTAGATCGCCGTGGTGCAGGTGCGGAAATCACCGGTGCCAATCCAGCCGTCGTGCTGGTTTACCCATGACATGGACATGGAAGGGAAGCGCGGCGCGGCGAGAAGTGGATGCCAGATCACGCCACCGTCGGCGGTGGCATAGAGACGTCGGGGGCGGGGACAGAGAGTCTGACAGCGCATCTGGCTGCGTAGCAGAAAGCCGTGGAGTGGATCGACGAAGGTGACGGCGTCCCCGCTGAAGATGTCCGGGGCGTAGAGAGATCTCCAGTGTCGTCCACCGTCCGTGGTGCGAAGCAGGATGGTGTGACAGGGCGGAGTCTTCAGTCCGCCACATAGAGCCGGACCGATGGTGCTAATCCAGCCATGACGTCTGTCGACGAACTGCAGGCGTGGCGCAGCGCTCCACCCCAGTGAGAGATGGGCCAGGCGCTGCCAGGAGTGGCCGGTGTCGGAGGTGTGCAGGATCGTGATGGCCGTGCCGCGTGTCGCCATGACCCAGCCGGTGCGGTTGGTCAGGAAGGAGATCGCCGGATAGTTAAGAGGAAGGCGGGCGGCGATAGAGTGCTCCACACCGAGGTCGGACCGCAACATGCCGACACGGAGGGTAACCGCAACGAGAGACAATGCCGGCCGCTTGTGGCTGTTCCCCGCCGAATTGGAGCGAGCAGCGGTCGCGCTGCTGAACACGACGAGAATGACCAACAACGGCAGACAGCGCGTTGCCGCCGGGATGCCGGCCGGGCCGATCACGGTATCCATGGCAGTGAATTGTTCGCCGGCACGACGACGAAGGAGCCGACCTGGAGCAGAGATGGATGGCCGGGACCGCCGCAACCTGGGGTGCGCGCTGATGTTTCCCGCGGCAGATCGTCGCCGATTGGGACCGTCATGACGTCCTCACCGGGCAAGGTCAGGTGCGCCGTGATCGGCGGAGATACCGGACTGCCGCACCAGTTAGTCCACATGAGGGTGACCAGAGCGCGCCGGCCCGGGCGGACGACATGGGACCTGGACTTTGTCCTTACCTGATACCAGGGTGCCGCGCGTCGAGCAGTAACTGGCAGTTCAGCGCCCGTTCCCCCAAACAGACGAGGGTGAGGATGGCCGCGCAATATGCAGGGGCGATGCGACACATTGGTGAGCACGATCCCACCGATCACCATGCCGGGCGCTCCCTCCCAGGCGGCCCGCGCTTGAAGCTGCGACGCGGAGCACGGCATCGGTCGAGCGGCTGAATGAGCAGTGTGGCCGGGTCGAGGAGACGCCGCCGTAGCGCCCGCACCGGAGAGGATCACCACGGTAGCCAGCGCAGAAACTGCCGCTGGCATGCCGAGGTTCCCTATCCTCATGTCTATGGAACGTCGGCCGGCGACGAAAGTTACAGCTCAGGGAGCGTCAGACGCTCTCTCCGTTGCCGCAGCGTCAGGACCAACGCCGCACCGCCCAACAGGATAGGTATGACCAGCTGGAGGCCCGGGGATGACCAGCCGATCCACAGCCGAAGGCCGATGAGTGCTCCCAGGATGAGCCCGAATAGGGAGATTCCCAGTGTGACGTATCGCTTCGTCCTGCCCACTGGTTACCACTCGATTCGCCCCTCTACGCCCGGCTGCGCCCACACGCTGCTGAAGAGCACGCCTCCGGTCTTGTCGTCGACCATGATGTTGGCCGTGCCCATCTTGGGAACACTTGTGGTGCGAGTCACGTTGGTTGGGACCACACCACCGTAGACGATCCGCTCCGGGCTGTGAACACGACGCTCTGTAGCGGCTCGGCGGGAACCCGCGTTCGCAGAACGATCGTGCTGTGTCCGTCCCGGCGTAGGCGGCCCCTGAATGTCCGGTGCACGGACCGCCCGGTTGCCTGTGGGAGGGCGGAGATGGTGAGGGCGAGGGCGCGGGAACCGGCGGCCCGGTTTTTCACGACCCAGGTGGTCCGCAGGGTGACGACATGGCCCTGTCGGTTGCGCCGCAGCGATATCAAGGTGATGGTCAATCCGCCGGGAAGCGGTACCGTTTGACCGACGTAGGCTTGATTCGGACCCGGAGCGATGCCGCAGGCACAGGCCGTGCGGGGAGGTGTTATCAGGGCGGCGGCGAGGACGATGCCAGCGACGGCAACGAGGGCCGACGCAACAAAGACGGCATACCATCGGATGGAACGCGCCACGCGACTGCTCCTTGTCCCTTCAGTGAATTAACAGACAGAGGGCCGATTGTGTCACAGGTCCGATCCGGACGAGAGCGTGCCGGCGCATAGCAGCGCCGGCGTGGTACTGACAGCGCCGACGGCAGCACGCACTCGGTACGCGAGAATGCCGACAGTTCGGGTGAGGACTGTTACGAATCCGGGGAGGTTTCTGTTTCCTTGGCCTCACGCCCATTCACGGCCACCCCCCTATTCCGCGAACGGAGGCCTTCCTTCCCATCCTTCGGACCCTCACCGGTAACCAGCGGTGAGGCAGTGGCGTTAATTCGGTGGAGCAACACCCAGGAGGGAGTGATGAATGTGACTTGCCGTCTTGCGCTCTGCGGCATCGTTGTGATGACCGCTGTGGTGATGCCGTCCGTGGCGACGGCGCGAACCGCTCCGTTCCCCCGCATTACCTGTCCGACTTCGCTTCCTTTCGGCTCGACCGCTCCCGAAAGTGTCCTGAAGGTCGTGCGTCAGGACGTCAAGCGCGTCTACACACCGTCCGAGCGCCAGGGATATGAGATATCTCTATTGGTCTCACTTCGGCCGGGAAGCTATCAGACGCTGGGCTCATCGGGCAGGTTGCTCCGGCAGATTGCTATCCATCAGTGCGGCGTGACGGTTGCCAATCGATCGTGGTTGGTTCTCATGGAGTTTCCCCGCCTGGCGCCGAGCAACGACATGTACGGGGCGCAATGGTTCGTGGCGCGCACACCTTCCGGTTGGCAGGTGTGGTTCCGGTTCCATTAGGACGCTCCCTGGGGCCGCGCCGTCAGACCCCGGGGGTTTGTCTGTATCGTGAAGCACAAGCAAGTCCTGTCTATCCGCACGCACACGGCCTCTCATAAATGCATCCCACAGAGATGTCCTGGTCACGGAGGCGCACACTGCGCGTTATGTTTGGTGATCGGAGGCGCAAGAAGACGATGAGGTGGGTCGTCGCATTGGTCATCGGAGGCGGTGTCGCGCTGCTCGTCTGGCTGAGCGTGGCATGGGCGCCGGGACGAACAGTGGTGCAGCGAGTGAGCACCGGCATCAGTCTGAGGGGGAGCTCCGGCACGGTATGGCGAGCCGGTCCGGCGCCGTCAGACGCGAGTAGCTACACCACCCGAGGGCAGCACGGCAGTAGTGTGGTTTCTACCTACGAGGATATAGCCGGGAACCAGCCGTGGAACATTTGGTTCCGTTGGAACGGGTGCCACCTCACCAGAGCAGGCTCGCTGCGGTTCACGATCTTCATGGCCCCGCGAACGGGGAACACGGCCAGGTTCTGGGCCGGACCGGTGGTGGAGCGAGCGCGCTCCGGCAACGGCACGTATGAGTTCCCGGGTAGGGACGAGACGAACTTCTTCGTGAACGTCGAGGTGCCGAGCAAGCAGGGGTGCCGGAGTTGGGATTATGGGGCCGAGACGAACTGAGGTCATCACTCTACCGAGGTCGGCGCGAACATGGAGCGTGTCTCGCCTGGCATGGCGGCTCACCGCAATGACGATGGTGAGGCCGCCGTGGCCGGGGAGGTCACAGCCTCGAATGTGCGCCGCTGTCTCCCCGGCAGGGCCCGGCATCCTCGAAGAAAGTTCCGCCCGTCACACGGAGGCGGCGGGACGCTGCTCCGCTGCGCTCCGCGGTCCCCGCCCTACGGCTTGATCAAGGCCAGCCCTGAGGTCGTGACTCAGTCCACCGACGCTTCGTAGGTTGTCTGGACGGTGTACGTCCGGTGATGGTAGGCGAAGGCGACCTCGATCGGGATGCGCTGATTGTCTTGTGACTGGAAGGCCAGAGCCGGTTCCGAGCACGACGCGATGCCATGGGCGCCGGCGAAGGGGCGGCACACTTTCATGCCGCCCCGGTAGCGCCAGACGGCTGTCATGCGGATGCCGGAGACCGGCTTGCCGCCCACGAGGATCTGGCCGTACACCGTTTCCGGTACCCGATCGTTGATCATTGGGTTGGCGGCGGCGGCTTTGACGATGACGTCACCGTAACGGCGGTAACTGGCACGCCAGCCGATGAGACTGTTCTGGAACAGCCAGCCTCCGGGAATGCTCATCACGTTCGGTGGGTCGACGCAGTAGCCGGCGGGGTAGCCCTGATGGATGTGGCAGGGCGGGATCACGGCGTTGCCTCTGGTGGGGAGACGCAGCAGGGGCGTGCGCAGGGTGAACGCGGCGCCATGGCGTGACGCGAGCAGGATGGTCACCTGCCCGACGACCCAGGGGCGGCCGAGGGTGAAGTGGATGGTGGTGACGAGAGTGCGCCGGGCGGGAATTGCGTGGGTGGGGTGCATCGGGCAGTAGGGACCCGGATCTGGGTTGGGATATGAGGTCCGGCCGTCGGCAGTGACGGGAATGACGGCCGGATTGGCGCCGAGGCAGATGAAGGGATCGCCCTTGAGGGGAATCGGCCGACCGGTCAGGTTGGTGAGGCGCACCGCGGCGACGGCCTCCTGTCCCAGCGGATAGGGGTGCCGCGGGAAGGAGACGGTGAGGCGGACGCCGTGTCCTGAGGCCGACGTGACGAGCCGCGATGGGGAGGCGGCTCGTACCGGGGAGAACGCCATCGCCGTGGCGGCGGTCAGGATGATTCCCAGGGGGAGCACGATCCGCGACATTTCTGGCACCTCCAATGGCTCTCAGCCGTAGAACGCCGCTGGGTGTGCCTATGTAACAGGCGGATCTATTTGTGGGACATATGTCCCAAATATAAGGCGGGATGACACTATCGGCCCGCCGCGGCAGCGCGTAGGCTATGCGCCATCGACCTGAAAGGAACCCCCATGAGCCAAGAGTTCCAATCCATCGGCAGCTGCTCCCCCGAGCTCGAACAGATCGCCGCCCAGCGGCAGGGCTGGTCGAGCGATACCCCCGAGCCCCCCATCGAGGAGCAAACATCCCGCGACTACTCCTTCCGCGACGACCGCGCCAACGACCAGCTCCTGCACCGCATCGTCCCCAACATCGCCGGCTACGACCAGACCCCCGCCGCCGCCATTCCCGTCACCCCCTTCGATTCATTCCGCCCGGAGGAGCTCTCATGACCCACGCCCACGACAAGCACGGCACCCCCATCGAGAAAGGGGACGAGGTCCACACCGTCTACGGCGGTGAGCACCACGCCATCATCGTCGAGCGCACCGACGAGGACGCCCACGGCCGCCCCCACATCATCGGCAAGACCGCCGTCCGCGTCCCCGCCGCCACCACCCACGTCGTCAAGAAGGCCGACAAGAAAGGACACAAAGCATGAGTACTCCGCAGTACGGCTGTGAAGTCGGACCCCAGGGCCCCCAGCAAGACATGGCCGCCATCGATCACATCGCCGGCGGCGACGCCCAGGACCGATCAGCGTCCCCGGCCACCTTCACCGGCGGCACCACCGGCGCCGGCCTCGGCGGCCAGGCCATCCCCGCCGACCGCGAGATGGGCGAGCGCATCGGCTTCTGATGGACCAGATCGACTATCGCGCCCATCCCTCCCACGGCGGCGAGACCGTCCCCAGCGGCGTCGACAGCCGGGATGTCCCCAACGCCCCGCCGGCGGCCGCCGTGCCCCCGCCGCCCGATCGTGGCATCCAGTCCTACGATCTGCCCTCCGAGCCCGCCCACTACAACCAGATGGGCCTCGGCCTGGAGATCCCCACCCCCGGCTGGAGCCGGGATCTCTATGCCGTCACCAACCCCGACGTGAATCCCCGAGGCCGGCGATGAGCGTCGACGAGCAGTATCTCCGCCGCCAGGAGGATGCCGTCCTCAAGACCATCCTCACCCGCTGCGAGCGGGCCGATCTCCCCGCCTTCCCCACCGAGACCGCCCAGGAGCTGCTCCAGACCGCCCGCACCATCCGCCGCATCCTCGACGAGCGCGCCGGCCGCCTCCCCCATCCCGACGGCCGCCGCTCCCTTCCCCTGGTGTCCCCATGACGAACGACACGAACGACACGAACCGGGGCCCACAAGAGACCCCGCTACAAGAACGTGAATACTCCGCCGAGGACCGCCAGGCCATGGCGGAGCAGGGCAAAGCCCTGCCCGACGGCTCCTTCCCCATCGCCGATCGCGAGGATCTCCACAACGCCATCATGGATGTCGGCCGCGCCCGGGACGAGCAGCAGGCGAAGACGCACATTCTCGCCCGTGCCAGAGCCCTGGGAGCGACCGACATGATCCCCCGTGAGTGGCTCGGCGAGGGGCGGCCCGCGGCCGTGACGGAATCCCTCCGTGAGGCCACCGATCTCCTCGAGGCCACCGTCTCTCCCGACGGCAAGCACGTCGTCGAGGTCACCCTCATCCGCGCCGGCACCTCCAAGAACGGCAACGCCTATGCCCCCGCCGTCCTCCGCGAGGCCGCGCCCCTCTTCGAGGGGGTGCGCGCCTTCGCCGATCATCCCAAGCCCGGCGATCTCCCCGAGCGCTCGGTGCGCGATCTCGTCGGCCACTACCGCCAGGTCCACTTCGACGAGGCCGGCCGCCTCCGCGCCCAGCTCCACCTGGTCCCCGGCAACGACTGGCTCTTCCATCTCCTCCAGGAAGCCGCCCGCTATCCCGATCTCTGCGGCGTCTCCATCGACGCCGACGGCGAAGTGGATGCCCGCAGCCGGCCGCGCACCGTCAAAGCCATTCACCGCGTTTCCTCCGTCGATATCGTGACGCGCCCCGCCGCCGGCGGGACCGTCGAACGCATCCTCCAATCAGACGGGGCCGCCACCCCGGCAGGTGACGGCCCCCAATACCAGAAGGACACAACTTCCATGACTGACGCCACCCCGCAGCAAGAAGCAAACCAGCCGGCGCCCGATCCCGGCCTCGCCTCCCTCGTCGAAGCCCAGGCCGCCGAGCTCCGCCAGGCCCGCGAGGAGCTGGCCCGCGTCCAATCCATCCTCAATCCCGCCCAGGCCCAGCAGCCCGATCCCAACGCGCGCATCTCCCAGCTCGTCGAGCAGCTGCAGCGCGATCGAGACAACGAGCGCGCCCAGCGCGTCGTCCACGCCAAGATCGCCGAGGCGAATCTCCCCGAGCCGGTCAGCAAGAAGCTCCACAAGCGCTTCGCCGATGCCGGCTGGCACGCCGAGCTGATCGAGCAGCTCGACGCGGCGATCACCGACGAGAAGGAAACGCTCGCCGCCCTCACCAGCGCCGGCCAGGTCACCGGCATGGGCGGCTACGAGAAGGCCATCAGCGTCGGCATGTCCGAGTACGACCAGGTCCAGGCCGCCTTCGATGCCCTCTTCGACATCCATGAGTCGGACGCCGCCCGCTCCGTCCCCCGCTTCTCCGGCATCCGCGAGGCCTTCCGCGTCGCCACCGGCGTCGATATCGGCCAGACCGGCGGCGCCGATCGCCCCATCCTCGAAGCCTACAGCTCGGGACTGCGGGCCAAGGTGGCGCGCGGCAACCTGTCGGAGAGTGAAGCCCTCCTTCGCGAGGCCGACGTCACCAACGCCACCTTCAGCTATCTCCTGGGCACGTCCATGAACAAGCGCCTCCTCATGGACTACCAGGCGTGGCCTTCCGAGTGGCAGAAGTTCACGTCGGTGGTCGCCATCAAGGACTTCAAGCAGCAGAACCGGATCCGCCTCGGCGCCTTCGGCTCCCTCTCCACCGTCGCCGAGGATGCCGCCTACACCACGCTCACCCTCTCCGACACCCAGGCCACCTACAGCGCCACCAAGCGGGGCAATCTGGTCCAGGTGACGCGCGAGACCATCATCAACGACGATCTCTACGCCATCAAGCAGATCCCCCAGAAGCTCGCCGTGGCCGCCGCCTTCACCCTGGCCGAGTTCGTCTACAACCTCCTGGCCCCCGCCTTCGGCAACATCTACGACAGCCATCCCCTCTTCGACTCCGTCAACCACGGCAACACCGGCGTCGTCGCCGCCAACCTCGGCACCGCCAACAGTGGTGCGGCCCTTAGCTCCTCGGCGCTGCAGACCGCCGTCGTCAAGATGCGCAAGCAGACCAACATGGCGGGCAAGCCCATCGGCCTCAAGCCGCGCTACCTCCTGGTCCCCCCGGATCTCGAGTTCACCGCCATGACCATCCTCAAGTCGGCGGGTCTGCCCGGCGGCAACAACAACGACATCAACCCCATGATGGGCTACGCCGAGCCGATCGTCTCGCCGCAGCTCAATAACCTCTCGTCGGGCCCCGCCTCCACCACCGTCTGGATCGCCATCGCCGATCCGCGGGTCATCGACACCGTCGAGGTCGGCTTCGTCGGCGGCCAGGCCAACCCCGTCCTGCTCATCCAGGACATGCCGCTCTACGGCCTCAACTTCTCCCAGGACACCATCTCCTACAAGGTCCGCCACGAGTACGGCGGCGCCGTCGTCGACTACCGCGGCTTCTACCTCGGCAACAACTGATCCCGAACTGCATACCACCAGGGCTGTCTCGGTTGTCTCTCCTGGCCGAGCGCCCGCCCCTTGATCACTGCCGGCGGTCGGTCCTTGCAGGCCGATCGCCGGCCCCTCCCCTCTACCCGTAGGGACGGGGACCCGTCCCCGTCCGAGCCCGGAGGCGCCACCGCCATGCCACCCAAGAAAACCTTCCGCGCCGAGCTCCACTGCATGGGCTGCTCCGCCCGCTCCCGGGCCGAGCTCGACTCCCTCGCCTCCCCACCCCTCTGCCCCAACTGCGAGAAGGACATGTGCGTCGTCGTCCGCGTCAAGGCCACCACCGAGCCGCGGCTCGAGCACCGCGTCATGCCCGGTGACGAGGAGCTCCGCCGCGCCTGGCGCCCCAAAGACAGGAGGCGGCCGGCATGACCCTCGACGAGCTCCTCGAAAAGATCTTCCTCATCGGCACCATCTGGGTCACCGCCCTCATCATCACCCTCATCCTCATCACCGTCATCAGCGGTGTCCCCATTCGGTAGGGACAGGGCCCCGTCCCTGTCCGCATAGGAGTGACCATGCGCACCACGCTCGACGCCGTCTCCATCAACGATCAGGACAAAGGCAGTCTCCCCGTCAGCCTCTACGGCCCCGATGGCGTCACCACCATCGGCCAGTGGAACGGCGGCCTCTTCATCTACCGCAATCCCGTCACCGCCACCCTCCAGGCCTCCGCCGCCCAGACCGCCGGCGGCTCCTCCGCCGCCTACGGCTGCGGCAACCTCGACGAGCTCCTCCTCTTCCTCAACGTCACCGCCGCCTCCGGCACCACCCCGCAGCTCAACGTCTTCGTCGATACCTCCGACGACGGCGGCACCACCTGGTACCAGCTGGCCCAGCTCGGCCCCGCCAACATCACCGCCGCCGGCCAGTACACCCTGGCCCTCGGCCTCGGATCGACCGCCGGCCCCTTCGGCAACACCATCCGCATCCGCTGGACCGTCGCCGGCACCACGCCCTCCTTCACGTTTGCGGTGAAGGCGGTGGGCAAGTGAGCGGATCCGCCAACTACCTCATCACCCCGCCCGGCTGGGACGACGGCTACCAGGCCGCCAAGGCCAACGCCGGCACCGCCCCCATGAACATCGCCGTCTTCGGCGATTCCATCGCCGCCGGCGTCAACTCCTCCAACGCCGTCGCCTTCCCCGAGCAGATCCAGCGGCTCCTGGTCGCCCGCCACGGCCTCTGGGGCGACTACTGGCCCGGCGTCTTCGGCTGGTCCCAGGCGGTCAACGGCCGCGGCTGGTCCGGCGCCCAGAACGGCGCCACCCTGACCACCTACTCCGGCGAGGGCTACGGCCCCTGGTGGTACTCCTCCTCCACCGCCAGCAACGCCTCCCAGACCTTCACCACCCCCTACGCCTGCACCGCCTTCGACATCCTCTACTGGGATTCCTTCGCCGCCAACGGGTCCACCTGGCAGTATTCCCTCGACGGCGGGGCCACCGTCACCGTCACCAACACGGCGTCCAGCACCATCAAGCGGATCTCCTTCTCCGGGCTGGCCCTCGGCATCCACACCTTCGCCTGGGGCTGGCAGTCCGCCAATGCCACCGCCGCCATCATGGGCGCCGCCACCTACGCGGGGAGCGGCGGCGCCGGCACCGGCGGCACCGGGGTCGCCACCATCCGCTACGGCGCCTCCGGCACCGCCCTCTACGACTTCCGCGCCAATCCCACCACCCTCCAGGCGGCCAGAAACCCCCACCAGGCCGCCGCCGATCTCGCCATCCTGGAGCTCGTCACCAACGACATCAACGGCAACAACGCCCTCGCCACCGTCGAGCAGAGCCTCTACGAGATCTGCAAGGCGCTCCGCGCCGACAACCCCAACTGCTCCTTCCTCTTCGTCATTCCCTCCTACCCCGACACCACCCTCGACGACTGCAAGCACGCCTTCGCCAACTCGCGGACCGCCTACCAGTGGCACGACGTCCTCTACCGCGCCGCCCTCCGCTTCGATGGGGCGCTGGCCGATATCCACCGCAAGTGGGGCGGCCAGGGCCACGCCCTCGGCTTCCAGTCCTCCTCCGATCTCCATCCCCTCACCGCCGGCCAGAACGACATCGCCGGTCTCCTGCTCCCGCTCTTCTGATCCATGCCGACCATCGGGACCGACTGTCATCTCATCCTCGACGGCCAGGGCTATCTCATCGAGCCCAACTCCTACACCCTGGCCCGGCCCCGCGTGCGGAGAGCGGAGCACACCCGCACCGCGGCCAGTGGCAGCACCGGCGCCGGGGAGCGTTACCTCGACATGGGACCGGGCAAACGGGAATGGTCGTTCGTCGTCGTCGCCTTCCAGGCCATGCGCGACTTCACCGGCAACCTGGTCAGCGCCACCGGGCAGCAGTACCGCGATGCCCTCCACACCAGCTACCAGAAGGTCGCCACCGTCCTCGCCTTCACCGATCCCCAGGGCGCGGCCTGGTCCGTCCACTTCGACGAGCTCACCGAGACCATCGCCGATGTCCGCGCCGCCGGCGACGGCGAGCTCCAGTACTTCCTCCACGTCCTCCTGGTGGAGGCCTAGATGAGCCCCGGCAGCAAGCGCCCGAGTGATCACGTAGGGACGCGGCCCTGTCCGCGTCCGGGAGGCGCCTAGATGAGCATCGATCCCTGGAACGACGACGCGCTGCGCGCCGACAGCCGCAAGAAGCGCTCTTCCAGCTCGGCCGGCGCCGGCAGCGGCACCCCCATCCTCGGCACCCTCTTCCCGCCCGGCGCCGCCCCCACCAAGAGCAAACGCCACAAAGTCCCCAAGGGCAAGAGCCACAAAGGGCACATCTCCGTCTCCCACGGCGGCAAGACCCGCAAAGCCCACAAGGCGAAGACGCCCAAGGGGCCCAAAGAGCTCTTCGTCCTCAATCCCACCCCCCACAACTCCACCTGGCAAAACAAGCACATCGCCGATCCTCCCCTGCCCCCCGCCGTCAGCCGCGCCTTCGGCGACACCAAGCACTGATGTAGCGACAGGCCCCCGTGCCTGTCCGGAAAGGACCGATCGTGAATCAGACCCTCATCTTCGGCATCGCGCTCGTCCCCGCCATCGTCGGCCTCACCGAGGTCACCAAGCAGCTCGGGCTCTCCTCCCGCTTCGCCCCCGCCATGGCCGTCGCCTTCGGCATCCTGGGCTCCCTGGCCCAGCTCTACGGCGGCCATGTCACCTGGATGCCCGCCGTCGTCACCGGCATCGCCCTCGGCCTCTCGGCGAGTGGCCTCTACTCCGGCGCGCGCACCCTCGCCAGCAGCGATACCGGCGTCGGCGCCACCCTCCGTGAGTTCGTCCCGGCCACCGGCCCGGTCACACCGGCTCCGGTCACGCCGGTCCCCGCCATGCCGGCGGTCCCCGCCAGACCCGTCCCCGTGACCCCGACAACGCCCTCTGCCACCCTTGTCCCCGTCTCAACGACGTCCAGCACCCATGACGCGCCCCCGCTGCCCCTGACGGCCCCCACGGACGAGACGAACGGCCCGCAGGGCGCGTAGCTTCATGCCGCTCACGCCCCGCAACATCGCCCACATCCAGGCCAAGCTCGCCACCATCTGGGAAGGCCGCACCCAGCCCGTCGTCTTCACCCTCCGCCAGGCCGGAGGCGGCACCACCACCCTGACCGTCAACGCCCTCTGGCATCCCAACGCCGATCTCGATCCCGCCTATGCCGATCCCCAGGGCCATGCCCCCGGCGCCGACGTCCTCTGCATGGTCGCGGGCACCGACATGACCCTCCAGCAGATCCGGAGCGCGCTCTACGCCGCGCCCCAGTCCCTCCTCGCCAACGAGCCGGCCACCCGCTATCTCATCACGTCCCTCACGCCCCGCGGCACCATGGCCGGCGGTGACCGCTACGTGCTCACCCTCACGAGGCAACGATGAACCGCAGCCACATCCACATCCCGGCGTCCCTCGGCGACCGCATGGCCGATCGCGTGGCCGCCATCCTCGGCTCCTGGCGCGGCCTGGGCGTCATGACGCTCTTCATCCTGGTCTGGATCTCCCTCAACGTCAGCGCCCTCGTCCGCCACTGGGACCCCTATCCCTTCATCCTCCTCAACCTGGTCTTCTCCACCCAGGCCTTCTACGCCGCCCCCATCATCCTCATGTCCCAGAACCGCGCCGCCGCCCGCGATCACGCCCGCGACGAGCTCGAAGCCGAGGAGGTCAGTCTCCTCCTCCACATCAACCGCCAGCAGACCGCCATCCTCGAAAAGCTCGATCCCGACAAGCCCGTCCCCCACACCTTCACCCGGACCGGCAGCGCCATGGCGGGCCGCCTCGAGGACTACCAGGCGCCGGCCATCCCGGGCGCGCTGACACCCAGCACCATGCCCGCCGAGGAAGCCTGATGGCGGGCGACCAGAAGGCCATCGATCGCCTCCGGAAACTGGCCGAGAAAGCCCAGGACGACCCGGAGATCGCCGAGAAACTCCGCAAACGGCTGCACACGCACCTGAATAAGCAGGGCAAGCCCGATCCCACCAAGACGCGCTACATCCCCGTCAAAAAGATCCCCAAGGAGGAGCTCTAGTGTTCCACCAGCTCTCGACCGATCTGCGCGCCGGCGGAACCCGCCTCAAAGCCCATCTGAAGAAACACTGGCAGCATCACCTGGCCCTCTGGGGGACGCTGGGCGCCGTCCTGGCCCTCACCCTGGGCGGCACCGCCACCGTCCTGGCCCGCGGCGGCTACCACTTCGGCCGGCTCCCCCGCCCCATCAAGGTCTCTCCCATCAACGGCGGTGCTCTCCCGCCCCACTTCTCCCTGGTCCGCTATATCGTCCGCATCCACAACCAGGGCACCAGCTCCTCCTGCGTCGCCCAGACCCTCGCCACCATCGAGGAGATCACCCAGCGCGAGCGCCGCCACTGGCGCAAGTTCTCCCCCGGCTACATCTACGACCAGATCAACGGCGGCCGCGACGCCGGCGCCACCTACAACGACGCCTTCCGCGTCCTGGTCACCCAGGGCGATGCCCCCTTGCGCTACTTCCCCCATGACGGCCGGGACTACTGGGCC